>CAMDRT010000011.1 GCA_945906815.1 Bordetella parapertussis
GCGCCTCGCTGCGGGGCGCTCGCGCATCGCGGTGGTGGTGCAGGACCGCCTGCTGGCGCGCCGCGCGCGCGCACTCCTGGAGCGCGCCGGCGTGCTGGTCGCCGATGAAGCCGGTTGGGCGCTGTCTACCGTGAGCGCCGCCACCGTGATTGCGCGCTGGCTCGATGTGGCAAGTGGCGGCTGTCAACACGGCGATTTGTTTGATCTGCTGAAGTCGCCCTTTGTGTTTCACGACTGGCCGCGCGCCGTGCGCGAGCAGGTGGTGCAACGGTTTGAACAGCAGGTGCGCGCGGCCAACGTGGTTGCGGGCTTGGATAACTTCATCGCGCTCGCCGAACGCCACAATGACGCCGAGGCGCGGCAAATGCTGCAGCACTTGCAGCGCGCGGCACGTCTGTTGCAGCGGCGGCGCGCGCCGATTGCGCAGTGGCTGACGCTGCTCGCCGATAGCCTTGAAGCCATCGGTGTGTGCGGCGCCAAGGGGGGCACCGGCGCAGCGCGTGGACTGGCCGCGGATGCCGCAGGCGAACAACTGCTGGCACTGCTGGCGCGGCTGCAGGACGAACTCGCCAGCGATAACCTTGCGCTACCGTTCGCAGAGTGGCGGCGCTGGCTGGGGCGCGCCCTGGAAAGCGCGACCTTTCGTGACCGTTCGATCGACAGCCCAGTGATATTCACCTTTCTTGCGGCGACGTCGCTGCGCGGCTTTGATGCGGTGATCATTGCGGGGGCGGATGCCGCGCATCTGCCCGGTCCGGAAACAGCCGCGCGGTTTTTCAATCAGGGCGTGCGTGCGGCGCTCGGCTTGCGCACGCGTGCCGATGCGCTGGGCGAGATGGAGGCGACGCTGCGCATGCTGATCGTGAATTGCGATGAGGTGCTGGTCACCTGGCAGCGCACGCGCGACGGCGAAGCCAACCTGCTGTCGCCCTTTTTTGAACGCCTGAACGCGTTGCATACCCTGGCCTATGACGCGTCACTAGACGATCACGCGCTGGCCGCGCGTGCCGTGCTGTCCATCGTCGCCGCGCCGGGTGCTGCAACACTCCCCACTGCCACCGTACAACCTGCAGCGCAGCCGCCGGCGCTGTTGCTACCGGCGGGCATATCCGCCAGCGGCTACAACGCACTGATGGCGTGTCCCTATCAGTATCACGCGCGGCATGTGCTGCGGCTGGCGGAACTTGACGACGTGCAGGAACTGATTGACAAGGCAGACTATGGCAGCGCGGTGCATGCTGCGCTTAATGCCTTTCATCGCGCGCATCCGCGGGTGAGTGCCCTGGCGGCGGGCGCTGCGGTGCAGGCGCTGCAGGCGGCGACGGACGCCGCGTTTCGCGAGGCGGTTGCCGCAAACTATCTGGCGCGGGCATGGCTCGCGCGCTGGAAGCCGTTGATCCCGGAATATGTCGGCTGGCAGTGCGCCCGCGAAGCCGAGGGCTGGCATTTTCACGCCGGTGAAGCCCATAAAGAGCTGGAGATAGTCACCCCGCATGGCCGTACGCTGATACTGCGCGGACGCCTCGACCGTGTGGACGCGGGGCGCGATGGTGCGGTGAGCGTCATTGATTACAAGACGCAGCGTCAGGAGATCCTGCGCAGGAAAGTTGCGGCGCCAGGGGAAGACGTGCAATTGCCGGTGTATGCGCTGCTGTGGGGCGGGCCGGTAGCCGCGGCGCTGTTTCTCTCGCTCGAACGCGAAGGCGTCAAGGCGGTTGCCTTGAGCGAGGATGTCAACGCACTGGCGTGCGCGACCCGCGAGCGCCTGGGCTTGCTGCACGATGCGCTGCACGAAGGCGCGGCGCTGCCGGCGCAGGGGGCGGACGCGGTGTGCCAGTACTGCGAGATGGACGGTCTGTGCCGGCGGAGTTATTGGCCGTGAGCGCAATCAGTCTTAACCGCATCGCGCTCGATCCGCAGCGCAGCGTGGTGGTCGAAGCCTGCGCCGGCAGCGGCAAGACCTGGCTGCTGGTGTCGCGCATCGTGCGCTTGTTGCTGGCGGGCGCGCAGCCAGCGGACATACTCGCCATTACCTTCACGCGCAAGGCGGCGCAGGAAATGGCCGTGCGGCTGCGTGAATGGCTCTACCTGTTGGCGATCGCGCCGGATGACGAGGTGCGCCAGTTCCTGCGCGAGCGCGAGGTGCCGCCGGCACAGGCCGAAGCTCTGCTGCCGCGTGCGCGTGCCTTGTATGAAGAATTCCTCACCGCGCAACCGCCGATCACCATCACCACCTTTCACAGTTGGTTCATGCAGTTACTGCGTTGCGCTCCGCTGGACGCCGGGGTGACGGGCGATAGCGCGCTGGTGGAGCAGACCGCAACCCTCATCAGCGACGCGTGGCAGCGCTATGCGAATGAACTGGCGCGCGCGCCCGAGGGCGCGGCCGCGCAGGCGCTCGACGAACTGTTCAGCCGCATCGGACTTGATAACACGCGCACCCTGCTGCGTAACTTCATGCAGCGGCGCGCCGAGTGGTGGGCTGCCACCACCCACGCTCCGGCCGCTGCAGCCGTGGCGGCGCAGCTCGAACGGCTGCGCACGGCGTTCGGTGTTGATCCGCATAGCGACCTTTGTCAGGGGTTATTGGGCGACGCTGCATTTCTGTCGCAAGCACATGATTATGAAGGATTTTTATCGCAAGGTACCGCAACCGAGCAAAACGCTGCTGTGGCCCTGGTCGGGGCGTGGGAAGGTGCTACCCAACGCGCATGCTTCAACGCGATCTGCAAAGTGTTGTTAACCGACAAGAACGCGCCACGCAGCAAGAAACCGAGCCAGGCGCAGCGTCAGCGGCTGGGTGCGCCTGGCGAAGCGCGCTATTTGCAGTTGCATCAACAACTCAGTACGCGTGTGATCGGAGTCATGGATGCGCTGCGCGATGCCGAGGCCTATGCCTTTAACGTGGCAGCGCTCACTTGCGGCGCGGCGTTGCTGGATGCGTATCAGGCGCTGAAGCACGAACGGCAGGTGCTCGACTATGGCGACATCGAATGGCGGGCGTATCAATTGCTCGCGGCTGACGATCATGCCGCTTATCTGCAAACCAAACTCGACGCGCGCTATCGGCATATCCTGCTCGACGAATTCCAGGACACCAATCCCCTGCAGTGGCTCACCTTGAAGGCGTGGTTCGCCGCCGCGGCGGAGTCCGCTTCCACGCCCACCGTGTTTCTGGTGGGCGACCCCAAACAATCGATTTATCGTTTTCGGCGTGCGGAGTCACGGCTGTTCGCGCATGCCGCCGACGATCTCGAAGCGCTGTTCGGCGCCGTGCGGCTGGCGCAGGACGAATCGCGGCGCTGCGCGCAGCCGGTGATCGATCTGGTCAACGCCGTGTTTGGCGCGCCTGGCATAAATTTTCAGGGCTATGCCGTGCACACCACGCATTACGCGGACAAGCCGGGGCGCATCGAAGTGTTGCCACTGGCGATGAACGACGCGCAGCCGGTCGCGCAAGACGTCGGGATATTGCGCAACCCGCTGCAGCTGCCGCTGCTGGTGGAGGAAGACCTGCGTCGCGCACGCGAGGCTGATGCACTGGTCGCGGGTATTGCGCGCATGGTGGGTGCATGGCAGGTGGCGGATGATCCCGCCGGCACGCACAGGCGTCCGGCGCGTTATGCGGATGTGCTGGTGCTGGTGCGCCGGCGCACGCACCTGGCGGTATATGAGCGCGCACTGCGCCACGCCGGCATACCGTACATTACCTCGCGCCTGGGCGGCCTGCTGGACACGCTGGAAGCGTGCGATATCACCGCACTGCTCGAGTTTTTAATCGCGCCGTTTTCCAACCTGAAGCTCGCGCACGTGCTGCGCTCGCCAGTATTTGGCTGTAGCGATGATGACCTGATTGCACTGGCTCAGGCAGGCGCAGGCTCTTGGTGGGAACGGCTGTGTGCGCTAGCTGTCGCACGCCCCTGCAGTGAGACCTTGTGCCGCGCGCACGCGCTGCTCACCCACTGGCTCGGCACTGTGGGTGCATTGCCGGTGCACGATCAGCTCGATCGCATTTATTTCGAGGCCGACATACTGCGGCGCTACGCGGCTGCCGTGGCACCCGCGGCGCGCGGCGCGGTGTTGGCGAACTTGCAGGCGTACATACAGCGCGCACTCGAGAGCGATGCGGGCCGTTATCCCAGCCTGCCAAGATTTATCAACGAAATAAACCAATTACGTCTGTCCCCCGCGCAAGAGGCGCCCGACGAAGGCGTCATCGGCGATAGCGCCGACGCCGTGCGCATACTTACCGTGCACGGCGCGAAAGGGCTGGAGGCGCCTATCGTGTGGATGCTCGATACCACCGCAACGCAGCCTGCGCGCGGTTACGATGCGCTGATCGATTGGCCGCCGGATGCACCGGCGCCGGTGCATTTTTCGCTGTGGAGCAAAAAAGACGAGTTGAGCCGCGCACAGAGCCTGCAGCATGCGCGGGAGGACGAGATTGCCGCGCGTGAAGATCTGAATCTGCTGTACGTCGCGGCGACGCGCGCCAAACAAGCGCTGATCGTGAGCGGAGCGCAAAACAGTGGCAGTGCGCAATCCTGGTACTCACGCCTGCGCGCTGCGGTGGCGCAACTGGCGGGCGTCGATGACGATCCTGCGCGCGTGCTCGAGTATGGCGCGGTGCTGACAGCACCCGTATCCGGCAGCATCAGTGCCGTCGCAGACGAAGCGGCGCCGCCGGCCGATCCACGCCTGACCCGACCCATGCCCACCGGCAGGCGCGTCGCCGCGCCGGGCGGCGCGGGGCTGCGCTACGGCACGCAATTTCATCTCGTCATGGAGCGCCTGACGTGCGCACGCGCTGCGGACGCCGCAGCGCTGCGGCGTGAACTGGCGGTGCCGGACGAGGTGTTTGATGTGCTGTGGCGCGATGCGCAGCGGGTGCTGGAAACGCCCGCATACCAGCGCTATTTTGATGCCACCGCTTATGCCAGCGCGATGAACGAGGTGTCGATGGTTGTGCACAGCGGCGACACGCTGCGCATCGACCGCTTGGTGGCGTTTGAGGATGAGGTGTGTGTACTCGACTATAAAACGGGTGCACTCGCCACTGTGGAAGCGGGTCTGCTGGCCGAATACCGCGCCCAGGTCGGCGCTTACTGCACGCAGGTGGGGCGCGCATTTCCCGCCAAACGCGTCCATGGTTTGATCATTTTTGCAGCGGGCGGCAGTGTCAGCGTTGCTGCCAGCGTGTAAACTTCACTTAAAATCATTTGCCACTGAGTTCACAGAGGCGCACAGAGCAGGGCTAGGCATTTGACGTTCTCTGTGTTGCTCTGTGACCCCTGTGGCTAAATGTTTTTAGGTATGCATAATCAACCCAGGGAGTCCTCATGAAAATCACCAAAGTCCAGACCACGTTTGTTGAAGTGCCCGCCGATGAACCGCTTGCCAACGGCCCGGCCGAAAAAGGTGCCACGCGCAAGCTCATCGGCGTGAAAATCAGTACCGATCAGGGTTTGCAGGGCATTTCCGTCGCATTTTTCGGCGCAGCGGTTACGCCCGCATTGCGCTCGGCCATCGATTCGCTGGGCGCGCTCGCCATCGGCATGGATCCGCTCACCATTGAAGCGATACATGCGAAGTTTCGCGAGGCCGCCTCGCATGCGGGGCCGGGCGGCATATTCACGCTGGCTTCATCCGCTATCGACATCGCGCTGTGGGACATCAAGGGCAAGGCTTTCGGCAAGCCGGTGTCGGAGCTGCTCGGCGGCTTTCGCAAGACCGTACCCACCTACGCCAGCGGCGCGCTGATGCGTGGCTTTTCGTTAAAGCAAGTGGTGAAATCGGCCGAGACGCTGGTGAAACGCGGCTACACGCAAATGAAGACACAGTTAGCACTCCCCGGCTACACCAACCCGCCGCTGGAAGTCGATCGCATCAAACGTATCCGCGAAGCCATTGGCGACGAGATCGATTTGATGTGCGATATCAACCAACGCTGGGACGTGCGGCAGGCCATTTCCATCGGCAAGCAAGTCGAGAAATACCATCTGTTCTGGCTCGAAGACGTCACCGCGCATGACGACTATCCGGGGCTTGCGCGCGTGACCGATGCGCTGGATACGCCGGTCGCCGGCGGCGAGTATGTCTATGGCTCGGTGCCGTTCCGGCACATGATGGAGGCGCGCTCGGTGGACATCATCATGATCGACATCATGCGCTCGTGTGGCATTACCGGATTCATGAAAATCGCCGCCATGGCCGAGGCGTTTAATCTGCCGGTGGTGAGCCATCTCATACCCGAAATTCAGGTACACACCGTCGCGGCCATACCCAACGGCCTCACGGTTGAATACATGCCGTGGACCTTCCGCTGCTACAAGGAAGTGCCGGTGCCGAAAAACGGCATGCTGACCGTACCCACCAAGCCCGGGCTGGGTCTGGAGTTTGATCCTAAGGTGGTGAAGTTCTGACCCACCGTCGATACGGTGCGGGGTAAGCTGGATGCGGCGAATCGTTCGGCGCACCCATCCAATCCGCATACGCGCTTTAGCGCAGGTTGATGCCTGAGGTTGGCATCAAGCCGCAGTAAGCATCAACCTGCGCGCGCCCCCGAGGCCTTCACCACCTTCGCCCATTTCGCGATTTCGGTCTCGGTGTACTTGGCGAATTCCTCCGGCCCCAAGGTGCGCACTTCGACACCGGAGTTGAACAGCCGCGTTTTTACATCCTCTTGCGCCAGTGAGGCGAGCGTCACCTTGTGTATGGTGGCCACCACGTTGGCGGGCAGTTTGGCGGGGCCGACGATGCCGAACCAGGCCACCGCCTCAAAGCCCGGCAATCCCAATTCGGCGATGGTCGGCAGATTGGGCAGCGACGGCGAACGCTGCGGTGAAGTGACCCCCAGCGGGCGCAGACGCCCCGCCTTGATCAGCGGTATAGCCGACGAGAGGCTGGCGAATTGCAGATCAGTTTCACCCGAAATCAGTCCGGTCAACGATTCCGATGCGCCTTTGAACGGCACGTGTAACATTTTGGTGCCGGTCATGACCATGAACAGTTCCGCCGATAGATGCACGGTGGTGCCCGAGCCGGATGAGCCGTAGTTGAGTAGGCCCGGTTTGGATTTCGCCAGCGCGATGAATTCCTTCATCGTCTTCACCGGCACGATAGGGTTCACCACCATCGCATTGGGACTGTCGCCGACCAGCACGATGGGGGTGAAATCTTTCTGCGGGTGATACGCGAGTTTGCTATAGAGACTGATGTTGATCGCCTGCGTGCCGATGGTCGCCATCAACAGCGTGTAGCCGTCGGCGGGACTTTTCGCCGTGAGCTCTGCCGCGATGTTGCCGCCCGCGCCGCCGCGATTGTCGATGACCAGTGCCTGGCCCAGGCGCTCGCGCATCGCCGGTTCCATCGCACGCGCGATGATGTCGGCGGCGCTGCCGGCGGGGAACGGAATCAGCATGCGGATGGGGCGTGTGGGGTACTGTTGCGCGAAAGCGGGCAGCGACAGGCAGGCGAGTAAGAGGGCGGCGGCGGATTTAAGGTAAGACATGAATACTCCCTGTGGCAAAGGTTGGCAGGCTACCACGACTGGGCTGGACGTTAGCACGGTATGCGCACCGTTCTGCGCATGAGTGGAAGTCATGCGCGAACGAGCTGATGAAATGTTGTGATCGGATTACCGGGAAACCACAAGGTTCTGAGAGACAGCTCCGATAGATATTCGACGTGCCGCAGAGCATGTCGTGGACCCCCACTGGACGCTTCCCGCACCCCATCGCATAATCGGCTGCATCTGCCACGCTTTTTTCTGGAGCACTAAATCATGTACGACGCCAAAGACGGTTTTTATCAAGCCCTGTGGCCGCGCAGCCCGCGGCAATCGAAAGTGAAAGCGCTGGCCAAGCGTCTCGATACGCTCGATGGCAAGACTATCGCAACGGTATGGGATCAGGTGTTCCGCGGCAATGAGGTGTTCGCGTTTCTCGAGGAAGGCATCAAGGCGCGTTATCCTGGCGCAAAATTTGTAAGCTGGAAGGAGTTCGGTAATACGCACGGCAGCGACGAGCGCGCGGTGGTGGCCGCGTTGCCGCAAAAATTCAAAGCGCTGGGGGTGGACGCCGTCATCTCGGGCATGGGGTGTTGAGGCAGTTGCACGCCCGCCGTGTTGCGGGCCAGTGCATCGGGTGAGGCGGCGGGTATTCCGTCGTCAACCTTGGTGGGCGAAGGTTTTATGACGCTGGCGACGGCCGCGTCCAAAGGCCTGGGCATGCCGAATCTGCCGGTGGCGCGCGTGGTAGGCCATCCCGGCGTGCAGAGCAAAGAGCAGTTGCGCAAGAACACACTGGAAGTCACGCTGCAGCATGTGATCGACAATCTGCTGCAGCCGCCGAAAGCCGTCAGTGGCGAAGCGGAACCGGCAGCGCGTGACATCGTGGTCGAGGGCAGCTTCGACGAGATCAATGATTATTTCTATCGTCACGAGCTTTCCGATGGCTTGCCGATAGTGCCACCGACGCAGGCGAAGATCGAACAGTTCCTGCGTTTTACCGACCGCAGTCCCGACGAGTCGCTGGGTAGTTTGCTGCCCGACAGCCGCGCAGCGACGATCTGGAGCATAGCGGTGAACGGCGTGCTGGCCGGTTGCCGGCCCGAGTACATGCCAGTGCTGGTGGCCCTGGTCGAAGCGATGGCCGATCACGGCTACGGCGTCGAGCACAGCGGCAACACGCCGGGCGGCGAAACGCTGATCATACTCAACGGCAACATCATCAAGCAGCTCGATTTCAATTACACCCAGGGCGTAATGCGCGACGGCTTTATCGCCAACACCTCGGTCGGCCGTTTCTGGCGGCTTTACTTGCGCAACGTCGCGGGTTTTCTGCCGCATAAAAACGACAAAGCCACCTTCGGCAACACCTGGCGCGTGGTGATCGCGGAAAACGAAGCGGTGGTGAAAGCCATCGGCTGGACGCCCAACAGCGTGGATTTCGGCTTCGAGGCGGGCGACAACACCGTCACCATCTCGCGCCACACCGGCGGCAACCACATCTCCTCGGTGTCGGGCGCGACGGCGGAGGAACTGATGCCTTACGTCTGCGACGCGATGGTCAAGCAGTACTCGTGGCAGTTCATGTTCTCGGTGGGGCAGGGCTACAACACGTTGCGCCCGCAGATGTTGCTGTCACCGATCATTGCCGAAACCATCGCCGCTTCGGGCTGGTCGCGGCGCGATCTGCAGCAGCATTTGTTTGACCACGCGCGCATACCGGCGCATCACTTCGAGCGCGTGCTGCGCGACTGGACGCAGAAGCCGACGTGGGACCTAGCTGACGAGTGCAAGGCCGGACGCATCCCCAAGGTGTACCACGAATCCGACGACCCCAACCGCATGGTGCCGCTGGTGTGGCGGCCCGAGGACTACATGATTTGCGTCACCGGCGACCTCACGCGCAACAGCGTCTACGTCTTTGCGCACAACGGCGTACTGGGTTTTCCCACCTGCAAGCAGATCCAGTTGCCCAGGAACTGGGAGCAGTTGCTGACGGAAGTGCGCAAATGAGTGCGAAAACCTTGTGTTAGGGATTCAATTTACTTTTCTGCTCAGGAAAAACAGCGCCAGCAGCGCCGGCAGGCTCAGCGACGCTAACGCCCACGCATAACTTTGGGTGAACCAATAGATGTTGGCAAACACTATGGGGCCGAGCATTTTGCCGACATTGATGTAAACGAAAAAGCCGCTGAGCGCTGTACTCACCATGCCCTGCGGCGCCAGGCGCCCGGCTTCGGCCAGCACCGTGCCGGCCCAGGCGCCGGTGGTGAACCCGAATACTGCGAACAGTAGGTAAATCGCCAGCAGCGGCCAGCCGGGTGCAATCCACAACGATGCGAGGCAGGTTGCCAGCAGGACCACTGCGTTCCAGGCGAGCACGCGCGCGGTGTTGCGCATGGCATCGCACAGCCAGCCGACCAGTACGCGCCCGACGGCGCTTGAAATCTGTACCACGGTGAGTATGGCACCTGCCGCGAGCAGGCTCATCTCGAACACCTTCACGCACACCACCACGGTGTAGGCGCCCACACAAAATTGCGCCCAGCAAAAGGCGCCGCCCGCGAGCGCCACGCGCCGCAGCGGCGTGTACCGCCACACCATTTTGATGTTGTCGAGCGGGCGTGCTGCAAGTACATGGGCGGAGGCGTCGCGGTCATCATCCCAGCGTGCGCGGCCGCGTTGCATCATCACCACGGTGCAGGTGACCAGCGCCACACTCAGCAACACCGCCCAGCGCCAGCCATAACCCAGCGCGATGGCGGGGGCGATGATGGCCGCGGCAATGCCGCCGATGGGCACACCCGTTTGTTGCAGCGAAAAAATAAAGTTACGCCGTTGCGGTGGTGCAAAGCGCATCAGCAGGTGCGAAAACGAAGGCCCGATCAAGCCATAGCCGAAACCAACGACTATCGCCCCCGCAGCGAGGAACAGCGGCACCGGCACCATCGTCAGCGCCATGCCCAGGGCCACACAGCCATGGCCTGCTTGATTGATGCGGCAACCGCCGTAGCGGCGTGTTAGGTTGCTAAACAGCGTCAGCGTCACCAACTGACCGACGCACACCAGCGTGATGAAATAGCCAATCAGCGAGGCATCGATGCCCAGCTCGCGCGCGACTTCAGGTGCCAGCGCAGGCAGCACCAGCAGCGCCATTGAGGCCATGATATGGCCGGAGAGCAAGGCGCCGACCAGAAACGGCAGCGGAATTTCTTTCGGCAGTGGCGGCGCAGTTTGCATGCGTGCACTGTACCCCAAGGCGATGCTTTGCGGAATGATGCGCGCCTAATACTTTCCGCCCCCAATAAATCGCACAATTCCCGCAGCAACTTCGGCTTCCTGATCGACAAAGCCATGCGGCGCGCGCCCTTCGCACGCAGCGAGGCTGGGCGCGCCGGAGCGGCCGGGGCCACCGCTGACCGTTACCACCTGTTCGCGCGCAGCGTTGGTGCGTGCAGTGATTCTATGCATCTGCTCGGGTGGCGAACGCAGGCACTGGTCTTGCGCGTGTCCCACCACCAGCACCGGCATGCGTATTGCCTCCAGCGCCACCTCAAACACGGTCTGCGTTACCCACGTCTTCTGCCCGCGAGAGCCGAACATCAGCGCGGAGGTGAGCACGAGTCCGTCGGCTGCTGCCGCACCGGACATGCGTGCTGCCGCGTTAGCGGCGGAAATTGAACCGCGGCTGGTGCCAATCAGCCACACCGGCCCTTTGCTGCGCGTGCGCATGTCGGCGACTATCTTCCCCAGATCCTCGGCGTGATCGGCAGCGATACGATACCCGCCCAGGCCATCGTCACCGGGGTGATCCGAGGGCGCATCGACCAGCGCAGTAGCAAAACCCAAGGCGTGAAAAGAAGGAATCGAGCGTACCAGCGAGTTACCCGTAAGCGCGCGCGGGCAGCCCTGGTCGTCGAGATCGAGATGGCCGCCGCCGCCCACGAGCAGAACTACGGCAGCCATTGCCTGCGGCGGCGACGCGTACGTGTAGCGGGTGGTGGTATTGCCGTGTGTGCGCAGGCTGACTACTACGCCGCAGCCGCCAGGTGCGTCGGTGTTGGGCTGCGCGAGCACGACGTTTGCCGCAAGCAATGCAACAAAGGCTACCAGCCGTGGTGTGCAAGTCATGCGTGGCATCAAGGATTAAAGTTTTTCCTGATCTCCTCGCCGTTCACCCGCTCGACAAACCGTTCTGCATCTTCCTGCAGCAGTAGGCGCGCCGCGACCAGTTTTTGCGCAGCCTCAGCGACTTTTTTTACATAAGCCGGGTGCGTGCCATAGCGCTCTTCCAGCGAAGGACGCGGGTCTTTGCGCGCGTCGCGCGCGTCGCGTGTTGCCGCGAACGGGATGAAGCTGCCGTCACGGTCGCACAGTTCGCCCTCGACATAGGGCGCTTGGTACAGGTTCCAGCCGGTGTAGGTGCCCAGCGGCACGGCGATTTCCGGCAGCCTGATACCCGCTATTTCGTTGCCGTCGGCGTCGACATTGGTGACCAGCGGCCGGTACGGTTTGCTCATGTCCATGGCGGGTTGGGTCCAGTCGGTCAGCACACCGAATGCGTTGACGCGCCGCGCGACGGCCACACCCGGGATGGCGGGAAACAGCAGCTTTTCCGCCGCGACCAGCGTGTTGTCTTGCAGGCGCGGTGTTTGCGACGGCGGCGGCGTTTTGCCGTCCACCCACTCCGACAGCGCCACCAGCAGCGCGCGTAGCGCGGGCGTGGGGCTGTGCGGGTTGCGCGGATTGACGCAGTTGCCGGGAGTGGAGGTCATCCATGCCTGCCCGCCGTGCTGCGTGCCGGCGATCAGGTAAGCGCGCGCGTTGGCGGGCAGCGCCACGTCTTTGCTGCCCAGCGGATCGGTGACCAGCAGCGACGCGCCCTTTTGCCAGTATTCGGTGGAGGTATTGGATTCCATCCACAGCGGATCAAAGCCGTCGCCGCGCAACAGGGCATCGGTGTTGCCGGTGACCGGATCCGTCATGCGCGCGCTGGAAAATGGAAACGCGTTTTCCGGCATCATGTGATCTTCGAACTGCGTGTTGGTGCGCGCCGGCTGGCCGAATTCGGCATTAAGAAATACGCCGCCCACGCCGGCGGTGTGGGCGAGCGCACCATCGAGCACCTTGCGTCCGCGGGTGTCCTGATTGAAGCCCTGATACACAAAATCGCGCAGGAAGCGTCCGCTTTGCGATACGCCAAAACCAAGCGTGGCTTTGATGCCGCGCGCCGGATTCGCCGTGCCTTTGGCATCCGCACTTTCGTAGCGCAGGAACGAAATGAGGTCGCGCACGGCTGCCATACCGATGCCGAGCACACGCGGGTCTTTGGCGGGGTAATGGAATTCGTAAAGTGATCCGCGATCCGGTTTGGTACTCTCCGGCAGCAGGCGGATTTCGCGGTCATTGACGTAAGCCCAGCCGGAGGCGGGAATTTCCTGCCGTGCATCCGCTTCACGGCGGCGCACGCTAAGTTTGGCTAGTGACTGATCAAGCGTTGACGTGTGGTGGGTGAGCCGAAAAGTCTCGCGCACGCCGCCGCGCGTGCCGCTCACCCATTCATCGCGGATCACCCGCACGATGGGTTTGCCGTTGTCGGTGGCGATCACCGCCTTCATCGCCATGCCGTTGTTGGTGCGTGGTGCGTCCGGATCCCAGCCGCTCCATACGAAGGTGTAGCCCATGCGGAATAAGAGGCCGTTGCCGGCGTCTTCCAGCGTGCGCGGATCATTGGCCTGTGCGGGTGACTTGGGGCGCGCATCCATCAGCCGCCAGTGTATGTACTTGCGGCCACGGTTGGTGACGTCGTAAATCAGTTTGCCATTGCCGCGCGCTGGTTCCACCGGTCGCAACATGAAAAAATCCGCCTCGTATTCGACGCGCCCAGCGGCGTTGCGGGGTGCTTTGTCGAGGTTGACGATCACTTGGTTGCGCGCATCGGCAGGATCGAGCTCGCCCTTGAAGGTGCCGCGCACGCGCTCGTAGGCGCCGGCGTTGCCGAAGCTGCTGCCTTCGGCAAACGGTTCGACCGCGGCAATATGAAGTTCAGTGACGGCGGCTGTCGCAGAGGGTGCGGAGCAGACCGCAAACAACGTGGGTATGACCATTTTTTTTAAATTTATAATCATGGTGGCGGCCTCGATTCCGTTTTAATCCCACGCGGGCGCGCGTCCCGCCGGATTGGCAATGCGTCCGTCGGCGCGCGCGAGTGCATGGATACGTTGCATGTCGTCATCACTCAGCGTGAAATCCAGAATATTCAGGTTCTCCGCCTGCCGTCCCGGATTCGACGTACGCGGTATCGGAATCACGTTCGGTTGTTGCAAATGCCAGCGCAGCACGATCTGGGCGACGGTTTTGCCTTTGGCGCGCGCGATTTCTGCCACCACCGGATCGCTGATCAGGCGTCCGCGTCCCAGCGGGCAATAGGCGGTCAGCGCCAACCCCAGCCGCCGCACGGCGGCGAGCAAGCGGCTTTGATCGAGATACGGGTGATATTCCACCTGCACGTTGACGATCGGCTCCGGACACAGGCGTATTGCCTCTTCGATCAGCGCGATATTGAAATTGGCAACACCGACGTGGCGGGTTTTGCCGTCACGTTTGGCTTTCGCCAAGGCGCTCATGGTTTCGGCAAGCGGCACTTTTTCGGGGCTGGGCCAATGCACCATCAGCAGGTCTACATAATCGAGTTTGAGATTATTCAGGCTCTCATCCACCATGCGCGCAAAGTCGTCCGCCCGCAAATACTCATGCGACACCTTGGTGGTGAGAAAAATTTCATCGCGCGGCACGCCGCTGGCGCGGATGCCTACGCCCACGCCTTTTTCGGTGTGGTATTTCCACGCGGTGTCGATGTGGCGATAGCCGAGCTTCAGTGCGTTGGCGACGAGTTCGCTATACGCTTCAATGCTGGTGCTGTCGCCGATGCGCGACGTACCGAAGCCCAGTTTGGGGATGCTGACGCCGTGGCTGCTAAATGTGGGAATGTTCATAAATAATAATTAAAATCAATTGGTTACTTCGAGTTGCCGGCGGTCAGATTAAACCCCGTCTGCCACGCACCGTCGATCGGCAGCGCAGCGCCGCTAATATGCGCGCCGGGGCCGCTGCACAAAAACACACCGAACGCAGCGATGTCGGAAGGCATGATCGGCCGCTGACTGGGTTGGCGCACGCTCATCAACGCATGCAATGCTTTTTCGCGGCTGTCGCCGGTGGCGGCCATCTGGCGCGCGATTTGTCCTTCGGCGTGCGGTGTCAGCACCCAGCCCGGCATCAGCGCGTTGATGGTGACGCCGCTGTCCGCACATTCGAGCGCCACGCCCCGCGTCATGCCGATGAGCGCGTGTTTGGCGGTGACGTAATCGACGCGGTTGGGCACCGCCATGCGGCCGTGTATTGACGACATATTGATGATGCGCCCCCAGCCGCGCGCTTTCATGCCGCGCAGGGTGAGCCGGATGGTGTGAAACGCCGCCGACAGATCCACCGCGAGCGCGCGATCCCATTCAGCTACAGGAAAATCCTCGACCTTGTGGTAGTAGCGCACCACCGCGTTATTGACCAGTATGTCCACCGGGCCGAGTTGTTTTTCGGTTTCGCGCACCATCGCTTCGATGTCAGCCGGCACGCCGACATCCGCGCCGTGATAAGCGATCTTGACGCCGTATTCTGTGGCGATGGATGCGCGCAGCTTTTCAATCGCAGCGGCGTCGCCCATGCCGTTCATCATCACCTGGCAGCCCTCAGCGGCGAAAGCGCGCGCGAAGGCTTCGCCGATGCCGCCGGTGGAGCCGGTGACCAGTGCCGTTTTTCCCTTGAGTGTGGCTGGCATAACTAACCCTTTAAAATTATTTTGGCCGAGTATACTCGCACCCATAGACCAACGTTTTCACCGGAGCGTGTATGAAAAATGTTTCAAAAACAATGGGCTGCATTTTATGGGCCAGTGCGCTACCGGCGCTGGCGCAAGACACCGCTGCGACCGGCTCGGCACAGGGTTTTCCATCGCGGCCGCTACGCTGGATCGTGCCCGCGCCGCCGGGTGGCGGCACCGACGCGGTGTCACGCATGGTTGCACCGAAGCTGGTGGAGATGTGGAAACAGCAGGTCATTATCGACAATCGCGGCGGCGCGCAGGGCGGCATCGCCACCGCGCTGGCGGCAAAATCCGCGCCCGACGGCTACACCATTTTGTTTGGGTTCTCGGGCCCGCTCGCGGTTAATCCGCATATCTTCAGCGAAGTCGGCTACAACGCGTTGCGCGATTTTTCCGGCATCACGCGCCTCACGCAGCAGCCGATGATCATGACGGCACATCCTTCGTTACCCGCCAGCACGCTGAAGGAAGTGGCGGCGTATGCCAGACAAAATCCGGGCAAGGTGACATTTGCATCGAGCGCCTCGTTACAGCACCTGGCGGGCGAGCTGTTCAAATTGTCTGCGGGTGTCAACCTGACGCACATCCCCTATAAGGGTGCGGGGCCAGCAGTGCTGGACCTGCTGGGTGGCAACGTCAACACCATGATTTCCAATCCGACTTCGGTGATGCCCCATATCAAAAGCGGCAAGCTGCGCGCCATTGGCATCATCGGTGCAACACGCATCGAAGCGCTGCGTGAGGTGCCCACCGCAGCCGAAGCGGGCTTTCCGGAATTCGCCAACGTGATCGAGTGGTACGGCATGGTGGCGCCCGCCGCCACGCCGCGCCCAGTCATCAACGCGCTCAACAGCGCCATCGTGCGCGCGCTGCAAATGCCGGATGTGCAAAGCCGCATACAGGCGCTGGGCATGACGCCATCGCCCAGCACGCCCGAAGAACTCGACAAGCAGATACGCGCCGACTACGCGCTGTGGGGCAAGGTGGTGAAGGCAGCGGGGGTGAAGGCGGAGTAGTTTTACTGTTGTGAGGCGTGAGGTGTGAACCTTAAAACGGCAATTCAGCCACAGAGAGCACCGAGGAACACAGAGAAAACAAGTGCTTGCACTCGCTCGTCGCACGCCAAGTCTGCGTAGTATTTCTAAAGCGGCAGCTTCGCCTCCAACCCCGTCTCTTTTGCAATTCGCCGCAAATCGGCAACCGTATCCTCCGCCAACTGCAAGCCCTCACGCCGGTTGCGCACGTCGTTGTTCGCCTCCATCTCGCCGGGGTAGAACACTTCATCAACACCTTTGGCCAGCGGCACGGATTTGATTTCTCCCAGGAATTCATCCATGCGCGCGTGAAACTGCGTGAGCGGTTGAAACGCCTCGATATTCATCGCCACCATCAGATGGCCGCAATTGCTTTTCTCGGCGGTTTTGTAGGGGCTGTGCACGTTCGACAAAAAGCCGCTGCCGGTCAGCACGCCGGAGAGCATGTCCACCATCGTCGCAATGGCGTAGCCCTTGTGCTCGGCCATCGGCAGGATGATGCCGTCGATGGCCTCCTGCGGGTCAGTGGTAGGCGCGCCCTCGCTGTTGATGGCCCAGCCCAGCGGTATCGGAAGCTGCTTGTTGCGCGCGAGATAAATTTTGCCGCGCGCTACACCGGTGGCGGCCATGTCCACCAGCAGTGGCGGGCGCTTGCCAGCGGGTGCTGCGACTGACCAGGGGTTGGTGCCGATGATTTTTTTGCGCCCGCCCCACGGCGCCATCGCCGGGCCGCCGTTGCTGGTCAGTAGCATCACGCAGCCGTCGAGTGCACCGAGGCGGGTGTAATACATACAGGTGCCGAAGTGGTTCGACATGCGCACGCCGACCACCGCGATGCCGTGCAGCCGGGCACGGCGTACCGCTTCCTTGCGCGCGAGTTCGGTCAGCACGTGACCCACACCGTCGTGGCCGTCGATCACCGCCACCGCGCCGGCATCCACCACAAACTCCGGCGTGGTCACTGGCTTCATCACGCCGTTGCGGATGCGGTCGAGATACCAGCCGAGGCGCAGCACGCCATGCGACTGGTGGCCCCACAGGTCGGCCTGCACCAGGGTGTCGGCGATGAGATGAGCGTCGGGCCCCGGCACACCGGCACCAGCATAGACGGCGGTGGCGAAGTCGATCAGTTGGCCGGCGTCAACGGGTGTGGCTGTAGTCATGGTTTGCCTCTAGTAAAACTTCAAATTCTTGCCACAGAGGTCACAGAGAATCACAGAGGAAAATCAAGATCGGGGTGCCCTGTGTATCTCTGTGGCCTCGGTGGCTAAGGCTTTTGCTCTAGGTTAATTAACCCACAAGATTGGCGACAGTTTTCGCGAAAGCCTGAGTGCCGAGTTTGCCGCCAATATCCGGCGTGCGTGTCTCCGGTTTTTGCAGCGCGGTGTTGATGGCGCTATCGATGGCCTTGGCGGCAGCGTCAAACTCGCTACGCTGGTGACGGATGCTCAGCCAGTCGAGCAGCATCGCCGCTGACAGTATCAGCGATGTGGGATTGGCGATGTCTTTGCCTGCAATATCCGGCGCAGAGCCGTGCTGGGCCTGCGCGCAGCAGGCATCGTCGCCCGCCATGGTGGAGGCCGCCAGACCCAGGCCGCCGGAAATTTCCGAGGCTTCGTCAGACAAAATGTCGCCGAACATATTGCCGGTGACGATGCAGTCGAATCTGTCGGGGTGGCGCACCAGCAACGCGGCCATGGCATCGACGATTTTTTCGTCGAGTTCGACGTCCGGATATTCCTTGGCGACCTTGCGTACCTCGCGCAGGAACAGGTTGTCGGACAAATGAAACACATTGGCCTTGTGCACCGCGGTGACTTTTTTGCGGCGCTTGCGCGCCCAGTCAAAGGCGACGCGGGTGATGCGTTCGCACTGGCGCGCGGTGACTTTGCGCACGGCGATGGCCATGTCCTCGGTGGGCATGAATTCGCCGCGCCCCATGAACATATTGCGGTCGCTGTAAAAACCCTCGGTGCATTCGCGAAAAATCACCAGATCAATCGGCTTGCCGGTCAGCCCCACCCCCATGCGCGAGATGGCGGGGCGGATATTGGCGAACAAATCGAGCTTCACGCGAAATTCACCCGAGGGGTTGATGCCGCCTTTTTCACGCGACGGATAAATCAGATGATCCACCGGCCCCAGAATAATGCCGGGGGCCTGGCGCGCGGCTTCCATCACCTCGTCCGGCAAGGTGGAGCCTACTTTTTTGAGCGTGACGAGGCCGATATCGCGTTGATCCCAATCCAGACCGAGTTTGAATTTGGCGTTGACGCGGTCGAGCACCGTCAGCGTGGCTTGCGTGATTTCGGGGCCAATGCCGTCGCCGGGGAGGACGAGAATCTTCATAAGGTTTCCTTGTTAGAATTAGTCCCGACACGATAAACAATGCACCGGCAACAAGCAATCGACGCGTGCAACAAAAAATGACCTTGATCACCATCGGCGCACCATCATGCTGCTAGGCTGCATCGCCGACGATTTCACCGGCGCCACCGACCTCGCCAATAATCTGGTGCGCGGCGGCATGCGCACCGTGCAAACTGTCGGTGTGCCTGGCACCTTGCTGCAGGACGAAGTGGATGCAGTCGTGGTGGCGCTAAAGTCGCGCACGATACCGGCGGCTGAGGCCGTGGCGCAGTCGCTGGCTGCGTTGAAGTGGCTGCAACAGCATGGCTGCAGGCAGATTTATTTCAAGTACTGCTCGACGTTTGATTCCACGCCGGCGGGTAATATCGGTCCCGTCACCGAGGCCTTGATGCAGGCACTGGCTTGCGATTTCACCATTGCCTGTCCGGCGTTTCCTGAAGCCGGGCGCACGGTGTTCAAGGGGCATTTGTTCGTAGGCGATGTGCCGCTGCATGAATCGGGCATGCGCGATCACCCGCTGACACCGATGACCGATGCCAATCTGGTGCGTGTATTGCAGGCGCAGATGCAGAGCAAGGTCGGCTGGATTGGTTTTCAGGACGTCGCGTGTGGGCCAGAAGCGATCCGAGCGCGTATGGCCGCGCTCAAATCCGCTGGCGTCAAAGTGGCGATAGTCGATGCCTTGAGCAATGAGGATCTGCTGCGGCTGGGGCAAGCGCTCAGTGACATGCCCCTGGTTACCGCCGGGTCGGGTGTGGCCATCGGCTTGCCGCAGAATTTTGCAATGAGCGGCGCAACCGCAACCACGCTGCCGCGCGCCCGTGGCTATCGCGCCATAGTCGCGGGCAGTTGTTCGCTAGCGACCAACGCGCAGGTCGCGCATTTCATCCATAGCGGCGCCGCTGCGCGCGCACTTGACCCGGTGAAGCTGGCGTCGGATGAGCAGGAAATCGCGCGCGCACTGGCATGGGCGAAATCTTTGCTGACCTCTGGCCCGGTGCTCTTGTATACGACTGCCATGCCGGCAGCAGTGCAGGCGATACAATCGCAACTGGGCGCAAGCACTGCCGGTCTACGGATTGAACAGGCGCTGGCGAAAATTGCCTGCGGTCTGGTCGATGCCGGTGTCGATCAACTGGTGGTCGCCGGTGGTGAAACGTCGGGCGCGGTGGTGCATGCGCTGGGCATCGACGCTTTGCGCATCGGCCCGCAGATTGATCCCGGTGTGCCGTGGACCATGAGTGTCGGACCCCAACCCATTGCGCTGGCGCTGAAATCCGGCAACTTCGGCGGCGATGATTTTTTTGTGAAAGCTTTTCGGGTGCTGCAATGAGCGAAAATCAGTTGCGTGAGCAAATGGCCGAGTTGGGCCTCTCCTTGTACGAGCGCGGCCTGGCGCATGGCAGTGCGGGTAACATCAGTGTGAAATTGCCCGACGGCTATTTGCTGACACCGACCAATTCTTGCCTCGGCAGGCTCGATCCCGCGCGCATTTCGCGGCTCGATGGCAACGGCCAACTGATCAGCGGCGATGCGCCGTCAAAAGAAGCCTTTCTGCATCTGGGCATGTATCACGAACGCCCTGCCAGTACAGCCGTGGTGCATCTGCATTGCCTGCATGCGGTGGCGGTGTCGTGTCTCGAGGGCCTCAATCCTGAGGATGTGTTCCCGCCGATCACCGCGTACGCCGTGATGCAGGTGGGCCAACTCGCGCTGGCGCCGTACTACGCGCCGGGTGACATGGCGCTGGCCGATGCGGTGCGCAAACTCGCGGGCAAACATCACGCGGTGCTGCTGGCGAATCACGGTCCGGTGGTTGCAGGCACCTCGCTGTCAGCGGCGGTATACGCGATCGAGGAACTGGAGCAAACCGCGCGGCTGATGCTGTTGCTGCAGGGGCAGGCCACGCGCTGGCTCACGCCAGAACAAATTGCGGATTTGAATCGCAGATTCCCAACCTGAGCGTAGCGTTTCGCAGGTCAGCCCGGTTGGACGCCGCCGTACCGTTCATCCTGCTTTCCCGGTAAACTGTTAGCGCTATGCTGCTCGACACGCATCACGCCAGGATCGCCACGCCGTTCGCGGTGCTCGGTATACGCACGGTGGGCGAGCTGCTGAGCGACATTGAATACCTGCCGCACGGCGTGGCTACGCTTGCGCCGCTGAACCCACTGGCTGAGCGCGTGTGCCGCCAGATCGAGCGCTACATCGACGATCCGTACTATCGGTTCAGCCTGCCGTTTGCCTATCGCGGGAGCGCGTTTCAGTGCCGGGTATGGCGCGAGATATCTGAAATATCCGTAGGTAAAACAAATACCTACAAAGATATCGCGCTGCGCATACACAACGCGCCGCGCGCGGTGGGTGGCGCCTGCGGCAAAAACCGTTTGCCGCTGTTGATACCCTGCCACCGGGTGCTGGCATCGAACGGCATCGGGGGTTTTATGCACGCGCGCGGCGGCGAGCCGATCACCATCAAACGTTGGCTGTTGAGACATGAAGGGGTCAGGGTGTGAACGAGTGAACAAGTGAACGGTGAACGGGGTACCCCGTTTTTTGGGTTTGACGTACCTCCTTCACTCGTTCACCCGTTCACTCGTTCACCGCAGTCAATATGTCCACCCCACTCATCGACGAATTCTGCGACGCGCTGTGGCTGGAGGACGGCCTTTCGCGCAACACGCTCGACGCCTATCGTCGTGATCTGGCGCAGTTTGCGCAATGGCTCGCGCAGCAGCGTGCCAAAGCATTGATGGCGGCCGATCATGGCGACGTGCAAAGTTATCTCGCGCATCAGTTCCGTAAAAAAACGCGCGCGTCGAGTGCTGCGCGCTTGCTCTCGAGTCTGAAGCGGATGTACCGCTGGCTGCAGCGGCAGAATCGCATCAAGACCGACCCCACGCTCAACGTCGACACGCCCAAGCTGCCGCGCACGCTGCCGAAAAGCCTGACCGAGGCCGATGTGGAAAGCCTGCTCGCCGCTCCCACTGCCGATACCCCGCGCGGCGAACGCGACAAGGCGATGCTCGAAACCTTGTATGCAAGCGGCCTGCGCGTCTCCGAGTTGGTGACGTTGAGGCTGCCGCAGATCAGTCAGGACATGGGCGTGGTGCGGGTGCTGGGCAAAGGCTCGAAAGAGCGGCTGGTGCCGCTGGGTGAGGAGGCGCTGGCGCGAGTGAAGCGCTACCTTGCGGTGGGGCGCCCGGCGTTGCTGGCGGGCAAAGCGAGCGATGATCTATTCGTTACCGCGCGCGGCAGCGCGATGACGCGCCAATCATTCTGGCAAATTATCAAACGCTATGCCGCGCAGGCGGGCCTGCGCGCCAGCATTTCGCCTCATGTGTTGCGCCATGCGTTTGCAACGCATCTGCTGAACCACGGCGCGGATTTACGCGTGGTGCAATTGCTGCTGGGGCACGCGGATATTTCAACCACGCAGATCTACACCCACGTCGCGCGCGAGCGCTTGAAGCAGTTGCATGCGACGCATCATCCGCGGGGTTAAGTGCTGTGAAAGTGTGAAAGAGTGAAGGGGTGAAGGGGGTAAGTAGCAGCAGTCAGCCGGTTATGCATTAATGTTCCAGTTTGATGTTGGCGGCCTTGACTACTTTTTGCCACTTCGCGATGTCGCGCTTGAGCACTTCGTGAAAGCGCTGCGGCGAGCCGCCCACGGGCTCCATCCCATCAAGCGCCAGGCGTTCTTTCACGTCGGGCAGTTGCAGGGCACGGTTGATCTCACTGTTCCAGCGCGCGACGACGTCCCTGGGCAGCCCCTTCGGGCCCAGGAAGGCATACCACAGCGCGGCTTCATAACCGGGGACAGTTTCAGCCACGGTTGGCACATCGGGTAAGGCGCTGGAGCGCTTGGCGGTAGTCATCGCGATCACGCGCACGCGGTTCGATTTGGTCTGCGGCAGCACGTTTGACAGGTTGCCGAAGATGACCTGAATCTGCCCGCCGATAAGATCGTTCAGTGCGAGGATCATGCCTTTGTACGGCACGTGTGTCATCCTGCTGCCTGTCATCTGGTTGAAGAGTTCGGTGGCGAGGTGGGTGGCCCCGCCGGTGCCGCTGGAGCCGTAGTTAAGCTTGCCGGGATGCGCCTTGTCGTAAGCCATCAGTTCTTTGATGCTGGTGACGGGCGTCGACGGCTGGAGCGCTACCACGAAGCCGCTCTCGCAGATCAAGGTGATCGGCGTCACGTCGTTCATCGGGTCGTAGGACAGCTTGTGGAGCGCTGCGGTGGTGGCGTAGCCGGACGCCACCAGAATCATGGTGTAGCCGTCCGGGTTTGCTTTCACCAGGGTTTCGTAAGCGATTGTGCCACCGCCGCCGGGGCGGTTATCCACCAATACTGATTGCTTGAAGGTCTCGACGGCTTTCGGCCCCAGCGTGCGCGCCAGAATGTCGCCCTGACCGCCGGGCGCGAACGACACGAGCAAGCGGATCGGCTTGGTCGGGTAATGGGGTTGGGCATATACGCCGCCCGCAAGCGGCAGTCCCAGCATCGCTGTCAACAGCCAGTTCGTTCGCATGGCATGGTCTCCGGCAGGAAATTAATTTTCTGCTTTGATGTGGGCGAGCTTCACCGCTTCACGTTTTACCTTTCACGCCACGCTCAATAGTCACTCCCAATTGCTTCACACTCTTCTGCGCCGCCAGCTTGGTAACGCTGACTTTCACCCACGGCGCCCTGAACTCGCCGGTGATGATGTGCGCGATATGCTCGGCAAGTTTTTCAAGCAGCTGGATTTTATTGTCGCGCAGGCTGTCTTCGATACGCTGTACCACTTTGGCGTAGTCGATAGTGTCGTCTATGGCGTCCGATTGCGAGGCGTGCGTGCCGGGAATGCCAATCTCAAGATCGAACTGCACCAACTGCGGCACGATTCTTTCCCACGCGTACATGCCGACGGTGATTTTCACGCGGAAATCGCGAATGAAGATGATGTCCATGCGTCGCTTCAGATAAAATGTCCGTTGATTCTATTTGAAAATCCATGACCACAGTAATTCTTGCGCTAGCCGCCTATCTCATCGGCTCGGTTTCGTTCGCGGTGCTGCTGAGCCGCGCATTCCGGCTGCCGGATCCGCGCAGCTATGGGTCCGGCAATCCCGGCGCGACCAATGTGCTGCGTTCGGGCCATAAAGCCGCGGCAGTGCTTACGCTGCTGGGCGATGCGTTCAAGGGCTGGCTGCCGGTGTGGCTGGCGCAGTATTTTGCGCCGGCCGACACAGCGCCGCTGGCCATGGCGGTCGCAGGCGCGTTGGCGGTGATCGGTCACATGTACCCGGTGTTCCACCGTTTCCAGGGCGGCAAAGGCGTGGCGACGGCGCTCGGCACGCTATTCGGCTTTAGCGTTTATCTGGGGCTGGGTGCGATTACGACATGGCTGATTATGGCGATTTTTTTTCGCATGTCGTCGTTTGCGGCTATCATCGCAGCGCTGTTCGCGCCGTTTGCGACCTGGATGTTATTCGGTTGGGCGCACCCGTTTTTTGCGAGTGCGCTGCTGGTGGCAACCTTGTTGATTTACCGTCACCGCCAGAACATCAAAAACATACTGGCGGGCACGGAGAGCAAGCTGGGCCAGAAACCCAAAGCTAGCGCTTGAACGCCACTATATCCAATCCGCAATAGCGGTCGGCGACGTAAATCAACTGGCGTTCATCGACCTCGATGTCGTTGGTTTGCGGGCTGGTGGTGCCACCACAGGGTTGCGGGATGTACCAGCCGACTTCCTCCGGCGCGGCAGGATCGGCCACATCGACTATGCGCAGGCCGCCCGCGAACCACGCGCAGTAGGCGAGCGTGTCGCCGCCTTTCCAGTTCTCCTGAAACTGATGCGCGCCGAAGCGGCCGGGTGCGGTGCGGCTCCACGGCGATTCGAGTTCGCTGACTTCAAAAATCGCCAGCGGCTTGATGGCGGTGGGATCGGTGATATCAAAGGTCCACAGCGCAGCGTGCGGACGGCCGCGGCGCTTGGCCATTTCCGCGGCGCTGTGCGCGTGATCTTCTTCGTCGATGGCGATGGCGATGTCGCGGCCGTTGATTTTCCGGGTGAGCGCCATGAAGGTGTGCGACGGCTCCGGAAACGGCGGATGATAGTTATAAGCGCCCAGCGTGGTGGGTTTGCGGATATCGGTGACATCAACAATGTGCACGCCGCCATGCCAGCAGCCGGCGTAGAGCCGGTTAGCCACGCGCACCGTGTGATGCAGGCGATGCGCACGTCCCGTCCACGTCGGTGTCTCACCGCCGCCGGTGTGTTGACCCGGCATCCACCAGCGCGACAGTTCGTCGGGTTTGGCGGGGTTTTTTAGATCATAGATGACGAGGATGTTGCCGATGTAGCCCGGCATCTCGGTGGAGATGTAGGCGTAATTTTCATCCATGTCAAAGCGGTGCACGCCGCGCCCGTGTGTTTTGTGGTGCGTGATGAGTTTGGGCTTGGACTTATTGGAGATGTCCCACACCTTGAAGCCGCCTTCGTTGTAGGGTGTCTTCTCCAGCGCTGCCACCGCCGGAATATCAGCGGCGCTCACCCCTAGTCGTGCCGCGAGTTCTGCGTCCGTGGCATCGCGTCCCAGCTCCGCTTGCATCGCCACGCGCAGCTTGGGCAAGCCGTCGGCCTTGCGGCCGAGCCCCGTCATGTTCTGCTCCATGTTGGTGATCATGATGTCGCCGGCCACACGCGCCTTGTGGCAGTGCGAAACCGTATCGCCCACCGGCATCTGGCACAGCACTCGCGGATTTTTCGGATCGGCAACATCGAGAATGCTGGTACCGAGCTGTTCTTTGTTGGTGATGTGGCCGATATAGGCGTAGTTGCCCTGCACGGTGACCTGGCCCGCGCCTTGCAGATCCAGATGGCCGAGACGGGTGACGTTGTGGCTGAGTTGGGCGGGCGCTTGATCCATGGTTTTTCTCTGGTGGGTGGGAGTAATCATTTTACTCTAGCGCGAATGCAGTAAAGTACGCCCCACCATGCTGCGCCTTACCCAAGTCAAACTTCCGCTGGATCACAACGCAGCCGAATTGCGTGCCGCGATCACCGCTAGTCTGGGTATCGCTGACAGCGCTCTGCTGCGTGTCGATATCTGCCGGCGCGCAGTGGACGCGCGCAAACGCTCCGCCGTACATTTGATTTATACCCTCGATGTGGCGTTGGAGAATGAAGCGGATGTTCTGATAAATAATAATAAAAACAAATACTTATGCCAATCTCCGGATACCGGATACCGCAACCTCGCGCGCGCCGCGAGCCAGCACGGGATGCGGCCACTGATTATTGGCAGCGGCCCCTGCGGTTTGTTCGCGGGTTTGCTGCTGGCGCAAATGGGATTTCGTCCGCTCATTATTGAGCGTGGAAAAATGGTGCGCGAGCGCACGCAGGACACCTGGGGTCTGTGGCGCAAAGCGGTGCTAAACGCGGAGTCGAACGTGCAGTTTGGCGAAGGCGGCGCGGGCACGTTTTCCGATGGCAAACTGTATAGTCAGATCAAGGATCCGCGTTTTCTCGCACGCAAAGTGCTCAGCGAATTTGTCCAAGCGGGCGCGCCGGAAGAAATCCTCTACGTGAGCAAGCCCCACATCGGCACCTTCCGCCTGGTGGGCGTGGTGGAAGCGATGCGCGCCACCATCGAGTCGCTGGGCGGCGAGTTTCGCTTTCAGAGCAAGGTCGCCGATATCGACATCGGCAACGGGAAAGTTCGCGGCGTGACGCTTGCCAGCGGCGAAACCATTGCTACAGATCACGTCGTGCTCGCAGTGGGTCATAGCGCGCGTGACACCTTTCACATGCTGCATGAACGCGGTGTCTATCTTGAGGCGAAACCATTCTCGATAGGCTTTCGCATCGAACATCCGCAATCGCTGATCGACCGCGCGCGCTACGGCAACCACGCGGGCCACAAGCTGCTCGGCGCCGCCGATTACAAGCTGGTGCATCACGCCAGCAACGGCCGTTCGGTCTACAGCTTTTGCATGTGTCCCGGCGGCACGGTGGTGGCGGCGACATCCGAGCCGGGGTGCGTGGTCACCAACGGCATGAGCCAGTATTCACGCAACGAGCGCAATGCCAACGCAGGCATTGTAGTAGGCATCACGCCCGCGGATTATCCCGGCAACGTGCTGGCAGGCATCGACTTTCAGCGGTATTGGGAATCGCGTGCGTTCGAGTTGGGCGGCAGCAACTACCATGCACCGGTGCAGCGCGTCGGCGATTTTCTCGCGGGGCGTGCGTCGACGGCGCTGGGCGAGGTGGCACCTTCGTATACACCGGGTGTGCGGATGACCGACCTTGCATCGTGTATTCCCGCCTACGCGGTTGCGGCCATACGCGAGGCGCTGCCTGCGTTTGATAAACAAATCAGAGGCTTTGCGATGGCAGACGCATTGCTCACCGGTGTGGAAACGCGCACCTCGTCGCCGCTACGCATCAAGCGCAATGCGGTCTATGAGAGTATCAACACGCGCGGTCTCTATCCAGCGGGGGAGGGCGCCGGTTACGCGGGCGGCATTTTGTCGGCGGCGGTGGATGGGATTGAAGTGGCGGAAGCGGTGGCGTTGAACATGGTGAGGCTGTCAACGGCGTAATGCGCGAAAATCACCCCGTCCCATGTCGTCATTCTGGCGGAGGCCAGAATCTAGTGCGTTAGACACTTTGCAGTTTAAGCGTGCGCTACGCGGAGGTTACAATCTGGATTCTGGCTTCCGCCAGAATGACGGTGGTGATTTTGAATCCGTGTTCATCTGTGGTTAAAAAAGTTTTCACCTTATGGAAAAAATCCGCGTTTCCAAACTGATGTCCGAGCAGGGCATTTGCTCGCGCCGCGAAGCCGACAGCTACATCGAGCGCGGCTGGGTGCTGGTCGATGGCGTGCCGGTGACTGAACTGGGCACGCGTGCTTTCCCCCATCAGAAAATCACCCTCGCGCGGCAGGCGCAGTCGCAGCAGGAAGCGAGTGTCACCATCCTGCTGAACAAACCTATAGGCTACGTTTCCAACCTGCCCGAGCTGGGCTATCGTCCCGCGATGGAATTGATCAAGCCTGAAAATCGCTTCAAGGATGACAAACTGCCACTGCGTTTCAGCGCCACGCACCTGCGCGGATTGGCCCCGGCGGGGCGGCTGGATATCGATTCAGTGGGCTTGATCGTATTTACCCAGGACGGCCGCGTTGCCAAGCAGTTGATCGGGCAGGACTCAAAGATTGAGAAGGAGTACCTGGTGCGCGTCGAGGGCGCGCTGTCAGCGGATAACCTGGCTAAACTTAACTTCGGTTTAAGCCTCGACGACCAGCCGCTAAAGCCCGCCAAAGTAAGCTGGCAGAACGAAGATCAGTTGCGCTTTGCGCTGCGCGAGGGCAAGAAGCGTCAAATCCGGCGCATGTGCGAACTGGTCGGCTTGAAGGTCACCGGCTTGAAGCGCGTGCGTATCGGCAGTGTGATGTTGGGCAAGCTGCCGGAGGGGCAGTGGCGGTATTTGCGGGCGGATGAGTCTTTCTAGGACGGACATGACTGCGCCGTCATTCCGGCGCCTGCCCCGTAATACGCTTGCTCAGGCTTCAACGGTGGAGGGCAGGCCCGCTTTCTCGCAGACGATATCGCGCCACACCAGATAGGTCACATCGCCATCCTCCGTCGCGACGGACGTGTGCACCATGTTGGGCGGAATATGCAGCAGGCTGCCCGTCGGCACCACGAATTCCTGTCCGTCCATGTTGACCTTCATCGCGCCTTGGAGCACGTAGTTGAAGGTTTCATCGGGATGGTAGTGCGGCTGGGAGCCGGTGCCGACTTTCTTGGTCACCAGGCCACTGTAAATGCGCTCGCCGGTGAAGGATGCGCCTTGCGAGGTGGACAGTGTGCCGAGCGTGGCGGTCTTCTCCATGGCGTGAAAGTTGTAGACGTAATTGCGTTTTCCGGGTTGCGAAGTATTAGCTGTGTCCGCGTTTTCAGCCATGTGGGCCTCCGTTATGTGGGTTGTGTGGCGCGGTGCGCAGCGAACCGCATCGGTAGGTCAAATCAAGCTCGGCGCATCCAGACCACAGGGCTTCTGCTGCCGTGAAATACGGCAAGAACGACGATGCGATCACGCTCCGCGCGGAAGTAGATGCTGTATGGAAAACGATGGGCAACCACGCGCCGTATATCCGCATGGACGAGTGCAAACTGCAAGGGGTTAGCCGACGCGAGCGTTACGCAACGGCCGATTTCAGCCAGAAATGCCACGCCAAGGCCTAGCCGTTTGCTTTCGTGCCACGCGGTTGCTTCGACGAATTCCCGACTGGCCGCGCGGTGGAAAGCGACAGCCAGACTCATTGCCTGATCTTGGCAATGGCAGCGGCTTTAACGTCGTTCCAGGAAACTACATCGTCAGGGTTGGCCAAGTAGTCCGCGAGGCGGCAGTCGAGTTCAGCTTTCTGCGCTGCCGTGGGCGCCGGCGCGGAGCCTTGGCTGACTATTCCGTCCCAGATGGCCTCGGCCAACTCGATCTGCTCGTCAACGTCCAGCGCTCTGGCCTGTTGCAGTATCTGAGTGTTCATTGTGCATTACCCGATCAAAGAGATGAAATCATTCTGGCTTGCCCAGAGCGGTGTCGGCAAGGTGGGGCGGCGTCTCCCAGACTAATTAATCTTCACCCCACCCACCTTCATCACCCTGCTAATTTTCTCCACCTCGGCGCGCACAAACTTGTCAAATTCCTCGGGTGTCGAAGGCTTGGCCACCACGCCGCGTCCGGCGAATTTTTCGCGGATCTCCGCAAGCGTGAGTATGCGTCTGACTTCCTGCGACAACTGGGTCACCACTGCGCGCGGCGTTTTCGCAGGCGCGAACATGCCGTACCAATGATCGAACACATAGCCTGGCAGCGCGGCTTCGGCGATGGTGGGCACGTCGGGCAGCGCCGGTGAGCGTGCTGCAGTGCTGACGGCAAGCGCGATCAGCCGCTTGTCTTTGATGAACGGTAGGGTGTTGCCGATCGGCGCGTAGGCATAATGCAGGCGCGCAGTGACGGTATCGGTAATGACTTCGGGTACGCCCTTGTACGGTATGTGCGAGACATTGATATCCGCCATCTGCCGGAACAGTTCGCCGGTGATGTGCGTGCCGCTGCCGACACCCGCATGACCGTAGTTGATGCCGCCCTTTTGTTTAACCATCGCGATCAGTTCCTTCACTGACTTGATGCCGGCAGACGGCGCGATGATCAACACATTGGGCAGGCTGGTGGCCTGCGAGATGCCGGCGAAATCACGCAGCGTATCGAAGGGCGCGTTGGGGTAGAGCGCGGGCGTTCCTGCGTGCGACACCGAATTGAAGAACAGCGTGTAGCCATCCGGGTTCGCCGCGGTGACGATGGCGCCAGCCACGGTGCTGCCCGCGCCGGGACGGTTATCCACCACCACGCGCTGGTTCCATTTCTCGGACATTTCGTGCGAGATCATGCGGCCGATGACATCCACTTCGCTGCCGGGAGTGAAACCGACGATCATGCGGATGGGTTTGGTGGGGAACTGCTGGGCGTGTGTGGCCGAGGCAAGGCTCAACAACATGGCGGTGGCGATTAAGCTCAGGTGTTTCATGATCCAGGTCCTTGTATTTTGGTGTGGTTGAAGCGGTTGTTACTCCGGCACGTACTGTTTGCCGATCCCCGGCTTGCTGCGCCCCATGCCCGGTAATTCCCAGATGCCAGCACCCGCGGGATTCAAATCGCCGTTGATGTTGGCGTCGATCACGCAGGGTTTGTTGCTGGCGATGCCCTGGCGGATCGCTTCATTTAGATCGGCAGCGCGATCCACGCTCACGCCGTGTATGCCCGCCGCGCGCGCCATTGCGGCGAAATCCGGGTTGTAGGGTTGGTCGGTGCCGGGGTGTTTGAAATCGGTGATGAGTTCGCGTGCGCCAAGGTAGCCGCGTTGCAGGCCGCGTATCGAACCGTAGGCGTAGTTGTTCCAGATCACATACACCACGGGAATCTGATACTCATACGCGGTGGCCAGCACGCTGGCGTGCATCAGGAAGGCGCCGTCACCGACGACCGCAACGCACGGCCGATGCGGTGCGGCAAGCTTGGCGCCCAGCGCACCCGCGACGCCAAAACCCATGGGGCCGAAACCCATCGAGCCAATCAGCGAATCCGGGCGGCGCGGTTGGCAGAACTGAATCAACCAGTTGTGATGCACGCCAATGTCGCTGACGAGTATGGTGTCATCGGTAATTGCGCGGTCGATCTCGTGGGCGGCGCGCTGCGGCGCAATGGGTGAGGTGTCGGCTTTAAAACCGGGCGCGATGAAGTCGTTCCATTCCTTGCGGTAGCCGGCGATCGCGTCGAGCCACGGGCTGCGCTCGGCGGGCATCTGGCCGCGGGCGAAACGCGACTCAAGTTCGGCCAGCAACTGGCGCAGGAAAGTACGCACATCCGCCATCAATCCCAGCGCCACCGGGTAGTTGCGCGCGATTTCATCGGGGTCGATATCGACGTGGATCAGTTTGGTCGGTGGAATGGTGAACGAGAAACCCGGTATCCACGAACTCGAAGTGCGGTCGTCAAAACGCACGCCGAGCGCCAGCAACACATCGGCTTGGCGCGCGGCGTGATTGGCCTGATAGGGGCCGTTGCGCGCGACAAGGCCGAGTGCGAGTGGGTGTGTGCTGTCGATGGCGCCGATGCCGCTGGCGGACATCGCCACCGGGATGCGCAGTTTCTCCGCCAGCGCCAGCAATTCTTGGGTGGCGCCGCCGTAGCGCACGCCTTGTCCCACCAGTATCACCGGACGCGTGGCCGACATCAGCATGTCGGCGGCTTTGGCCACACCTTCGGGATCAGCGCCGCAGCGGCAACTGATGTTGGAGTTCCATTCTTCGGGACGCGGCGTGGGTTCGGGTATCGGTTCGCTGAAAATATCGAACGGCACATCGAGCACTACCGGTCCGGGACGGCCGGTGACCATGGTTTTCCACGCCTGACGCACCGCTATCGGCAACTGCGCAGCGGTGGTGGGCTGGAACACGCGCTTGCAATAGGCGCGCACGGTCGAAGGGAAATCCGCCTGATGGTGGCGGTAGGTTTCCTGAAACGCACCGCGATTGAACTGGCTGGTGGGGATGTTGCCGGTGATCGCATAGAACGGCACCGAATCAAAAAACGCATTCGCCAGGCTGATCGGCAGGTTGGCCGAACCCGGTCCGCACGAGGTAATAGTCGCCGTGGGCTGGCCCGACACGCGGTAATACACGTCCGCCATGAAGCCGGCGACACTTTCGTGATGCACGGAAACGGTTTTGATCTCGCTCTGCCGCGCGTGCAGTGCATCGAGAAAGCCGATGTTGCCGTGGCCGCACAGGCCAAATACGTAAGGGACTTTTTCGCGAATCAGGTAATCGGTGATGACGGCTGCGCCATCGTGGGTGAGGGGGTCGTGGGGGATGGTCATGTTTGGTATCAGTCCAAAGAGTCAAAATCGATTAACCACGGATGAACACAGATAAACACAGATAACCGCATTCCATAGATGAACGCGGTAATGATGCGTTCGGTTTTTATCTGTGTTCATCTGTGGTTAAAAAGCCGTTTCTAAAAACCGTACAACGTCGCCGGATTCGCCACCAGCACCTGCTCGCGCGTCGCGGCATCGGGTATCCAGCCCGACAGCAAATCACACAGATCGCCGTCATTGGGCATCGCGCTTTTTACCATCACATGCGGCCAGTCGCTGCCCCACAGCACGCGCTGCGCATTGGCGGCAATCAGCGCTTGGGCGTAAGCGTTGGTGTCGGCGTGCGGCAGGGCTTGCGTCGTGATGCGATAGGGGCCGGTGAACTTGACCCACGCCTTGCCTGCCTGCATCAGGCGCAGCAGCGCCTGAAAGCCGGGGTCGTGCAGCCCCTTATCGGTTTTCATATAGCCCAAATGGCCGAGCACGATGTCCACCGGGAAATCCGCGAAGCTGCGATCTAGGTCAGGGAATTCATCGCAGTGCATGAGAAATTCCATGTGCCAGTTCCCATCCAATCGCGCGATGCGTTGGGCAAGTGCCGTGAGTTGCGCCATTGGCAAGGTGCCGGGCTTGCGGTCTTTGACATCGACGATGTTGACACGCACGCCGCGTACGCCGGCAGTGTTCAGCCGGGCGAGTTCAGCGTCGGCGATGTCGTCTTCCACCACGGCGACACCGCGAAACGTACTGCCCGCGGCGTGCAGCGCTGCGAGCATCACCGTGTTGTCGCTGCCGTACACGCTAGGCTGCACCAGCACCGCGCGTGCGACGCCCAGTGCGGCGAGCATTTTTTGGTAGTCACTCAACAAACAATCCGGCGGCGTGTACACGCGTGCCGGTGAATAGGCGTGGTGCGCGATCGGCCCCAGGATGTGCGCATGCGTGTCGCAGGCGAGCGGAGGTAGTGTGAGTTTCGGTTTGCGCGGATTAAAGTCGGGTGGCGCGCACGGCGGCGCGCTGTTTGCGGGTGTGTGCATGAGTGACCGTGATCAAACAAAAAATGAGCGCCGCAAGCATACCACACGGCGCTGTGCTGCCATCGGTTCCGAATTAAAAAATATAAATAAAAACAAATAGTTAAGATGATTTTTCGCAGTCAGCTGCAACGCTGCAGGAGGCGGTATATAAAATGTTTCAGTGGGCGAAATAAAAGTCTATAGCATTCGCCACAAGTGCGGGAAGTGCTGGACGCTTAAGGGGACCCTGCTCCACTGTCTCATAGTAATCATGACTCGCGTTTGCGCAGTGATTCGCCCACCCGGCAGCGAAGAACTCGTGTATCGATTCGGCCAGATGGGGCTGGTTATCCTTCACCGCTACCACTGTGCCCGGTTCCAGCGCTGGAATCATCTCTGATACGGGCCCATTTACAGCTGCGTGTGGATCGTTAGCCACGGTTCCGCAGCGCATCAATTTTTAGGACACATGTCGAGTTGCACCTGTCAGCGGTTTGCGGGCAGTGGAACTTGTCGATGCGTCAGTGAGTCGAAAGTGAGTCAAATGGGCAGTATCTGTATCACATGAAAAGGAGTGATGAAAATGACATCCAATAATTGGCGTTCCCTGGTTACCTTCATCGCGGGCGGCTGGCTGCTGCTGTCGCCGTGGATCATGGACTACCACCAACTGAGCGCCGCCGCATGGAGCGCAGCGACCGTCGGAACGGTATTGATTTTGTGCGAATTCATGGCGTTTGTCCGGCCCGGCGCGTGGGAAGAGTTGCTGGACCTGATGCTGGGCGGCTACTTGGTTGCTTCTCCTGTTCTATTGGGATTTTCGGAAAGCCTCGCGGTAGCGGACAACGCCGGCATGGTAGGTACGATCGTTGTCGGGTTGGCAATCATAGGATTGTTCGACGAGCCCGAAGCGCAGCGCTGGTGGCACAACCATATGCCTCACTCAAGCTAGGGCTGGTTAACGGGCAACTTTGACGTAGGCGGAGGTTTCCATGTTCATGCGTCGCAGGTTGTATTTTCTGCTGCCCGATGTGTCGAGCGCTCGCAGGATACTTGATGAGATGCTGCTCGCGCGCATCGAAGTCGGGCATATCCACTTCCTTGCGCGACGCGACACACTGCCGGCTGATCTGCCGGAGGCAAATGTGCTGCAAAAAACCGATCTGGTGCATGGCGCTCAGCTCGGCGTAGTCGTCGGCGCTGTTGCTGGCGGCTTAGGTGGATTGCTGGCGGTGGCTTATCCGCCCGACGGCATGTCGGTGCAGTTGGTGATAGTACTCGTAGGCGGCGTCGCCGGAGCACTGTTAGGCGCGTGGATCTCGAGTATGGCCGCAAGCGCGCTGCCCAATACCAAGTTAAACGCGTTTCATCTAGACATCGAGCAAGGGCGTGTGCTGCTGATGGTCGATGTCCCGATGAGTCGTGTTACCGAAATCTCGCGGCTGGTTGAAAACCGGCACCCGGAAGCCATCTCAGGCGGCTTTGAACCAACAATACCGGCTTTCCCATGAAGTGGGGCCGGCGTCAGCTCTTGCATTTTTCCAATTCGTATCGTAACTATTTGTTTTTATTTGATTATTTTTAGAGGCAAATCGTCACCACGCCCGCATTTGCGGGCGTGGTTTTTTCAAGTCAAAGGGGCCAGGCTCGAATTTCCCACTCGCGCGGCAAATCGCTGACAGCCACCGTATCCACGCGCATCGGTAAATCGCATTCGCTAAATGCCTCTTTCAGCGCGTAGGCCTGATGGGGCTTCAGTGGCGGGCCTTCCAGAGCCAGGTCAAGATCGGAGTGCGGCTTCAGGCGTGCGCGATCTGCCGCTGTCACCACGACGCGCGATCCAAACACGTAGGCGCGATGATGCGGCGCATGCGCTCGCAGCACGGCGCGTACCAGCGCCAGGTGCCTGGGCGCGAGCATGAGTTGGCCGTGCCTTTTCGTAACCCGCTTCATTTTGCGGCCTTCGTCAGGCGTGCATGCAGGTCTTTTGCGTCACGCAAAAAACGCCGTAGCGAACCGAAGACTTTCCTTGCTTTTGCAGGGTCGTAAACATGGCTGGTGATATTGCGTAACTCGCGATAACCAAACCAGGGCACTTCGGATTTAACCAGCGCGCGCTCAACCCCCATGCGTATCATGTCGCGGTACCCAATTGCATCGATTTCCGACGGCGTGTCGGACATAGCCGTCAATTGCCGCCGCAATGATTTGACGCACAACTCATAGGTATATTCAAAGCGCTGTATCGAGGCATCGCGCACATACTCGTCCCGGGGCCGCACTTTGGCTGCCTCCAGCGCCTTGTCGAGCGTAGCAATAGCCTTGGAAAGGGAAGAAAAATCGATTCGGTTCATTTGGGTAGTCTACCAAGGCCTGTGCCGGACCTTGGTTATTATGCTACACCACTGGTATGGACGGTATTCAAATAGATTCAATCGGAGCGCTGGCACAGCCTAGGTTGAGGACTCACAGCACGCATTTTTCGCTGACGTCTCACCTGATTCGCGGTTAACCAGATTCACTGCAGTTGGACGGGGTGGACCGTGCGGTTATGGGGGTGCAGGGCAAGACACAGCAACGAAACGGTGTAGCGCAGCAGGTGGATCACTTCGGCGGATGCCGCTTCACCGCCGCTTCATTCACCTCCACCCCCCACCCCGGCCGCGAGGACAGCACGAACTCACCGTTTTCAATGACCGGCGGAATATCCACCAGTTCGTCGCGCCACGGCACGGCGTCTACGTCGGTTTCCATGATGCGAAAATTGGGCACCGACGCACAGAAGTGAGCCGACATAACGCTCGACAGGTGGCCGTAAAAGTTGTGCGGTGCGACGTTCATTTCATAGACGTCGGCCATGGCAGCGATTTTGAGCGACTCCATGTAACCGTTCCACACCACATCGATGATCGCCACATCCATGGCGTAATTCTCGAAAAAAGGTTTGAAGTCGCGCCGCTCGCACAAGGTCTCGCACGAAGCGATCGGTGTTGAGGTGCTGCGGCGGATCAACGCCAGCGACGGCGCATCGTGGATGTCCATCTCCAGCCAGGTCATGCCGATAGGCTCAACCGCCTTGGCGATGCGCAAGTAGCCTTCAGTCTTGTAGTTGAAATTCAGATCCATCATGATGCCCAGCGACGGGCCACCTCCTTCGCGAAACGCATTAGCGGTTTTGAACGCAGCATCCACGATCTCGTTGTTCCAGTTCAGTTCCGGATAACCCTTGCTTGCGCCAAAGCCCGGACGGTACGACACCAGCCGCTTGCCGTCGTGCATCATCACATTCGTCTTGCATGCGCCAAAGCCGCGGCGTTGGACTTCCTGCGCCAGCTGCGCCAGATCATCGTAGGTTTCAACGCGGGGCACACCCAGCAGTTCCGGGTAACGCGCGCGATAGCTGCCGCAATGCGACCAGTAGCAGGGAATACGTTTGCGCACCGCGCCGCCGAACAGGTCATATACCGGCACACCGAGCGCCTTGCCTTTGATATCGAGCAGCGCGTTTTCGATGGCGGCCACGGCCTGCCGGTTGATGCCGCCGCGCGATTGCACGGTATGGGTGCGCAGATGACAGTTGATGAGCTCGATGTCGCGAGGGTCTTTGCCGATCACCACCGGTGACAGCGCTTCGATCACTGCGCAGAGGCCGGCACTGCCGAAGCTTTCGTTAAATTCCGACCAGCCGATGAGGCCCTCATCGGTCATCACCTTGAGGAACGAGAACGTACGCCAGCCGGCGTCACAGCGCAGGGTTTCGATGCGGGTTACTTTCATGGTTTTCTCCGTGGGTTGATGGTGTGATTATTTTGCCGATGGCCGGTAATCATCCGGCGCACCCGGCGGAATGGGCGGGTGCGCCTTCAGGCTTTGCTGAAATTCCTGGATCAGCACGCGCAGCGGGCGGCGTGCCCAACTGTGTTGCGTGCCGACATCGGTTTCTTCTTTCGGATCCCGCGTCAGATTAAACAGCCATGGCGTCTCCAGATGCAGCGGTCCGGTGTTGGGTTCGCTTTCCCACACCACATGCAATTTCCAGTCGCGCCATTTCGCCGCGCGCAATTCGTCTTTGATGTAATAGACAAAACCTTCGCGCGCGGATTTTTCACTGTTGCCAAAAAAGAAATCGCTCTGATCCACGCCATCTATCGGACGATCAACGGGTAATTTCGCGCCCGCGATTTTCGCCAGCGTGGCGTAAAGATCGGTGACATGCACGATCTCGTTCGACACCCGCGCCGCCGGCGCCCGCCCCGGCCAGCGCAGCATGAACGGCACGCGCAGCGCGCCTTCCATTGCGGTGTGATAGGTGCCGCTCCAGGGGCCGGCCGTGCCGCGCCAAGGACGGCGAAACTCCGGCCCGTTGTCACTGGCAAAAATAAACAGCGTGTTTTCGTGTAATGAAAAATTATCAATAAAATCAATAAGTTGACCCACACGAGCATCCATCTCCAACATCGCGTCAGCAAAGTCGCCGGCACCGCTCTTGCCTTCAAAGTCGCGGTGCGGGAGCGTCGGATAATGCAGTTGCGTGAGTGGCACGTAAGCGAAAAAGGGTTGCTTCGCACTAACCTGACGCCGCATGAAATCGATGGACCGTTCGATCAGTTGCGCGTCGATTTTGCGGCGCAGTTCGAGATCATAGACCGCGACATTTTCCGCAGGCTCGCCGCGCCTCGCTTGCATCACATACGGCATGGGCGCCACCGCCGGGTCGTATCCCGGCGTGCTGGTGAACATGCTTTCATTGGTGGTGCGCGGTATGCCGTACCACTCGTCAAAGCCGCGATCGGTCGGATAACGCCCCGGCCGGTCGCCCAGATGCCATTTGCCGTAAAGGGCCGTGGCGTAGCCTTGCGCAGATAACAGTTGCGCGAGCGTGATTTCCCATGGCGTGATGCCCTGCGGCAAGCCGGCGGGCACCGATTGCAGCGCGCCGGTGCGGATCGGATGTCGTCCGGTCATCAGCGCCGAGCGCGTCGGCACGCAGTCGGATTCGACATTAAAATTGGTGAGCCGCAGGCCCTGCGCAGCCAGTGCGTCGATGCGCGGCGTGGGCGCGCCGCGTAGCACCCCCCCGCCGTAGCACCCCAGTTCGCCCCAGCCGAGGTTGTCGGCGAGCACAAACACAATATTGGGGCGAGTGTCGGACATGGCGGTTGCTTAAGAAGGAGGGTCGCGGCTAGTATAGCAACTCACGCACGGAGTGCATTGCCAAGTCACCATGCAACCAGGGTAAATTTGTTCTATGAAATTTATGATGAAAATCAATGACGGTAGGGTGGGCACGCTTTTGTGCCCACGCGGATACCAACCCGCGTGGGCAGACGATAAACCTGTCCGCCCACCCTACGCTATTCTCTGAGAACAAATTTACCCTGACCATGCAACTCACACCACAGCAACTCGAACAATTCGACCGCGAGGGCTATCTGTTTTTCCCAAGCCTGTTTACGCCGCCGGAAATCAAAGTTTTACTGGATGAGGTGCCGCGCCTTTACGCGCAACAGCGACCGGAAAACGTGCGCGAGAAAACCGGCGGCGTGGTGCGCACCAATTTTGCCGCGCATATGTACAGCAAACCGTTCGCCACCCTTGCACGCCATCCGCGCATGCTCACACCGGTGATGCAGATGTACGGCGAGAGCCTCTACATGCATCAATTCAAGATCAACGGCAAAATGGCTTTCGACGGCGACGTGTGGCAGTGGCATCAGGATTACGGCACCTGGGTGAACGATGACGATATGCCCGAACCGCGCGCGATGAACGTGGCCATTTTTCTCGATACGGTGAACGAATTCAACGGCCCGCTGTTGTTCATCCCCGGCAGCCACAAGCGCGGCGTGATTGAGGCTCAGCATGATCTGACAACCACCAGCTATCCGCTGTGGACCATCAACCACGACACCATCACCCAACTGGTCGCGCGCGGCGGCATCGTCGCGCCCAAAGGGCCGGCGGGCTCGATGATCATGTTCCACTCATGCCTGGTGCATGCCTCCACCTCGAACCTGTCGCCGTGGAATCGCGTCGCAGTGTATCTGAGCCTGTGCGCCGTATCGAATCACATCCGCCGTTTCAAGCGCCCGGAATACATTGCACATCGTGACTTCACGCCACTGCAATGCCTGCCCGACGATTGTCTGCTCAAGGATTACGAGGTGCCGCTACCGTGGAAGGAAGGCACGCCGGCAGCGGCTTTGACGCCGGCGTTGACGGCGTAGGGAATGAACGGGACTCGGGCCCTGACCCATCAGCTGCGGTAGCCCCGCTCGTCCGTAGTCCTGCCGTCGCGGTAATTCACGATGCGCTTGGGGGAGAAATGGGTGCCGAGCAGACGCATCCGCTGGTCGCCCACCACGCGAAAGGTGTGCGGGGTTTCTGCGGGCATCGCGATGGTGTCGCCGGTTTCAAGGCGCACCTTGCTGTTCTCCTCGCCTTCGACCCAGGCTTCCGCTGTGCCTTCGAGGATGTGTATGATCTCGATGTAGGGATGGCTATGCATGGTGGCGACGTAGCCGGGCTGGCAGGTCTGGATACCGGTGCGCACCGGCATCGTGCCTGCGTCGTCGCCGAGCAGCGGCTGATAGAACGAGTCGGGCGCGAACCGCACTATCTCGGACTCGGCAAGACGAACCACTTTGATGTCGGCCATGGCGTTCCTTGCCTGTGCAGAAAGAGAAATTCAACTGTAGCACAATGCCTTGCACAGCGAACACTACTGCGCGGCGTGTACGGCGACCATAGCACGCACCATCGACGCGCACTGCCGATAATGTGTGCCGCAAGGATGCTATGGCGGGTAAACTACCGCGCACCAATCGTGAAATGGTATGGGGAAGTCACATGACACACAATAAAACCCGCATCGAAGTCAGCAATGCCGTTTTTTCGCTGCCCTATCACGTGGCGCAAGAGGAAGGCTATTTCGCACAGGAAGGCTGCGCTGTCGAGCTGGTGCCGGCGGGTTCGGGCCGCAACCGCGACCAGGAGGTGCCCGCACAGCCGCTCGAGGATCATCACGCGGTGACCTCCTACGGCTGGCATGAGGGCATCGAGAAAGGCGAATTCTGCATGTATCGCGCCTGTGAGTGGGGCCAGATACGCCGCACGCAGGACAGCGCAAACAGCGCCAAAGTCATCAGCAAACGCGCCGCGGTGGCAACCCAGGCGATCGTGGTGCGCGCCGACTCGCCCTATAACGTGCCGCAGGATTTGCGCGGCAAAACGGTGGCGGTGAACTTTCACGCGGGATCGCACTACATCACGCTGGCTATGCTCGGCGGCTCGATGAATAAGCAGAGCGAAGTGCGCGCCGTGCACGTGGGCGGCCCCAAGCAGCGGCTGCGCTTTCTCGAGGAAGGCCGGGTCGAAGCGGCGGCGGTGATGGAGCCGTGGATAACGGTGTCGGCGAAGAAGGGCCTGAAGATCATCTGCGAGGCGTTTTATGAAGGCGCCGAAGTCGCCACCCCGGACGTGGATCCGCAGAGGTACGCGGCGATCAACCGCGCCATCATCAAAGCGGTAGCCAAAATCAATCACAATATACGCCCCTACCTGCATTACATGATGCGCGAAGTGCCGGCGGATATCATGACCCTGAGCGAGGACGATTTTTACTTGCCGCGCTTTCGCTATGTGTTGCCGCGTCCGTACACGCGCGAGGAATACGAGCACCTGCACGACTGGATGACGCGCTGGGATTTGCTCAAAGCCGACAGCAGTTACGACAGAATCATCAGCAACAAAATCGCGGCAACAGCGTGACCTGCGCTGGAAGTTGTAGGTTGGGCTGAGCCTGCGAAGCCCAACACGACGGCAGGTTGCGATGCAGGAGCGCCGGATTACAACCATGACGGTGTTGGGCTTCGCAGGGTCAGCGCCAACCTACATTGCTGTGTATGACGCCATCTGTGTCTATGTGCGACAAAAAAGTTTGACTTTGCGCTAACGGTCTCTCAATGAATCCATCACGTCCCAACATCCTGCTCATCACCTCCGACCAGCAACGCGCTGACTGCAACGGTTTTGAGAACAAGAACATCAAGACCCCGCACATCGACCGCCTCGCGCGCGAGGGCACGCGCTTTTCGGCATGCATCACGCCCAATCTGGTGTGCCAGCCGTCGCGCGCGTCGATACTCACCGGCATGCTGCCGCTGACGCATGGGGTGTGGGACAACGGCGTGGACCTCGATCCGCGCGTGGGTGACAGCGGCTTCGCGGGCACGCTGGCGCGCGCGGGTTATCAAACTGGCTTTATCGGCAAAGCACATTTTTCGACCAAGTCCACATTTGCGCCTACCGGCACGCCAGAATGCAACAAGAGTCAGGCAAACTACGGCGCTGACTGGTGCGGGCCCTATATGGGGTTTCAGCATTGTGAGCTGAGCGCGCTGGGCCATCTGCACCGCACGCGTCCGCTGGAACAGCCGCCGGTGGGGCATTACGAACGCTGGCTCAGTTCACGCGGCGTGGACGCAGAGGGACGCAGCGAGGGCCTCAAACTATGGGCCGCCGAAACGCGTGCCGGTAGCGGTGCCGCGCAAACCTGGTTTTCCGCGTTGCCGGCAGCGTGGCATTCGAGCACGTGGATCGCTGATCGTGCAATTCACTGGCTCGACAACGCGCAACGGAAAGAGCAACCGTTCTGCGCGTGGGTGTCGTTTCCCGATCCGCATCACGCGTTTGACTGTCCTGAGCCGTGGAGCCTGATGTATGACCCGAAGGACATGGTGTTGCCCAAACACCGTACACGCGATCTCGAGCGTAGGCCGTGGTGGCATAAGGCATCGCTTGAGGGCAAACCGCTGCTCGCTGATCCGGAGATGCTCAAGTTTCGCGCCGAGGGTTCGCGCGTGCCTGACCAGAGCGACGCACAGCTGGCGGAAACGACCGCCAATTATTACGGCATGATTTCGCAGATCGATCACAATGTCGGCCGCATCCTGAGCGCACTGGAGTCTTCCGGGGTGGCTGACAATACGCTGGTGATCTACACCACCGATCATGGCGAGTTACTGGGCAATCACGGCCTCTATCTCAAAGGGCCGACGCCGTACGAGGACCTGCTGCGGGTGACGATGGTGGTACGCGGGCCGGGGGTGGCAAGCCGGCAACTGGTGGTGGAACCGGTATCCACGCTCGATCTCGCGGCAACGTTTTACGAATACGCGGGCGTGGCAAAGCCGGTTGAACTGCAAAGCCGCAGTCTCGCCACGCTGCTGCGCGGCGGCGCGCAAACCCGCGATGTGGCGTACAGCGAGTGGCATGTGCATCCGTCGCGCTGCGGCGTGGCATTGAAGCTGCGCGTGGTGCGCACTAAAACGCACAAATGCACATTCGATCTCGAATCCGGCGCGGGCGAGTTATACGATCTCTACAACGATCCGGGTGAAATGAACAATCTGTTTAACGACCCGGGTTATGCGCAGATACAGCGCGAATTACACGATATGATGCGCGCGCGGCCCGGCACGATCGCGGCGCCGCTGGCCGAACCCATCGGCATGGCTTGATTCAGATAGCGGATAGTTTCAAGGGAGAACGTATGAAACAGCAGTGCGCGGTTTTGATTTTGTGCCTGTGGGGAATGGCGGCGCCGGCAAGCGCACAAAGCTATCCCAACAAAACAATACGCATCCTGGTTGGCTTCGCGCCCGGCGGCTCGACCGATATCGTGGCGCGCTTGATCGCGCAGGAAATGACCAAAAATGTAGGGCAGCAAGTGGTGGTCGAAAATCGTCCGGGCGCGGGCGGCAACATCGCGGCGGAACTCGCGTCCAAAGCCGCGCCCGATGGTTATACCCTGCATGCCTGCACCACCGGTGTGTTTGCGATTGCGCCATTCATTTATGCCAAGCTGCCGTACGATCCTGAAAAGGGCCTGGTGCCAGTGACGCAGACCGGCTCGCTGCCGTACATCATCGTCATGCATCCGTCGCTGCCGGCGAAAAACGTCACACAGTTCATTGCTCTTGCCAAAGCGCGGCCAGGGCAAATCAACTATGCGTCGTCGGGCGTGGGCACCGCGTCGCACCTGTCGGCGGCGCTGTTCGCCACGGCCAGCGGCATCAGCATGACGCATGTGCCGTACAAGGGTACCGGTAATGCGATGAGTGATTTGATCGGCGGGCAGGTGGTGCTGATGTTCGATCAGCCGGTGAGCTCGCTGCCGCATGTACAGGCAGGCAAGCTACGCGTGCTGGGCATCAGCAGCGGCACGCGTTTTTCAACGCTGAAAGATATTCCGACGATTGCCGAGCAGGGTCTGCCGGGCTTCGAGGCGATTTCGTGGGCGGGCATCTGTGCGCCCGGCGGCACGCCTCGGCCGCTAGTGGATCGCGTTTACAACGAAGTGGCCAGGGTGCTGAAGGTAGCGGAACTGCGCGAGCGCCTGCTGCGCGACGGCATCGAGCCCATCGGCAGCACGCCGGAACAATACGCGATACACATCAAAAAAGAAGCCGTGAAGTGGAGCAAGGTGGTGAAGGATAGCGGCGCACGGGTAGATTAAAAATTCAGATAACTTAGGAAATGAAATGTATCGATATCTGTTGGCAAGTTTGATCGCATTATTGGCCGGCTGCGCGAATCAGGCGCCCATCGCCTTAAAACAAATGGGGTCGTTCCACATCGGCGGGCGTGAAGTGACGATCTCCGGCAAGCCGGTGAAAGAAGTCTTGTTTACGCCCGGCGGCATACCGGCAAAGATCGATCCGAATGGGGTGTATCAGGTGGAGCAGATGTATGTGCAGTATTTCATCCCTCAGCAGCAGCGCGGCACGTTGCCATTGTTGATGTGGCACGGCGGTGGGCTGACCGGCGTCACCTATGAAACCACACCCGATGGCCGCGAAGGCTGGCTCAATTACTTCATTAAAAAAGGCTGGGCGGTTTACAACTCGGATGCAGTGGAGCGCGGCCGTGCGGGCTGGGCGATGTATCCCGATGTGTTCAAGGGTGAGCCGCTGTTTTTGACCAAGCAGGATCCGTTCAACCGTTTTCGCATCGGCGCGGGTGCCGGGTCATACGACAAGGATCCTGCGAAAATGCGCATGAAGCCCGGTAGTCAGTTTCCGGCCGAGGGCTACGACAATTTCACCAAGCAAGGTGTGCCACGCTGGACCACGACCGATGATGCGATCATTCGCGCCTACCTCGAACTGGTGGATAAAGTGTGTCCGTGCGTGGTGCTGATCCACTCGCAATCGGGATCGTTCGGACAAAAGGTCGCGCAGGCACGTCCCGATAAAGTAAAGGCGCTGGTGCTGGTGGAACCGGCGGCACCGGGCGACGCCAAGCTTGCAGGCAATCTGAAAAATACGCCGATACTGGCGGTGTATGGCGATTACATCGACGAAGACCCGCGCTGGCCCACGATACGCGCCAACGAGTTGAAATTTCTGGAGCAGGTGCGTGTGGCGGGCGGCAAATACGACGTGGTGAATCTGCCGCAGATCGGTATCAAGGGCAATTCGCACATGATCATGATGGACCGGAACAGTGATCAGGTCGCTGATGTCATTCAGGCGTGGCTGGTGAAACAGGGCTTGCATCGCTAAATGAAAGTCGGCCTTTACGTCACTTGCCTCGTCGACCTGATGCGTCCCAGCATCGGCTTTGCGGCACTGCAGTTGCTGCAAGCGGCAGGTTGCGAAGTCAGCGTGCCCAACACGCAAACTTGTTGCGGCCAGCCGGGTTACAACGCGGGAGACCGCGCGTCGGCGCTGGCGCTGGCGCGCAAGGTGTTGGATGAATTCGAGGCGTTCGATTACGTGGTTGCGCCCTCGGGTTCGTGCGCAGGGATGATCCGCACGCACTATCCGGATTTATTCGCGGGGCAGCCCGAAGCCGCGCGTGCGGCGCAGCTTTGTGCACGCACCTATGAGCTGACGGATTTTCTGGTGCGCGTGATGCCATTGGACGTTACGACTAAAACCTCATTAAAAACAATAACGTATCACGATTCCTGTGCCGGGCTGCGGGAGCTGGATGTGAAGCTGCAGCCGCGCGCACTGCTGGCAAAAGTCGAAGGCCTCACGCTCAAAGAAATGGACGAGTGCGAAACCTGTTGCGGTTTCGGTGGAACGTTCGCGGTGAAATACGGCGACATTTCCACCCATATTGCCGACCGTAAGTGCGACCACATTGCGAAGTGCGGCGCGGAACACGGCACTGAGGCTGTTGTTCTTGGCGATCTGGGCTGCATGCTGAATATCGAAGGCCGTTTGCGGCGGCGCGGCGATTTGAAGACGCAAGTGCTGCACGTGGCGGAAGTGCTCGCCGGAGGAGTTTGAGGCGCATCTCGTCTTTCGATATTCCCGCCAGCAAGTAAAATCGGTGATCGGATCCTGGAGTAGCGAAATGACCTGGCGTGGGCCTGTGCTTGCATGGTGTGCTGTGGCTGCAGTAGCGGGCGCGGCCGCCGTGCGCGCGCAGGACGTCTACCCCACCAAACTGATACGCATCGTCACCGCTGCGCCGGGCAGCAATAACGACTGGGGTGCGCGGCTGGTGGCGCAGGAACTGATGCCGCGAATGGGACAGCAGGTGATCGTCGAGAACCGCGGCAGCATCGGCGTGGAAGTCGTGGCCAAAGCGCCGGCGGACGGTCACACGCTGCTGTTTTATGGTTCGGTGGCATGGATACAGCCGTTTCTTACGGCGGTGAGCTGGGATCCGCTGCGTGATCTGGCGCCGATTACGCTGTCGATGCGTTCGCCCAACGTGGTGGTGGTGCATCCTGCGCTACCGGTGAGATCGATCCAGGAATTAATCGCGCTGGCCAAGGCCAAACCCGCAGATCTCAATTACGCGGCGGGTGGTTCGGGTGCGTCGCCGCACCTGGCGGCGGAGCTGTTCAAGTTTATGGCGGGTGTGAACATACTGCGCATCAATTACAAAGGCACTGGGCCGTCGATGATCGGATTGCTGGGCGGTGAAGTGCATTTGATGTTTCCGGGGCTGGGATCGGTGGTGCCGCATATCAAGAGCGGCAAAGTGCGCGCGCTCGCCGTGACCACCCCTTCGCGCTCCAAACTCGCGCCCGATTTGCCGACAGTGGGCGAGACTGTGCCGGGATACGAATCAGAATCGCTGATTTGTTTTTTCGCGCCCGCGCGCACCGCGCCGGCGATCATCGCCCGCTTGAACGGGGACATCAATCACGTCATGAAGACAACGGACGTGAAGCGCCTGAGCGAAGCCGGCGTGGAAGCTGCGGCGACCACACCCGATGAGTTGCTGGCGTACATAAAAGCCGACATGGGGCGTATGAGCAAGCTGATCAAGAGCGCGAGTTTTGCGAACTGACAGCACCATCCGCAAAAGGGGACACAACGATGCGGAAATTTGATGTGGTGGTCGTGGGCAAAGGCAATGCCGCGCTGTGCGCGGCGTTGTCGGCACATGACAAAGGTGCGAGCGTGGCCATGCTGGAAGCTGCGACGATCGACGAATCCGGCGGCAACAGCCGTTTTGCCGGCGGCGTGATGCGCTTCGCCTACAGCAAGGTCGAGGATTTACAGCAAATCACCGACATCCCCGAAGACGAAGCGCGGAACACCGATTGGGACAGCAACACCATCGACGAGTTTTACGACGATCTGTATCGCGTGACGGCTTTTCGCACCGACCCCAATCTGAGTGAAGCGCTGATCACCCAAAGCCACGCCGGCATGGTGTGGTTGCGCAGTCAGGGCGCATCGTTCGTGCCGAACTACGGTTCGCAGTCGGCTATGGTCAACGGCAAGCGCAAGTTTTTTGGACGCTTTCCGCTGACGGTCAACGGTGGCGGCGCGGGTCTGGTGGCGGATTTGACCAAGACCGCAGAGAAAAAGGGCATTGCGATTTTTTATGAGACGCGTGCAACGTCGCTGCTCTACGACGGCGTGAAGGTGCAGGGCGTGCGCGCCCAGCAACAAGCCCAGCCGGTCGAGTTTCAGGCGCAGGCGGTGATACTCGCCTGCGGCGGATTCGAAGCCAACCCGGAATGGCGCACGCGCTATCTGGGTCCGGGCTGGGAACTGGCGAAGGTGCGCGGCACCCGCCATAACCTTGGCGCAGGGCTGAAAATGGCGCTGGACATCGGTGCCTGCCCCTACGGCAACTGGTCGGGGCGTCACGCGGTGTCGTGGGAGCGCCACGCGCCGGAATTCGGCGTGGTCGAGAAATCGCACGACCCGTATCGCCACAGCTACCCGCTGTCGATCATGATCAACGCGGAAGGCAAGCGCTTCGTCGATGAGGGCCAGGACTTTTACAACTACACCTACGCCAAGTACGGCGCGGAAGTGCTGCGCCAGCCGGGGCAATACGCCTATCAGGTGTTCGACGCCAAGTCCAAACCGCTGCTCAAAAAAGAATACAGCGGCCGCGAAGTGACCAAATTCGTGGCGCCTACGCTGGAGGAACTGGCGGCCAAACTCGAAGGTGTAGATGCGCAGGGCTTCCTCAACACCGTAAGGGCCTACAACGCTGGGGTGAAACAGGAGGTGCCGTTTAATCACGCCGTACGCGATGGACGCTGCACCGTCGGCATAGAGCCAGTGAAATCCAACTGGGCGCAGCCGCTGGATACGCCACCGTATGAAGCCTATGGCGTGACCTGCGGCATCACTTTCACCTTTGGCGGCCTGCGCATCAACCACGAAACCGGGCAAGTGCTGGACCTCGGTTACCAACCGCTGCCAGGGCTTTATGCCGCGGGCGAAATGGTCGGCGGTATTTTTTACTTTAACTATCCGGCGGGCACCGGCCTGGTGTCGGGCACGGTATTCGGCAGGATTGCCGGCAATGGCGCGGGTGACGCGCTCAAAAACTAGTGTAGTGCTTCACTCTATGCGGCCCTTATGCAACGACACGGCACCAGCGAAACTCCTCCCCTTTCAAGGGGGAGAGCGTAGCGAGGGGGCATCTGGGAGGGGGATGGGGTAAAGTCGCGCGAATGCCACCCCATCCCCACCCTAGCCCTCCCCTTGAAGGGGAGGTAATTTCCCATGAATTGCGAAGCAGTACACTAATCTCGGAAAGATCTCATGAACACAGCAAGCCTGCTTGACAGCGATGAACCCGACAGCGTGCGCCTGACGGAGGCCGAGGCGCGTGCCCTTGGCGAAACGGCGGTGCAGCGCATCGGCTACAGCGCAGAGGACGCGCGCATCGTGGTGGATCAGTTGATCGACAACATGCTGTGTGGATACACCTTCGCCGGCCTGCCGCGCATTCTGGCGATGGCCGGTGACAAAAAACTCAAGCTGGGCCGCACGCCGATCACGGTGGTGCAGGAAACCCCGGTTTCCGCACTGCTGGACGGCGGCAACAATGTCGGTTACGTGGCGTGCTACCACGCCGCGCAAAAAGCGCTGGATAAAGCCAAGACGCATGGCATCGCCTGTGTCGGCGTCTACAACAGCTATTACAGCGGGCGTAACGCCTATTTTGTCGAGCACATCGTGAAGCAGGGCTATGTGGCCATGCACACGGCGAGCGCGCAACCGCACGTGGTGCCCCCTGGCGCAACGCGGCCGGCGCTGGGGACCAATCCGATCTGTTTTGGTTTCCCGTCGGAAGAGGGGCCGGTGACGTTCGACATCGGCACCGCGTCGCTGATGTGGGGCGACATCATGTTGCACGCGCATTTGGGTGAGCCCTTGCCCGAGGGCGTGGGTATCGATGAACACGGCAATCCCACGCGCGATGCCGCTGCGGCACTGCAAGGCGGGGTAACGCCGTTCGGCGGCAAGGATCATGTTTACAAGGGCTACGGTTTGAGTTTCGCGATACAGGCGCTGGGGCTGCTCGCGGGCTCATTCCTCGCGCAAGACAGGGTGCGCGACTACGGCTTTTTGTTCTGGGTGGTGAATCCGCAAATCATGCTGCCCGGCAACGACTTCAGTCAGCGCATGTCCCAGTATGTGCGCGAGATGAAAGCACTGCCCAAACAGCAGGGCGTAAAGGAAATACGCATTCCATCGGAACGCGCCAGCAGGGAGCGGGAACGCCGGCGCATCGAAGGCCTAGTGATCAAGCGCAAGGTGGTGGAGTCTTTGAAGGCGCTTTGATTTTGTAGTTTCTGCCAAGGCAACATGCACATGACGCAAGAAGACAAACCCGAAATCTACGTCAGCACCGACGTCGAAACCGACGGCCCCATTCCGGGACCCTACTCCATGCTGAGCATCGGCTGCGCGGCGTATCTGGCTGACAAAACGCTGGTCAGCACCTTCTCCGCCAATCTGGAAACGCTGCCCGGCGCCAGCGGCCACCCTCGAACCATGGCGTGGTGGGAAACGCAACAGCCCGCATGGGAAGCCTGCCGCAAAGATTGCGTGCCGCCGGAAAAAGCGATGGCCGATTGTCTCGCCTGGTTGCGAGGGCTGCCCGGCATGCCGGTATTCGTGGGGTTTCCGGTGACCTTTGATTTTATGTTCGTGCAATGGTACCTGTTCCGCTTTACCGGCAGCAGCCCGTTGGCACACTCGGGCATCGACCTGCGCACGCTGGGCATGGCGCTCACCAATTCAAACTGGCAGCAGTCGACCAAGGCGCATTTGCCCAAACGCTGGTTTGACCCCTTGCCACATACGCATGTAGCACTGGATGATGCGCTGGAGCAGGGCGCGATGTTTTGCAATATGCTGGCTGAACTGCGGCAGAAAAACTGGTGATGGCGGTACCGTTTTCCGCTCACCTGCGCGCCGCAGTTGAGCGCTGGGCGCAGTTGATCAAAACCCATAAAATCAGCGTGGATTAGTCATCGACCATCCACCACGGTACGCCGCGAACTCACTCAAAGCGATTGCCGCCATGATCGCCGGTACCGCGTTACTGCTGGGCAACGATGCGGCAACGAAATTGCTGTCGCAATCTTACCCGGTGGGACAGGTGATCTGCCTGCGGCAGGCGGCGACGCTGCTGGTGATCGTGCCCTACATCATGGCCGTCAGCGGGTGGGGCGCGGCGCGCGTGGCGCACTGGCCGGGGCAGATATTTCGCGGACTGTTGTTCGTGGTCAGTTCCGCATTCATGGTGACCAGTCTGAGCCTGCTGCCGCTGACCACGGTGATCGCGATCACCTTTGTGAGTCCGATATTTGTTGTGCTGTTGTCGGCGCCGCTGCTGGGCGAGCACGTGGGTGCACGGCGCTGGAGCGCGGTGCTGATCGGCTTCGTCGGCGTGCTGTTGATTGTACGGCCCGGCGCAGCAGGTTTCGAGTGGGTGTTGCTGCTGCCGGTGGCCACCGCGCTCATCAATGGCCTGCGCGATATCGTAACGCGGCGCTTGTCGCGTAGCGAGACCTCGATTTCGATCCTGCTATGCTCGACGCTGATCGTCATGCTAGGGGGCCTCGCTACCGCACCCTTCGGCTGGCACGCGCTGGATGCGCGCGGCGCACTGCTGATTCTGCTGGCGGGCGTGTGCAATGCCGGCGCCCACTTTCTGATGATCGAGGCCTTGCGCATGGGTGAAGCGTCGCTGGTGGCGCCATTTCGCTATACCTCGTTTGTGTGGGCGCTATTGTTCGGTTACCTGTTGTGGAATGAAGTCCCCGGACTGTGGGTGGCACTGGGCGTCGGCTTGATTATCGGCGGCGGGTTGTTTGCGTTTCGGGGAGCCGCAAGGCGCGCGTGACGTTACTTGCGTCGCACGCCAAATCCCTGCCGTTACCCGGCAAGCGCCTGATACACAAGCTGGCGCATCAGCCCGCGCAGCCGCTGCTGCCCCGGCGCCTGCACCATCATGATGGCGATGAGTTGCTCTTGCGGATCCACCCAGAACGCAGTGCCGAACGCACCGTTCCAGTAGTACTCGCCCACCGATCCGGGCAGCGGATTTTTGCCTTGCTCGGTGCGCACCACAAAGCCGAGTCCCCAGCCCTGCCCCACGTCGGGCGATGGCCCCGCCGCGCCTTGCGTAACGATATGCGGGGTGTAGCGTATGCCTGAGGGCAGATGATTGGCAGTCATAGACGCCACGCTATGCTTTGACACGATGCGCACGCCTTCAAGTTCGCCGCCGTTGAGCAGCATCTGGCAAAAGCGCACATAGTCCGACGCGGTTGCCACCATGCCGCCACCGCCACCGTAGCGCTTGGGTGGCGACTGCACATTGCGTGTGACGATGCGCTGGCCGGTGGCTTTGTTGATGTGTGATTCGGCGATGCGCCCGTGATGCGCGGACGGCACCGAGAAACCTGCGTCCCGGATGCCCAGCGGTTTGGAAATGCGCTCGCGAATAAACGTATCTAGGTCCTGTCCCGATACTACTTCCACCACACGCCCCAGCACATCGGTTGCCACGCTGTAGTCCCAGGTGCTTCCCGGTTGATGCGCGAGCGGCAGTTTTGACAGCCGCGTGATGAATTCCGGCGTGCTCAACTCCGGGCTGGAAATGCCGGCTTTGTCGTATTCGGTTTTGACCAGCGTCTTCGCGCCAAATTGGCCGTAGGTCAGCCCTGCGGTATGGCGCAGCAAATCCTGTAGCGTCATCTCGCGGCGCACCGGTTCGAGCACCAGCCTGGTCTCGCCGCCGGCATCTTTCTGCTCGACGCCAACTTGCAGCCCTTTGAATTCCGGCAAAAAATGCGACACCGGGTCGGTCAGCACGAGCTTGCCTTCTTCGGCCAGCATCAGGGTGGCGACCGATACAAACGGCTTGGTCATCGACGCCAAACGAAAAATGGCGTCCGCCGGCATGACATCACCCACTTGCGGATCGCGCATGCCCAGCGTCTCGTAATAGGCCACCTTGCCGCGGCGCGCGACCAGCAGCACCGCGCCGGGCATGGTGCCTTTGTCGATCTCGGCTTTGAAGGTCTCGGTCAGGCGCTTGAGACGCTCCGATGAGAGGCCGACTTCTTCCGGAGTTTTCGCGCGCGGCAGGCCCTGCGCCGCCGCTGTGAATGAACACAAACACCACAGTAATGCCGGCAACGAACGGCGGAGTGCGACGGCGACGTACATGGTGTGCGACATAATTCGATCCCTTTTGTGGTTGGCCGCGCGCAATGCTTCGCTTCACTTGTCCCTATTGCACTGCAGCCCCCAACGACTTGCGTGCCCACTCGGCATAGGTGCCGGTGTCTATCATCTTGCGGCGTATCACGCCGCGCAGGGCTTCGAGTTCCTCAACGCTGGGCGCGGGCGTAGCCGCTGCAGGGCCTTCCCCAATGTCAAAGCCGGTACTGTCGCGAATGTCATCCAACGTATAGCCTGGATGCACGGTATCCAGCCGAAATAACCCCGCGTCCTTGTCAAACAAGAAATTCGCCTTCGGCGTTACCAGCTTGGTGGGATTACCGTGCCGCAGCACATCCGGCGGCGTGCTGCCGGCGGCGGAGATGTAATCCACTTTCTCCACCAGCGAACGCTGCGTGTGCTCGGTGCGAAATACCACTGTGCGCCGCGCGCCGTAATAGATCATGCCACCGCCGTAACCACCGGGGAAACGCGCTGTGGGATGATCCAGGTCCGGGCCGAGCTGATGCAGGTTGTAGTTGCCGTGGCGATCCACCTGCACGCCACTGGCAAAAAACAGACCCAGCTCGCCGCGCTGCGCCAGAAAATGGAATTGCCTGGAGGTGTGAAACGGATTGAAGATGGAATTCAGAATGATCAATTCCGCGTTCGGTGCGTGCAGTGCCTGTGCCAGCAGCAGGCCGGCAGCAGGAATATGCGACAGTGCTCCGCACGCGGAGATCTCGCCATCGCGCACCTCGCGCGACAGCAGGATCACCAGTAATTCGGCGTCCGTGTATGCCATCAGCCCACCACCGCCTGCGCCGGCTGCCGCCACGCCAAGGGGACAAAACGCGCCACATAATCATCGTGGTCGCGCACGCCATACACGTGCGTCTGTAAATACTCCTCGAACGCGGCATCGTCCTTCGACGCGATCACGTATTGCCGCATGTGGTGGTTGTCGGGCGCATACACACCAAGGCACCCCGCCGGGTGGGCGCCAAACGGCGCATGCGCCACGGCATCCACGTGGATGGACGGTATGAAAGCGCCGATCGCTTCCTTTTCCGTCAAATGGTCAACCACACGCTCGGCGGTGACGATCACGTGTTTCGAGGCTTCCGCCAGTATCACTGCCTCGGCTTCGTAGCCGCAGGACACGTTGCCATGACGATCGGCCACCTGCGCGTGGAACACAGCGACGTCCGGGCGCAACGCCTTGGCCACCACTGATTTGGTCTTGCCGTCAAACGGATCAACGGCTATCACCATATCGTCGCGGCGCTGCAGCAGATCCGTGCCGACCAACCCCACCACCGGCACGTAGGGCACTCCCATAGACCCAGCCTGGGCCTGTGCAAAGAGCACCCCTCAGGTATTGTCGAGCGACCGCACTCTGCCCGCCAGCACGTAGCGCACAAAATTAGGACCGCTGCGGGCGAATTCGCCGAAGGTCACGCTGCAGGTGTCCACCACCTTCACTGCGCCCGCGCCCACCAGAAAATCAATATTGATGTCACCGCCTACCACGCCCACCACGCGCAGGTCGCGCGTGCCCTGCCGCACCAACTGGCGCAGCAATGCCATCGGCGCACGATGGATATTGGCGCTCATCACCAATTGCGCGCCGGTCTTGATCGCCGCTGCCGCCTGCTCCAGTGTCGTGAGTTTGTCACGCATGTGATCCTCCTTGATCCACGATTCGATTCATTGAAAAATCCGTCCGCCGCAAGCCGACGCTACAACGAAGTGTAGCCCGAATAGCCGCTCAGTAGCAGACGCTATTCTATTTTCAACCCGGCTGGTTTCACTGACTAGCCATTTCGTTGCACAATAGCCCCGCAATCGTTTTATTTTTTAATGGGAGGCATTCATGCTTACTGCGGCAATAGCTTTGTTGATTTTCGCGGCAACCGCGCACGCGCAGGATTTTCCGAGCAAACCGCTACGCATCGTCGTGCCGACGGCACCGGGCGGCTCGTCCGACATTCTGGGGCGCCTGATCGGCGCCAAATTGCACGAACGGCTAGGGCAGCCAGCGGTGGTGGAAAACCGCGCCGGCGCCGGCCAGATGATAGGCGCGGATGTGGTCGCCAAAGCGCCCGCTGACGGGCACACCATGCTGCTGCCCACGGTGACTTACACCACCAGCGCTGCGACCCAATCGAAGCTGCCGTTTGATGCGGTGAATGACCTGACCGGCATCACCATGATCGGCGAAGGCGTGTTTTTGCTCGCGGTGCATCCGTCGCTGCCAGTGAAATCGGTGAAGGAACTGCTCGCGCTCGCGCGCGCCAGGCCGGGTAGTCTGATTTATGCGTCGTCGGGAACCGGCGGCATCACGCATTTGATTACCGAGGTGCTCGCCGCAAACACCAACATCAAACTCGTGCATGTGCCCTATAAGGGCGTGGCGCCCGCGGTCATCGATGTCGTCGGCGGGCATGTGCCGATGATTATCGTCAGCGTGCCCTCGGTGTTGCCCCAGGTCAAAGCGGGCCGCCTGCGCGCGCTCGCCTCTACCGGCGCGCAGCGCTCCCCGTTCGTGCCCGAACTGCCGACGGTGGCGGAAGCGGGTGTCCCCGGCTACGAAGCGCGTCAATGGTGGGGCATGCTGGCGCCGGGTAAAACACCGCGCGCCGTCATCGGCAAGCTCAACGGCGAGATCCACAACATCCTCGCCTCCGCTGACGTCAAAGCGCGGCTCGCCGACGAAGGCGCCGAGCCGATACTGCGCATGACGCCGGAAGCCTTCAACGACGTCGTGAAAAACGAGATTGCGAAATGGCGCAAAATCGTCAATCAACTGGGTATCAAGGTGGATTGATTTTCTGTATGCCTATGCGCATAGCGCGGGAGGAGGATTGATGAGACCGGCTCAACCGCTACGCAACCTGAACATCCTGATCGTAGGGTTCGCGGGCTGCTTCGCATCAACCGCCGCCGCGCAGAGTTACCCGATCAAGCCGTTGCGTCTCATCGTGCCGTTCGCGCCCGGCGGCACCAACGACATCATGGCGCGCGGCATCACGCCGGAGATGAGTGCGATCCTCGGCCAGCAGATCGTCGTTGACAATCGCGGCGGCGCGAGCGGGCAGATCGGCGCTGAAGCCGTGGCCAAGTCGCCGCCCGATGGTTACACGCTGATGCTGGTGTCGAGTAGCGTGATGAGCCATGTGCCGGCGGCGTACTCCAAACTGCGCTACGACATGGCGCGGGATTTTGCGCCGGTCGGCAAGGTTGCCGAAGTGCCGCTGGTGATGGTGATGCATCTCTCGGTGCCCGCCAAGACCACCAAGGAACTCGTCGCGCTCGCCAAGGCGCGGCCGGGCGAGTTACGGCTGGCGATCGGCGGCACTGGCACCACCAGCCATTTGGTTACGGAACTGTTCGCGCTCTCCACCGGCATCCGCGTGCTCATCGTGCCCTACAAGGGCGCGGGCCCCGCGCTGGTCGATCTGTTGGGCGGCCACGTCGACGGGCGCATCGACCAGATACCGTCATCGATGACGCACATTCAATCGCACCGGCTGCGCGCTATCGCCGTCACCACCGCGCGCCGCGCCGAACTGCTGCCCAACGTGCCGACACTGAACGAATCGGGCGTGCCGGGCTTCGACGCCAGCTCGATGCTCGGCGTGTTCGTTGCGATGGGTACGCCAGCGGAGATCGTGCAGCGCCTGAACGCGGCACTCAACAAGGTGCTGACCCATCCAGCAGTGCTGGAACGCTTCGCGTCACAAGGCGCCGAGGCGCGTCCCGGCAGCAGCGAGGATTTGGCGAAGTTCGTGCGCGAGGACTTCGCCAAGTGGAAAAAGGTGGTGCAGCAGGCGAAGCTTAAGTTCGAGTGACGGGACGTGCGTGTGATCTATCGCAACGGCCGCAACGCGGCTAACGCTACTTCTTCGCCAATTCCAGATCCACCAGAATCGCCTTGATCTCGGGGTATTCTTCTTCCATGCGTTTTTTCATGGCTACGGCACCCACGAATTGGGTGATGCTGCTGCGCTTGACCATTTCCGCCTTCCACTCCGGCGTCTCCAACAAACGCTGAAAATGGCTCTCCCAGTAGGCCACCTGCTCCGGCGTCATGCCCTTGGCGCCGAACATGGCGCGCCAGTTGAACACCACCGTATTCGCGCCCTGCTCGCGCCACGTCGGCGTGCCCGAAAAAAATCCCGCTACCCGCTCGGCCGAGGACACCGCAATCACTCGCGCCGCCCCGGTTTTCACGTGAGACTCCCAACTGCCCAACGACACCGGCACGGCATCGATATGCCCACCCAGCATCGCGGTAATCGCCAGCGCGCCCGAATCGAAAATCACGTTGCGGGTCTTGCGGATATCGATACCCGCGATCTTCAACGCGCCCGCCACGCCCTGATGATTGATGTTGCCGATGCTGGTGGCGATGCCGATGCTGTGTGCGGTGGGGTCCTTCTTCAGACGCTCCAGCAGATCGCGGCCCGACTTGATCGGCGAATCTGCCTTCACCGCGATGCCGATGTATTCGCCGAACAGAATCGCCACCGGCGTCAGATCAGTGTAGACGCTCCTGCCCATCGCGTGATTGGCCAACACCCCCTGGTCGCCGTGATACAGATAATGGCCGTTGCCCTCAAACTGTTTCAGATAGGTGCGCAGGACCGCGCCCATGCCGCCCCCTTTGTTCTGAATGGTGATCGGCGCATCAAAATAGCGGTGGGTCTGGAACACACGCTGCATGACCCGCGCCACGCTGTCGGGGCCGCAACCTGGCGCGCAGCCCACGATAATCTCGACCGGCCGCTCGGGCTTCCAGCCCTGTGTACCCTGAGCGGGCGCGGACAGCGGCATAGCGGCCAACAGTGCCGCGGCAATTTTCAGGTTGCGCACCCATGCCGAAAGTTTCATGAACCTTCCTCCAACGCATTGTTGATTTAGATCACTCACGCCGCCCGCGCCCCCGACGACCTCACCCCCTCAATCTGCGCTTTGATAACTGGGAGTTGTGTGTGAGGCATGAAACGCGAACAGTGAAATGTGAAGTGCGGGGCATGGGCACGTTTCACGTTTCACTATGCACGGCTAAATGGCACGCCACGAAATGACCGGGGCTAACCTCGCGCATCGCGGGCTCTTCTACCTTGCAGCGTGCTTCTGCGTATGGGCAGCGTGTGTGGAAGCGGCATCCGGATGGCGGGTTGACCGGGCTCGGCACGTCGCCGGCGAGGATCATGCGCCGGCTCTGCATGCCCGGCGCGGGCGCGGGCACCGCTGACAGCAGCGCTACGGTGTACGGGTGCAACGGTTTGGCGAATAACGAGCGCTTGTCCGCAAGTTCGACGATCTTGCCGAGATACATAACCGCCACGCGCTGGCTGATGTGCTTTACCACTGCCAGGTCGTGCGCGACGAACAGATAGGAGAGGCCGAATTCTTTCTGCAAATCCATCAGCAGATTGATGACCTGCGCCTGCACCGAAACGTCGAGCGCCGATACCGGCTCGTCGCACACGATGAGTTTGGGCCGCGGCGCGAGTGCGCGTGCGATGCCGAGGCGCTGGCGCTGCCCGCCTGAAAATTCGTACGGATACTTCACCATCTGATCGGGGCGTAGCCCCACTTTCTCGAACAGCCATGCCACGCGCTCGCGCAGCTGTTGCGCCGGCAGCGCGTCGAAATTGCGGATCGGCTCGGCGACGATGTCGGCAGCGCGCATGCGCGGATTGAGCGACGAGTACGGGTCCTGGAACACCGCCTGCAACTCGCGCCGGTGCGGCCGCATCGCGCGCGCGCTTAACTGATCGATACGCTGCCCGCGCCAGCGGATTTCGCCGCTGCTGGGATCGATCAGCCTGAGGATCGCCTTGCCGGTGGTGGATTTGCCGCATCCCGATTCGCCCACCAGCCCCAGCGTTTCACCGGCAACAATGCTGAAGCTCACGTCGTCTACCGCATGCACCTGTCCGCTCACTTGCGAGAACACGCCCTTGCGCAGCGGATAGTGCTTGGTCAGGTGGGAGACTTCGAGCAGTACTTCGCTGGGCGGCGTCAGCTGCGCCTGGTGCGTCTGGCGCGTGAAATTCATGCCAGCACCCGATCGGTTTCCCAGCATGCGACGCTGTGACCTGGAGATTTTTCTTCGAGCGGCGGGTATTCATGGCGGCAGCGCTGCGTCGCGTAACCACAGCGCGGCGCGAACACGCAGCCGGCGATGGCTTCTTTCAATGACGGCACCATGCCGGGAATTTCGGTCAGCCGCTTGTTATCATCCTCGTCGGCAAGCCGCGGGATCGACGCCAGCAGTCCCGCGGTGTACGGATGACGCGGATGTGCGTAGATAGCGGCGACCCGCGCCTGTTCGACGATGCGTCCCGCGTACATCACCACTACGCGCTGCGCCATATCGGCCACCACGCCCAGATCGTGCGTAATGAGCACAATGGCGGCGCCGGTCTTGTCTTTCAGTTCGCGCATCAGGTCAAGAATCTGCGCCTGTATGGTGACATCGAGCGCGGTGGTCGGCTCGTCCGCAATCAGCAGCTTGGGATTGCACGCCAGCGCCATCGCGATCATGACGCGCTGGCGCATGCCGCCGGAAAGCTGGTGCGGATACTCGGTGACGCGCCGCTCCGGCTCCGCAATGTGCACCAGCTTCAGCATCTCGATGGCGCGGGCATGGGCATCCCGGCGCGACAGGCCGCGATGCAGCGTCAGCGCCTCGGCGATCTGGCGGCTCACCGTGAGCACCGGATTGAGCGAAGTCATCGGCTCCTGAAAAATCATCGAGATGTCGTTGCCGCGTATGCCGCGCATCTCGGCTTCGCTGAGTTGCAGCAGGTCGCGGCCCTGGAAGCGGATTTCGCCGGCAACGACCTTGCCCGGTGGCGATGCAATCAGGCGCAGGATGGAAAGCGCGGTGACGCTCTTGCCGCAACCCGATTCACCCACCACCGCCAGCGTCTCGCCCGCGTTCACCGTGAACGACACGCCGTCCACCGCGCGCACCACGCCATCGCGCGTGAAAAAATGCGTCTTGAGATTATCGACTTCGAGCAGCGGCGCGCTCATCCGTTACATCCGCCGCGCGAGTCGCGGATCGAGCGCGTCGCGCATACCGTCGCCCAGCAGGTTGACCGCCAGCACCGTCAGCGACAGAAATATCGCCGGATACAGAATCATGTAACCCGCGATCTGGAACAGGCTGCGCGCCTCAGCCATGATGTTGCCCCAGCTGGGAATATTCGGCGGCGTACCAGCGCCGATGAATGACAGTATCGCTTCGGTGATCATCGCCGAGGCGCACACATAAGTGGCCTGCACCAGCAGCGGCGCCACGATGTTAGGCAATATGTGACGGGTGAGGATGGTCGGCAGCGTGGCGCCGGCGGCGATGGCGGCTTCGACGAACGGCTGCTCGCGCAAGGTCAGCACGAGACTGCGCACCAGGCGCACCACGCGCGGCACTTCGGCGAGCGTGATGGCGAGTATCACGTTTTCGATACTGGCCTTGGTCAGCGCCATCAACGCAATCGCCAGCAGCACCGGCGGTATCGACATCAGGCCGTCCATCATGCGCATCACGATGGCATCGAGCCAGCGCACGAAGCCCGTTACCAGCCCGATGACTAGCCCGGCCAGCGTGCTGAACAGCGCCACCGCGATGCCTACCGTGAGCGACACGCGCGCGCCGTAGAGCACGCGGCTGTACACATCGCGTCCCAGCATATCGGTGCCAAACCAGAATTCGCCTCCCGGCTGGCGCAACCGCTTGACGGGCATGACCGATTGCGGATCGGTGGTGCCCAGCCACGGCGCGCACAGCGCGATCAAGATCATCAGCAGCAACACCACGCCGCCGAATATCGCCGTCGGGTGCCTGCGGAAGGCCTCCTTGAATCGCAGCAACGTCGGCGAGGTGGAGCGCGGTGTGGTGATGACGTTGGTGCTCATGTCAATAGCGGATGCGCGGATCGAAAAACATGTATGACATGTCGACCACGAGATTGATAAGCACGTAGATGCCCGAAAACAGCAGTATCACGCCCTGTATGACAGGATAGTCGCGGCGCAGGATCGCATCGACGGTGAGGCGTCCGATGCCGGGAATCGCGAACACGGTTTCGGTGACGATGGCGCCGCTGATGAGCAGCGCGATGCCGATGCCGATGATGGTCATGATCGGCACTGCCGCATTCTTCAGCGCATGACCGTAGAGCACCGCGCCCGGCGCGAGCCCTTTGGCCTGTGCGGTGCGCACGTAATCCTGCGCCAGCACTTCGAGCATGGAGGCGCGCGTGATGCGCGCGATCAGCGCCATATAAACGGTGCCGAGCGCGATGCTGGGCAGAATCAGGTGCCGCAGCCACGGCCAGAACCCCTCGCTGATGTTGCGGTAACCCTGCACCGGCAGCCATTCGAGGTATATCGAAAAAACGCCGATCAGAATGTAAGCCACCACGAACACCGGCAGCGAGAAGCCCAGCACCGAGCAAGCCATCACCGAGCGGTCGATCCAGGTGCCGGCACGCGCCGCGGCAAGCACGCCGAAGGGCACCGCCACCAGCACCGCGACGATGAGCGTGCATGTGGTGAGCGCGAGCGTGGGTTCGATGCGCTGCCCGATCAAGCGCGTGACCGGTAGATTGGTGAATATTGATATGCCCAGATCGCCGCGCAGCAGCGCCCCCACCCAACTGCCGAAACGCGGGAAAAACGGCTGGTCCAGCCCGAGATTCGCGCGGATGCGCCGGATGTCTTCGTCGGTGGCGACATCACCGGCAATGACCGCCGCCGGATCACCGGGCGTGAAGTAGAGCAACGAGAACACGACCAGCGCGACCACCGCCATGACGACGAAGGTCGAGACAAGCCGTCTCAATACATACGCGAACACCGATAAAGCCGGTACAGGCTAGGCTCTATTTTTTCTCCACGTTCCACAGCAGCGCGATCGGCGCGATGATCACGCCCGACAGGTTGCTGCGATACGCCGTCGGCAAGATGAATTGCGCGGTGGGAATGAACGGCAGGAACTCGAACGCGCGCCGTTGCACGTCTTCCGCCAGTTTCTTCTGCGTCGGCAGGTCGGTGGCGTTAAACCACGCTTCGCGCAGTTCTTCGAGCTTGGGATCATTGGGCCAGCCGAACCAGGCTTTTTCGCCGGTGCCGCGAATCGGGAAATTCACCGCCGGATTCACCATGTCGGGACCGACCAGCCAGGTATGGAATATCGACCAGCCGCCTTTTTCTACCGGCTCCTTCGATGCGCGACGCGTGATCAGCGTACCCCAGTCGCCAGCCTGCAATTCGACGTTGAGTCCGAGCTTGCGTAAAGTTTCAGTGGTGAGCAGCGACTGCGCGTGTACGATCGGCTGATCGGTGGCGGAGATGATGACGATCTTCTCGCCCTTGTAGCCTGCTTCCTTGATCAACTGCTTGGCTTTTTCCAGGTCGCGCTTGCCCTTCAGCTTCTCGGCGCCGACTTCGGTGGACAGCGGCGTCCTACAGGTGAAGAACGAGTAGCACGGATAACCGTTTTTTGGGTCGCCCGCGATGCCAAGCACGTAATCTGGTTGATTCACGGCGTAGAGCAGTGCTTCGCGCATCTTCGGATTGTTGAACGGCGCATGCAGGAAGTTAAAGCGGATCACGCCCATTGAGCCGAGCGGATCGATGTTCTCGATCTTGATGTCCTTGTTCCTGCTCAGCAGCGGTATCAGGTCGGGTGGCAGTTGCTCCCACCAGTCGGCTTCGCCCGCATTCAGCGCGGCGGCTGCGGTGGCGGAGTCGGGAATGTACAGCCACTCCACGCGATCGACCTTCACCACCTTGCCGCCGGAAGCCCAGCTCGGCGCTTCTTTGCGCGGTACGTAGTCGGTGTTCTTCACGTACACCACTTTATTGCCCGGTACCCATTCGGCGCTGACAAACTTGAACGGCCCCGAACCGATGGTTTCCTTGATGTTGGTGAAGGCATCGGTCTTGGCGATTCTCTCCGGCATGATGAACGGCACGTTGGAAGAGGGCTTGGCCAGCGCATCCAGCGTCAGCGGGAACGCTTTCTTCAGTTTCAGCGTGAAAGTCCTGTCGTTTACCGCACTCCACGACGCCGTCGATTCGGCGAGCTTCTGGCCGAGCGCGTCGCGCTTCGCCCAGCGTTCGATGGAGGCTATGCAATCCGCCGAGCGCACCGGCGCACCGTCGTGAAATTTCAGTCCGTCACGCAAGGTGAAGGTGTACGTGAGCTGATCCTTGCTGATCTCGTGCTTGTCCACCATCTGCGGCTTGACCTGGAACTTGCCGTCCATCGCGAACAGCGTGTCGTAGATCATGTAGCCGTGATTACGCGTGATGTACGCGGTGGTGGCAATCGGATCGAGGATGCGTAAATCGGCTTGTGCGATGAACTTCAGCGTCTTCTGCTGCGCGTTGGCGTTGAGCGCGGGCAGCAGCAACATCGCCGCTGCTGCTACGACGCCAAATAAGCGTGCCACGGCGTATTTCATAAGCATTCCCCCTTTGCATGGTTAATCGAAAAGCGTTACCGGAACCAACGAATAGGCTTATCGAAGAGCGGTACAGTCGCCGCCCGCAATCCGCTGCCGGTGACCACTCTATACTATAACAGCAAGGTTGCGTGCGCCGGTGCAAGCCCCTCTCACCAAACCGGTGAGAAGAACGTGCTACCGCTTAACCCGGAATCACACCACGCGTTTTGGTTTGAATGCGGTAGACGCTGGTGCGCGCGGTTAAAAAAAGCACACTGCCATCTTCGCCCCAGGCCAGGTTTGCCGGCAGTTCGGGCAGAATGATGCGGCCGAGCAAGGTGCCATCGGCGCGGCACACCCACACCCCGCCCGGACCCGTGCTGAACACATTGCCCTGCAGGTCCACCTTCAGGCCGTCGGGCACACCGGGGTCGCTGGAGGCCATATCCAGCACAATACGGCTGTGGGTCAGGCTGCCATCCGCACGCACGTCAAAGGCACGTATATGTTTGCGGGCGGAATCGTCGATATAGAGTATGGCTTCGTCAGGCGAGAATGCCAAACCATTGGGGAGTTGAAAGTCATCCACCAACAATTGCAGCTCCCCGTCCGGCGCAAGCCGGTAGACCCCGTTACAGGATTGTTCTTTGCCGGGAATGGCAGCGGCCCACCAGCCTTCCGGACGCGTCGCGCCCGGCGTGCCGATTTGTACCGCGTACGGCGGGTCGGTGAAGTAGATGGCGCCGTCGGATTTGATCACCACATCGTTTGGGCTATTCAGGCGCTTGCCCTGGAACCGATCCGCCAGCATGGTGCGCGCGCCATCGCCGGTAATGCGCGATACACCGCGGCCGCCATGTTCGGCAGCCAGCACCTCACCCTGACCATCCAGTGTGAGACCGTTTGAGCGACCCGTCGCAAAGGTGGTCAGCTCCGGGCCTTCCGGCAAGCGGCGCCAGCGCACGATACGGTTGTTCGGAATATCGCTGAACAGCAGCGTGTTATCACGCTTGCGCCACAGCGGCCCTTCGGTAAACCCGAGCCCGCCGGCGATGCGCTCGATGGGCGCATCCGCGGCGATGAGGTCATGCAGTCCTGCGTTTCGCACCTCTAACGTTGACATCACTTTCTCCTCAAGTTTTACAGCAATGGTTTAGGCCGCGGAAAAGCATACGCTTAGTATCCATTATGGGCCAGCTTGTCAGCGTCCAATGGCACTATCTTAAGCGTGTCCAGGGTGCGCGCCGGTCACCAGCCACAGGTGGTGGCACACGTGCAATGCGCATCCCGCAACGGCGAACTTCAAGACCATTAACCACGGAAAACGCGGAACACACAGAAAAATTCCGCGCACTTGTTTTTTCCGCGTATTCCGTGTGTTCCGTGGTAAATCGCCCTTAAGATAGCGCCATTGGTGTCAGCGTCGCGTTTCCCCAGTGGGCGGATTGCGTGATACGCTTATAGAACGTAATTTCTAGAGAGAGAACCATGGCCTACGAACATATCCTGGTTGACCACGAAGAGGGCGTCGCCATCCTCACGCTCAACCGGCCAGAGAAACTGAACGCGATGAACCGCAAGTTGGGGCAGGAACTGCACCACGCGATGAAGCAGGCTGAAGCGGACGATAGCATAGGCTGCATCGTGATCACCGGCGCCGGTGAGCGCGCATTCACCGCGGGTGGCGATATCCACGAGCAGTTGTCGAATGATGCAAAGTTTTCCGACCAGCAACTGGATGAGATGCGCGACAACAAGATGCGCTATGAATTATCCGCATGCGCAAAGCCGGTCATCGGCATGGTGAACGGCCTCGCCTATGGCGGTGGCGCGGTGCTGGTGTCGTCGCTCGATATGCGGGTGGGCTGCGAAGGGTCAAAGTTCCGCTTTCTGGCCGCTGCCTATGGCCGCATCAACAGCACCTGGACCCTGCCCAACCAGGTGGGTTGGCCGATGGCCAAAGAATTGTTGTTTACCGCGCGTATCGTGGAGGCGGAAGAAGCCTATCGCATCGGGCTGCTGAATCACCTGGTGCCGCGCGCGCAACTGCGCACCAAGACCATGGAACTCGCCAAGATGATCGCGGCCAACCATCGTGGCGCAGTCATCGGCGTCAAGGCGCTCTTGTTGCAGCAAATGAATCAAGGGCTGGAAGCGCAGTTCGATGCGGAACACGAATACACCACGCACGTGCTGCGCGGGGCGAAGGCCAAGGATGCGTTCCCCGAATTCATGGCACGCAAGGGCCTGGTGTCGGGCTAATCATGAACAATAATCGCCCTGCTCCCATTGCATTTTTGAAATGCGTCCTCGCCGCCACCGTTGCCGGTGGCTTGCTTATGGCCGGCACCGCCCTTGCGCAAACCAGCCCTGACGCCACGCTCGCCGCTGCGGCAAAAGAAGCCGGCGCCACAGTGACCGCCAGCGGCCTGGTCATTCGTATGCTCAAGGAAGGCAAGGGCACTCAGCCCACCGCCTCATCCACCGTCAAGGTGCATTACAAGGGCACCTTTCCCGATGGCAAGGAGTTCGACAGTTCCTACAAACGCGGCGAGCCGATTGAGTTTCCGCTGAACGGCGTGATCAAGTGCTGGACCGAGGGCGTCGCCCTGATGAAGACCGGCGGCAGCGCAAAGCTCACCTGCCCGTCATCGATCGCCTACGGGGCGCGCGGTGCAGGCGGCGTGATTCCACCGCATGCGACTCTGGTGTTCGAGGTGGAGCTGCTGGGCGTGCGCTGACGTTCAATCGAAGAATGCGAAAGCCCGGGTTTCGATGCTTTCGCGCGGCGGCGCGCCTGCGGGCGTCGCCGGATCGTCAAACGCGCTGTGCGCGGTAAAGCGCGAGGGCATCCTCGCATCGGAATCGAATACCTTGAACACCAACGCCTCGTGACGCTCCATTTTCGGGAAGTGGAACCAGGCGTGCGCCGGATTATGCGCGATGTGATAGACCTCGCCGGTACGATCCTGGTAGCGCCGCTCCACCTTGATGAAACCTTTTTGCGGAATGGAGCGGCCATCGCAGATGCCGAGTGGATCGATCAGCACTGTGCCGCGGATCGGCCGCCACACCTGAATGATGGCCCAGCGCTTGCCGAAGCGGCGCTCGGCTTCCGCATCGCCGATGATCTCACGCAGCCGCCGCGGCGCAGACGCCTCGGTATAGTCGTTGTGCACGCCCTTGACGGTAGGCCGCGCACCCAAGGACTGCTGCATCTGTTCATCACTGACGCGCAGGGTGTGGTCGAACACCCGTACTGCGGCGGCGCCGGAATGTTTCCGGATGAGCGCTTGCACCTCTAGGTCGTAGACGCTGCTGCGCTCGGCTTCGTTGGTGAAGTCTTGGACCTGCGTCAGGTGATCGGCGAACACAAATCCGTGCGTATCGAGCTTGAAGGTGTTGCGCAACGGCCTGCCATTGCGCACGCGCATCTCGTGCTGCTGGTATTGCGGCGCGACCGCCAGGTGCGCCCTCTCCGGCCAGTCGATATAGCGCACCGGCGGCACGCCGGTGTCGACTATGTAATTGAAGAGGGCGCGCATATTGTCAGACGTGTCTATCGTTGCGGTGGGCAGCACTTCGGCGATGAGCGGCATGGGATGTCCCTGCGAGGGTGTATTGCGCAAGATCATAGCGCTTTTTTCAAAACTGCGCGCACACCACACACATCCGCCATCCCGGATACAATTGCGTGGGACTTTTGATCGAGCAACAACACCACTAAGGGATACAACTCATGCGCATCAATCGCGTAAAGAAACTCTGGCGTGAAGGCAAATCATCGGTAGGCGGATGGCTGTCCATTCCACACTGCGTGCAGGCCGAGGTGATGGCCCATACCGGGCTCGACTGGCTGTGCATCGACATGCAGCATGGCTGTATCGACTACTCGGATGTGGTGCCGATGCTGACCGCGATCTCCACCACCAACGTGATGCCGTTTGTGCGTGTGCCGTGGAACGAACCGGCCATGATCATGAAAGTGCTGGATGCCGGCGCCTATGGCGTGATCGTGCCGATGGTGAGTAACCGCGAGGAAGCCGAGCGTGCGGTCGCCGCCTGCCGCTATCCGCCAGTGGGCATGCGCAGCAACGGGCCGAATCGCGTGATGTTCTACGCCGGGTCCGACTATCAAAAGCACGCGAATGACGAAGTGGCGTGTATCGTGATGATAGAAACGCCCGAGGGTATCGAAAAGATGGACGAGATCATTTCTACGCCCGGCGTGGACGCGGCCTACATCGGCCCCACCGATCTGGCCCTGGCACTGGGACTGCCGCCGGTGATGGACAACGACGAACCGAAACACGTCGCCACCGTCAACCGCATACTCGAAACCTGCAAGCGTCACAACAAAGTCGCCGGCATGCACACCGCCAGTTCGAAGTTCACGCAGCGTTATCTGGATCAGGGTTTCCAGATGGTGATGCTCGGCACCGATCGCAGCGGCATGTCGAACTATTTCAAAGCCGAAATCGGCCGCCTGAGCGGCTGGGCGCCGCTGACGCCGGGTAGCGCGCCGGACAAGGGGGGTTACTGAACGGCGTACAGAACAGGCGCGGCGTCAGCCGCCGCGCAGCGCCTGAAAAATCACCCCCTCGTCAGCCGCGCTCAGCGGCTGTGCCAGTGCGCTCACCTGCTTGCCGTTGACGAAATGCGGATATGCTCCTGGTGTATGAGCGCAGCGCGCTGAGGATCCATTAAACGCGCAGTCATTATTTTTCCGCAGCGGCCTTCAAGTTCGCCAATCCCGACTCAAAATCTTTGCCCACCATGCTGTCCATGCTCACAAACACTTGTATGAGCTTGGACATGAAATTCGCCGGGCCATGCATCGCCCAGGTTACGTTCGTGGTATTGCCCTGCGCTGCCAGTGTGAACTCAACGGTGTTGTGCGCTTCGAAGGGCTTTAAAAAATCCAGCTTGAGCGCAATCTTCGATGCCGGCTCCGATTCAGTAATTTCCATGCGGCCTTGTCCGACCTCCTGGTTGCCCTCCCACGCATAGTGAGCGCCTTTGCCTACAGTTACAGCGCCAAAGGTACGCTTCATGGCCAGATCTTTTTTCTCCCACGGCGACCATGCGCCCCAGGCATTGAAGTCATTGATGAGCGCAAACACTTTCTGCGGCGGTGCCTGGATACTTGCCGAGCGCTGCACGCGAAACGTGTCGGGCTTGGTGGTGGCGAATATCAGGATAGCGGCGATCAATACCGCGACGATGATGCCTATGGTCTTACGCATGAATTTCTCCCGTTTGAGGTCGGCGCACCCTTAAGCGCAGGGCAATTACATCAAAACGCTTTATGAATGAAAGGGTTATGCCATGGGGCGGGTGTTCGGGATGCTGGAACCGGGCACAGTGGACGGTAACGCCAGTCAGCGTAGCGGGAGTGCGCGGCAGGGCAGGTGGTGCAGCTGAGTTTGGTGCGTACGAGCATCGTGAAGGGGGACAGCGTGCGCACGCGCGCTTACTGCGGCTTGATGCCCACGGTCCGTATCAGCTTGCCCAGTTTCTCGGTTTCCTTGCGCACGTGTTCCGCGAATTGCTCTGGCGTTCCGCCCAGTGGCGTACCGCCGCGCGAGGCTATGCCCTTGATTACAGTGGGTGAAGTCAGCGCCTTATTAATTTCTGCGTTCAGCCGCAGCACGATATCGCGCGGCGCGCCCGCAGGTACCGCGAAGCCCGACCAGCCGGTCAATTCGAATCCCGGGATGCCTGCCTCGTCGAGTGTCGGCAGTTCAGGTAATGCCGCGGAACGCTTGAGCGAGGTGACGCCAAGGGCACGCAAGCGCCCGGACCGCACCAGCGGCAGCAATGACGCCATGTTGTCGCACAGGATGTCGATCTGGCCGCCGATGAGGTCGGAGACCGCTTGTTGAGTGCCCTTATAAGGCACATGAACAATCGTGGTGCTGGTCATGCTTTTAAACAGTTCCATCGACAGATGCGGGGTCGCGCCGATCCCGGAACTGCCAAAGGACAACTTGCCGGGGTTGGCGCGGGCATGTTCGATCAATTCCTTCACCGAACGCACCGGCAGCGACGGTGACACCGTGAGCACGTTCAGGCCCGAAAAATAGTGAATGACCGGTACAAAGTCCCTAGCAAAATCGTAAGGCAGCTTGGCGTAGAGGCTGGGATTGGTGGCAATAAAATTGGAGATATAGCCTAACGTGTAACCATCAGGCGTAGCGCGCACCAGCAATTCGTAGCCGATAATGCCGCTGGCACCGGGGCGGTTTTCAACCACCACTTGCTGACCCATCTGCTTGCTAAGTTCGTTCGCCAGTTCACGCGCGTTGATATCCGGGCTGCCGCCGGGCGCGGAGGGCACCAGCAGGCGCACGGGTCGGGACGGGTAGGCTTGCGCGCTGGCGATGCCGCAGGCGAGCAGCGCTGTTGCGGCGGCGACGGGTAACGAGAGCTTGAGCATGGGATTGTTTTTCGTTCCAACCGGTTGAGGATATGCAGTTTGCAGCAGGCGCAAGGCGAGACCCTCGGCACTACTGGTACGGATGCCCACGAGGGGAAACGTGGCTGCGCTGTCAGACCCCCGAGTTGGAGAGCCCGCCGTTGATATGCAGCGTCTGCCCGGTTATGTATGCGCCAGCCGGGCCGCACAGACTCCGCACCATGCCGGCGATCTCGAACGCAGTGCCGCGGCGGCCGAGCGGAATATTGCTCGAGCGATTGGGCAACTCGTGCCCGGACGCACGCGAGGTATCGATCTGCCCAGGAGATACGCAGTTCACGCGTATACCAAACTCCGCCAGATCCTGTGCCAGGGCTTTGGTCAGCCCGACGATCCCGTGTTTGGACGCCGCGACATGCACGCGGTCCTTGAGACCCAGCAACGCAGTGACGCCGGCGAAGGTGACGATACGCCCGTCCCCGGCTTGCTTTAGCGCGGGCAGGCAGGCTTTGGTGAAGATGAACGCGCTGTCCAGATTGGTGGACAGGATGCGGCGCCAGTCCTCGAAGCTGATGTCATCGACATGCACGTGTTCGCGCAGCGCGGCATTGAGCACCAGGATATCGAGGCGGCCGAAACGCTTCAACACGGCATCGACCATGGCCTGTATCTGGGCGGGCTCGGCGACGTCAGCGGCATAGGCCTCGGCGTCCGTGCCCAACGCCTTGATTTCATCGACGACGCCACGCGCCTGCTCGATATTCGAGCGCGTGTTCACCGCCACTTTAGCGCCGCCCGTGGCCAGAGCTAGGGCGATCGCGCGTCCGATGTTACGCGCAGCGCCTGTCACCAGCGCCACTTTGCCGGCGAACTCATCGCCTTTATGCATGCCAGGTTCGGTCATGGTCCCATTCCTTTAATTTATTGTGATGGATTGCTGCTGCGCGTATTGCAATCACGGTGGTGGCGGCGTTCAGCGCTCGATGCCGCTCGCGCCGGCCGGCACGTCGTAGAAGGCGAGCGTCATGGAGACGCTGCTGTAATGGCCCATCAGGGTGATCACGTCGGTGATGCCGACATGGCCGAGCGCTTCCACCGCGCGATCAAAGAGTCCTTGCGCCACCCAGCGCGATTGGCTAAGGCAGATCGCCATTTCATAGACTACCTGCTCGCGTTTGTCGGAGAACGAGGTCGGCAAGCCCGACAATATCGCCTCGACCTTGTCGTGCGGCAGCCCGGCCGCCTTGGCGGCACGTTCATGCGCATTGGTTGGGTAGGCCGAATGCCATTTGCTGTTGATGACGTTGACCGCAATCTCGCGCTCGCGCTCGCTCAGCGAATAGCCTTTGCGGAAATGTCCCCCGACCGGTCCGATCGCTTTTGCCAGCTTGGGGTTGTGCACGTAAATTTTATTGGGGCCGGACAGACGGCCGCGCGCCTCGAGCAGCGCGCGATAGCCTTCCTGCTGCTCCGGCGTCATCTGGTCATAGGGAATCTCGGCATAACGTCCGAACGTGGGTGTCTCGGCCATAGTCAGTCTCCGCAGCGTAAATTATCGATGCCGGCGCGTGCCATGCACGCGCCGGCGCGCGGGATCTAGTCCGGAATTTTCGTCGACTGCCAGGTCACCATGCGCCAGCTGCCGTTCTGGTTTTCATAAACGTCGGTGAAGCGCACCCGGAAGGCATTCGGCTTGCCATTGGAATGGACGCTAATGGCAGCGACGCCGGTCAGCACCACTGCGTTTCCAAGGTCCTGCGCCTTCACCTCGGACGGCTCCATCGAGGTATAGACGGTGCTGCCGGATTCCATGGCTCCGATCAGGCTCTGCTTGGTGTCCTGGCGCGCGGAGGAATGGGTGTAGATGAGGCCATTGCACAGCAGGTTTTTCAGGGTTGCGATGTCCTTTTGCGTTGTCGCGGTCATGCGTTTTTTGTCGAGCTCGATGATCATCTGTCCATTGCCGGCCATGTCTTTCTCCTGGTGTAGGGTGGGAAATCTAAACGGTATTCCGCGTTTACTGCGGCTCGACGCCGGCAGTCTTGAGCGCCGACTTCCACACCGCGAGCTGGTCCTTCATGTAGGCCGTAAGCGCCTCTGGTGTGGAAGTTTTCGGCATGAAGCCCTGCTTTTGCATCAGTTCTCTGACCGAAGGCTTGGCCAGAGCCGCGACCACCTCCTTGTTCATGCGCGCGACGATGCGGGGGGGCAGGGCGGCGGGACCGACCAAGGCAAACCACGGGCCGATCGGCAGCTTCACCTGGCCGGTCTCCAGGAAGGACGGCACGTCGGGCATCAACGGGCTGCGCTCGTTCAACGTGGTCGCAAGCACCCTCAACCGGCCCTCCTTCGCGTGCGCCAGAACGCTGGTCGGTGTTCCGAACATCATATGCATGCGGCCCGACAGCAGGTCGGCCATGGCGTCGGGCTCCGACTTGTAGGGAATGGCGTGCATCGCAATGCCATTGTTCAGTGCGAAGGTAGCCGTCGCTACCAGGGCGTAGGTGTTGGCGGACGGATAGTTGAGCGCTTTCGGATTGCCCTTGGCATGCGCGACCAGCTCGGCGATAGATTTCACCGGCAGCGACGGATGCACCACGATGAAGAAGGTGTTGTCGCCGAGGAAAGTGATCGGGGTGAAATCCGCCATCACATCGTACGGCGGGTCCTTGCGAATGTTGGGCACGACGGCGAGCGGACTGTTGGTGCCGAACAGGAAAGTGTGGCCGTCGGCCGTCGAGCGTTTCACATCCAGCGCCGAGAGGGCGCCATCGGCGCCAGCCTTGGGGATGACGACAATCGGCTGCCCAATCGACTGCGACAACTCCTGGCCTGTTATGCGGGCGAGGACATCCGTGGCCGAGCCTGGCCCGAAGGGGAGGACGAATCGGATCGGCCTCGACGGATAGGGCTGTGCGTAGAGCGCCGCCTGCGGCAGGAAAAGAATTGCGGCAATCACAGCCATCAGCTTGCGCATTGAGAAACGCCTCCATGGGGTTGGTGCTCGGCGGCAGTGCGCTTGATGCGACATGCGCCAGCTTGTATTTTGGGTGGCTAAGACTACGCTGCCGGGCTTGCGCTTGCAACTCTCTACCGACACTCTCTACCTACTGCCCGCGAGACAACGCTGCTACAACTTCAGCAGGGCCTCTAGATTCTTCCACAGTATCTTGTCTTTCTCCTCTTGCGTGAGGGACTGCAGGCTCTGCACCCAACCCCCGGGACCGGGCTTCCATGGCACGAAAGGCCAGTCACTGCCGAGAACCACGTGCTCGGCGCCCACGCGGTCGAGCAGGAAGCGCAGCGCCTCCTCGCTGCTGGTCACGGTGTCGTAGTACAAACGTTTCTGGTATTCGCTCGGTGGCAGCGGGGTGCGTTGGCCTTCGGGGAGTCTTTCCCAGCCGCGGTCCAGCCTTCCCATCGCGTAGCAGGCGGGGCCGCCGCCGTGGGCGATGCAAATGCGTATATCCGGGCACGCTTCCAGCACGCCGCCGCAGATCAGCACCGCGGTGACGATCGCGTCGTCGAGAATGACGCCGAGGCTGTTATAGAGCCCATGACGCGGCATGCGCTCGCGCAAAAAATTGTTTTGTGGTTGCGGGTGATAAAAGAGCACGGCGCCCATCGCTTCCGCGGCCTTGAAGAACGGTAGAAACTTCGGCTCGTCCCATTGTTCGCCGTTGACCTGGGTGTCGAGCTCGGCCCCCTTCAGCCCGAGCTTGGTGACTGCGCGCTCGAGTTCGTTGATGGCAGTCGTGACGTCCTGCATGGGCAGTGTGGCGAGCCCTGCGAAACGCGTAGGCCACTGGCGCGCGGTGGCGGCGATCTCCTCATTGACGTCGCGCGCCAGCGCCAGCCCTTGTGCCGCGTCGAGGTGATAACCAAAGAACGGCGTGTGGACTGAGAGCACCTGCACGTCCACACCCTGCGCATCCATATCCTGCATCCGTTGTTCCGGCGTAAAACGCACCTTGGGCGAGGTCAATTCGGTACGCTTGCCGTCTCCCACCATGGTGCCGGCACCCACGCCGGGTTCGTGTCGAAAACCGTACCATTCGGCTTGCGCATCGGCGGCCTTCAATAGTGAACGTGGGACCACATGGGCGTGGATGTCGATCGTTTTCATGGTAGCGTTCTTTCTCTAACAAGTTATGGGTAGTGGGTAGTGGGTAATGCGGGGTTGATTATGCCGCGACTGCCTGCTGTTCCACTGTGGGCGCATGCCCCATCAGCGTGGTCCTGCGCACGTCGCGCGCCTCGTCGGCCGGGAACGGCCGCCCGCGGTGCATGGTCTGGCGGTTGTCCCACATCACCAGATCATGTACCCGCCAGGGGTGTGAATAGACGAATTCGCGTTGTGTCGCGTGCTCAATCAGATCGCGCAACAGCAGCCGCGCCTCCGGTAGTTGCCAGCCGAGTATGGCGCCGGCATGGGACGACAGGTAAATTGATTTGCGGCCGGTGCGCGGCAGGGTGCGCACCAACCGCTGGCGCACAGGCTTGAAACGCTCGCGCTCCTCCGGCGTAAATTCCCGGAACCCGATGAGATCGCGCGAGTACAGTTGCGAATGCTCGCACACCAGAGGCTCGATCAATGCCCGGGTTTCGTCGTCGAGCGCCTCGTAGGCCGCACCCATGTGCGCGAACTCGGTGTTGCCGCCCTTCGAGGGGATACGCACTGCGCGCAGCAGCGAGTATTTCGCCGGTATCGCCTTGAACGACGAATCGGAGTGCCACAGACGATTGCCGATGGCGAACAGGCGCTTGCGGTCATCGCGACCGTACGGCTGATTGTTGCCATCGAGGTTTGAGACGTCGGCAAAGTTCGGCGGCAAGCGGAAATCCGCGGCATTGCGCAAGCTGTTGTTGACCGTGTTTTCCAACGCGCCCAGCGCTTGGGTGAAAGCGAGGTGCTGTTCATTGGTGAGGGGCTGATCGTGAAACACCAGCACGGCGTGGCGGTCCATGCCGTGGTGAATTTCCTCTGCTTGGGCGGCGGTCAGCGGTTCGCGTAGGTCGATGCCGTCTACTGCGGCGCCGATGCACGTTCCCAGCGGGCGAACTCGAATGGACATGATGCGAATCTCCTTGAATCAAAGTTTCAAAACAGAGGGGGGGCCTTCAACCGTCGCAAGCGGGCGCCTCAATCGGCTTTGGCGCCCGAAATCTTGACCTGCATACGCAGTCTTTCGACTTCGATGGCAATAAACTGATTAAACTGCGCCGGCGTACTGCCCACCGGCTCTTTGTCCCCCTCGGCAAGGTGCGTCTTTACCGCCGGCTGAGTCAGCACCTTCACAATCGCCTCGTTCATTTTATTCACAATAGCCACAGGCGTTTTGGCGGGTGCGGACATGCCGCCCCATGACGACGTTTCATAGCCGTGCAGCAAATCGCCGATCACGGGCGCATGGGGCAACAGCGGCGAACGCTTCTTGCCGGTGACCGCGAGCGCCTTGATCGATCCTGCCCTGATATGCGGCAGCACTTCGATCAGCGGCGCAAATATGGTGTGAATCTCGCCGCCGAGCAGCGCTATGGTCGCAGGGGCGCCGCCCTTGTACGGTATGTGCACCATCTTTCCTGCAACCATATTATTGAACAACGCGGCGGCGAGGTGCTGCGAAGTGCCGTGTCCGCCGGAGCCGTAGTTCACTGTGTGCTGGCCGCTTTTCACGTAGGCAATGAACTCGGCAAGATTGGCAACGGGCAGGTTGGGGACGACCACCAGCACGTTGGACGACGAAAAGGTTTGTGACACATGCGCGAAATCGCGCACGAAATCGTAGCGCAGATTTCTGTACAGGCTCATGTTGGCCGCCATCGTGGCACCCGACACCAAATAGGTATAGCCGTCGGGCGTGGCGTTGGCGACCAGCTCGGTCGCGATATTGCCCCCTGCGCCGGGCCGATTGTCGACCAGCAAAGTCTGACCGAGCACCGGTCGCAGGGCCTCCGCCAGCACGCGGGCGGTCTGGTCTGTGCTGCCGCCGGCAGAAAAGGGAACCACCAGTCTGAGCGGCCGCGTAGGCCAGGTCTGGGCGTACACCGGGAATGCCGCCTGCGCCAACAACAACACACCGCCGCTCACCGCCGTACGTATCGTCAACATGATGGTCTCCCTGGTTACCGTCGTCGCACCTGCCCCACGCAGGCAATTCAATCCGGCCCTATTTTTGCCTTTGCCCGCTGGCGGCGATGTGGTGCTGATCCGGCGCTGCCGATCCTGGGTGCTTGAGCCTTGTCTGCAATAGCTTACCCGGCAATCTGCGCTATTTCCAGCGCTATCGACAGCACGCTGTGTCAGGCGCGAGCGCAAAGCGCTTGCACAACGCGGGCCGCTGGCATAGATTGCGCGGTGCTTTACCGCCCCTCTGCGCATGGCCCCGCCGCATTGTGGGCTTGTGCAGCGGGCGCGGGAGAAAACTTGGAGAGGCGAATCATGCGCATCGTTCTCATCGGGGTATCGCACTGGCATACCCCGTTTTATTCCACCCCGGTGTTGGCGATGACCGACGCCGCGATCGTTGGTGTCAGCGATCCTGCTGCCGCAAGCGCGGCGCCGCTGGCGGCCACGGCCAAGTGTCCGGTGTTTACGGATTATCGGGAGATGTGCGCGAAGCTCAAGCCGGACTTCGCTTTCGTGCTCGGCCGCCACTGCGACATGGCCGCTCAGGCGCGCTTTCTGATCGACAACCGCATCCCCTTCGCCATCGAAAAACCCTGCGCGGTGAATGCCGCGGAGGCGCAGGACATCGCGCGCCACGCAGCCAGCGCCGGCGTGTTCGCCGCAGTGCCGCTGGTGTTCCGCTATTGTCCTATCATCGCTACCATACGCGAGCTGGCTGCAGGAGAACAAATTCAGTATCTGTCGTTCAAATTCGTCGGCGGCATGGTCGATCGCTACCACCAGCAAAACGTGGAATGGGTGATCGATCGCGCAACTTCAGGCGGCGGGCCGCTGCTGAATCTGGGCATCCACTTCGTCGATTTGTGCCGGGTGCTATTGGACAACGCAGCGTTGACGGTGAGCGGTGCGATGATGTCCAACCGCGCCGCCGGCCTCACCATCGAGGATCACGCCATCATGCTGATGCGTGGCGGCGGTGCGAGTTGCATGGTCGAAACGGGCTATCTGTATCCGGCGCCCAACTCGGTCTTCGACATGCATTACAGCATCCGCACTGAAAAACATTATTTCGCGGCGCGCGACAACGGCCTGCTGGAAATCGTCACCAATGACCGGCAACGCACCACGCGCGAGATGAAGCTGACCAATGTGTTTTTCTATCCGGAATTTGTCCACGACACCTTGCGCCGGGTACGGGAAGGCCGCCCGCCGATCGCGAACCTCGCCGACAATGCCGCCGCAGTCGCGTTGATCGAAACGGCCTACGCGATGTCGCCGCTCCCGGCAGCGCCGCTTAGCGCCCCCTAAACACGGGTTTGCGTTTTTCCATGAAGGCGGTGCGGCCTTCGGTGTAGTCCGCGCTGGCGAAGCAATCGTCCACCACGCGCTCGCATAAGGCATGGTCGCGCTGGCTATCGTCCCTGGCAATTTCGTTGAGGCACGCCTTCACCGCTTTCAGCGTGAGCGGCGCGTTGCCGCCAATGCTGTCGACGGTGTTGGCGACGTAGGCTTCCAGTTTGTCCGCCGCCAGCACGCGGTTGACCAGGCCCATGTCCTTGGCTTCCTGCGCATCGAACTGGCGCGCGGTGTAAAAAATTTCCGCGGTGTGTGCCGGCCCCACAATATCGACCAGGCGTTTTAACGCGCTGTACTTGTAGCCCACGCCGAGCTTGCCGGCGGGGATGCCAAAGCGCGCATCGTCGGAGCAGATGCGTAGATCGCAGGTGAGTGCAGTACCCAAGCCGCCGCCCATGCAAAAGCCGCGGATCATCGCAATCGTGGGTTTCGGGCATTCGAGCAATTTAGTGGCGATGGTAACGGAGACTTTGTTGTATTCGGCGACGGCTTCAGCGGTGGCACGCTTTTCCTTGAATTCGCTGATGTCCGCGCCCGACACGAACGCTTTGTCGCCCGCGCCTTTTAATACGATAACGCGGATCGCCGGATCGGCAATGAAATCGTTCAGTGCGATGTCGAGCCCCAGCCACATGTCGAGCGACATGGCGTTGCGTTTGGCGGGTTGGTTAAAGGTGATCCATCCTGCGGCGCCGTCTTTGTGCGCGAGGAGTTTTTCGGTGTGGGTGTCTATGGTCATGGCTATCCTTAGGGTTTGCTACGGTTGGTCCGGCAACAGGGCCACGCCTTGCGCGACCCAGGCATCGATTTGTGCAGTGCTAAAGCCCAGATCCGTCAGCACCTCATGCGTGTGTTCGCCCTTGCGTGGCGTTTGCATGCGGATCGACAGGTCATGTTCCCCCATCTCCAGTGGCAGTCCGGGAATGTTGGCGCGTTTGCCGTTCTGAAATTGCATGTCAAGCATATGGCCGCCTTGATTCAAATGCACATCGTCAAACAGGTCAGCAGGCCTGGCCAGTGGCGCAAACGGAATATTCAAGCGTTCCAGCGCTGCGGCCAGGTCGGCATAGGTGCGCAGCTTGACGATGTGCTCAACTACCGGCGCTAGCCGGTCGTGCTGCGCCGCGCGCTGCGGATTGGTCTTAAGCGAAGGGTCGGCGAGCAGATCGTTGAGCTGGTATTCCTTGCAGAAGGCGCGCCAGTGATTGTCGCTGGTGATGGCGATAAAAATGGTTTGTGCGTCCATCGTGGTGAAGGTTTCGTAGATGGCCCAGGAACTCAATTTCTCCGGCATCGGCGGCGGCTCATTGCCGGTGACGACTTGTCCGGTCATGTGTTGCGCCACCATGAATGCGGTGGATTCAAACAGCGCGCTTTTAACCAGTTGCCCGCGCCCGGTGCGTTCGCGCTCACGCAGCGCTGACAGGATGCCAATGGCGCCGAACATGCCGCCCATGAGATCGACCACCGACGCGCCCGCGCGCAGCGGCCGACCGCGCGGCCCGGTCATGTAGGCCAGTCCGCCCATGAACTGCACCACTTCATCCAGTGCGGGGCGATGCTCGTAGGGGCCGCCCAGAAAGCCCTTTAGCGCGCAGTAGATGAGCCGCGGATTGCGTTTGGACAGCTCGTCGTAACCCAGGCCGAGTTTATCCATGGTGCCGGCGGCAAAGTTTTCGATCAGCGCATCCGCGGTGGCGATAAGCTGGTGCACGATGGTTTTGCCGGAAGCTGATTTCAGATCGAGGCAGATGCTGCGCTTGTTGCGGTTGTAGAGCGGGAACATCCCCGCACCGAAGCCGCCGTTGTGGCGGGTGCGCTCGCCTTCGGGCGGCTCCACTTTGATCACATCAGCACCCAGGTCGGCGAACACGAGCGAGCACGAGGGCCCCATCACAGTGTGGCCCAATTCGATGATGCGCATGCCGGCGAGCGGCAGAGGTAGTGTGTTCATGATGACTGGATGTGGGGCATGGATGATCCGTGGTAAATTGAAGTCATCATTTTAACTGGAGCAACCATGTTCAGTCTCAAAGGAAAAGTCGCGCTGATAACCGGTTCCACCAAAGGCATCGGCAAATCCATCGCCGAAGAAATGGCCAACGCCGGCGCGAAGGTGGTGATTTCCAGCCGCAAAGCCGACGCCTGTGATGCAGTGCGAGCGGAGTTTGCCGCGCGCGGGCAGGAAGCCCTAGCCGTGCCGTGCAATGTGGGCGACAAGGTGGCGGCGCAAAATCTGGTCGATACCGTCATCCAGCAGTGGGGCCGCATCGACATCCTGGTGTGCAATGCGGCGTCGAACCCGCATTTCGGGCCGTTGGCCACGGCATCTGATGAGATGTTTGACAAAATCATGCAGACCAACGTCAAGAGCGTGTTCTGGCTCGGCAACATGGTGCTGCCGCAGATGGCTGAACGGGGCGAAGGCGGTGCCATGATCATCATCTCCAGCATCGGCGCGTTGCGTGGCAGTCAGGTACTGGGGCTTTATGGCACATCCAAAGCGGCGGAAGCGGGGCTCGCCCGCGCGCTGGCGGTGGAGTGGGGGCCGCAGAATATCCGCGTCAATACCATCGCGCCGGGATTGGTCAAGACCGATTTTGCCAAAGCGCTGTGGTCGGACGCAGCGCGGCTTCAATCTCGCGAAGCGACAACGCCGCTGCGCCGCATCGGCGCACCGAAAGACATCGGCGGCGTGGCGGTATTTCTGGCGTCGGAGGCGGGGTCTTTTGTCACCGGGCAAATGATCGTGGTGGATGGCGGGGTGACGATTGCAGGGTCTTGATTCCAGGAAGCCAGTAGCGTTTTTCCCCTTTGCACCGCAGGTACACAAAACATAATGGAAAAACAGCACCGTAACGTCCTCGTACTCTCCGCCTGTCAGGCCACGCTGCAAACCGGCGGCGTGACGCTGGTTGCGATCACCGGGCTGGCGGGTTTTGCGCTGGCGTCGGATAAGGCCTTTGCCACGGTGCCGCTGACGTGCTACGTGCTGGGCTCGGCGATCACCACGATACCGGCATCGATGCTGATGAAATCGATCGGCCGGCGCGCGGGCTTTCAGGTGGGCACCGGCATCGGTATGCTGGGCGCTGCGTTATGCGGGCTGGCAATTTACCTGGCGAATTTCTGGCTGTTGTGCTGCGGCATGATGGTGATGGGTTCGTATACGGCATTCGGCAAGTATTACCGTTTTGCCGCCGCCGATGTGGCTCAGCCCAGCTTTCGCGCCAAGGCGATTTCGCTGACGCTGGCGGGCGGCATCGTCGGCGGATTTGTCGCGCCGGAAATGGCCAAGCGCACCAAGGATTTATTTGCCGAGCATGTGTTTCTGGGATCCTACCTGTCGCTGATCGTGGTATGCATGATTGCCGCGCTGCTGTTGAGCCGGTTGGAAATTCCGCAGTTGTCGGAACAGGAGCGCAAGGAAGGCGGCCGCCCCTTGCGCGAGATCATGCGTCAGCCGGTGTTCATGGTGGCGGCGCTGGCGGGGGCGTTGTCGTACGGCATCATGAATTTGTTCATGACGTCCACGCCGCTGGCGATGCACGCGCATCATCATCATTTCAACGCAGCGGCGTTCGTGCTTGAGTGGCACGTGCTCGGCATGTACGGGCCGTCGTTCTTCACCGGCTCGCTGATACAAAAATTTGGCGTGTTGAAGGTGATCCTCGCCGGTATTGCGCTGTTGTTCGTGGCGGTGTTATGCGCGCTGGCCGGCACCGGCGTGGTGAATTTCTGGCTGGCGCTGTTCGTGCTTGGTGTGGGCTGGAATTTTATGTACGTGGGCGGCTCGACGCTGCTCACCGAGTGCCACACGCCCGCCGAGCGCGCGAAGACACAGGCCGCGAATGACTTCGCGGTGTTTGTCACGATGTCGATTTCGTCGATGTCGTCGGGACTGTTGCTTAACGCCAGCGGCTGGCACGCGGTGAATTACGGTACTGTGCCGTTTTTGTTGCTGGCGCTGGGCATGACCTCGTGGCTGATTTGGCTGCGGCGTAGTGGCAACTCCGGCGTGACGCCGGTGGCAGAGCCTGGCAGTCCGCGCTGATACTGTTTTTACGCTGGTGGGCACGGTATTTTTTGGGGCGCGCATCAGGGTGCGTCAGAGAGATAACCCTAACACTATGTTTTTAAACTGTTTTATTATTTCGTTCCATACTGCGCCGCATGTAACCGCCAGCGTGGAACCGCGTTAATGTAGCAGTGCTTGATTACGCAGGACGACATGGGCACTCAGGTGCTGCTTCACAGCAACCTGCAACCCGCAGGAGCAAAGGAATGGTCATGAGCAGAAAATGGGCAACGCTGGTGGGCGCGATTGTTTGGATGGCGGCAGGCATCGCGTTTGCGCAGATAGCGCCTGACGCGCTGGTCAAGAATACGGTAGATGAAGTGTTGGGCGTGATCAAAAACAACAAAGACCGGCGCGCGCTCAACGAGGTGGTGGAGAAAAAAGTGTTGCCCCATTTTGATTTTCAGACGATGACGCGCCAGGCGGTGGGTAGACACTGGCGCGAGGCGTCGCTCGCGCAGCAGCGGTCGCTCGAGAATGCGTTTCGCGCATTGCTGGTGACGACTTACGCCACGGCGTTGACGCAATCGAGCACTGCGGATCAAACCGTTGAAGTACGTCCGCTGGTGGTGCGCCCTGCGGATGACGACGTCACAGTGAAAACACTGGTGAAAGATGCCTCACGCAAGCCGCTGGCGGTGGATTACCGTCTAGCCAAGGCTGCCAACGGCTGGAAGGTTTACGACGTGGTGGTCGAGAACCTGAGTCTGGTTACCAACTATCGCGATTCATTTAACAGCGAAATCGGCAGGTCGGGTATCGATGGCCTGATCAAGGCGCTGGACGCAAAAAACCGGGTGAACGCCGCAGGTTGATTAACGCGTTGCCTCAATTCAGCCTCTCTATGGTGCGGGGCTGAAATTTTCAGTCCGCCGCTTGCCTAATCATCCATTGCGCATGCGCGTGATGCGCGTGACCTCGGGCACCCGCCGCAACTCGCGCATGATGCGCGCCAGGTGCATCCGGTTCACCACCTGCAGGGTAAATTGCATGCTGGCATATTTGCCGCCATCCTGCGGTTCGACGGCGACATTCTGGATATTGGATTGCGCGTCGGCGATGCTGGCAGCCACCTGCGCCAGTACGCCGCGTTGATTGGCGACGACGATGCGCACACTCACATCGTGCAGCTTGCTGGATTCGTTGTCCCACTCCACATCGAGCACACGCTCGGGTTCGGCATGCGATTTCGCCAGCACCGGGCAATCGTGGGTGTGGATCGCCATGCCTTGACCCTTGCTGATGACACCGACGATGCGGTCCCCCGGAATGGGATGACAGCACTTGGAGAACTGCAGCGCCATGCTTTCCGCGTCGTGTATCACCACCGGCCCCAGGGCGGGATTTTCGCCCGCCACGCTCTCACGTATCGACAATAACTGGCGCGCCACCACCACGCCGTGGCGTTTGCCCAGGCCTATGTCGGAGAGAATGTTCGCGCGCGACAGGGCATTATTGTCGCGTGATAGCTTCAACCACTGTTGCTCGCCGATGACGTTCAGGCTGGACTTGAAGGCCGACAAGGCTTGATGCAACAGCCGCTCGCCCAGCTGCACCGATTCGTCGAAATGCATGGTTTTCAAAAAATGACGGATGTGCGCGCGCGCTTTCGCGGTGGCGACAAAATTAAGCCACAGCGGATTGGGCTTGGCGTGCGATGCGGTAATGATTTCCACGCGGTCGCCATTTTTGAGTGATTGCCGCAGCGGCATCAGTTCCTGGTTAATCTTGACCGCGACGCAGCGGTTGCCCACGTCGCTGTGCACGGCATAGGCGAAATCCACCGCGGTGGCGCCGCGCGGCAGCGCCATGATCTTGCCCTTGGGCGTGAACACGTAGACCGCATCCGGGAACAAATCCACCTTCAGGTGTTCAAGAAACTCCACCGGATCGCCCGGCTCGCCATGCATTTCGAGCAGGCTTTGTAGCCACTGGTGGGTTTTTTTCTGCATCTCGGTGATCGATTGATCCGAGCTTTTGTAGAGCCAGTGCGAGGCTACGCCCGCTTCGGCGATTTTGTGCATTTCCTGGGTGCGGATCTGCATCTCAATCGGGCTGCCGAAGGGGCCGAACAGATGCGTGTGCAGTGACTGGTAGCCGTTGGCCTTGGGGATGGCGATGTAATCCTTGAATTTTCCGGGTATCGGCTTATACAGCCCGTGCAGGATGCCCAGCGTGACGTAACAGTCGCGCACATTCTTGACCACGATGCGAAAGCCGAACACATCATGCACTTGCGCAAACGACAAATGTTTTTCACGCATCTTGCTGTAGATCGAATACAGATGTTTCTGGCGGCCCTGTACTTGCGCCGCGATGCCATTATCGTGCAGGCGTTTTTCGATGCTGGCGAGCGCCTTGCCCACCACCTCGCGGCGGTTGCCGCGCGCAGCAGCCACTGCCTTGGTCAGCACGCGGCAACGGTCGGGATACAGGTGTTTGAACGACAGATCGTCCAGCTCCTGATAAATGCTGTTCAACCCCAAGCGGTTGGCGATAGGCGCGTAAATTTCTAGCGTCTCGCGCGCGATGCGACGGCGCTTATGGCCGGGCACCGCCTCGAGCGTGCGCATATTGTGCAGTCGGTCGGCGAGTTTGATCAGAATGACACGCACGTCGCGCGCCATTGCCAGCAGCATTTTGCGGAAGTTTTCCGCCTGCGCGTCTTCACGCGACTCGAATTCGACCTTGTCGAGTTTGGACACGCCATCGACCAGCTCGGCCACCGGCTTGCCGAAGTTGCGCAGCAGATCGTTTTTGGTGACGGCTGTATCTTCCATCACGTCGTGCAACAGCGCGGCCGTCAGCGCTTGTGAATCGAGGTGCCACTTGGCCAGAATGCCGGCCACCGCCAGCGGATGCGAGATATAGGGCTCGCCGGAATTGCGAAACTGGCCCTGGTGCGCCGATTCGCTGAATTGATACGCAGCTTGCAGCTGCGAGATATCGTCCGGCTTAAGGTAGCCAGCGCATTCCTTGAACAGTGCCGCGCCGTCGGGCATCCCGGAATTGTTGCGTCACAGTATTTAAATTGCTGATTTTACTAGGATTTCTTTGCCATACTTGCCTGCCGCCATCTCGCGCAGAGCGATCACGGTGGGCTTGTCGCGATTGGCTTCCACCATCGCTTGCGAGCCGTTGGCGATCTGGCGAGCGCGAAAGGTTGCGGCCAGCGCCATCTCGAAACGGTTGGGGATGAGTCTGAGGCAGTCTTCTACAGTGATGCGGGCCATGGATTTTCCAGTCTTCCAGTTGTAACACGAGCAATTAGCGGGGGGGCGGATTCAACAATAGATCGATGGTTTCGCGATGGCGCGTGATCTGGCGTTCGCGCTTAAGCCTTTCGGCAACCACAATTGCAGCCAGTTCCCGCGCCGCACGGTCAAACGCATCGTTGATGATAACATATTCGAAATCAATGAGATGCGAGATTTCCTCGCGCGCGTTGCGCAGGCGTTGCGCGATCACCTCTGGCGCATCGGTAGCGCGCCCCTTAAGCCGCGACTGCAGCACCTCGTACGACGGCGGTAAAATGAAAATAGCTATCGCGTCACGGTGCGTGCGCTGCACCTGAAGCGCGCCCTGCCAGTCGATTTCCAGCAGGATGTCCTGACCCTCGGCGCGGCGTTCGCTCATCCACTGCTGCGAGGTGCCGTAGTGATTGCCGTGTACCAGTGCGCTTTCCACGAATTCACCGTTCGCGCGCATGCGCTCAAACGCCGCAACGTCGACAAAATTGTAGTCGCGCCCATGGACCTCGCCCGCGCGCGGCGCGCGCGTAGTGAACGACACTGACAGGCGCACCTGCGGATCGCTCTTTAACAGCGCCGCCACCAGGCTGGTTTTGCCAGCGCCGGAGGGTGCGCTTACGATGATGAGATTGCCGGGCATAGTGCCTTGAAGAGTGAATCGTGAAGGGTGAAGAGTGACGGCGTAGTGAGCTGAAGGGGGTACCCCTTCACTCTTCACGCTTCACCCTTCACGATTTACCGGTCACTCGATGTTCTGTATCTGCTCGCGCATTTGTTCAATCAACAATTTCAGATCCATCGACACCTGGGTGATTTCGATGTCAGCGGCTTTAGAGCCGAGCGTGTTGGCCTCGCGATTTAACTCCTGCATCAGGAAATCCAGCCGTTTGCCTGCGGCGCCCCCTTGGGCGAGGATGCGCCGCAATTCGGCCATGTGGGTTTTAAGCCGCGTGAGTTCTTCATCGACATCGATTTTGCCGGCGTAGAGAGCCACTTCCTGGCGGATGCGTTCGTCGTCGGCATTGGCCAGCGCATCGCGCAGACGCTGATGGAGTTTTTCCTGGAACGCGGCGATGGCTGCGGGCATTCTGGGCGCTACTTCCTGCACGCGTTTTTCAATCGAGGTAGCGTGTTCGAGGATGGCGTCTTTCAGTTTTACGCCTTCACGCGCGCGCGCCGCCATGAATTCATCCAGCGCCGCAGCGGTTAACGTGCGGCAGGCGCGGTGCAGCGTTTCCGCCGGCAGTGTGTCCGCGCCCAGCATGCCGGGCCAGCGCAGCACATCGGCCGCGCGCAGCGTCCCGGCTTGCGGGAATACCTTGAGCACCTGCGTATTGAGCGTGGCGAGTTGCTGCAACATCGCTGTATTGAGCTCCGCGGCCGCGGCCGCGGGTGTGGTTGCCGATGCCGTGAGCGAAATGCGGCACTCGATCTTGCCGCGCGTTAATTTTGCCGCAAGCAATTCGCGCAAAGCCGGCTCCACCGCGCGCAATTCCTCCGGCAGCCTGAACTGAATGTCGAGAAAGCGGTTGTTGACCGCGCGAATTTCAACGGTCAGCGTGCCGGTAAACGCACCCTCGGCCAACGCCTGGGCCGCAACCGCATAACCGGTCATACTGCAAATCGTGGGGCAATGGTTCATGAGAGGCTCACGTATAATCCGCTTTCCTTGTTTGAAGCGGGAAGATAGCATGAGCACACGCCCCAGCGGAAGAAATCCCGACGCATTACGCGCGATCCGCATCACGCGGCGTTACACCTGCCATGCCGAAGGCGCGGTGTTGATCGAAAGCGGCAACACCCAAGTGCTGTGCACTGCCAGCGTGCTTGAAAAACAGCCGCCGCATCTGCGCGGCACCAACCAAGGTTGGGTGACGGCGGAATATGGCATGCTGCCACGCTCCACGCACACGCGCATGGATCGCGAGGCGGCGCGCGGCAAGCAATCGGGCCGCACTCAGGAGATTCAGCGCCTGATCGGCCGTTCGCTGCGCGCGGTGGTGGATTTACAAGCGCTCGGTCCGCGCGCGATCCATCTGGATTGCGATGTGTTGCAAGCCGATGGCGGCACGCGCACGGCCAGCATCACCGGCGCCTTCGTCGCGTTGCACGATGCGGTGAGTGGCTTGCTGGCGAAGCAAATCATCAGCGCGACGCCGATCCGCGATCATGTGGCGGCGGTCTCCGTGGGCATCCACGCCGGCACGCCGCTACTCGATCTGGATTACGCTGAAGATTCCACCTGCGACACCGACATGAATGTGGTGATGACCGGCAGTGGCGGTCTGATCGAAATTCAGGGCACCGCTGAAGGAGCGCCGTTTTCGCGCGCGGAAATGGATGCCATGGTGGAACTTGCGCAAAGCGGCATCCGCGCCTTGATCGCCGCGCAGCGGGCGGCGCTGGCGCAGCCATAGAAATTCATAACACATTGTTTTAAAACAAATTGTTGTGAACATAGACAAGCTAGTCATCGCCTCTGGTAATGCTGGAAAAGTGCGCGAATTTCGCCAGTTGTGCGAGCCGCTGGGGTTGACGATCCTGTCGCAATTCGACCTGGGCATAGTTGAAGTGGACGAGCCGCATTGCACCTTTGTCGAAAACGCGCTGGCCAAGGCGCGTCACGCGAGCCGCGCATCGGGATTGCCGGCGTTGGCGGATGATTCGGGCATCTGCGTGGCGGCGCTGCGCGGCGCGCCCGGTGTGCACTCGGCGCGTTTTTGTGCGCCGAATGAAGCAGGAGCGCGCTTTTGTGCGCCGAACGAACCAGGGGCTCGTTTTGCCACCGAGGATGCCCCCGCGGGTGCTACGCAGGATGCGCGCAACAATGCGAAGTTGATCAGAATGCTGGAGGGTACGGTCAATCCCAGTGCGCATTACACCTGTGTGCTGGTGCTGGTGCGCCACGCCGATGATCCCGAACCCCTCATCGCTGAAGGGCGCTGGCACGGTGAAATTATCGCCGTGCCGCGCGGCGAGGGTGGCTTCGGTTACGATCCGTATTTTTATGTGCCGGCGCTGGATAAAACAGCGGCGGAACTGCCGCCCGCCGTAAAGAACGGCATCAGCCATCGCGGTCAGGCATGGGCGGCGCTTGCGGCTAGGCTGCGCGGTGTGAGAGGTGAGACGTGAGGCGCGAGGGAGCGTCACACGATGCAACGCGCATGGCTTTGCCCACTGCGCCTCACGCCACACGCTTGACGCCTCACGCAAAACCGCACTTCGCTGCGCTGCCGCCGCTGGCGCTCTACATCCATATCCCATGGTGCCTGCGCAAATGCCCGTATTGCGATTTCAATTCGCATGCGTTACGCGGGGAAAGTGGTGAAATTCCGGAGCAGGCGTACGTCGCCGCGCTGGTCGCCGACTTGGAGCAGACCCTGCCGCGGGTGTGGGGGCGGCGCATCCACAGCGTATTTTTCGGCGGCGGCACACCGAGTTTGCTGTCGGGCGCGGGCGTGGACGCGATACTCACGGCGGTGCGTGCGCGCCTGGCGTTAAATCCCGATGCGGAGATTACGCTGGAGGCCAATCCCGGCACGGTGGAGGCGCAGCGCTTTCGCGAGTACCGGGCGGCCGGGGTGAACCGCTTGTCGCTTGGCATCCAGAGCTTTAATCCGCGCCACCTGAAAGCGCTGGGGCGCATCCACGACGACACGCAAGCACGGCGCGCCATCGACATTGCGCGCGAGCATTTCGATAATTTCAACGTGGATTTGATGTACGGCTTGCCACAACAAAGCGTGACTGAAGCGCGCGCCGACGTCGAAGCCGCGCTGGCGTTCGAGCCGCCGCATCTGTCGGTCTATCACCTGACACTGGAGCCCAACACGTACTTTCATCGTTATCCGCCGCCCCTGCCAGATGACGATAGCGCGGCCGCCATGCAGGCCGACATCGAAGCGCTGCTGGCGGCGCGGGGTTATGACAATTACGAAACCTCGGCCTACGCCCGGCCCGCCATGCGTTGCCAGCACAATCTGAATTACTGGCAATTCGGCGATTACATCGGCATCGGCGCGGGCGCGCACGGCAAGCTTTCGTTTGCCGACCGCGTGGTGCGCGAGGCACGCTACCGCCAGCCCGGGCAGTTCATGGAGCAGGCCGCCGCCGGCAACGCGATCCAGGAAACGCACGAGGTTGCTGCCGGCGCGCTCGGTTTTGAATTCATGATGAACGCGCTGCGCCTGAATGGTGGTTTCGATCTGCGCTTATTTGCCGAACGGGCTGGCGTGCCGCTGACCAGCGTGTTAAAACCGCTACAGGCGGCGGAGCAGCGCGGATTGATCACGCGCGATCATCAGCACCTTGCGCCGACGCTGCTGGGGCGGCGCTTTCTGAATGATTTGCTGCAATTGTTTCTCCCGGATTAGACAAGGAGTACGGTATGCGTGGCGTCATCAAAACAACCCTTGGCGCAGCAGCGCTGGTCATCATGGTGGGCGTACCGGCAGCGGCACAAACCTATCCCAACAAGCTGGTGAGATTTGTGGTGACCTATCCGCCGGGCGGCAGTTCCGATGTGATGGCACGCATTCTCGGCCAGCAGTTGAGTGAATACTGGGGCCAGCCGGTGATCGTCGAATCGCGGCCGGGCGCTGATGGCGCCATCGGCATGGAGTACGCCTCGAAACAAGCCGCGGACGGTTACACCTTTTTGCTTGGCAACTTCGGTCCGGTGGTCGCCAAGCCGCTGCTGGCAAAAGTGAATTACGACTGGCAGAAGGATTTTGCGCCGGTGTCACGCATTACCAACTCAGCGAATATTCTGGTGGTGCCGGTGACCCTACCGGTGAAGGACGCGAAACAATTGGTGGCGCTGGCAAAAGCACGCCCCGGTGAACTGACCTATGGCACCAGCGGCCCGGGCAGCATGTCGCACTTCGCGGGCGAAATGTTCCAGCGCATCGCGGGCGTTAAAATGATTACGGTCAATTACAAAGGCAATGCGCTGGCGATTACCGACCTCATGGGCGGTCAGATCACCACCATGTTTTCAGATGCGGTGCCGGCGATGCAAGCGATGAAAACCGGCAAGCTGCGTGCGATGGCGGTCACCAGCGAGCAGCGCTGGCCGTTTACCCCTGAATTGCCGACGCTGGCTGAAGAGGGTCTGAAGGGTTTTGCAGCGGTCAACTGGTGGGGCATACTGTTTCCGGCGGGTGTGCCGCGACCGATCATCGACAAGGTCAATGCGGATCTGATCAAGGCACTGGCGACGCACAACGTCAAGTCGCGCCTCGGGGAGCTCGGCGTCGAAACCGTATCCAGCAGCCCGGAGCAGTTCGGCGCCTTCATGGCGAGCGAAACCGCACGCTGGGGCAAGCTCATCAAGGACGCCAATCTCAGGGTTGAAAAATGATGTTGCCGCGAGCGATCACCTGCGGCGCTATGCGCCGGCGCGTTTAAATACCACATCCCACACCCCGTGCCCGAGTTTCAGCCCGCGCGCCTCGAATTTGGTGCGCGGTCTATAGTCCGGGCGCGGTGCAAAATTGGCCGCTGTATTTTCAAGCGTGGGGGTGGCGCTGAACACCGCCAGTATCTGCTGCGCGTATTCATGCCAGTCGGTGGCGGCATGCAGATAGCCTGACGGTTTTAATTTGCCGGCCAGCGTCGCGGCCAGCGGCGCCTGGATCAGGCGCCGTTTTTGCTGGCGTTTTTTTGGCCACGGATCGGGAAAAAAAATGTGGATGCCCTCCAGGCTGGCCGGAGCGATCATGTGCCGCAGGACTTCCACCGCGTCGTGCTGGATGATGCGCACATTGCTGAGCGCAAGACTATCGATGTGTTGGAGCAGACTGCCCACGCCCGGCGTGTGTACTTCGATGCCGAGATAATCGTTTTGCGGCAGCGCACGCGCGATGGCCGCGGTGGTTTCACCCATACCGAATCCGATTTCCAGAATTTTCGGTGCAGTGCGGCCGAATACCTGGTCCAGGTCGAGGCAGGCTTGTGAAAATGCCACGCCGTAGCGGGGTAGCAGCGTCAGGTGTGCACGGCTCTGCGCGTTGGAGATACGGCCCTGGCGCAGCACGTAACTGCGGATGTGGGGGTGGGAGTTCATGAGACAGTTTGGAGTTGAGAGTTCGGCGTTCAGAGTAACAGCACGACAGCGCGAGGTTACTCTCAACTTTCAACTCCCAACTCTCAACCCATTTTTCCGCCCGCTATCATGCCCCCCGTAGGCGAACTCGGCGCTGCCGAATACAGCTTTTTTGGCATGCGCCCCGCTTGCCAGGCTTCGCGTCCGGCGGCGACCGCTTTTTTCATGGCGCTGGCCATCAACACCGGGTCGCGCGCGGCGGCGATCGCGGTATTCATCAGTACCGCGTCACAGCCCAATTCCATGGCTATCGCCGCGTCGGAAGCCGTGCCCACGCCGGCATCAACTACCACCGGCACCTTGGCATTTTCGATAATGATTTGTAGATTCCAGGGATTCAAAATGCCCATGCCGGAACCGATCAACGAGGCCAGCGGCATCACCGCGACGCAGCCGATGTCTTCCAGTTGTTTGGCGATGATCGGGTCATCCGAGGTGTAGACCATCACCTTGAAGCCGTCTTTCACCAGCGTCTTTGCCGCAACTATAGTTTCGACCACGTTGGGATAGAGCGTTTTCGGATCGCCCAGTACTTCGAGCTTGACCAGGTCATGGCCGTCGAGCAGTTCGCGCGCGAGCCGCAAGGTGCGCACGGCATCGTCAGCCGTGTAGCAGCCCGCGGTATTGGGCAGCAGGGTGAATTTCGATGGTGGCAATACTTCTAGCAAACTCGGCTCGCCGGGATTCTGGCCGATGTTGGTGCGGCGTATCGCCACGGTAATGATTTGCGCGCCACTGGCATCGACTGCCGCGCGGGTCTCGGCAAAATCCTTGTATTTGCCGGTGCCCACCAACAGCCGCGAGCCGTACGCCTTGCCGCCGATTAGCAGCGGGTCCAGATTTTCATGCGCAGTCATAGGGCATCCTTTTCAGGTGGATTTAACCGCCACCGACGGCTACCACGATTTCAATTTTGTCACCGTCGGCAAGCGTATGCTCGGCATGGCGGCCGCGCGGCACAATTTCGCCATTGCATTCTAGCGCTATGCGCTTGCCCGCGAGTCCCAGCGCCTCGATCAGGTCGGCGCAATTCAGCGCATTTTGATACTGGCGCGATGCGCCATTAACGGTCAGGGTTATCACGGGGAATAAGGGGGCGGTACAGCGCGAACCACGGTAGTGTGCGAAGCTTTCCAGCGCGTCGGAACGGCTATTTTACCGGGTTCGCGCGTGAGCGCAGACTATTCCTGATGGCGGTAGATAAAACCATTGATTTCTTGCTACAATTTTGTGCTGAGGGGCTTCAGACCGGAGTGCGTATGTTGAACTGGATGGGCACGCAAAAGACCGCTGACGCGACAACCTTGCTGAAGAACGTGCACGAAGTTATCGCGGCGTTGCCGGCAGACGATGCGGTAGCGGCAGTCACACAGATTGCCGCCGCGCTGGAAGCGATCAACTGCTCCACCACGTTGACACTGGAAGAGCGCTACGACGATATCTGTCTGCTCGACGCCGCGGTCGTGGCGCGCACCCGCTTGCTGCTGCGTGAATATCTGCATACCTCGCGGCAGACCCGCAGCCGCGAGGCTGCGTTGTGGCATGGCGCCTACAACTGCTGGAGCGAACTGGCCACGGCCTACGTGATTTGCGTGCAGCGTTATGCGGACGATGCGGCAAATGCGACGGTATTCAAAAAACTGGCGCGGGTGGCGGTGGCGCGCGCGATGCGTGCCTTGCGCCGCCAGTTGCAGTGGTTGCGCATCCGCTATGCCGCGCCGGTGCCGGCGATCTGGAGCGGCCTGGTTCATCTGTACGGGTACATAGAAGCGGAAAACATCGACCAGGAAATGCTGATATATCCCGGCGAAACCTCTACCATCAAGCGTGAGTTTCTCAAGGTCTTGATACAGTCGTCACTGTCGTGTGAAAACCTGCAACCGCCAGGGCAGGATCTCACCACGTTTATCGTCAACCGCTATGCGCCGCATTTTGTGCTGTCCAGGACGCCGGATGCCGGCTGCACGCATTGGTTCGATCTGAAGCGTCCGCAGCCCATCGCGCGCATCGGCCGCGCGCCTGCGCCCGATGCCGATTTGCGCTATTTCGGTGCCGGGGCAGCGGTGGAATTGCTGGCCGAAGCGCTGCACTGTATCGAACAAGCGCAAGAAGTGCCTGATGATCTGGCTTTCACCACCGGCATTGAGTTGCCGTTTCTAACGCCGGTACTCATGCAAATGTATCGGGATTGGTCGGGTGTGCCGGCGGCGCGCCAGCACGCACGAGAAAAATCCAATGCGCGTATTACCGTGGTGCCGGGCTTCAAGGAAATTATCGACGTGCTCGAAAGCGCGGCGGACGATCCTTTTGACTTCACCGAAAAATCCAACGCCGAAAGCTGGGTGGCCAATGACATCAGCAGCAGCGGCTTTGGCGCGGTCATTCCCGCGGTCAACGGCGATTGGGTGAGCGTGGGTGGCATTGCGGGCATCGAAAGTGAAGTCGCCGGCGAGTGGTCCGTGGGCATGGTGCGGCGGGTGTCGCGGCTTGACGACGGACAGCAGGAAATCGGCGTGCAACTCATCGCCCGCAAAGCGATGGCGGTACGCATGATGCGCGAGGACACCTCGCGTACCATGCGCGTGACCCAGCGCATGCCACTGGATCATGCGATCCTGCTCACCGCCGACACCGTGCAACAGCAAAAAGGCGTGGAAGTGCTGGTGCGCAACGCGGCTGCGTACAGCACCGGCAATGTGCATATGCTGGCCGGCGAAAGCGTGCTGTTATTGCAGTTTAATGAAGTGATGGAAAAAAACGCGGCGTGCGCGCGCATCAGCTTCAATGTACTGGGCGTTGAGTCCTAGGCCTCGTGTCGATCGGTTGCTGCTGGTAGTCACTCAGCGGACGGTTGTCGAGAGTGACAGGGCCGCTGGTGACGCAGTCCTGTTTCAGCGACGCTCTGCCGGGACTGTGCGGGAGAGGTCCGTCCGGGGTCACTCGACGGTGATCGATTAGGTCTGAGGATGTTTTTTCGGTAAAATCGGGCATCAGCCGGTCAACGCGGGTGTAGTTCAATGGTAGAACGGCAGCTTCCCAAGCTGCATACGAGGGTTCGATTCCCTTCACCCGCTCCAGCCACTGTTGCGCCCTGCAGGAGATTGCCATGAACATCGTCAAAACTGTGTTGCTGGCCGTTGCCGCCGTGGGGGTGTTGAGTGGCGGCGCGGTGGCGTATGTCGCGGCGACCTTCGATCCGAATGCGTACAAACCGCAAATCATTCAACTGGTCAAGGATAAAAAACAACGCACGCTCAGGCTCGATGGCGACATCAAGCTCAAATTCTGGCCCAGTATCGGCGCTGATCTGGGAAAATTGGGGTTGTCTGAATTTAACAGCGAAAGTGAATTCGCCGCGGTCGACAATGCGCGCGTGTCGTTGCAGTTGCTGCCGTTGCTGTCGAAAAAAATTGTGGTTGATGCGGTTGAAATAAAAGGTGTGCGCGCCACGCTGATCAAACACGCAGACGGGCGCATGAACATCGACGATCTGCTGTCGCAAGACGAAAAAAAGCAGGAGCAGGTGGCGTTCGATATTGATCACGTCAAATTCGAAAATGCCACGCTCACCTATCGCGACGACGTGCAGCGTGCGTCGTATACCCTGTCCAAAGTGAACCTCAGCAGCGGCCGCATTGCGCCCAACGTGCCGGGCAAGATGGATCTGTCGCTGACGCTGCAGGGCGATAAGCCGAAGATGAACCTGGCCATCAGCCTCAAAACCCGGCTCACGTTTGATCTTGAAAATCAGGTGTTTGCGCTCGAGGGCCTGGGGCTGGAGGCCACAGGCCAGGCGGGGGCGATCAGCAGCTTTAACGCGAAGGCGGCGGGCGCTATCACTGCCCGACTCAAAGCCGGCGAATTGACCACCCACGCCCTGTCGCTGGCGTTCACCGCGGTGAACGGCAAGGATAACCTCGACCTCAAGTTCGATGTGCCCAAGCTGATGATTACCAAGGAAAAAGCCACGGGCGATACAGTGACGGTGGTGGCGAAAATCACGCAGCCGCAAGGTGCAACGCTGGCCACACTGGTGCTGCCCGGCATCGAAGGCACGGCGCAAGCGTTCAAGTCCGCGGGCATGACGCTGGATCTCGAAGTGCAGCGAGGCGACCAAAACATCAAGGCGCGCGTGACCTCGCCACTTTCCGGCAACTTCCAGACGCAACAAATCAGTTTGCCGCAGTTGGGCGTCAACGTTACCGCGACCGGACCCAACCTGCCGGGCAAAAGCCTCAGCGGCAATCTCACCGGTAATGCCAGCGTCAACGGTGCGAAACAGCAGGTGCAGGTAAATCTGTCCGGTAAAGTCGCCGACAGCACCCTCAAGGCGCAACTCGGCGTGAATGGCTACACCCCGCCGGGACTGAATTTCGATATCGAAATCGACCAGCTCGATGTGGATAAGTATGCACCAGGCACGCCCGCTGCGGCTGGCGGCGCGGGCACCGATCAGCCTGTCGACGTAACCGCATTGCGCGCGCTCAACGCCAATGGCCGGCTGCGCATCGGCACGCTCAAGGCGTCCAATATCAAGGCCAGCAATGTGCGCCTGGAGCTCAAAGCGGCCGGCGGTCAGATGACGGTGAGTCCGCTGTCGGCGAATCTGTATGAGGGCGCAATGGATGGCACGCTCACGGTCGATGCCGCGCAGGCTACGCCTGCATTTGCGCTCCGGCAAAAATTCACTGGCGTTGCGATCGGCCCTTTGCTCAAAGACCTTGCCAGCAAAGACCTGCTGGAGGGCAAGGGCACGGTCCATGTGGATGTGCGTAGCAGTGGCGCGACCGTGGGCGCATTGAAGCGCGCGTTGAACGGCAGCGCAGCGGTTAATCTGCGTGACGGCGCGCTCAAGGGCATCGACATCGCGCGCACCATCAACGACGCCAAAGCGAAACTGGGCTCGCTCAGAGGGCAGCAAACACAGGCTGCCGACAACACCAAAAAAACCGAGTTTTCGGAACTGAGCGCCACCTTTGCCATCAACAACGGTGTGGCGCACAACAACGATTTGTCGCTGAAGTCCCCGCTGCTGCGGGTGGGCGGCGAAGGTGATATCAACATTGGCGCGGACAGCGTTAACTATCTGGTCAAGGCTGCGCTCGTCGGCACGCTGACGGGGCAGGATGGGCGCAGCGTCAACGAACTGAGGGGGGTCACCGTGCCGGTGCGCGCGAGCGGGCCGCTGGCGTCGCCATCGTTTGCACTGGATTTCAACGCCATGCTGACGGACAGCGTGAAGCAAAAAGGCGAGGACCTGGTGCGCAGCAAGATCGAAGGCGGTCTATTCGGGAAAAAACCCACCGCAGTGGCGACGCCCCCTGCCACACCTGGCGCTGCATCGGGAGCCGCCGCCAAGAGTGCACCGCCACCAGCGCCGTCGAAGCAGGATGCAGTCAAGGATGTGGTTAAAGGGATTTTTGGGCGTTGAGCGCATGACCTTGCGCAGCCCCGCCGCGCGGCTTATCGCGTGGCATAAGCGTCACGGCCGCCACGATTTGCCGTGGCAGCGCAGTCGCGATGCCTACGCCATCTGGCTTTCCGAAATCATGCTGCAGCAGACCCAGGTCGGCACGGTGATCCCGTATTACGAGCGTTTCCTCACACAGTTTCCCACCGTCCAGGCGCTGGCGCAGGCGCCGCTCGACGCAGTACTCACGCTGTGGAGCGGGCTCGGGTATTACTCGCGCGCGCGTAATCTGCACCGGGCAGCCGGCATGGTTGTGGATGGTTACGCTGGCACCCTGCCCGCCGATCCGGCACTGCTGCAGGCGTTGCCCGGCATCGGTCGCTCCACCGCGGCGGCGATTTGCGTGTTCGCCTACGAGGGGCGTCACGCCATACTGGACGGCAATGTCAAACGCGTACTCGCGCGTTACCACGGCGTGCACGGGTATCCGGGTGACGCCAGGGTGCAGGAAAAATTATGGCATAAGGCCGAGGCATTGTTGCCCTCACGGCGCGGGATCGCGAGTTATACCCAAGGCCTGATGGATTTGGGCGCAAGCCTGTGTGCGCGCCGCAATCCGCAGTGCGCCGATTGCCCGCTGCGCGCCGATTGTGTCGCGCATCTGCGCGGACTAACCGGGCGCCTGCCCGGCATAAAGCCGCGTCGCGCGCTACCCCAACGCGCGACGAGGATGCTGGTGCTGCGCAACGCTGGCGAAGTTCTGCTGGAAAAGCGCGCCGCAAAAGGCATCTGGGGCGGCCTGTGGTCGCTGCCGGAGGTGAGTCACTCAGGTGAGGTCGCAGCAGCGCTCAAGCGCTACGGCGTGCGTGCGCTGGCAACCACGGCGCTGCCAACGCTGGCGCACGGCTTTACCCATTTCAAACTGGCTATCGAACCGCTGCTGCTGGAGGTACAAAAATCAAAACGCCACGCACCCGTAGCGCCCGCTGTGAGGTGGTTGCCGGTAGCCGACGCGGTGTCGGCAGCGATCCCGGCGCCAGTGCGAAAAATTATAGTAAGCCATTGTTTTTAAAATACAAAATAAAATAATTGTTTACCACAGATGAACACAGATGAACACAGATGAACACAGATGAACACAGATGAACACAGATAAAACCCTGTTTTACTGGGGTTGACCCTATCCGTGTTCATCTGTGTTCATCTGTGGTTAAAAGGTTTTTAAGCCTCGCGCGCAAGCCTGAAACAAACGTCCCCCGGTTGATTGCGCGCCAATGACAAGCGGTAGCCGTGCTGCGCGGCGTAGCGCGCCGCGTGATACAGGCCCACGCCCAGGCCCACGTTGGACGGCAGTGGCGCGCTGAATAATTGCGCCGCCAGCGATTTTGCGATGGCCGCGCCACTATCCGTTACGCTTAACGTCATGCCCGCGGGATCAAAAGCGACGTGAACCGCGGCGGCTTTGCGCAGCGCGTTTTCAATCAGATTGTCGAGGACGCTGTCGAATAGCTCCGCCGGCACGGTGGCCTCACCCGTTTCCGGCGCTTCACCCGTCAGCGACAGTTGCACGTTGCGATATACATAGCGCTGTTGCAGCGCGCGCCACCACCACGCCGCCGCCGTGGGGCGGACTGCGCCGTGCTGCGGCGCCCGCAGTTTGTCGAGCGTGGTGTTAAGGCGCTGCGTGATCTGCGGCAGTTGCCGTTGCATCAATGCCAGCACTGCGGCCGCTTGATCGGGGGTAGGGTCCTGCGCCGCGGCGCACAGCGCATGCAACGACTGCAGCAGATTTTTGACATCATGCGTGAGGCGTGAACCGGTCTCATAGATCGCCTGCGTGTAGGCGCTTTTGCGCTGCAATTGTTCGCGCTGTTTGGCGGTATGAAAGTGTCCTATCATATGCGCCAGCAGTCGCACGTGCAGCAGCAGCGCCGGTGACAGTGCCCAGCGTGTGTGGATGCGCAGATCGAGATCGTCCAGCGCGAAATCCGCGTAATGTTCATTCAGGTGCCCGTGATGGTTGGCGCCGTAGAGCGTTTTCCAGCGCAGGCCGATCACCCATGGCAGCGCCAGCAGGTGCGCCAGCGCGGCATCCAGAAATTGCTGCGGTTCGCTTTCGTGTTCGGCGATAGCAGCGAGACGATGCACCCATTGCTCGAACGGCAGGCCCACGCTCATCAGGTAACGTGACAGCATTTGATCGATGCCGGCGTAGCCCGCGGTTGGACTCATCAGCCACGACAGACCGATCAGCGCGAGCGCGATGATGATCAGGGTTTGCGCCAGTGCCAGCAGATACTGCCCGTGATGGGTATGGACGATGAGCAGACTGCCCAGTACCAGCACCGCCACCAGCAAGAATAAGGTGGCACTGTAAAAAATATCCACGCTGATGCCGACACGTGGCGGCCCGGCGCGCACGCACACCAGCACCAGCGCCAGCAGCGGCAGGCCGTAGCGCACCATGGCGAGCAGCACCGTGTCGCCGGGCACTTGGTGTGACAGGTGTGGCACCACCCATAGCAGCAGCAAAGCGAGCAAATACAGCGCGGCGAGCAAGGAGGCGGTGCGTTCACGGCTCCCGCTAATGCTGGGCACGCTGCCGCCGATCAGCGCGAGCAGCAGTGCCAGCCACAGCGCGATCAACCACCAACTGTTGAACGTGGCGAGCAGCGCGCCGAGCACAATCACCAGCAGCGCCTGCGACGGCCGTAGCCTGCCATCGCCCTGCCATAGCGGTTGCCACAACAAGAACAGGCCGAAGTGCGCCAGCAGAAAGGGCTTTGCCCATGCGGCGCTGATGTCCCAGGCGGTTGCGGCGTGCAGCGCCAGCAGCATCAGTCCCAGCCACAGATGGGCGTGGCGCGTGACGCGGCTGTGTGCCTGGGGGATGGAGAAGTCTGACATGGGTCACAGAGAAGCAGGGCACTATATACTACGCCTGCCATGCTCTTACGACTGCCATGCAGCGGATACTGACCCTCGCGACTTACACCTTGCTGGAAGCGCGGCGCACGCGGCTGCCGTTGCTGTTGGTCAGCGCGCTGCTACTGATGCTGGCGCTGGCGCTGTTTGTGTCCGAACTGGCGGTGATTGAAAGCGCGCGCCTGCGCCTGAGCCTGTATGCGGCGGCCGTGCGTTTGGCCGCGGTGTTTATCGTGAGCGCCCACGTGCTGGGCAGTATCACCCGCGAATTCAATGACAAAGGCATCGACAGCCTGCTCGCGCTCGACCTGCCGCGTGCGCATTATATTTTGGGCAAACTCGGCGGGTTTCTGGCGCTGGCGGCGCTGATCGCACTCGCCAGCGGGCTGCCGCTGCTTCTTATGGCGCCGCTACCGGCGCTGTTGCAATGGGTCGCGGCGCTGGGGCTGGAGTTGGCCGTGGTGGCGGCGTTTTCGCTGTTTAGCGTGATCGCTTTCGGCCAATTCATACCGGCTGCTGCGCTGGTAGTGGCGTTCTATCTGCTCGCACGCAGCCTTACCGCGATACAGTTAATGAGCGCTCACCCTGTGACCGGCAGCGGCACACTGTCGCATGAGGTGGGCCGCTGGCTGGTGGATGCACTGGTGCTGGTCATGCCGGCACTGGATCGTTGGCCGCAAACCACCTGGCTGGTCGATGCGCCGGCGCCGTGGTCCTGGTTCGGCATGTTACTGCTGCAGGCGCTGCTGTATGTGGCGCTGCTGGCAGGGGCAGCAATGGTGGATTTTCAGCGGCGGAATTTTTAAATGCGCGCCCTGTTTGCGCCGGTTGTCGGCAAGGCAAAATCAACGCTTGCACCGCAGAGGCGCAGAGGCGCAGAGAAAACCACGCAGAGAAAAACAGCAATGGTTTTCTCTGCGGTACCTCTGCGTCGAACCCTCACTCCTGACCTCTCTCCCAAAGGGAGAGAGGAAGCTCGAGCCTCCCTTCTCCCTCCGGGAGAAGGGTCGGGGATGAGGGATGGCGCCTCTGCGGTGAGGTTTATGGGATTTTCGGCACGGCCATGAGGCACATCGGCTTATTCGAACCGCAACGCCGTTTCAGCACCGTGCCGCGGTGGGTGGTGGCGGTGTTTGTGCTGGCGTTGGTGCTGCACGGCGCACTGCGCTTTGTCGAAGAGCGGCCACAGGCGACAGCCTCGGCGCTCGAGCCGCCGCTGCCGGTGGCGGCATTGCGGGTATTGAGTCTGGGCGAGCCGCAGGTGTTATCGCACCTGCTCACCCTGTATCTGCAGGCTTTCGACAACCAGCCGGGGGTGAGCATACCGTTTGCCGCGCTCGACTACGCGCGGGTGAGCGCGTGGCTCAAATCCGCGTTGACGCTGGACCCAGCAGCGCAATATCCGCTGCTGATGGCCGCGCAACTGTACGGGCAGGTTGAAGATGCGGCGCGCCAGCGCAGCATGTGCGAATTCGTGCATAGTGCGTTTATCGAACGGCCCAATGTGCGTTGGCGCTGGCTGGCGCACTGCGCCATCATGGCGCGCCACCGCATCAAAGACCTGCCGCTGGCATTGCGCTACGCCGAGGCTATTGCGCTGCACGCGGGCAAGGCGTCGGGCTGGGCGCGGCAGATGCGGATCTTTCTGCTGGAAGACATGGGTGAAGCCGAGCGCGCGGCGGTGCTCCTCGGCGGCCTGTTAGCCCATAATGAGGTGAGCGACCCTAAGGAATGGCATTTTTTGAACGAGCAGTTGGAAAGGCTCAAGCGTGTCGAAAAACCGACAGCTTCGCCGAAACCCCGTTAACCGGAGCGCCTGCTCACAGTAAGTGTTGCTACACCGAAGCGCTTTAAAGGATGTTAATCGCCGTAGGCTGAAAATATTTAAAATAATAAAAACAGTTAGTTAAGGATTTTCATGAATGCTTTTGTCATGCTGTGTCACGCGATGTGCTAATTTTCGGGCACGCAGGCACGATGTTTGCGTTAGAACGGGGATTCATTCTGAAAATGCAGAACACCTAACGGAGAGATTTCATCATGCACAAACAACGCGGGTTTACGCTGATTGAGATTGCGATTGTGCTGGTCATTATTGGGCTTTTGCTGGGCGGGGTTTTGAAGGGGCAGGAACTGATCACCAGCGCACGCGTGCGCAACCTGATCGCGCAGCAGGATGGCACCAAGGCGGCGTACTTTGGTTTTGTCGACCGCTTTCGCTCACTGCCGGGGGACTATGCTCAGGCTGTAGCCAACATCAACGGCACCGCGGCATTTGGCAACGGCAATGGCCAGGTTGAAGCCGCTGCCACGCCGGTCAATTCCAGCGTAGCCACGGAAGACATCGCGGTTTGGGACCACCTCAGCAAGTCAGGCTTCATCACCGGCTCGTACGCGCATGCCGCGACGTACACCGCTGCCACCGCTGCGGTCAACCCGTACACCGCATTTTTGGTGATGCGGTTCGACAGTGTCTATCAAGGAGCAGCCGGTGCCTCCCGCCACAACCTGAAGACTGGTCAACAGGTGCCTGCGGACCTGCTGGCTGAGATTGACCGTAAAATTGACGATGGCGCTCCGCATACGGGATCGTTCCGCTTCACGGTTGGGATCGGGGCGGGTACCGCGCCTGATGTGACTAAATGCTTAAACGCAGGCGCGACGGCGTGGTTACTGGTAGGTGCCATTGAAGCGAATTGTGCAGGCGCTACCTTATTCTAAGCTGTTGTTTTTTTTATGCGGTGCCAGCGCTCACCCTACGCTTCGAGGGCAGCGCGAAGATCGACCATGGTCGCCATTAGTATCATGGGGTCCAGCGGCGATACCGTCACGTCCTCGCCCATGGCGATGGCGTTTGCAGCGTCTTCCTGAGCCGATCATTGGGCTTTGCCGGCGCATCCAGGCGTTTCAAAAATTCCGCGTACACTTCAGGACCCACCGACACTAACGCGCGGTCGAGCAAAGCGTCTTCCGCCGCCCGCCGCGCCGCGTCCAGAATGAAATCCGTGCGCGTTTTGCCAGTCGAGTTTGCCGCGCGGTCGATCAAATGACGCGTTGTCGCCGGAATACGGAGATTCAGTGTGTTGCGCACGGGCTTAGTCTGGGTTGTCGCTTTCATCATGCGCTCCTTATCCAGGCTTGTTTACTCACCATAGCATTGTGTAACGACTTTGTCATTACAGGGCGGCGCTCTGCTATACTTTTCCCATGAATTCAGCTCCAACTGCCACGGATCACGCGGCGGCACAACACAGCGCGAGCGATACACTGGCGGTGGCGCGGCAGGTGCTCGAGATCGAGGCGCGCGCGTTGCAGCATGTCAGCGCCCGTCTTGACGCGGCGTTTGCTGCAGCGGTGGAAAAAATCCTCGCCTGCAGCGGGCGCGTGGTGGTCAGCGGCTTAGGCAAAACCGGGCATATCGCGCGCAAAATTGCGTCCACTCTGGCGAGTACCGGCACGCCGGCGTTTTTTGTGCATGCTGCCGAGGCGAGTCATGGCGACCTGGGCATGGTCACCCGCAACGACGTGTTTCTGGCGTTGTCCCATTCCGGCGAGAGCAGCGAAATCCTGGCGCTGCTGCCGGTGTTGAAGCGTCAAGGCGCGGTGCTGATCGCGATCACCGGCAATGCGGCATCGTCGCTGGCGGCGCAGGCGCATCTGCATCTATACGCCGGCGTCGAAATGGAGGCGTGTCCGCTGAATCTCGCGCCCACCGCGAGCACCACCGCGGCGCTGGCGCTGGGTGATGCGCTGGCGGTGGCGCTGATGCGCGCGCGCGGCTTTACGCGGGATGAGTTTGCGCTGTCGCATCCCGGTGGCGCGCTGGGGCGGCGCTTGCTGACGCTGGTGCGGGATGTGATGCGCACCGGTGCCGCGATTCCGGCGGTCGCGGAAACGGTGACGGCGATGGACGCCATGCGCGAAATGACGCGCGGCATGATGGGCATGACGGCGGTAGTCAATGCGCGCCGCGAGGTGATTGCGATTTTCACCGACGGCGACCTGCGCCGCGCTCTGGAAAAAGGTGTGGATTTGCGGGTGACGCCGATTGCGCAGCTGATGACGCGCCAGCCGTGCACCTTGCGCGCCGATCAGTTGGCAGCCGAAGCCGTGGAGATCATGGAACGCAACAAGGTGAATCAGTTGCTGGTGGTGGATGCCCAGCAGGTGCTGGCGGGCGCATTGAATATGCACGATTTGTTCCGCGCCAAAGTGGTCTAACCGGTAACGTATACGTATTTGAATGGTATGGATATTTATTCCAGGGCGAAACAGGTGCGCGTGGCCGCATTCGATGTCGATGGCGTGCTCACCGACGGTGCCTTGTATTACACCGACGCCGGCGAGGAATTCAAGGCGTTTCACGTGCAGGATGGTCACGGCCTGAAAATGTTGCAGGAATCGGGGGTGATCATTGCCATCATCACCAGCCGTAGTTCCAAGCTGGTGGCCAATCGCGCGCGCAATCTGGGCATAGAGCATTTGTATCAGGGTGTGGAGAACAAGCTGCAGGCGATGCACGAGCTGCTGCAACGGCTGGGGCTGGATCTCGGTGCCGCGAGCTACATGGGTGACGATGTGATTGATCTGCCGCTGCTGCGGCGCTGCGGCTACGCCGCGTCGGTGCCTGAGGCGCCGGCGCTGGTGCGCCAGCACGCGCATTACGTAACCCGTGCCGGTGGTGGTCGCGGCGCGGTGCGCGAGTTTTGCGAAACCGTGCTGCATGCGCAAGGCACGCTGGATGCGGCGCTGGCGCGCTATCTGGCCTAGCAACCCGCGATGGGCGAGCGGCTATCCAACTTGTTTCCGCTGGTGTTGCTGGTGCTGCTGGCGGCGCTCAGCTACTGGCTCGATCGCGCGGCGCAAAGCCCTTTTACGTCACCGCAAAAACCGCTGTCGCACGCAGCCGACTACAGCGCCGATAAACTGCTGGCGACGCGTATGGATTTAAACGGGAGCATACGCGATACCCTGTACGCGGTGAAGATGGTGCATTTTGCCGACGACGACAGCACCGAGCTCGAACAGCCGCGTTTTATCACGCATGGACAGGGCGCGCCCTTGGGCATAACCTCGAAACATGCGCGGGTATCGAGTCATGGCGGCCATCTGTATTTTCGCGGCGAGGTGCGCATCACCCGCGCGCCGCCGGAGGGCAACAACACCCTCACCGTAACCACGGAGTATCTGCATGTGATGCCGGATGACCACATCGCGAAAACCGATCACGCGGTGACCCTCCGCGAACCGCGCCTGACCCTGTCGGCGTCGGGCATGGAATTGAACACGGAAACGCGTGTGTTGAAACTGACGGGTGGAGTCAAAGGTGTATACCATGATGCAAAATCTGCTGCGCGCCCCTAGCGCGCCGCTGAAACGGGCACCGGCGCAACGGTGGCCATGGATGGTGCCGCTGTGGCTGTCGCTGGCCTTGTTGCCGCTGGCTGCAAGCGCGGAAAAGGCGGATCGCGCCAAGGCGGTCCATGTAGAGTCTGACCGCGTAACCGTGGATGACGTGAAGCAGTTGTCGGTATTCGAAGGCAATGTGGTGTTGACGCAAGGCACCATGGTCATCCGCGGCGAGCGCCTGGAAGTACGTCAGGACAAGGAAGGTTTCAAGCACGGCACGGTGTGGGGTAAGCGCGCCTACTTTCGCCAAAAACGCGAGGGCGTAAACGAATTCATCGAGGGTTGGGCCGAGCGCGTGGAGTACGACAGCCGTGCCGACAAGTTGCAGCTGTTCACGCGCGCGGCGTTGAAACGTGGCGACGATGATGTTTCCGGTGACTACATTTCGTACGACGCCAACACCGAGTTCTTTCAGGTGATCGGCGGTGGCGCCAAGGCGGCCAGCGGCAACAATCCCGACGGACGCGTACGCACCGTGCTGCAACCCAAAACGAAATCGCCGCCGCCGGCAACCGCACAGCGGCCGCTGCCCCTGCGATCGGCCGACGACATCGCGGCGCCGCGTGATGTGCCGGCGGCGCCCCGCTGATGCGCCCGCATTATGCTTGAGCAGATGGATGCCCCCACCGCCACCAGCACTGCGAGCGCACTGCCGCGCAGCGAGTTGAAAGCCGAGCGCCTGCGCAAGCGCTACCGCGCGCGCACCGTGGTTCACGACGTATCTCTGGCAGTCCAGAGCGGCGAAGTGATCGGTCTGCTCGGTCCCAACGGCGCTGGCAAGACCACCTGCTTTTACATGATGGTGGGCCTCACGCCGATGGACGGCGGCGAACTGTATCTCGATGGACAGCGCCTCACGCACATGCCGATCCACCGCCGCGCACAACTGGGGGTGTCGTATCTGCCGCAGGAAGCATCGATTTTCCGCCGCATGTCGGTGGCCGACAACATACGCGCCATACTCGAATTGCAAAACCGGCGCGAGGTGGATATCAACAACCGGCTTGATGACCTGCTGCGCGACCTGCACATCACGCACTTGCGCGACCATGCCGCGATCAGTCTGTCGGGCGGCGAGCGGCGGCGCGTGGAAATCGCGCGCGCGCTGGCGACTTCGCCGCGCTTCATTTTGCTTGATGAGCCGTTTGCCGGCGTGGATCCGATTGCGGTGATCGAGATCCAAAAAATCATCGGCTTTCTGAAAGAGCGCGGCATCGGCGTGGTGATTACGGATCACAACGTGCGTGAAACACTGGGCATCTGCGATCGCGCTTACATCATTAATGAAGGCACCGTGCTGGCGTCCGGGACGCCCACCGAAATCGTCTATAATGAAAGCGTCAGAAGGATCTATCTGGGAGAAAACTTCCGCCTCTAGCCGTACTGCCCGCGCACACGGGCCATTCCCGCCGGCTTCCGGACAGCTAACGACACTAACCATGAAGCACTCGTTACAACTCCGGCTTTCACAACATCTCACGCTCACACCGCAGTTGCAGCAGGCTATCCGGCTGCTGCAGCTTTCCACGCTGGAGCTCGATCAGGAGATCGAACGTTACCTGCGCGAGAACCCCCTGTTGGAACGCGACGAGAGTATTGCAGAAACCGCGCCCAGCACGCGTTTAGCCGATGCCGCGCCGCAAGCATCCGCCAGCGCCGCGTCGAACGATGAAGCGCATGAGGCCGCCGGCGATGGCAGCGCCACGCGCGAGGACGCGGCGGAGCCCGCCGACATCCTGGCGGAGCTCAATTACGGCGCTGCCGGCGAGCGCGACGATGGCGATGGTGACGGCGAGGATCGCGATTACCCGCAGATGGCGAGTGATGCGCCCACGCTGCGCGAGCATTTGCTGTCGCAACTCGCGCTGCTTAACCTCACGCAGCGCGATCGCACCCTCACCGCCTTGTTGATCGACACGCTGGACGAAGCGGGCTACCTCACGCAGAGTCTCGACGAAGTGCAGGCGATGCTGCCCGAAGAGTTGGCGGTGGATGCCAGTGAGCTGGCGATCGCGTTGCGGCATATCCAGCAATTGGAGCCGGCCGGCATCGGCGCTTCATCACTGGGCGAGTGTCTTGCGCTGCAACTGGCGGCGTTGCCCGCAGGCACCGCGTATCGTGAGCAGGCGACGGTGGTGGTCACGCAACACCTCGACGCGCTGGCGGGCAAGGATTACGCGCGCCTGAAGCGCGCGCTGCACTGTGATGACGACGCGCTGCGCGCGGTGCAAAAACTCATCACCAGCCTTCAGCCGAAGCCGGGGCGCGACTATGCGCAGGCGGATATTCGTTACGTGATTCCCGATGTCATCGTGGACAAAAAAAAAGGCTTATGGGTGGTTGCGCTGAATGCGGAGGCGATGCCGAAATTGCGCCTGAACCGCCTCTACGCCAACCTGCTGTCGCGCGGGCACAACGGTACGCAGCCGCTGAGCGGTCAGTTGCAGGAAGCCAAATGGCTGATCAAGAACGTGCAGCAGCGCTTTGACACGATATTGCGCGTGTCGCAGGCCATCGTCGACCGCCAGCGCAGCTTTCTGGAGCATGGCGCCATCGCCATGCGTCCGCTGGTGTTGCGTGAAATCGCCGACGTGCTGGGGCTACATGAATCCACGGTATCGCGTGTTACCACCAACAAATTCATGCGCACGCCGCGCGGCATTTATGAGTTGAAGTATTTCTTCGGTAGCCATGTCAGCACCGACGCGGGCGGTGCCGCGTCGAGCACCGCCATCCGCGCGTTGATCAGGCAACTGGTAGACGGCGAAAATTCGCACAAGCCCCTGAGCGACGCGCGGTTGTCAAATCTTCTTGGGCAGCAAGGCATCGTGGTGGCCCGCCGCACGGTAGCCAAGTACCGTGAGTCACTGCGGATTTTACCCGGCAATCTCCGAAAAACCTTATGAAGGAGGTCGTATCATGAATTTACATATTACCGGTCACCACGTTCAGGTCACTGCCGCGATTCGCGATTACGTCAGCGCCAAGTTGGAGCGTGTCACCAAGCATTTCGACCACGTGATCGATGTAAAGGTAATTATGTCGGTGGCCAAGCTGCAGCATAAGATCGAGGCGACGGTGCACGTGCGGGGACGTGATATTTTCTGCGAGAGCACGGAGGCAGACATGTACGTGGCGATTGATGCCTTGATCGACAAGCTCGACCGTACCATCATCAAACACAAGGAGAAAAATCTGGAGCATCGTCACGCCGGAGCGCCTCTCACGCCGCAGGGGTTGGAGGACGACACCACACAACAGCAGCTGCAATAAGCGCTGCGCCGACGACTTTCGCGCCCGGTATCATGAATTCTGTTGCACCCATACTGCCGCTGTCCAATGTGCTGATCGATGTGGACCTGTCGAGCAAAAAGCGTGTTTTTGAGCAGGCCGGCCTGCTGTTTGAAAACAATCACAGCATCGCGCGCGCGCAGGTGTTCGAAAGCCTGTTCGCGCGCGAAAAGCTGGGCTCCACTGGCCTGGGGCAGGGGGTGGCGATCCCGCATGGCCGCGTCAAAGGGCTGAAAAACGCGGTGGGCGCGCTGGTGCGGATGAAAGCGCCGATTCCGTTTGACGCGCCCGACGGCGTCGGGGTTACGCTGATATTTTTGTTGATGGTGCCCGATCGCGCCACCGATGCGCACCTGCAGATTTTGTCGGTGCTCGCCGAAATGTTCAGCGACAAGGCGTTTCGCGGCGAACTGCTTGCCGCGGCGACGGTGCCCGCTGTGCATGCCCTGATTACCCACTGGCGTTCCCATGCCCCAGATCAGCATCGCTAAGCTGTTCGAGGACAATCACTTGCGCCTCCAGTTGGCGTGGTGCGCGGGCGCGAGCGGTGGTGCGCGCACGCTCGACGACGAACTGACCAAGGATTCTTCCAAGGGGCTGATCGGGCATTTGAATTTCATACACCCCAATCTGATACAGGTGCTGGGGGTGTCTGAAATCCAGTACATCGAAAGCCTGCACCAAGCGGACAGCGCATCCTGCGCGGCCACGCTGCGGCAGGTAGCCACGCGTGATCTGGCGTGTTTTATCGTCACCGGGGCGCTGCCCGTGCCGCAGGCGTTAGTGGACGCCGCGACGGATACCGCGACGCCGCTGCTGACCTCGCCGATGTCCAGCGTCGAGCTGATGTGGATGTTGCGGCCGTATCTGGCGCGGGCGCTGGCTGCGTGCATCACGGTGCACGGCGTGATGCTGGATGTGCTGGGCATGGGGGTGTTGATCACCGGCGTATCGGGCGCGGGCAAAAGCGAGCTGGCGCTGGAGCTGATTTCACGCGGCAGCGGTCTGATCGCCGATGATGTGGTCGAGCTTTATCGCGTGGGCCCGGAGAACATCGATGGCCGCTGTCCGCCGTTGCTGAAGGATTTTCTCGAAGTGCGCGGCCTCGGCGTGCTCAACATCCGCACCATATTTGGGGAATCGGCGCTGCGTCCGCGCAAGGCGTTAAAGCTCATCGTGAATCTGGAGCGTCCCGGCGCCGGCGAAGCGCCTGCCGAGCGGCTGCCGCTGAAACCCGGCGCCGAAAACATCATGGGCGTGCAGGTACGCAAGGTGTCGATCCCGGTGGCGGCGGGCCGCAACCTCGCGGTGCTGACCGAAGCGGCAGTGCGCAATTACGTGCTGCAGTTGCGCGGCATCGACAGTACCCGCGAATTCATCGAGCGCCAGGCGCAACAGATGGAGCGCGTGCATGACGAAGACGACCGACTCTGAATCCCGCGCACTCGATCTGGTGCTGATCACCGGACTCTCCGGTTCGGGCAAGAGCGTGGCGCTGGCGGTACTGGAGGATGCCGGCTATTACTGCGTCGATAATTTTCCCGGCCAGTTGCTTAACGGGCTGGTGGATACGCTGGTAAACGCCGGACATACGCGCGCCGCACTCACCATGGATGCGCGTTCGGGCAGCGATATGGCCCACTTTGCGGCGCACGTGGAAAGTCTGCGCGAGCGCGGCGTGAAGTGCAAAATGCTCTATCTCGACGCCAAAGACGATACGCTGCTCAAGCGCTTTTCGGAAACGCGCAGACGGCATCCGCTGTGCGATGGCCGGCTGACCCTGACCGAGTGTATTGCACAGGACCGCGCGCTGCTGGCCGATGCCGCGGCGCTGGCGAATCATATCGATACCAGCGAGCTGTCGCCCAATGCGCTGCGCACGTGGGTGAAAGACTTTGTCGCGGTGCCGCGCGACGGATTGATACTGTTGTTTGAGTCCTTCGGTTTCAAGTATGGCATTCCGCTCGACGCGGACCTGGTGTTCGATGTGCGCAGCCTGCCCAATCCCTACTACGACCCGCTGTTGCGTGCGCTGGACGGGAGGGACGCCGAGGTGATCGCATTCATGCGCGATACGCCCGAAGCGCAACGCATGCTTGAAGATATACGGAAATTTGTCACGACCTGGCTGCCGTCTTACCTGCGTGACAACCGCAGCTATCTGACCGTCGCCATCGGCTGCACCGGCGGGCGTCACCGCTCGGTGTATTTTGTCGAGGCGCTGGCGCAGGCGTGTCGCGGCGCCACACCCGTGCTCACGCGCCATCGCGGGCTGTCGCAACGTGGCGCGTAGCTGGAGCTGCGCAGGGTGACGCAAAGCGCACGCCAGAATATTTTTCTATTTCCGCTGGGCACGGTGTTGTTCCCCGGCGGGGTACTGCCGCTCAAAATATTCGAGCAGCGTTATCTGGAGATGACCAAAGCCTGCCTGCGCGACAACCAGTCGTTTGGCGTGTGCCTGATTCGCGAGGGCCACGAAGTAGGCGAGCCTGCGGCGCCAGCCAGTGTGGGCTGCCTTGCTGCCATCGAGCAATGGGAGATGCCGCACCCCGGCATGTTTCATCTGCTGACGCGCGGCGGCGAACGCTTTCGCATCCTTGAGACTGCGGTGGCGGGCAATGGCTTGATATCGGGCGTGGTGGAAATGCTGCCGCCGGCCGCGCCGTGTATTCCCGACGCGCACTGTGTAGCGCTGCTCAAAAGCGTGGTGGAGCGGGCGGGGCCGCAGAATTTCCCGCAGCCGCTGGCGCTGGGCGACGGCGCATGGGTGGCCTACCGGCTGCTGGAGATGCTGTCGTTGCCGCTGACCGTGAAGCAGCGCCTGCTCGAAAGCAGTGATCTTGCCGCAGTGTTTTCTGAGATTAATAAGTTAATAAAAACAATAAGTTAGGGTAGTCTTCCGGCGGCGATCATGCGGCTGTTCAAGATCGGCTTGGAGATCCACACGACGATGTCGTCAAACTCGGCGCTGGCGATATTCGATAGCGTTCGGGTAATCGCATCACGGTCGTGAGTCGCATTGCCCAACTCGTCTGCCGAGGTTGCAGCGATGTTTGCCGTATTGGTGTTGGCGTTAAATGCGCTGTAGCCGTTCTTGCCATGGGAAATAATGACCGCGGCTGCGGTAGTGGTTAGCGTGGTAGCGCACGAGGCTGACGTGCATACCCGTAGTCCGCCGCTGGTGCCCAAGAAAAAGGACGACGCAGGTGAGCGTCGCGCATAGAGCTCCAGTACGGCATAGCGGAACCGGTTGCCCCACGCATCCTGATTTCCCAAACCCAGCGTGCCCCAGGGCACGTTGCCGGTGGACGATTTATTCGAGCCGCTGCCTGAGATTAAACTGCACTGCCCGGTTGCCGCGTCGTAGTCTTCGGCGCCGTCATTCGCCCCGGTTCCGGTTTGCCGGTCGGCACACGGCAGGTAACCGTTGGCCGCCGCAAAACCGAACAGCGCATCGCGGATTTCATCCATCGTTTTTTGGGTGTCGGCGATCTGCCGCGTTTCCACTTGTGTGGTTAATGGTACGAGGATACTGCCCAGCAGCAAGGCGAGGACAAACATCGCCACGGCCATCTCGATCAGGGTGAATCCTGAGTGGTGATGTTTGCCGCTCATGGCGCGACGATAATGACACGGTCGTTGAGGGTGGCCGACCCGGTGGCATGCGTAAACGCCGGGAACGCGGTGGTATTGGGCGGCTCCAGATAGTTGTCTATGCCTGCGGTGAGGGAGCGCACCTGCCCTGGGAATAGGGCACCGGGTGTTATCACAAGGGCGCGAACGTTGCCCACGCCGTTGACGCTCAGGTATCCGCCAGCGCCCGCACACAGTGTTGCGGCGGGGTCCGCGCAGGCCGGCGCCACGGCGTAAAACAATACCTCATGCCATTTGTCGCTCCAAAACCAGTTCGGAACGCCGGCGCCTGCCCAATTGTGCTGTCCGCCTGCGCACGCTGACGGGTCTTCCGCGATGCGCCCCTGCGCAGCGGCCGTGCAGGCGCTGCCGCCGTAGGCGTTGGCGCTGGGGAAATAGTCTAGGCTACGGTAGTACTCATTCAGAAATACACGCGCTTCGCGCGCGACGCGCATCTCCACCTGGGGGAAAAACATCGCCGCGGTGATAGCCAGCAATCGATCATTGAAGGTGTCGCTGCTCACGGCGGTGGTAAAGGTGGTGTCGCCGTTGGCATTTTCACCCTCCAGGTAATGCGCGACATTATTCACGTTCGCCGTGGAGCGGGTCTGTCCCGCGACAGCCGTACCTGCGGCAAAAACAATGGCGATCACATTGCTGGCCGGGGCGATACCGGTAACGCCAAGCTGGCCCGGGGTATTGCTGTTCAGAGGTGTTAGCGCAGGATTATTTTTGAAGTTGCTGGACACCGCGTACCACAAGCGCTCGCCGGCACTGTCTCGCAGGTCGGACAAACCCAGCGTGGCCCAGGGTAGCCGGCCGATCTGGGATGCCGCGGTATTGCAGCTGGACTGGGCGCTGCCGTTGTTGTCCGTATCCGGGCACGGCAGTTCTCCCGGGCGCTCGTTATACCGTGCTCCGGCATAGGCAATCAACGCCTGCTTCGCCTGTGCCAGCGCCTGCGCGGTTTGCGCGTTGTTGCCCAGTGCGGGGTTACGCGGTTGGATGACGCTGAACAGCGCGATGGCGCCGACGATAGCCAGCAACACCACCGAGAGCAGGATCACCTGTCCCTGTTGCCACTGCAACCCGGGTCGGCGGCGGAAACGGCGTTGCCGGCGCGGGTACATTATTTTCCAGGTGCGCGCACCGCGGGCGCGCTGCCGCTGTCGGGATTAGCCAGCTTGCCGCCGCTGAGTTGCTCCAGGGCCTTGATGACAGCTTGCGCCGTCGTCGACGCCGGCAGCGCGGGCGCTTTCTCCTTCGCTGCTGCCGCCGGCGCGGTTGCGGCAGCGGGTGCAGTTGGGGCAGCGGGCGCTGCGGCCGGTGATCGCAGCAATGTCGCGCGCCGCGCGTAAGACTCCTCAATCGTGCCTGTAGTCACCTCCAGACTCTGCCCCACGCGCAGTGACGCTTTGCGCTCGGCCTGCGGAATCGCCAGCGCTACCGCGCCGTCGCGCTGCACGCCGAGGACGTCGATCTCACCATCCCCCTTACTGCGTTCGGTGCGCGGCCTGCCATTGATCCACACGGTAGCTTTGCCGTCACTGCGGCGAACCATGCCGGAATAGGTGACGACGTCCGGGCCCGTGGGCGCTACCGGCGCAAGCGTAGCCGCTGCTTCCGCCTCTACGGTGACGGGCAGGCGCCGGTCGCGTTGCGCGCGCACGGTTTCGAGCTGCGCGCGTTGTTCGGGGGTGAGAAACAAGCGGCCCAGACCCTCGGCCGCCCACGCCGGGCCGGTGATCAAAAATAATCCCACAATAAAAATCTGACGCAGCATCATCGCACCGCCTCCGGCGGCATTGCGGGGGCCGCGGGCTGCGCCGTTATCCACGCCAGTTGGCACTCGGCGTTCATATTGGGTTGAAAGCGCGCGAACTGGATGCTGGCAGTGCGGCGCAGCGTACATTGATCGACCAGAAACACGCCGACTTTTTGTGCGGCCAGAACGTCAAGAAACCGCGGCAGGTCTTCTTCATGCAGCAGCGACACACGCAGTTTCATCACCGATTGCATCACGTTCATCTGGCCAGGCGCGAGTAGGGCAGCGTGGGTGTAGGCCTGGCGCACGGCGATGTCGTAATTGATGCCGAACAATGCGCTGATCTGATTGGCGTTGCGCAAGGCGTCGAGCCAGTTGATGCGTTGTTCCTCGCCGACAAATCCCAACGCGCCGAGTTTCTGGTAATCGGGCAGGTAACGCGCGATCAATTCTTTTTCGGCGCCTGATTTTTGCACGCGGCTTTGCGCCTCGCGCAATAGCGCTTGTTGTGCGGTGAGTTTGCGCTGCGCCGCGCCGGACTGATCGCTGCTGAATTTGATCGCCCACGCGGTCGCGACGATCACCGCCAGCAGCATCAGCGAGGGCAGGATCAGCGAGTGGGATAAGCGTTTCATACGCTGGGCTTCAAGAACACCACGATTCTGAATTCAGCCACGCCCGCCTGATCCGCCGCGTCGCGTGTGTTGCCTGAAAGCGCCAGCTCCGGATTGATGTTGAGCGGCAGCTTGAGCACTTTGACCTCGGCCACTGCCGGGTCGCTCGCGAGACGTTCCGCCACGCGATTGATTGACGCTATGGCAGCGCGGAAATCCCCTTGAAACGGGCGTACTTCGCCGCTCACGCCGCCGCTTTGGCGCAGTCCCTGGCCGGCCGTGGCGGGCTCGGCAGCAGCGGCTGGTTTGACGCCGCGTGCTCCCGCAGCAGCGCCGGTGTCAGGCAGATCACTGCCGTGCGCCCACTGGATTTCCTGAATGTATATTTCGGGGCTGCCCGCGAGCGCCCGCGAAACGATCTGCATAAACGGTAGCGGCGAGCGCGCGGATTTCAGCACCTGCTGATAAATGCCTACGGCCTTGAGCAGATTCTCGGAAGTCGTAGGCGCGGCGGGAAAGGTGCGAGTGATTTCCTTGTACTGCGCCTGCATGGCGGTGGTGCGGCGCGTCACATCCGCAGTTTCGATGGCCGCGGTGCTCAGGTTCCACACGTTGTAGGCGGTGCAGGTGATGCCCACCAGTGCCACTGCGGCGGTCGCGGCATACAGTGCGTTTTTGTGTTGCAGCAGACGGTGGCCGGCGGTGATGGATGCCGGCGCAAGATTGGTGGCCGGCGGTTTTTCCGCCATCAGGCCCAGGTAAATGGTTTCCAGCGCGAGATCGAGGTGTGGTGCGCTGATCGGCAATTGGCGAATCAATGTCGCGCGCTTGACGCAGGTGCAGTCGAGGCCGTGACCATCCGCCGCAATATGTTCCACCACGGCAGCCAGCGTGTCATCGCGATCGAGAAACACCACCGGCAGCGGCTCGTCGCTGGTGTCAAGATTCAGCGTCGACAGATACAGGCGCGTGTTTGACAGTTCAGTGACCAGCATCTTCGCTGCGTCGTTGCCGTCGTGGGGAATGGCGCGCGTCAGGCGGCTGGAGCAGAACTCGCCGTCCTTGTAAAACGTCAGTCGCAAACCCGAACTGTGGGGTGCGGCAACCAGCACGCGCGGCAGCTTGATATTGAGCTTGGCCACCAGCGCCGCAGTGAGCATCGACGACAGATACACCCCCGCGACCGGTGCGCCGTGCTGCGCGATCAGCGCGAGCCACGGATCCACCAGCCCCGGATTGATCAGCGCCGAGAACAGGAAACGGTCGTTCTGCCGCTTGTCGCCGGCGCGCCCGCGCGGCAGCGCCGATACGAAGCGGGTGCCGCGATAATATTGCCGGATCTTGCGCTCGAGCAGCGCCGTGCGATCGCTGCCGGTGGCGTGCGGCAGGGTGTCGAAGCGATAGTCTTCTTCACCCGTGTCGGCAGCGACATAGGCCAGCGCCGGTGCGGCGGATTTCAGAAATTCGGCGAAGGCCGCGAGACCGGTTTCATCGTGGGGTAAAAGTTCGCAGCGCACGATTTTGCTGCCGCGCCACAGCGCGACGACGGCCTGTGCCGGCGAAATACACAGCAGAATCTTGTCAGCCATAGCCTGTGTCGCTTGCGCTATCCAAGGTTATCCCAGGTCACATTTTCACTTTGCCCAGAATATCATACACCGGTGACAACACCGACCACATGATAAACGCCATTACCACGCCCAGCCCCATGGTCAGCGTGGGTTCCAGCATTTTCATCGCCTTGTCCACCGAGTCGCGCACATCGCGGGTGTAAAAATAATTGACGTTGCGCAGTGCGGTATCTAGCGCGCCAGTGGCCTCGCCCACGCGCAGCATGCGCACCACCATGGGGGGCAGCAGGCCCAGATCGCGAAACGCGTCGGTCATCGTCTGCCCGGCGGAAATCTGCTGTCCTGCGCGCGCGAGGCCATCTGCGATGTAGCGGTTGCCCGCGATTTCTTCGCTGGTTTTCAGCGCATCCAGCACGGTGATGCCCGACTCATACATGAGGGCGAAAAAATTCGCGAAACGCGCTAGTATGATTTTTTGCATGATGGGGCCGATCACCGGGATACGCAGTTTCGCGTAATCCCACAGATAGGCGGCGCGCGTGCTGCGGCGCAGTGTCAGCAGCACCGCGACGGCGGCAACGGTTGGTGCCGCAAGCAACAGCGGCCACCAGCTCTTCAAAGCGTTGGAAGCGCCAATCAGAATCACCGTCTGAAGCGGCAGCGCCACGTTCATGGTTTTGAGCAGCGTGGTCACCTGCGGCACCAGAAAGGTGAGCAAAAACACGATCACCCCGGCCACCACCACCAGCACCATCGACGGATAGATCAGCAGCTTCTTGGTCTGCCCGACCAGCTCGTCCTGCCATTTCAGGGAATCCGCGAGATTTTTGTAGACATCGGAAACGCGTCCCGTCTGTTCGCCGGCCTTGACCAGGCTGACAAACACCTTGTCGAAGGTTTCGGGTTGCTCCGCCATGCACTGCGAGAGGTTCTTGCCGCTGTTCATGTCTTCGGCCATGACTGTCAACACTTCGCGAAAGCGCTTGTTGTCCAGCGTGTCGCGCAGGTCGCGCAGGCCATCGATGATGGGGATGCCCGCGCGATTCATTTGCTCCATGTCGAAGCAAAAATTGATCATATCCTGGCGCGTGATTTTTTGGCTGCCGACCGCGCTTTGCCGATCTACCTCGGCGGCGGTGATCAGATCCAGGCCCATGCGCTTTAAGCGCAGCTCGAGATCGACTTCGTTGACGGCTTCCATGCCGCCCAGCGCCTGGCGTCCGGATTTTTCGACTGCCTTGTAACGGTAGGAGGGCATTTAGCGGCGGCACGCCAAGAGGGGCTGCAGGCTTAAGCCGGCCGCACCGTGAGATCCACTTCGCGCGACACTTCGCTCAGCGTGGATACGCCTTCGAGCACGCGGCGGATGCCGGCATCGGCCAGCGTCAAAAATCCCTTGCGTTTTGCCGCAATATTGAGCTCACGGGCAGTGGCACCGCGTTGCACCAGTTCGTCAAGATCGCCATCCATCACCAGCAATTCCATGATCGGGGTGCGGCCGCGATAGCCCTTGCCGCCACACGCTTTGCAGCCCACCGCTTGGTAAATTTGTGTGGGCACATCCGCAGCGATCCGCAGTGCATAGCGCTCCGCGTCCGAGGGCGCATGCGGCACCTTGCACTGCTTGCACAAGGTGCGCACCAGCCGCTGCGCAATGATGCCGATGATGTTGCCGGCCATGATGCCGGGTTGCACGCCCAGATCCAGCAAGCGCGGAAACGTACCCAGCGCCGAGTTGGTATGCAGTGTGGTGAACACCTGGTGACCGGTCATCGCGGCGCGAAACGCCATCTCGGAGGTTTCCTTGTCGCGCATCTCGCCCACCAGAATGATGTCTGGATCCTGGCGCATGATGGAGCGTATGCCGTTGGCGAAGTCCATTTTCGCGGCTTCATTGACCGAGGATTGGCGCATCAGATTCAGCGGATACTCTACTGGGTCTTCCAGCGTCATGATGTTGACGGTTTCGTCGTTCACCTGTGTCAGCAGCGAATACAGCGTGGTGGTCTTGCCGCTGCCGGTGGGGCCGGTGACGATCAAAATGCCTTCGGGCCGCGCCAGCAGCAGCTTGAGCTTTTCGAGGGTGTCTTCGGGCAAGGCCATGTGGCTGAGACTGATGATCGATTTTTCGCGATCGAGCACGCGCAGCACGATGTTTTCACCGTAAATTGTCGGCTGCGTTGACACCCGGAAATCCACCTGGCGGCCGCTTAAGTTGAGCGACAGGCGTCCGTCCTGCGGCGCGCGCGTCTCAGCGATATTCATGCCGCTCACCACCTTGATGCGCACGGTGATGCCGGAGGAATACGTCTTGTGCAGGCTGCGCACGGTTTCCAGTACACCGTCGATGCGAAAGCGAATGCGCAAAAAGGCATACTCCGGCTCGAAGTGGATGTCGGAAGCACCGCGCTTCACCGCATCCACCAGCAGCGCGTTGACCAGGCGCACCATCGGCTGCGTATACTCGTCGCCGCCCATGCGCAGGCTTTCGTAGTCGATTTCGCCGGTTTCAATCTCTTTCAGAATGCCATCGACGCTCAACTCATAGCCGTAGAAACGGTCGATGTACTCCTCGACCTGCGCTTCCGCCGCGATCTGCGTGCGGATTTCGATACCCGCGCCGACCGCCGCGCGCAATTGATCCATGACCACCACATTGAAGGTCTCGGTGGTGGCGACGGTAAGCGTGGCATCCGCGGCGGAATAGGCGGTCGGCAGCACCTGATGGCGCCGTGCAAAATCTTGCGACACCATCTGCAGGGCGTCGCCGTCGGCGACCACCAGTGACAGGTCGATGGTTTCCTGGCCGACGGTGTGCGCCATCGCGTCGCGCACCGCGTTTTCGCTGGCAAATCCGAGGCGCACCACCAGACGCCCCAGCGGGATATTGGAGTTACGCTGCTCCGCCAGCAGAATAGTCAGTTGGTCGGCGCTGAGTAAACCCTTTTGCACCAGCAGGTCACCCAACCGTACGCGCTTGCGTTGTTCAGCCATGCGTGTTATTTGAAGCGCGCGGCGAGTTGCGTGATACGTGCCTGCGCGCGCACCTCATCAAAATTCGCGCGGCCTCTGGCGGACAGCAGTAGCACCGCCTTGCGGTAATACTCCAGCGCGAGTTTGTGCTGGCCCAGATGTTCGAGGCTCACTGCAAGGTTGTAGGCGTAATCCGGGTTGCGCGGCTGCAGATGATGCGCCTGAAAGTAAGATTGCTGCGCCTGCGCCCACAATGCCTGATCCGCGTAGACGTTGCCAAGATTGAAATACAGCGACGGCGTAGGCTCGCGTGCCAGTAATTGTTTCAGGCGTGTTTCCGCCGCCTGCGGATCCGCGCGACTGATCAGCGCCAGTAGCGCGGATTGTGCCTGCGCATTGCGTGGCTCGACCGCCAGTATGGTCATGAAATAGCGCTGTGCGTCCTCGGCGCGATTCTGGTGCTGCGCGATGGACGCCAATCCGAGCAGCGCGTCCACGTTGGCGGGTTCGCTGCGTATTACCAGTTCATACACCCGTTGCGCAGTATCAAAGGCGCCTATGTCGAGTGCAGCGTAAGCCGTGCTGACCATGCCGCTGATATGCGCCACTTCGCTGTCACCGCGGCTAATCGCGATGCGGGCTTGCGTGGGGTCGGCTGGCGCCGTTGGCGCTGCCGCCTGCGTCGCCGTTGGCGCGGGCTGCGAGCGCTGGGGCGGCACGCTGCCGGAAATTTCCTTGGTGGCTGCGGCCACGCCTGTCACGGCTGGTGCGGCGCCAGGTTGGCCAGGTGCTGCGCTGCGCGCACCGGTAGGCGTGAGCGAGGCGTCAGTAGCTTGCGCGCCGGCTGTGGACAAGCCGGGAACCGGTGGCGGTAAAGCGCCTGCCGTCGCGGCCTCCGGCGCGGTGGCCGCTGGCGCAGCCACTACCACTGGCGGACGTGGTGGCGATTTTTGCAACAGTCCGGGGTGGGCGATTTGCACATAAACGTAGCCGCCGTAGAGCAGCAGACACACTACGGCAAGTCCGCCCATGACATAAACGGCATGCGCACGCAGCCATACTGCGGCGCCGCCGGCGTTGCTCGGCTGCGCGCTCAACACCGTGGCCGCGTGTGCCTGAGCGCCGCTAAGCGCGCTGCTTTTAGCGGCGGGCGCTGGCACCGACGACGGCGCGGCGGTAGCGCGATTGCGGCCCACAGGCAGCGGCACACGCGAGGTGTCTTCAGCGGGCTTGACGGGTTTGAGTTCGACCGCTTCCAGTGCCAGTCCGCTCGCGGCGGATTGCGGCGAGGCGGGTGTCTTTTCCCGGTCCTGCGCGGCCTTTTCCAGGGCATTCAGCAGCAGACTCATCGGCTGGCGCCATCCGCTGCCGCTGACGAGGGCGCCTGCGGTGATCCTGCGGCGTCGGCCTGCGGCAGGTAACGCTGGAAGAATTTCAACGCTTCGCTGTCGAGGCTAGGGTTGGTCACTACCGTGGGGCGCAGGAAAATCACCAGTTCGGTTTTGGTCGCGCTTTCGTTGCGAAAGCGCACCAGATCGCCTGCCGTGCCCATCTGATCAGCGCCGGGCAACTGTTCGCGTTTGAACTTTACGTCGTCCTGCATCAGTCCGCCGAGTATCACCGTCTGTCCGCTGCCGACCTGCAGCATGGATTCCATTTCGCGCACCTGGATTTCCGGCACAAGGTTTTTAACCGCCACCAGGTTTGGATTGGGGTCGGTGACGAATCGGCTCACGCGTGAGATGGTCGGACGGATATTGAGAGAAACGCGTCCGTCGTCGGCTATTTGCGGAGTGACGCCCATCACCATGCCCACCGCAACTGTTTTTGGCGTGGTGTTGGTGGCGCCCGCGGTAACCACCCCGGCAGATACCGTGGCTGCTGTGCTAACCACCTCAAAGTAAACAATATTTTCGACCACTTTCAACAACGCGGTCTGGTTGTTGAGCGTCATCAGCTTGGGACTGGAAAGTACCCGGGTGTTGCCGAACTCCTGCAACAGACGCACGGTGAGGCCGATGTTGCCGACCCTAGAATTCGGATTGGTGTAGCCCACGGTGATGGCGTTGCCGGCGGTCGCGCCTGCTGCCACCGTGGCCGCACCAAAACCGCCGAGCAGCGCCTGGGTCAGCGTGAGGCCGCCGCTGATCGCGAGCCGGCTCCAATCGATGCCGCCCTGGTAGGCTTCGGACAACTGCACCTCGACGATGGTCGCTTCGATTAACACCTGCCTTTGCACCGCACTGGTGATGCTGTCCAGATGCTGCTGAATTAATTGATGCTGCTGTTCGGTTGCGAGCACGGTAACCGTGCCACTGATGGGATTGACGATGACGTCCTTGCCGACGTCGGTGGACTGCAGAGTTGCCGGGGGTTTGGGGGTGGTGGCGGCCTGCTGCTTTGCCAGTTCGCTGGCACCCGCTCCGGCACGCGATACCGCCTCGGTCATTTTTCGGGCTTCATCCCGTTCCTGGGCGAATTCAGCTTTTTGCTGTTCGGTGGCATAGACCCGGCGAGTGGCGATCAAGATCGCCTGAATATTGTCTTTGAGTTGTTCCCAAAAATCGTTGTTTGACTTGCTGACCACTTCCGTTTTCGAGCCGCTGCTGCTACCTGCGGTGCCTGCGCCGCCGACTTCCCCCGTCACGTTGATGGTCGACGTGATAGTACGCGTGGCATTGACATAGTTCACGCGGTAGGTTTTCACATGGGGATGGTCGATCGACACGATGATCGTGTTGCCCTCGAAGCGGTAGCGCAGATTGACCTGCTTGGCGATGCGTTCGAGGATCGCGGGCAGGGTTTCGTTGATCGCGTTGAGGCTGACCAGACCGGTGATGCCGGCATGTATGTCGATGTTCTGGCGGGTGTCGCGCGACAACGCCAGCAGCAGTTCTTTCACCGGCACTTCGTTGACCACCACGCTGTAGGTTTGCGGTTTTAACGCGGGCCGTGGCGGCGGCACGAAGGTGCTGAGGCGCACCGGTGGCGGGATATCGGCGGTGGTGGTGGCGTCCGCGGGCGCGGGTACGGTGATGTGGCCCCGCGACGGCGGCACGCTCGGCGCCCTGGGCACTGCGCAACCCGCGGCAGCGAGCAAGACCACCAGGGTGGCCGTCAGCGCGCCCGTTGCAGCGGGACGCGCACAGAAGGCAAACGCCGTCGCCGCGACACTTGCACACCGCTGTGCGAGCGTCATGCCGGTTATGCCAGTTATGCCAGAGGCGTACACCGAGGCCAGCGTGGCGTGCATAGTGCTCCTTCTGGTGCGCGCGGCGATGACCGGATCACCTGTTATCGGTGCGGATACTTTGCACGGTACGCGGCAAAGGCCGGTTCGATTTCAGATGCGCTGGCAGCTCCGCCATTTTTTTCTCCGCCGCCGCCCGGCTGTCGTAGGTGCCGTAGAGCACCGCTAACACCGGAAGCTGCGCCGCTTTTTGATCCGCAGTCTCCACGGCACGATACACATAAATGTCATTTATATCAATGGAGCCGGTCAGAAATGTAAGATGATTTCTAAGGTCCTGCTGGGAGGTGGTGGAAGCGATTTGCAGCGTCCAGGCGTTGTCGCTCTGGCGCGCCAGCCATGGCGCCGTTGCCGCCATCCGCCGCGTCAGGATGTCACTGCTGATTTTTTCCGCGGCCAGCGCTGTGGCCACTGCGGGGAGGGACACGGCCGCCGCTGGTGCAACGGGTGCAGACGCAGCGCGCGGCGGCACGCCCTGCTGTAAAAACCAGGCGTAGCCTGCCACGCCCAGTGCCATGCCGCCGAGTGCGGCCACGACCCAGCCGTAGCGCAGTGCGGGGGTGGCGCGCACCGCGATATGGCTAAATTCACTATCGCGCAGCGCGGCTTCGATATGGCGGGGCTTAAGAGTATGGGTGTTCTCCGAGAAGGCGGCGAGCAGCGCCTTGTCGGCGATCAGATTGACACGGCGGGTGAGTCCGCCGGAGGCGCGCGCGATCATCTTCACGATTTTGCCGGTGAACACATCCGGGCCGTGGTAGCCTGCCGCGCGCAGGCGAAACATCAGATATTCGTGCACATCGTTGGTGTTAAGCGGTGCCAGACCAAAACTGTGGGTAATGCGTTCGCGCAATTGACGGATGTTTTGCTGGCGTAGGTTGTCATCGAGTTCGGGCTGGCCGAAGAGTACGATTTGCAGCAGCTTGTCGGTGCGCGTTTCCAGATTGGAGAGCAGGCGGATTTCCTCCAGTGTCGCCAGCGGCATACCCTGGGACTCTTCGACAAACATCACCACGCGTTTGCCTTCGCCGTGACGCTTGAGCAGGTACTCCTGCAGTGCCTGCATCACCTCAAGATGGGTGGCCCGGCGGTCGCTATTCAGTTGCAGCTCAAACGCTATCGCATGCAGGATTTCGTCGGGCGACACGTTGGGATTGGCGAGATACACGGTTTCCACGTTTTCCGGCAATCGCGTCATCAGCATATTGCACAACATGGTTTTGCCGCTGCCCACTTCGCCGCTGACTTTGATGATGCCTTCGCCATGCGTTACTGCATAAATCAAGGCTTCGAGGATGGGGCCGCGATTGCCCCCGCCAAAGAAAAAATCGGTGTTCGGGGTAATCCGAAACGGCGCCTGGGTGAGTCCGAAATATTCGTAATACATGGCTTATTGTTTTTCTGAATTTTCCATGCCCGCCAGCGCATAATTTTGCATCCGGCTGTAGAGCGTGGTGCGATTCACGCCGAGCATTTTTGCCGCGCGCGCGAGGTTGCCGTGCGTGAGTTCCAGCGCGGCTTGGACATAGCCGCGTTCCCAGGTGGCCAGTGTGTCATCGAGATTGAAAGTGCGCGCGGATTGCAACTGACGCCGCGCGCTGGTGGCGAGCGCGGCGGTGTCGGTGGGTAGGTGCGCGCCGGCTGTGGCATCGAGTACGGCATCGGCGTCGAGTTCGGCGCGCAACTGCTGTTCGTCCACGGTGTGCCCGGCGCTCTTGGTGGCAAGGCGTATCACGATGTTGCGCAGCTCGCGCACATTGCCGGTAAAGCTGTAGTCGAGCCACAGGGCGAGTGCGCGCGCGTTCAGCGTGAACGGTTGCACGCCAGATTGTGATGCGTAGAACGCGCGGAAATGGTCGAGCAGCAACAGCCGGTCATCGCCCAGATCGCGCAGCGCGGGCACCTCGATGGTGAATACCGACAGCCGGTGATACAGATCGGCGCGAAAGCGCCCGCCGCGGATTTCCTGCTTCAGATCGCGATTGGTGGCAGCGACCACGCGGGCAGTGGAAGTGCGGTTGTGCGTTTCACCGACGCGCTGGTACTCGCCGTTTTCCAGCACGCGCAGAAGTTTTGCCTGCAAATCCAGCGGCAGCTCGCCGATTTCATCCAGTATCAGGGTTGAATCGTGCGCGTCCTCGAAATAGCCAGCACGCGCCGTATCGGCGCCGGTGAAGGCGCCTTTGGCATAACCGGGTCTTCGCGTAAGAGTGTGGGCGAATTTGGGGCATTTTAGAGCACTGGCAACATGCAAGTGAGTATTTTCAGTCGCAGATATTCCTCATCGCGTAGTCCGTATGCACGACGTTGGATGACGCGAATTTTGTTGTTCAAGCCTTCAA
>CAMDRT010000012.1 GCA_945906815.1 Bordetella parapertussis
AAACGCATGGCCATCTTGCGTCTGCAGTAGAGAAATTCACTATAAAAACGCCTTCTATCGACTCAGTAATGTTTCAATTTCCTGAAAAACAGCGCGCCGAGCGCTTATTTATTTGCTTGCCGATGTTGTGTCCGACAGGCTGCTAGGCAGTAGCCTTAAGATCGCCGAGATCGCCGAGATCGCAGATCGCTCCACGATTTTCGGCCACTCTTCGTTCGGATACCAACCGCCAAGCCTATGCGGGGGTCCGCTGATGCCACCGGCCCCAATTCTGCCGGATGCTGAGGTGCGCCTGTGCGCAGTCGTGGTGACTGCACTAGGTACAGATGCGCACGGGAGTTGCCATGTCGGAAAATGGAATGCCGTCGTCCGCCGCCGTAATGGCGCGGCGCGTCCTAGCGTACCGCCTCGATACGCTGATCTGCCCGTTCGCGCTGCTGCTGTTGGCCCTGGTCTGGGTTGCAGCGCATTTCCGAGCGCAAGCTGGGGTACGACGGCCGGGGAGATCGCGGGTGCCGAGGTGCTCGACGGCAGCATCGTCGTCGCCGCCGCGCGATCAGTTGCGCGAACACCAGCTGTCCCGTCTTGTCCGTTAACCGGACAGCAATGATGCAAACATGGGTACGTCTGCTAGCGCTTAGTGTTGCGCTGATGTCATCGCCAGCTGGGTTTGCCGCGGGGGTGATCGAGTCAGCGCAAGGGCAGGTGAGGGCGGGTGCTGCCGCAACGTCGGCTACAGCTGTTGCCGTCAAGCAGCGCATTGCCGCAGGCACCACGCTCATCACGGGTCCCAAGAGCCGCGCGGTGGTTCGTTTTGATGACGGACAGGTGTTGGTATTACATGAAAACAGTGAATTCCAGGTGGCGGCATATGCGTTCGTGAAAGATCAGCCAGCCAAGGACAAGTTTGGTTTTGTGCTGATCAAAGGTGCCTTACGCTCAGTAGTCGGGGCGCAGACACGACGAACGCCCGGGGCCTATTCCTTGCGTACTGCGACAGCGACCCTGCGCATCCAGGGCACGGACTTCATGGTTGCAGTGGTTAACCCGGTGTATTTGCGGGTGCTGCATGGTGCGGTTGAGGTGGTGAATGCCGCGGGCACGGCGACCTTCGGCGCTGGCGCAGCAGGGATAGTGGCGAGTGAAACTGCGCTGGGGATTACGCTACCGTTTTCTGCGTTACCGGTATCCATCGCAGCCACCTTCAGCGAATTGGCGGGACTGGTGATTCTGGTTGACAGCGCGGCCGCAGGCGCGGCGTTAGCCGCTGCCGGTGCCAAAGGCGGAATCACGTTACCGGCCGCGTTGGGCATAGCGGGGGCCATCGCCGCCGGTATAGCGGCGGCGGCTGCACAAAAGGATAGTACGTCCGGTACGACCGGCACGCGCTAAGGGATTGTGCGTCGGGGGATAGCGCGTCGGGGGCCAGCCGCAACACCCGCCGCGAGTATTACTGAATAAGTGGCGGAAGAGAGTGGGAGTCGAACCCACATAGAACTGTTAACAGCTCCTACCGGGTTTGAAGTCCGGCCGCCCCACCGGGAGCGATTCCCTTCCTTAGTACATGTTACATGTCACTAGCTGCGGCAAGGCAATTGTACTGGCTAAGCCATCACAGCGGTGCAGCCATTCATCACGCCAGACGCACCAGAACCTCGGCAGCCGCTTTGCTGGCATCCGCAATCACATCATCCAGTTCGCCGCCACAGCCGCTGCGCACCGCGCCTACCGCCCACACGCCCGGCATTGCGGTTTCCAGTTGGTCATTGGTGGCGACATAACCGTTGGCGTCGCGCTGGATCGCTGCCGGCAGGAAATCCACGTTGGGTTCGAGTCCGATGTAGGCAAACAATCCTGCGCACGCGATGTCCTCGCTGCGGCCATCGGCGTGCCTGATTTGCACTTTTTCAACCATCTGCCCGCCGCCGACGGCGGTCACCTCTGCATTGAAAATCGTGATAATTTTTGGCGCGGCATTAACGCTCTGTTGGAAATGGTCGCGTGCGCTGAACGCGGCGCCGCGATGCACCAGCCGCACTTCCCCGCAGTATTGGGATAACACCAGCGCTTCTTGCAACGCCGAATCGCCGCCGCCGACGACGACTACGGTTTCATTTTGATACATGGGGCCGTCGCAGTCCGCGCACTGCGATACACCTTTGCCTTCGAATTCGCTTGCGCCGGGCACCGCGAGTTTTTTTAAGCGCGCACCTGACGCGACGACTACGACTCTAGCCGTATGCGCGCCGCCGCCGGTGACTACCTTATGCATGCCGGCCACGGCTTCCATGCTGCTCACGGGATCCGCAATGCTGGTCACGCCCGCGTTGGCGGCGGCTTCCACCAGCGACGACGCGTATTCCGCGCCGCTGCTGGCGCCGCCTGCCGGCACCGGGTCGAGTTCATTGATGTTGAGTACCAGTCCGCCAAAGAGTTGCGCTTCGAGCGTCGCCACTTTGAGGCCCGCACGGGCAAGCTCGCCCGCTGCGGTCAATCCGGCTACACCTTCGCCGATCACGATGACGTCATAGTTCGCTGCCATTACTGTTCCTTGTTGTCGGTAAATTATCTGCGGTAAGTAGGGTTGGGGCGGCGTTGTTGATGTGCCGGTTTGCTGGATGCGGGCGCCAATTGCGCGGGCCGTGGCGCTGCGAGCAACGGCTTGGCGGGAATGTCTGCCGCGCCGAGGATGGGCACGAAATCCTTGCGCATCTTGCGCGTGTCGCCGATGCGTTGCGTTACGCCCAGCGTATCCATGAATTCAAGTATCTCGATGGCGAGACCGCGGCCGACACCGCTCCAGTCGCGGTACTGCGCGGCGGTGAAAATGCCGGTGGCTTGCGCCTGCGCGGTGGCCTGCGCGGTGGCGGCGAGTTTTGCCAGCGTGCCTTTGGTGTAGAAGCGATCCGCCGTCACGCGATAAATTTCGTGACTCTTGGCTTTGCGATAAAGGAAATCCTTGACCAGGGTTTCCTTCAGTTTCAGTTGCAGCGCCAGGTCCTTGATCTGCGGCGCGTTGAATCCCGCAGCTTCAAGTGCGGGTTTGACGATTTGCCACATCGTTTCGTCAGCGCTGTTGGCGGTGGTGCTGTGCGCGGGCAGGCGCGCTATGGAGCCGCTGGTTTCGATTTTGCGCGCGTCGGCCAGCAGGCGCAGCATGGCGCCGAAAGCGTCTGCCGATAACTCGGGTGCAAGCTGCTTGCGCAGCGTTTCGGTTTCTTCGCCGGCGGCCTGCGGTTGCGCCCGGTGAAAGGCCTGCAAGTGCGGCGCTATGGCATCGGTGATCTGGGTGCTGCGCGCGCGCGGGATGGCCACGCGGGTGTCTTTACCCCACAGTGCGAGGCCGGATTTTTCGTAGAGCACGGCGGCTTGCAGCGCGGGCATGTTGAACAGCGTTTCAAAGCGCTGCACATCAACCGGCTGGCCGAGTTTTAGCAACGCCTCGAGCGTGGCTTGCGGCGTGGCCTGCTCCAGCGCCGCCAACTCGGCCTCGCGTGCTTCTTTGCTGCGTCGCTGCGCAGTCACAAACGGGTCCAGCACCACGCCGCCGCCGAGAGTGCGCGTGGCGGATTGATCACGCAGGATAAAGCGGTCGCCGTGCAGCGCACCCACCGGCTTGTCGAGTTGCAACTGCACCATCGCTGATGCGCCTGGCGCGATGCTTGCACCGCGGCGTATCGCGACACGTGCGGTGACATCGGCCGTGGCGAGATGCAAATGCACGGGCGTCCAGTGCTTGAGTGCCTGCGTTTCGCTCGCCAGCACGCTGACACGCCCGGCAATACGCTGCGTCGGGTGATGTATCGCCGGCGCCAGCACCCAATCGCCGCGGCTCACCGCTTCGAGGTCGGTTCCGGTAAGGTTCAGCGCGCAGCGCTGACCGGCGAGCGCCTGCTGCGCAGCCTTGCCCTGAATCTGGATGCCGCGCACGCGCACCTCGTTGCCGGCGGGCGAAATCACCAGCTTGTCACCGGGTGCTACCTTGCCATTGAACACCGTTCCGGTGACCACCGTGCCGCTGCCTGCCACGGTGAACGCGCGGTCGGCGGCGTAACGGAAATGCTGATCGGCGCTGGTGCGCGAGGCGGATGCCGCGGCCTCGCGTTTGAGCATCTCGCGCAGTTCGCTCATACCCGCGCCGCTGACCGCGGACACCGGCATCACTTTAGCGCCGGCAAGCTGCGTCGCCGACAACAGTGCGGAAACGTTTTCGCCCACTTGCTTGACACGCGCTTCATCCACGCGATCGATCTTGGTGACGACTACCGCACCGCGCTGAATATGCAGCAGGTTCAGAATGTTCAGATGTTCCAGCGTCTGCGGCATCACGCCGTCATCCGCCGCCACCACCAGCAGCGCGTAGTCTATGCCGCATACGCCGGCAAGCATATTGCGCACAAAGCGTTCGTGGCCGGGCACATCGACAAAGCCGATCAACTCACCGTTGGGCAGCGGCAGGTAGGCGAAGCCAAGATCTATCGAAATACCGCGCGCTTTTTCTTCGGGCAGGCGATCGGTGTCCACGCCGGTGAGGGTTTTCACCAGCAGCGTCTTGCCGTGATCGATATGGCCAGCAGTGGCTACTATCATTTCAATAAAAACATATAGTTATGAGTGTTTGACATTCTTTGCGTGTTTGCGGTTCAGGGTGTGATCTGTAGTCCAACTAGCTGCGCCACAAATTCATCCTCGTGATCAAGGCAACGCAGGTCAAGCACGAACGCACCCTCCTTGATGTGGCCGATCACCGGCACCGGCAGTGCGCGAAACGCGAGCGCTAGCTTGTCTGCGAATGAGCTTTTGCTTTTGCCGGCAGGGCTGATGGCGATGCCGGCGCTGGGCAGTGAGTCTACAGGCAATGAACCGCTGCCGATCTGGCTGCCGGTATCGACTATGGAGGCTTGCGCATGGGCGCCCAGCGCGGCCTGCACCTGCGGCAGCACGCGCTCGGCCTGTACGCGTATGTCGGCACGCGTGCGGGTGAGCAGGCGGATCGTGGTCACCTCCTCACGCAGCTGGTCCGGGTTGGTATAAATGCGCAGCAGTGCATCGAGTGCGGCGAGCGTCATTTTGTCCACGCGCAAGGCGCGCTTCATCGGGTTTTTGCGTATGCGCGCGATCAGCTCTTTTTGGCCGACGATTAATCCGGCTTGCGGGCCGCCCAGCAATTTGTCGCCGCTGAAGGTGACCAGATCAGCGCCGTTCGCCAGCGCCTCGCGCGGCGTGGGCTCGTGCGGCAGGCCGTAGTCTTCGAGATTCACCAGCATGCCGCTGCCCAGATCGACGATGTAGGGGATGCCGTGCTGGTGTGCCAGTGCTGCGAGTTCAGCTTCGGGTGCGCAGGCAGTGAAACCCTGCACCACGTAATTGCTGGTATGCACCTTCATGAGGGCTGCGGTGCGCGGGGTGATGGCTTCGGCGAAATCCTTCAGGTGCGTGCGGTTGGTGGTGCCCACCTCAACCAGTTTTACGCCCGCGCGTTTCATGATGTCGGGGATGCGGAAGGCGCCGCCGATTTCGATCAGCTCGCCGCGTGACACGATGACTTCTCTTTTGGTACGTGAGGCGCCCAGCGTGTTCAAGGTGAGATAAACCGCCGCGGCATTGTTGTTGACCACCACCGCGCCGTCGCCGCCAGCAAGTTTAGTGAGCCATTTTTCAACGTGCGTATCGCGTTCGCCGCGTGCGCCACCGCCGACATCGAATTCGAGATTAACCGGGCGCGTCATCGCGGTCATTACTGCGTCGGCCACTGCTTGCGGCATCAGCGCGCGGCCAAGATTGGTGTGCAGTACGGTGCCGGTGAGATTGAAAACCGGGCGCAGCGACGGCTGCGTCTGGCGGGCGAGTTCGCTGTTGCAGGCCGCAATGAAACGCGGCTCGTCGAATTCAAATGCATGGGCGTTGTGCACGAGTTGCTCGCGCTGCGCCTGCAGCAATGCGCGGATGGCGTCGGTGGTGAGCGCGCGGCCAAAGCGCGCGATCAGCGGGGCAACCGCGCTGCTGCTCAGCAGCCGGTCAACCGAAGGCAGCGCGCGACGCGCGACTGGGTGCGGATTCACCATGAGGGCGAAGGTTGCGGGCCGCTGACAACGGCGTTGCTACGTGGTGCAAGCATGACTGAGTGGCGGTGGGCAGTACGAAAGGTGCAATACGAACGGGCGGCAATTTTAGCGCAATCCAAAGCGTGCGTGTTAGGCGCAAAAAAGCCGCGACCCGCGCGGCTTTTTTGTCAACAGTAGAGCGCAAGCCTATTCAAACAGCCGCTCCGGTAATGGCAATCCAGCGAGGTCCTCGGTGGTGAGGCGCTGATGGGGTTCGATGCCGTTGCGTTCGAGTACATGTATCAACTGGCGCGCGTGTTGTGCCGAATGCCAGGTTGAGCGCTCAAACACCACGTGCAGCGGCTGCGGGCCGTAGTAGGTGCCGATTTCGGCGCTCAGGGTTTTATCCGCCAGGCTCGCCCACCATTGCTCCAGGCGCTGGATCACACCTTCACCATACTGCGCGATGTCGTTGCCCGTCATGCAGGTGCCCTCCGCGGGCACTACGTTGGCATGGCCCACGGCGTAATCCGTGCCGTTGATGGTGCTGTCGAGAAACGCCTCGCAGATACGGAAGATGTGGTGGCTCATGATGCGAATTTCCCGCGGACGATTGGGAATCACATCCTGCAGCAGTTTGTCATCGGGCAACTGGCGCACATAGCGTTGTGCCGCGCGCAGCGCGATCACCCACTTTTTCACCAATTGCTCCGGCGGCAGCGGCGTGTGGCCGGTGCCTTCGAGGCCGACGAATTCCGCTACGTCTTCGAGTTTTTGGCCGAATACGTATTTTTTGCCCTTCGCTACTACCGGTACGCTGCGCAGCCCAAGTTCGAGCAGCTTTTCACGTCCACCCGCATCGTTCAGGATGTCAATGACGATGTGGTCAATCTTTTTTTTCGAAAGAAACTCTTTCGCTCTGAGGCAGGAACTTCACCCCGGCTGCAGAAAGAGGATGAATTGTTCGACAGGCGCGTTCATGGCATTTCTCCAGTTAGAAAACCCTCGAAGACTACTCCTGCGAGGGAAATAGCGTCAAGCGCGATGCGGCGTAATGCCCCCGTTATGGGCAGCTTATCAAGAACACGACTGCTGCCGCAGGCGTATCGCTTCTGTGGCGGCGGCGGATTGGGTGGTGGATTCGATGATGCCACCGCCCAGACAGACATTGCTTTCGTACACCACTACCGACTGGCCGGGGGTGACCGCCCATTGCGGTTCGGCGCATTCGATGGCACAGCTTTGCTGGGTGGCGGAGGCGATGACGCAGGGCGCGTCTTTCTGGCGGTAGCGCGTTTTTGCGCCATACACCCAACCGCAGTGCGGGGTGGCGCCGCTGATCCAGTTCAGATTAACCGCAGTGAGGCGATCCGCGAACAACAGCGCATGATCGTGCCCCTGCACCACCACCAGGCGATTGTTGGTCATATCTTTTTCGGCGACATACCAGGCGTCGCCGTCGCCGTTGCTTTCACGCCGGCCGCCTATGCCCAGCCCCTGGCGCTGCCCCAGTGTATAAAACATCAAGCCACTGTGGCGTCCCACGCGCACGCCATCGGGCGTGCAGATATCGCCGGGGTTCGCCGGTATGTAACGATTCAGAAATTCACGAAACGGGCGTTCGCCGACGAAGCAGATACCCGTCGAATCCTTTTTATCGTGTGTCGCCAGCCCTGCACGGCGCGCGATGTCACGTACTTCGATTTTGGTGAGATGGCCCAGCGGGAACAGCGTCTTCGACAACTGCTGCTGATTGAGCCGATACAAAAAATAACTTTGATCTTTGGTACCGTCATCGGCGCGCAGCAGTTGAAACAGTCCGTCACGTTCGCGCACCTGCGCATAATGCCCGGTGGCTATGCAGTCGGCGCCCATCGCCATGGCGTGGTCGAGAAACGCCTTGAACTTGATCTCGGCGTTGCACATCACATCGGGATTCGGTGTGCGCCCGGCCTTGTATTCCGAGAGGAACTCGCTGAATACGCGTTCCTTGTATTCAGCGGAAAAATTGACCGACTCGATATCGACGCCCATTTTGTCGGCGACAGACACCGCATCAATCAGATCCTGGCGCGACGAGCAATAATCATCGGTGTCGTCGTCTTCCCAGTTTTTCATGAACAGGCCGGTAACTTCGTAACCTTGTTGCTTCAACAGCAGCGCGGCAACCGAGGAATCCACGCCGCCAGAGAGGCCAACGACGATTTTTTTCCTGGCGCTCATGAGGTGAGCCGCAGGGGGAGAAGGATTTGCATACCGCTATTCTACCGCCAGTGTGTGCAGGCCAATAAAAAAGGCAGGGTCTGTCGACCCTGCCTTTATCAACGAAAAACGGCGAGTATTACTTGCCGTCTTATTTTTTGGCGTCGGCTTTCTTGTCGTCAGCTTTCTTGCCGTCAGCTTTCTTGCCGTCTTCTTTTTTGGCGTCAGCTTTCTTGCCGTCTTCTTTTTTGGCATCGGCTTTTACTTCCGCTTTCGGCGCGTCTTTCTTGTCCTGCGCGATGACCGGGGTTACGGTCGCGGCCGCAAACAGCGCGGTGATCAGGGTAATAAACAGCTTCTTCATTTGCTTTTTCCTCGTGGGTGGTTGATGAATTGCTAACTGCGCAAACGACCGTATTTTTTTTTCGGTCTTTGCCACTAACGAATGAGTTGGAGCAGCGGTTGACTCGGTATAAAAAATAATTACATTATGGGTAAATGTTAAATAAACAATTAAAATCAATGTGTTGCAATGTAAATTGCTGCGAGATAATGACCGGTTGTAGGATTATTTTAATACCCTGCGACGAGTCATGAGCACCGGGTTTTTGCTCTATGGCGTTTGGCCGCGTATGTTGGGGGCGGCTGTGGCGGGTTGTATTACTGAATTTCGAGCCCTATGCCCACAGCGAGCCCATCCAATGTCCAGCCGCCGATGCGGTAACGAATGAGCCGCAAAGTCGGGTAACCCACGGCCGCAGTCATACGCCGAACCTGGCGGTTTTTTCCTTCGCGGATGGTGAGCGCTATCCACGCGGTGGGAATGTGCTTACGAAAGCGTACCGGTGGGTCGCGCGGCCACAGCCATGCGGGCTGTGCCACTATATCCGCTGCGGCGGGTCGTGTTAGGCCATCGTTGAGCGCGACGCCTTTGCGCAATTGTGCCAGGGCGACTTCATTGGGAGTGCCTTCGACCTGCACGTAGTAGGTTTTGGGCAATTTGTGCCGCGGATCGGTGATGCGATGTTGCTCGCTGCCATCATCGGTAAGTAGCAACAGCCCTTCGCTATCGGCATCCAGGCGGCCGGCGGCATGCACGTTCGGCTGCTGGATGAAGTCCTTGAGCGTCAATTTGCCTTTGACCGCGCGAAACTGGCACAGCACGCCGTAGGGTTTGTTGAACAGCAGGCGTTGCGTCATCGCCGCACCCACTGCCCAAACAACAACGCCCGCAGTTGCGGGCGTTGATTGCAAGGCCGCTGGCGCACCCGAATTACTGGCTGCCCCACGGCTTGATTGCCGCTTTCAACTGCGTGTAACCGTCGATGTAACGCGGCCGCTTGCCAGCAAACACTTTATCGAACGTCGCCAACTGTGCATCCAGCCAGTTTGCCAGTTCGCTGTTGCCTGGGTTCGCCGCCTTGTACGCTTCGTTAATCAGCACGAAGTGGATGCGTGGATCGTACGGTTGCTTCTCGCCACCGACGGTTTCGTCACCCGCCAGCAGGCGCAGCAGCATGGCGTCGGCTGAACCGAGTGTCTGTTCGTAAATCGGCGCGCCTTCCATGCGGTACATCACGCTGGTCATGTCGTGACCGCTCTTCATGGTAAAGCCCATGTCAGCCCAGACTTTTTTCATGTCCACGCCGGTCTTGGCGTGATCGAGAACCATTTGCCCCCAGTTGCGCAATACTTCGGGTGCATCCGCCATCAGGTCGGTCAAGCGGTCACCGTCGAGGTCGGTAGCGTAGACGATGGATTTGCGTTGCCGGATCATGTCATGCAGCAACAGGCCAAAGTTGGTGTCGGAAATGTGCTCATTGATTTCGCCGCTCCAGTTTTCCATGCCGGCTTTGAAATCCTTCGGCAGCAGGGCGACGATTGCATCGACGTTTGCCTTTTGTTCTTCGTAGGCGTCCACGGTGTAACGGCGCTTTAATTCGAACTGGGTGCCTTGCAACAGCCAGCGCACGATGCCGGCGTTGACAGCGTCTTCCTGCGCCTGTGTCGGCTTGGTAGCCACGCGACCGATTTGCTTGGTTTCATGCACCATTTTCAGGAATAGCCGCACCGCATACGCCATGCGCACACCCGGGGTATTCATCTCGGAGTGGATGTTGCCGGTATCGCGGCTGACCGTGAATTTCTTGCTGTCCTGGGAATACGGCAGGCCGGGCATAAAGCGCACGCTGGTAATCGGGCCGTACGGGCGCACATTGCAATACACACCGGCGGCGGTGCGCAGCGGCGCGTTGGCCGATTTTCCCGCCACCACTACTTTTTTGCCGTTTTCGTTGACCATGAAATCGCCTGCGGTGGACCACTTCAGGCAGGTGTAATCCAGTTTGCCGAACCACTCCAACGATTTCAGTTTGGTGTCGTGGCGAAACTGCGCCATCATCGGCACGCCGAGGAACGGCAGCCCGAGCACATCGAGCGCCATCAAGGTGCCGTTCAAGGCGAACATGTCGGTAAACGCATGGGCCACCGGCTGCACGCCGCCGTGGTTGCTGCCGCCTTCCCAGATCACGGCATCGGAAATGCCGCGCGGCTGAATTTTGGATCGTGGGTAGATGCTGTCGAGCAGCTTGAATAAATCGCCGTCTTGTTCTTCTTTGGCGATTTTAAAAAGGTCGAGGTTGCCAGTCATGATTCTCCGTTTCCGTCTTCGTTGATGTTGGTGCGTATTACCTGGGCGCGTCGCGTGGGTTTAAGCGCGGCGATTATCGCATTTATTGTAGTTCGTATAAATCGGCGTAAACCCAGCGGCGGGGGGCGTGCGCTAATTTAATGGCGTTCGTATTGTGGTCGGCTAACGCAAGGGAGAAAGAGTTAGGGCGCGCAAAACGCAAAAAATAGCCCTTTACCCTAAACGCGTGCTGGGGTTTACAGAATGGCAACGACACGTGTGGACGGACGGCTAGCTCCCCGCTCTGGAACAAGCTACGCGGCCTGAAGGTTTGCAGCTTGCTTGCCCTTGGGGCCTTGTGTGACTTCGAACGAGACTGTCTGGCCTACCTTCAGCGTTTTGAACCCGTTCATTTGAATGGCCGAGAAAGGGGCGAAAAGCGCTTCACTTTGATCGTCCGGCGTGATGAACCCGTAGCCTTTGGAGTCGTTGAACCACCTCACGGTGCCCGTCGCCATGTTTCATCCTTCCTGGATCAAGCGGGCCGCGGCCCGCTTTCAATTACATGCATTTTCACCTGCGTGATCATCGTTACCAAAGCTGCAAGGGCGTGTCACCATCGCAGACAGAATTAAAGCATACACCAAAATCGCCGATAACATGAGAGCAACACCGCGAATCTTTTATCTTATCGACACTTGAATTTTCCGGAATTACGTCCAAAATACACGCTTACGCGCGGAATCAGTTCCGCGAGCCCGATGTATAGAGTGAGTGATGTTGAACCATGGCAGGCAGACAACGCGATGACACGGTACTGGAGGCGCAGCGGGCAAAAACCAAGCCGCCGCCGATGTTCAAGGTGATGATCCTGAACGACGACTACACGCCGATGGATTTTGTAGTGCTCGTGCTGCAAAAGTTTTTCTCACTGAACCGGGAAAAGGCGACGGCGGTGATGCTGAAGGTGCACCGCGAGGGTATGGGGGTGTGCGGCGTTTATTCCAAGGACGTTGCGTCGACCAAGGTGGATCAGGTACGCGCGTACGCCAAACAGCACCAACACCCGTTACAGTGCATGATGGAAGAAAATTGATGTACCCTGCAACCATGATTACAGAAGCCGCTATTCACAATAAGGGACGCCGATGATCGCTCAGGAACTGGAAGTCAGTCTGCACATGGCCTTCATGGAGGCCCGCCAAAAGCGCCACGAGTTCATTACCGTCGAGCATTTGCTGCTGGCGCTGGTGGACAATCCGTCGGCCTCCGCGGTGTTAAAGGCGTGTGCTGCCGATGTCGATGATCTGCGCAAACTGCTGGCGGACTTTGTGACTGAACATACGCCGATACTGGCGGGTGTAGACGTCGATACCCAGCCCACGCTCGGGTTCCAGCGCGTGATCCAGCGCGCCATTCTGCACGTGCAGTCGTCGGGCAAAAAAGAGGTGACCGGGGCCAATGTGCTGGTGGCGATTTTCGGCGAAAAAGATTCTCACGCCGTTTATTTTTTGAATCAAAAGGGCATCACGCGGCTCGACGTAGTGAACTTTATTTCGCACGGCATCAGCAAAACACCGCAGGCGGCGCCGGCCAAGTCCGAAGCCGAATCCGACACCGAGCAGGAAACGCCAGCCGCAGGCGGCGCGCTGGAAAACTACACGCTGAATCTGAACAGCCTGGCGCAGCAGGGCAAGATTGATCCCCTGATCGGGCGCGACAAGGAATTGGAGCGCGCGATTCAGATATTGTGCCGCCGCCGCAAGAATAATCCGCTGTTGGTGGGCGAAGCGGGTGTGGGAAAAACGGCGATTGCCGAGGGTTTGGCGCGGCGCATTGTTGAGGAATCGGTACCCGACATCCTGCTCAAAAGCACGGTCTACGCGCTCGACATGGGCGCATTGCTGGCGGGTACCAAGTATCGCGGTGACTTTGAGCAACGCCTGAAAGCGGTGCTGAAGCAGTTGCAGGAAAATCCACGCGCGATTTTGTTCATCGACGAAATACACACGCTGATTGGCGCGGGCGCGGCATCGGGCGGCACGCTGGATGCCTCCAATCTGTTGAAGCCGGCGTTATCCAACGGCCAGTTGAAATGCATAGGCGCCACCACCTATACCGAGTTTCGCGGGGTGTTCGAAAAAGATCACGCGCTGTCACGGCGCTTCCAGAAGATCGATGTGCTGGAGCCCTCGGTGGAAGAAACCGTGCAAATCCTGAAGGGCCTGAAGTCGCGCTTCGAGGAGCACCACGGCGTCAAATACATGGCGGCTGCATTAACCGCGGCAGCCGAGCTGGCGGCGCGTTTTATCAACGACCGACATTTGCCCGACAAGGCGATCGACGTCATCGACGAGGCCGGCGCCGCGCAGCGCATCCTGCCGAAATCGAAGCAGAAAAAAATCATCACCAAACACGAGATTGAAGAAGTGGTGGCGAAGATCACGCGCATACCGCCGCAAACCGTGTCCAACGACGACCGCAATTCGTTGAAGACCCTGGGACGCGATCTGAAGTCGGTGGTGTTTGGCCAGGACAAGGCCATTGATGCGTTGACCACGGCCATCAAAATGGCGCGCAGTGGCCTGGGCAATCCGTTAAAACCCATTGGCAGCTTTTTGTTCTCCGGCCCCACCGGCGTGGGCAAGACCGAGGTCGCGCGTCAGTTGGCCTACGTGATGGGTGTGGAGTTGATTCGTTTTGATATGTCGGAATACATGGAGCGTCACGCGGTGTCACGCCTGATCGGCGCGCCGCCGGGCTACGTCGGATTTGATCAGGGCGGGTTGCTGACCGAGCAAATCACCAAGCAACCTTATTCGGTGCTGCTGCTGGATGAAATCGAAAAAGCGCATCCCGACATTTTTAATATCCTGCTGCAGGTGATGGATCACGGCACGCTCACCGACAACAACGGACGCAAGGCGGATTTTCGCAATGTGGTGATCATCATGACCACCAACGCAGGTGCCGCCGAGTTGTCAAAAACCAGCATGGGGTTCGCGCCGGCCAAACAGGCGGGCGACGAAATGGGCGAGATCAAGCGCATGTTCACACCGGAGTTCCGCAACCGGCTGGATGCGATGATTTCGTTTGCCGCACTGGATCGCGAGGTGATCCTGCGTGTGGTGGATAAATTCCTGATGCAACTGGAAGACCAGTTGCACGAGAAAAAGGTCGATATCACCTTCACTCAGCCATTGAAAGATTACCTGGCGAAAAAAGGATTCGACCCGGCGATGGGCGCGCGCCCGATGGCGCGGCTGATCCAGGACACCATACGCAGCGCGCTGGCGGATGAGCTGCTGTTCGGCAAGCTCGCTAGCGGCGGCAAGGTGACGGTGGATATCGATGCCAGCGAGAAGGTCAAGTTGGTGTTTGCCGAGGAAAAAAAGCCCGAGGCGACGGTGGTTTAACGGCGTCCTTGGCATAGGCAAAAACCCCGGCTGGTCCGGGGTTTTTGCTTTAAGGGTTGATCAATTTGCTTCTGTGCATACCCCCCGGCGTTGGTATACTAGACTGCGATAAATTGCCTAAGGAGTGACTTATGAACGCTCGATGGTTCGCTGCGGGATGCGCAGCCCTGTTGGTGGCGGGCGCGGTGCCCGCGCAGGCGCAGGACCCCCATGCCGCGCGCGCGCTGGCGGCAACGTGTTTTACCTGCCACGGTACCGATGGCCGCAGCGCGGGCGGTGTGCCGCCGAGCATCGCCGGGCAAAACAAGGAGGTGATGGTGCAGCAACTGCGGGATTTTCGCGACGGCAAGCGGCCTGCGACCATCATGCATCAGCACGCCAAGGGCTACACCGATGCGCAGTTTGAGCTGATCGCCGCTTATTTCGCCAACCTCAAGCCCGCAGCTGCGCCCGCGCGTAGCGGCTATTAGGAGAACGCCATGACTCTATCCAGACGTGAATTCATGCAATGGACGGCAGCGGCGGGCGCTACGGCGCTAACTGGGTGCGCCACCACCGGCGGCGCCAGCGCCGGGCGCGTGGTGGTGATCGGCGCTGGCATCGGCGGTGGCACCGCGGCGAAATACGTGAAGATGTGGTCACCGGATATCGATGTCACCGTGGTCGAACGGGAAGCGGGATTCGTATCGTGCCCGATCAGTAATCTGGTGCTGGCAGGCAACACCACGCTTAACGACATTTCTCGCGACTACCGCGGGCTTTCTGAGCGCGGCGTTAAGGTGGTGCGCGACAATGCCGTGGCGATCGATCCTGTCGCGAAAAGCGTGCGGCTGGCGGGCGGCAATACGCTTAACTATGACCGCTTGATCGTGTCGCCCGGCGTGGATTTTAATTACGACACGATTCCGGGCCTTAACCATGCCGCCGCGCAAGCGCAGGTTTTGCACGCGTGGAAGGCCGGGCCACAAACGCTGGCGCTGCGCAAACAGCTTGAAGCGATGCGCGATGGCGGGGTGTATGTGTTGCATATTCCGCTGGCGCCGTTTCGCTGCCCGCCGGGGCCGTATGAGCGGATCTGCCAGGTGGCGGATTACTTCAAGCGTGCCAAACCGAAATCAAAAATCATCGTGCTCGACAGCAATCCGGATGTAGTGTCAAAGGCGGGCCTGTTCAAAGCGGCGTGGAACAACCTCTACAAAGGCATGATCGACTACCGCCCCAACAGCGAAATTGCCGATGTCGATGTGAAAGGCATGACCATCAAGCTGCTGTTCGGCGATGTCAAAGGCGATGTGCTTAACGTGGTGCCGCCGCAGCGCGCGGGAGACATTGCGCAGCAGGCGGGCTTGATTACCGCCAACAACCGCTGGTGCGGCGTGGACTGGCTGAGTTGCGAGTCCACGGCAGTCAAAGGCGTGCATGTGCTGGGTGATTCCACGTTAGCAGCAGCCGCCATGCCCAAATCGGCCAGCATGGCGAATCAGCATGCGAAAGTATGCGCGGCGGCGGTCATCGCCCTGATCAAGGGCCAGCCGCTCAACCCCGCGCCGATGATGATGAACACTTGCTACAGCTTCGTCGACGCTAAGAACGTGATTCATGTGGCGTCGGTCCATGCCTACAGCGCGGCGGATAAAACCATGGCGGTGGTCAAGGGCGCCGGCGGCTTGTCCCCCAAGCCCAGTGAACTCGAAGGCCAGTACGCGTGGGGCTGGGCGCGCAACATCTGGGCGGATTCCCTGGGCTAACCGGGCAGGGGTTTTTTAGGGCACAAAATACCGGGTGCTGATTGTTGTTTAGCACCCTTTATTTTTGCGCGTGCAGATTGCGAGCAGGTGGCACCCACCACCATGTTGCTGCTACCGCCAGCGCGAACGCGACATACAGCACTGTGAACACCCATTCGGGTGCCGCGAAAAACATCAGTTGATGCACCCAGCGCGCGATGAAACTTTTTTCCTGCGTCGCGCCGCGCAGTGCGTCCTCCCATACGGTCAGCGGACACACCCTGCCGAGCAGCGCTTCGCCGGCGACGAACAGAATGGCCGCCAGATGCGCGCCGCGAAAACGCAGGCGGCGTATCCAGCGCCAGCCGCGCCAGGCACCGAGCCACGTCAGCAACAGGCCCCCGACCACAAACAGCACGAACGCAAAATGGAGCAGCAGAATCGCGTCGGCGAGTAAGCCGCGCATGCGCGATGACGGGCGCGGTGTTAGTGCGCGCCGGTAGCCAGCGGACGCGTGCGGTCGCTGATCCATTCGCTCCATGACCCGGGATAGAGCCGTGAACCCTTCAGGCCTGCGATTTCCATCGCCAGCAGATTGTGGCAGGCGGTGACGCCGGAGCCGCATTGATGCACTACTTTTGCCGGCGCGCGTGCGTTGAGCAGCGACGCAAATTCCTGCTGCAGCACTTGCGCTGGTTTAAAGCAGCCGTCGTCGGCCAGATTGTTTTTGAAGAAACGATTTGCCGCGCCCGGAATATGCCCGGCCACTGGATCCAGTGTTTCGTTTTCTCCGCGAAAGCGGTCGGCGCTGCGCGCGTCGATGATGTGCAGTGCCTGGGCACCGGGATTGACCGCCTGCGTTACGAGGTCGTTTGCACTCACCGCCAGTTGCGGATTCGGGTTGGGGTTGTAGCGCAGCGGTTGGATGGCGGGCAGCGCAGCGTTGAGGGGCAGCCCGGCGCTGTTCCAGGCGTCGATGCCGCCGTCGAGCACGGCGACGTTGCTGTGTCCCACCCAGCGTAGCATCCACCACAGGCGCGACGCGTACACGCCGCTCGACGCATCGTAGGCGACTAGCTGTTTGCTATTGTCGATACCCAGCGCCGCCAGCCGCAGCGTAAACGTAATGGGATGCGGCAACGGGTGACGGCCATTGGTGCCGGTCTTGGGGCCGGACAAGTCTTCATCCAGATGCAGGAAGCGTGCGCCGGGCAGGTGCGCTTGCGCGTAGGCACGGCGTCCGGCTTCGTAGTCCGCCAGATCGTGACGGCAGTCGCAGATGATCCAGTTGGGGTCATCCTGATGCGCGGCGAGTGCGGCAGCCGAAATTAGCGTGGTGAAACTCATCGCGTGGCCTTAGTGGAAAATAATTCAAGCGTTTGCCGCAAATCCAAGCCGTTACCGCCCTGCCAAATGCGGATCGATCTCACGCCGCAGAAACTCATGAAAGTGTTGCATGCCGTCTTCCAGTGGCGATTGATACGGTCCCGCATCGCTTACCCCGCGCTGATACAAGGCGCGGCGCCCTGCCGTCATGCGTTCGCAGATTTCGCGGTCTTCGACGGCGGTTTCACGATAGGCGGCTTGTTCGGCTTCGATGAATTCGCGTTCGAACAACACTATCTCTTCGGGATAATAAAACTCGACCACGCTGGTGCAGGCTTCGGGCCCGCGCGCAATGATGTTGCTCACCACCAGCACGTGCGGATACCACTCCACCATCAGCCCCGGAAAATAAGTGAGCCAGATCGCGCCGTGCGCGGGTGTCTTGCCGCCACTGTGGCGCTGGACCTGATCATGCCAGCGCCGGTAAACCGCGCTGCCGGGCCTGGCGAGATCATGCTTCACGCCGCAAGTTTGCACGCTGTGCCAGGCGCCAAATTCCCATTTCAAATCGGCGGTGTTCACAAATCCAGAGAGGCCAGGATGAAAGGGTTCTACATGATAATCCTCAAGGTAGACCTCGATGAAGGTTTTCCAGTTGCAGGCGTATTCTTCAATTTCCACGCGGTCAAACATGAATCCGCTGAAATCCAGATCGCGCGTCACGCCGAGTGTGCCGAGGTCGCGCGCCACGTCGCGCGGGCCTTCGAACAACAAGCCATTCCAGTTTGTCAGCGGCGTTTGCGCCAGATCAAGGCACGGGTTGTGCGGGAAATGCGGTGCGCCCAGCAGCTTGCCGTCAAGGCCGTAGGTCCAGCGATGCAGCGGGCACACGATGTTTTTTGTGTGGCCACGCCCGCGCAACATCACGGCTTGGCGGTGGCGGCAGATGTTGCTGAGGAGCGACACGCCGTTGGGGGTGCGCACCAGCGCCTTAGCGTCGCCGGTCCACGCCAGCGCGTGAAAATCGCCGCTTGCGGGTGTCAGTAATTCATGGCCGGCGTAATTGGGGCCTGCGTCAAACAGCAGGCGTTTTTCGAGCGCGTATATCCGCGGATCGAAATACCAGGCTACGGGCAGCTGCGATGCGGCTGCGCTGCCAGGCTTCACCAGGGTGGCGACGTGGGAGAGGTCAGACATGCAAGGGATGCGCCCTAAAAGGCACTTACCGGATTAGCGGTAAGTATAATCTAAGGGACTGATTTTCAAGGATTTTATGAGCAAGGAGGGCGCTATTTTTCCTCATGTTCCGGCAAATTGCAACGACAAATTCCTGTTCACTGGGTAACTTTCTGTTTATAAAAAGAAATTTACGCTAGCGCCGGGTTTTTATTGAGCAAGACCTCTGCGCACCAACGGCGGTAATCTTCCGGGCGATCAATATCCCACAGCGTTTCCAGTTCCTGCCACTGCCAGTGGAGTGACTGGAGGCGCGCGCGCGTGGTGGCGAGCACGCTGTCGCTGCCCCACGCGACATTTTCGAACAGCCGCTCGTCACAACGGGTGAGGCCGAGCAACGCGTAGCCGCCGTCTTCGGCAGGGATCAGCACGGCGTCGTTGCCGCACGCCAGTGCGGCTGCCCCCGCGTGCAAATGTTGCACCGTGAGCACCGGGCAGTCGCTACCGATGACTATCACGCGCGCATGGCGTGCCAGGCTATCCTCAAAGGCCTGGTACAGGCGCTTACCCAAATCCTCTCCGCGCTGCGGCGTCAGCGCCACCCCAAAGCGGCGCGCTTGGTCCTGCAAAAAAGCATCGCTGTGGGTTGCGTGCAATTCCACCGGGCCCAGCGCGGCCTCTGTTGCGGTGACCAGCGTGCGCTGCACCAGCTGGCGATGCAGCGTGGCGGCGCCTTCTGCACCCAACAGCGGAATCAGCCGTGTTTTCACCTCACCCGCACGCGGCGCTTTGGCGAAAACTATGGTCAGAGCGTCACAGCTTAGGGGCATGGGGCTTATAGGCGCGCGCCAGTTTGCCGGGGTCTGCCCCCAGCCAGTACTGCAGTCGCAACTGCCACATCAACAACACCGTGCGCAACACGCCGTGTTTTTCCCAACGGCGGCCGGACACCCGCATGCGATGGCGCAGATTGAGTGGCGCGCCATAACGCGTCAAGCGTTTGCTGAGGGCGACATCTTCCATCAGTGCGATTTGCGGAAATCCGCCCACCGCTGCAAACAGCGAGCGCGTCACGAACAGCCCTTGATCACCGGTTGAAACGCCGGTTAGGCGCGAGCGCCAATTCATCAGCGTGCCCACCACGCGCAGCAATGGATTTTTCCCGCGCAGCTCTACGTCAAATCTTCCCCAGGTCTTTTGTGCGCGATTCAGGCCATCGATAATCAGCTGGTCCGCGCTGGCAGGCAGACGGCAATCCGCGTGCAAAAACAACAGTATATCGCCTCGCGCCTGTGCCGCACCGGCGTTCATTTGCATGCTGCGGCCGCGGCTGGCGGCGATCACCTGATCGGCGAGCGCACGCGCCAGCGTGGCGCTGGCATCCTCGCTGCCGCCATCCACCACCACAATTTCCACGCCGCGCGCGCGTAACGGCGTCAGTGCTGCGAGCGCATCCACGATGCCTTCGGCTTCGTTCAGGCAAGGGATGATGATGGAGAGGGGCATGGGCGCGTGGGGCGTGAACGAGTGAACGGGTGAAGGCGTGAACGGGGTACCCCTTTCACTACTTCACTCGTTCACTTGTTCACTTGTTCACCGCATTCAGGGCCCAATCGTAATCCAGATGCTTAATCTCCGCCTTGCCGTCGCGGATGATTTTCTGCTGCTCGGCAGTGTTGCTGAGCAGATTCGCGTATTTGGCAAAGAACTGCTCGCGCGACTTGAAGCCTTTCAGGCCGCTGGTGAAATCTACCGCATACCACTTGAAAATTTCGGATACCTCCAGGGCATTGCTCGATGCGTTGTAGCGGTTGCGTGATTTGTCCGACACAAAACGCACCACCTGTTCTTCGAGCTGCGCCTCGAGTTTGTCGGCAAGGTATGCTTCCTCGCGCAACATCGGGCAGCCTATGGAGGCGCAATTCACCGCCATGTGTATGCGCGGGTCGTCGTGTACGCCCTTGGCACGGATAGTATCGTGCTCAATGTGGTCGAGCGTGACTTTGCGCCCGAACAGGTTGATGAAGTTGTCCTTGAACGGATTGCCAAACACTTTGCCGTAATCCCACACCGACTTGATGCCGGGATAACGCAGCAGAATTTTTTCCACCATGTTGGCGTTGTAGGCGTTGATCAGAAAGGCGAGTTGCTGATTTTTGTTCCAGCTTTTGAAGTCGGCCTCGCTCACTTGGGCGAGTGCCTCAAGGTAGCTGGTGAGTGGCGCGCGATCCCTGGCGATTTCCGCATAGCGCAGCTGCGAGGCTTTGCCGCCGTCGACCAGCACGACGTGTTTTTTCAGCAACGCCGTCCATTGCGCATGGCTGTGGTCGAATTGGCTCCAGGCGGCTGTCGCTGTGAACAGCCACAGTGAAAATATCGTAGCCATTTGTTTTATAGACATCATGCTCTCCGCTCTGCCGTGTGCTGGCTAGTGATGGTGCTCGGCCTGCGCTGTGGCGCTTCTCGTGCCACTGCCCAGTAACCCGCACGCGGCGCCCAATACCGCACCCAAGCTGCCCGCGCCACGGCGCCAATCATTAAACAATTGCGCAAACCGCAACTGCTGCTCGGTAGTCTGCGCTTTTTTCCACACCCCCGCCGCGTATTTGTTGGCTTCGCCCAGCGTCGGGTAGCTGTGGATGGTGCCGAGTATTTTCTTCAAGCCGAAGCCGTGTTTCATGGCGGCGACGTATTCGACCAGCAGATCCCCCGCGTGTTCGCCGGCGATAGTGGCGCCGAGTATTTTGTCGCTGCCCGGCGCTGTGATCACTTTGACCAGTCCATGGGCTTCGCCGTCGGCAATCGCGCGGTCGAGATCGTCGATGCCGTAGGTGTAAACCTCGTGCGGGATTTTGCGCTCACGGGCTTCGGTTTCATTGATCCCGACGCGCGCCACTTCGGGATCGGTAAAAGTACACCACGGCACCACTGTGTAATCCACCTTGAATTTTTTGAGATTGCCGAACAGCGCATTCACCGCGCAATACCACGCCATGTGCGCGGCGGTGTGCGTGAACTGGTAGGGGCCGGCCACGTCGCCGCAGGCGAAAATATTGGGATAGATGGTTTCCAGATAGGCGTTGACTTCCACCACGCGCTGCGCCGGAATGCCGAGCTCTTCCAGCCCGTAGCCCTGAAGGTTGGCGACGCGGCCCACCGCGCACAGAATTTCATCGAAGGCGATACGCGTGTCAGTGCCATTGTTTTCAACGACAAGGAATTTTTCGCCGTTCTCGATGACCACTGCCTTGGCCTTGTGATTGACCAGTACGTTGATGCCTTCGGCCTGAAAGCGCTTCGTCACCAGATCAGATACTTCCGGGTCTTCGCGCATCAAAATGCGTGGCAGCATTTCCACCTGGGTGACTTGCGAACCGAAGCGCGCGAAGCATTGCGTGAGCTCCGAGCCTATAGGCCCGCCGCCCAGCACCACCAGCCGCCGGGGCAGCGTGCGCAGATTCCACACCGTATCGGAGGTGAGCGGATGCGCTTGCGCCAACCCCGGTATCGGCGGTATGAAAGGGCGCGCGCCGGCAGCGATCACGATATTTTTGGTGGTAAAGGTTTGCTCACCGTCGGCGGTTTTAACTTTGACTTCCCACGGCGACACGATGCGTGCTTCACCCTGTACGCATTCGACACCCAGGCTGGCATAGCGTTCGACCGAGTCATGCGGCTCGACCGCCTTGATCACATCCTGCACACGCGTCATCACGTCAGCAAAATCAAAGTCCGCGCTCGCTTGCCGAATGCCGAATTCCTGCGAGCGTTTGATGTGCGACAGTAGTTTGGCCGAACGAATCAGCGCTTTCGACGGTACACAGCCGGTGTTCAAACAATCGCCGCCCATATGATGCTTTTCAATCAGCGTTACTTTGGCTTTTACTGCTGCAGCGATGTACGAGGTGACCAGGCCCGCCGCGCCCGCGCCGATTACCACTACATTGCGCTGGTAGCTTGCGGGGCGTGTCCAGCGGGCGTAAACCTTGCGTGCTTTCAACGCATCCAGAAATTTCTTTGCGATCAGCGGGAAAATGCCCAGCAGCACGAACGCAAATAGCAAACCGGCGCCGATTTTGAATGCGCCCAACTGCGTGCCGGCATACACAAAAACGAGGGTGCCCGCCAGCATGCCCAGCTGGCTGACCCAGTAAAACGTCACGCTCCTGATCTGGGTTAAACCCATCACCAGGTTGATGACGAAAAACGGAAACGCCGGCACCAGGCGCAGTGCGAACAAATAAAACGCGCCCTCTTTCGCTACCCCGTCGTTGATGGGTTTGAGCTTGTCGCCGAACCTGGCCTGTACCCAGTCGCGCAGCAAAAAGCGCGATGCCAGAAACGCCAGGGTGGCGCCCGCCGACGACGCAAAAGACACCAGTACGGTGCCCCACAACAGGCCGAACACCGCGCCACCGACCAGGGTCATGATCGCCGCGCCCGGCAGCGACAGCCCGGTCACCGCCACGTAGATGACGAAGAAAATCAGCCCGGCCTGCAGTGGATGGGTGGCGACGTAAGCATCGATCACCGCGCGCTGTGACTTAAAGTAGTCGAGACTGAAATACTGCTGCAGATCCAACACAAAAAATGCCGCGACGGCGGCGGCAAGAATGACGAGCAGCAGAATTTTGCTTTTTTTCATGGCGATTCTCCGTGCTTAGTTTCAGGTGATAGCCGTGGGCCGTCCCGCCCCGCAGTGGCTTACTGTCAGACGGTTGGCGTGCGTGATGGTGTGCGCCGGACCGCGTGTCATTCTGGCATAGTATGACAAATGGCCTGCGCTGCCGAGCGGCCAGTTGCCGAGAAATTCGCGCTGCCAGCGTGCACAGTCGTAATGCACGGCAAGCGCCTCGACATGAATGCTGCCGATGCGCGTGCCATAAAGTGCTGTGACCTGCGCGGCGGGTGTCGTCCCAAGGCGCGTGATAACGCCAAATTGCGTGTCGCGAAAATTCGGCATGCCCGCCGCGCCGTTGTTGAAAACCGCACAGCGCCCCAGCGCGGTGTCGAGCGAGAACGCCACCGGCAGGCAGCTGTGGCTGCTGGTGACGATCGGGCAATTGGCTGTAACTATTTGTTTTTGAATGGTATTCCTGGTGGTATCCCGCGTGATGGCGTCTTGCGACAGCGTCCATCCGGCGAGGGACTCGAGGTCGCCATGAACGATGGCGACACGCACGCCGCCGACTTCGGCCACCCGATGCATGGGCAGCGCTGCCAGTTGCGCGCGCAAACCGGCATGGCGGCGGGCGGTTTCGCGCAGCGTCACGCTAATGTCGTTGGAGCGCGCGACTTCATCGGCAGCGACCTCATCCGGGTAGGCGCAGCCGCAGCCCGCGTCGCTTTCATCGCCCGCGATCTCGGTCTCGACATTGCCGCGCAGCGCGTGATGACGCAGCACGACACTATTGATGGCGCGAAACCCCGAGTCGTCGATATTGAACCAGTTGAAATCACCGTTGAACACCAGCGTCACCGCGCCGGCCTCGCGTGCGGCGAGTTCGAGCACGGCTTCCAATGCAGGCCTATTGCCGTAGAGCCCGCCGATCACGTAGAGTGTCGTGGCGTGAAAATCGGGCGGGCGTGCGAAATCATGCGGCGCGTAACGATAGTGCAGCGGACAGTTACGGCCGGGTTGCGCGAGTGCCATGGGCTGTATCCATGCTGATGTTCTGACCGGTGCCGGCTAAGCTGCGAGCGCGCCGCTGCAACTCGAGCCCTGCCCGGCGGTGCAGCCATAACAATGGTCTTTGACGACAATCGGATTGTGGGTGAGGTCCGCGCCCATCAACGCGCGTAAATGTGTGCGCGGCTGGTTGTTCCAGGCCAGCGGCAGGTCGAGCATTTGATTAAAGTCGCAATCGTAGACATAGCCGTGCCAATCCACCGACAGCAGCGTGCGGCACATCACCGCTGCTAGATTTGCCGGCTGATAGGCGTTTTTCAGCAGATCCATATAGTGCCCGAACTGTCCTTGGGAAATCAGCGTGCTGCCAAAACGCTTTATCGGCATGTTGGTGATGACATAAAGATCGTTAAACGCGATGCCAAAGTGGCGGCCGAGGTGTTGGTGGTAATCCGCTTCCAGCGGGCCTTGCGCCGGTGGCAGCACGGCACCTTGCGGGTTATAAACGAGACTGAGTTTGAGCGCTGATCCGGGCTGGCCATACCCTTTGCTGTTGAGCAGTTGCAGCGCACGAATGCTGGCGTCGAACACGCCCTTGCCGCGTTGCCGGTCGACGTTCTCTTCGAGATAGCAGGGTAGTGAGGCCACGATATCCACGCCATGGTCACGCAGGAAATCCGCCAAATCCTGCTGCCCCGGTTCGTGCAGAATAGTGAGGTTGCAGCGATCCAGGACGCGCACGCCGATGTCGCGCGCGGCTTTCACCAACAGGCGAAAATGCGGATGTAATTCTGGCGCGCCGCCGGTGATATCCAGCGTGGAGATGGCTGCTGCTTTGAGAAACGCGATGACTTCAAAAATCGTTTCGCGGCTCATCGCCTCGGTGCGCGTGGGCCCTGCATTCACATGGCAGTGTAAGCAACTCTGGTTGCATTTGTAGCCCAGATTCACCTGCAGCGTGTCTACGTGGTTGCGGCGCAGGGATGGAAAATCGCTGACTTCCATCAGCGGCAGTGTGGCGTGCATCCTGGTATCTCCAGTATCTTGCGAGGGTGGGCTTGCGGCTGGCAGGCTGTTTTGCGCTGCATTTTACTGGGTTGCGGCAGCGTGCGGTACTTTGCACGCCGGTGCTTTACGCCCGCTTGCATCGCGCAAGGCGTCTCAGCTTAAAATCAGGTATAAGACCTTCTTTTTGACAGCATGCGGCTATGCATTGACCGCAAACCACTGATTGCGCTACCCTTTCGCTTTCCCTCTACACACGGTTTGTGCCGCAGTTTGCCGTGCCACGCTGACGTGCCGCAGTGCATAGTCCGGCATTTTCCGCAATAGTCCGCTTATGTCCAAAACCGCTAAACCGCCTACCTTTGAATCCGCGCTCGCTGAATTGGAGGAGATCGTAGCGGAAATGGAGGCGGGCCAGTTGCCACTGGAAAAATCCCTCGCGGCGTATAAGCGCGGGGCGGAGCTGATGAAATTTTGCCAACATGCTTTGCAGGATGCGCAACAACAGGTGCAGATTCTCGAAGACGGGGTGCTGAAAAATTTCGGCGTACCCGGATAGTGCGATGGTGACCAATCCCGCTGATTTTCAGGCCTGGGCTGCGGCCGGCCAGAACCGTGTTGAAAGTGTCCTGCAACAATTGCTGCCGCTGCCGGAGATTGCGCCGCAACGCCTGCATCATGCCATGCGCTACGCAGTGCTCGGCGGCGGCAAGCGAGTGCGGCCGTTGCTGGCGTTCGCCGCGGGTGAGTTGTCGGGCGCCGATCCGCAGCGCGTGGCGCTGGCTGGTGCCGCGGTGGAAATTATTCACGCCTATTCGCTGGTGCACGACGATCTGCCGTGCATGGACGACGATGTATTGCGCCGGGGCAAGCCCACCTGCCACGTCGAGTACGACGAAGCCACCGCCTTGCTGGTGGGCGATGCGCTGCAAAGCCTGGCCTTTCAGGTGATGACGGACCACAAACTCAGTGACGACGCCGCCGTGCAGCTTGAAATGACCCGCTTGCTGGCAGTGGCCTCGGGCTCCCGCGGCATGGCGGGCGGGCAGGCGATTGATCTGGCATCCGTGGGCCAGGAACTGACGGTGACGGAACTGGAATTCATGCACATCCACAAGACCGGCGCGATCATCCGCGCCGCGGCCTTGCTGGGGCTGCGCTGTGGCGCGCCGCTGAGCGCGCAGGAACATGCCCAGGTGGATACGTTCGCCAAGTTGATTGGCCTGGCGTTTCAAGTGGTCGATGATGTGCTCGACGCCGATGCCACCACCGCGACACTGGGTAAAACCGCGGGTAAGGATGCGCAGCAGGGCAAGCCCACGTATGTCAGTACCATGGGGTTGGTGCGGGCGCGCGTTTTTGCCGAGGAACTGCGGGTGCAGGCGATGACGGCGCTGGCAGGGTTCGGGGCGCGCGCCTTGCGTCTGCGGCAACTGGCAGATTTCATCGTGCTGCGAAAATTTTGACATCGCCTATGTACGAATTACTTGAATCCATAGATACGCCGCAGCGGTTGCGTCAACTGGAGCGCAGCCAGTTGCAGCGGCTGGCCGGTGAATTGCGTCAGTATCTGATTGATTCGGTGAGCCAGACCGGCGGCCACTTGTCGTCGAACCTCGGCACGGTGGAGCTGACCATCGCCTTGCACTACGTGTTTAACACGCCGCACGACCGGCTGGTGTGGGACGTAGGACATCAAACCTACGGCCACAAAATACTCACCGGCCGCCGTGAGCGCATGAACACCTTGCGCATGTGGCAGGGTCTATCGGGCTTTCCACAGCGCACTGAATCGGAATACGACACCTTTGGCACGGCGCATTCCAGTACCTCGATCAGCGCGGCGCTGGGCATGGCAGTCGCCGCCAAACTCGCCGGCGTGCCGCGTCAGGCAGTGGCGATCATCGGCGATGGCGCGATGACTGCGGGCATGGCGTTTGAGGCGCTCAACAATGCGGGTGACATGGATGTCAATCTGCTGGTGATTCTGAACGACAACGACATGTCGATTTCGCCGCCGGTGGGGGCATTGAACAAATATCTGGCCAGGCTCATGTCGGGCCGCTTCTATGCCCGGGCCAAAGGCCTGGGGCAAAGAGTGTTAGGGCCCCTTGCGCGCCGCGCGGAGGAGCACGTCAAGGGCATGGTGACGCCGAGTACCCTGTTCGAGGAATTCGGCTTTAACTATATCGGCCCCATAGACGGGCATGACCTGGATGCGCTGCTGCCTACGCTCAACAACATCAAACAGTTGAAGGGGCCGCAGTTTTTGCACGTGGTCACGCGCAAAGGACAGGGCTATAAACTTGCCGAAGCCGATCCGGTGCTGTATCACGGGGTGTCGAAGTTTGACTCGGCCAATGGCATCGCCGGCAGCAAATCCGCTGGCAAGCCTGCATACATGCAGGTCTTCGGCGAGTGGCTGTGCGCGATGGCAGCGCACGACCCGCGGTTGGTGGGCATCACGCCGGCGATGCGCGAAGGTTCGGGCATGGTGCAGTTCGCAGAGCAGTATCCCGGGCGTTATTTCGATGCGGGCATCGCCGAGCAGCACGCGGTGACGTTTGCGGCAGGCCTCGCGTGCGATGGCGCGAAACCGGTGCTGGCGATTTATTCGACATTTTTACAGCGCGGCTTTGACCAACTGATCCACGATGTGCAGATACAAAATCTGCCGGTGGTATTCGCGCTCGATCGCGCAGGCCTGGTCGGTGCCGATGGCGCTACCCATCACGGCAGCTTTGATTTGACGTATTTGCGTTGCCTACCCAATATGACGGTAATGACGCCGGCGGATGAAAACGAGTGCTGGCAAATGCTCTCCACTGCGTTCAGCATGAATGCGCCGGCGGCGGTGCGCTACCCGCGCGGGGTGGGGCCGGGCGTCAAAATAGAGCGTGATTTCAAGACCCTGGCCGTGGGCAAGGGGGAATTGCGGCGCCGCGGCGCGAAGATCGCCATCCTCGCTTTCGGCTCGATGCTGGCGCCGGCACTGGCGGCGGCCGAAGAATTAAACGCCAGCGTGGCCAATATGCGGTTCGTTAAACCGCTCGATGGCGAACTGGTATTGTCGCTGGCCGACACTCATGAGTTGCTGGTGACGGTGGAAGAAAACGTGGTGATGGGCGGCGCTGGCAGCGCGGTGCTGGAGTGGTTGCAGCAGAACCGGCGCACCGTGGCGGTGCTGCAACTAGGGCTGCCGGATCGATTCGTCGAGCAGGGCGATCCGGCGTTGCAGCTGGCGGCGTGCGGCCTGGATAAAGCAGGATTGTTGCGGTCGATTCAGGCGCGTATCGAGCACTAAAACGTTTGCAACAGGGAAGCGGAAGACCGTATGCCAATGAAACGCAAGATGGTGGATGACGATGATATTGAGGGTTATACCAATGTCGATCGTTATCACCCGGTGACGGTGAGCCGGGTGGCGGATAAATACCGTACCATCCTCAAAGATCTCGGCGAGAACCCCGAGCGCGAAGGCTTGCTGAAAACACCCGAGCGCGTGGCCAAGGCCCTGCACTACCTCACCCACGGTTACGATCTTGACCCGGCGCAGATTCTGCGTTCGGCGATGTTCGCCGAAGATTATTCGCAGATGGTGATCGTAAAGGACATCGAAATTTATTCGCTGTGCGAGCATCACCTGCTGCCGTTTTTCGGTACTGCGCACGTCGCCTATATTCCCGATGGGCGCATCGTCGGCCTGTCGAAAATTCCGCGGGTGGTGGATGCGTTCGCGCGCCGCCTGCAGGTGCAGGAGCGGCTGACCATGGAAGTGCGCAATTGCATCGAAGACACGCTGCGGCCGCTGGGTGTGGCCGTGGTGATCGAGGCCAAGCATATGTGCATGGTGATGCGCGGCATACAGAAACAGAATTCGACCACCACCACCTCGGCGTTTACCGGCGAATTCAACGTGGATAAAACACGCGCCGAGTTTTTACGCCTGATCCAGTGAGCAACGAAACCCCAAAAACCAGCGAGTACCGGGTCGAGCAGATACTGCCTGCGGTGCGCCGTGGCGAGATGGCGATACTGGTGGATGACGAGCGCCGCGAGAACGAAGGGGATTTGTTTGTCGCCGCTGAAAGGGCCACCCCCGAAGTGATTAATTTCATGGCGGCGCATGCGCGGGGTTTGATTTCGCTGGCGTTGACTGAAGACCGCTTGCGGCAACTGGGGCTGTCGCTGATTACCGGCGACACCGGCAACCAGACCAAATTCGGCACCGCTTTTGCCACGCCCATCGACGCGCGCGTGGGCGTGGGTTCGGGGATGTCGGCGCAGGATCGCGCGCGCACCATCGCGGTGGCGATAGCTGACCATGCCCAGCCCGCGGATCTGATACGTCCGGGCCGGCTGCAGACTTTGCGCGCGGTGGACGGCGGCGTGCTGGCGCGGCGCGGGCACACCGAAGCGGCGGTGGATCTGGCGCGCATGGCGGGGCTGAAGCCCGCCGGGGTGATTTGCGAAATCATGAACGACGACGGCAGCATGGCGCGCCTGCCGCAACTGGACGCCTTCGCGGCGCGCCACGGCATCCCCATCATACGTATTGCCGATCTCGCGGCGTATCGCGAAAACGAACGCGTGATCCGCCGCCGCGCGACCACGCGCATGCCGACCCGCAAGGCGGGCGATTTTGAGATGCTGGTGTACAGCGACAACCTGGAGGCGACGCTGTTTGTGGCGCTGGTCAAAGGCAAAGTCGATGGCGCAACGCCTGCGCTGGTGCGCTTGCATTCGCAATGCCTCACCGGCGACGTGTTCGGCAGCGAACGCTGCGATTGTGGCGAGCAGCTCGAAGCGGCGATGCAGCGCATCGAGCATGAAGGCGCGGGTGTGATTGTGTATATGTTCGACGAAGGTCGCGGCATCGGACTGCTGAACAAGATACGGGCTTACGCACTGCAGGATCAGGGCCACGACACCGTGGAAGCCAATCACGCGCTGGGCTTCGCCGCGGACATGCGCGATTACAAAGCCGGTGCGCATGTTTTATTTGACCTCGGTGTGCGCCAGGTGCGCTTGATGACCAACAATCCCGACAAGGTGGCGGCGCTGGAGCGTTATGGTCTGCATGTGGTGGAGCGCGTCGCGGTGGAAGTGCCGCCACGCGATGCCAACCGCAGCTATTTACAGACCAAGCGCACGAAGTTCGGGCACTTGTTGTCGCTGACGGAGACGGAGGACAAATCAGTGTAGTGATTTATTCAGGTTTTTTGGGATGCTTCAGAAGCGTTTGACCAGCAGCATCTGATCGCCCTCGCGGCGCATATCGGTACGACTCAAAAAACTCATGCCGAGCAGTCCGTGGCGCCCCAGTGAGGTGCCTTCCAGCACCATGCCGTCGACGTTGTTCAGGGTGATCTCGCCCACCCGCACGCTATCAAATTTTACGCTGTAGCCGACCACCACGCCGTTCGCGGTCTGGGTCATTCTGCGGTCAGCGGACGCGTATTTGACATTGGCACGGCGTGCGTCGTCGCTGCTGATGGTGACCAAGGTGGCGCCGGTGTCGACCAGAAACTGCATCGAGGCACCGTTCACCACGGCGGTGGTGATGAAATGCCCGCGCGAGTCTCCGGTGAGCCTCACACGCGCCGCGGCGCTGTCGGCGCGCGGTGCGGCGATGCGCTGATTGCCCATGCGCAGGGTCTGGCGCTGGCCGTCGATCTCGATCACCGCACTGTCGGTGCCGATACTCAGCAAGCGGATTTTCTCCGGCGTGGACTCGCCAACCGCGAGCGTGCGCGGCTTGCCGCCATCGACCATCAACGTGGCCTTGGCGCCGAACACGCCGATGAGTTGAATCTCTGCCGCGCGCGCCGGCGCGGTCAGCAATAAAATGATCCCCAAGCCAGACAGATAAGAGCGCATCGATGATAGCCGTTGGTATTTTCCGGCCCTCGATTCCGGCAGGGGCGGGGCCGACCGTCAGACTAAAGATTTACGCCTATGCGGGATGATCTTAGGCCTTAGTCCCGGAAGTTCTTGAATTGCAGCGGGAAATCGGTGATCGATTTGCGCACCAGCGCGATCGCGTCCTGCAGCAAATCTTTTTTAGCGCCTGTGATGCGCACGACATCGCCCTGGATGCTGCCCTGGACTTTGAGTTTGCTGTCTTTGAGCAGCCTGACGATTTTTTTGCCCAGTTCCTGATCGACGCCTTCGCGCACTTTGACGATTTGTTTTACCTTGCCGCCGCCGATGGTTTCAATTTTTTCCAGTTCGAGGCAGCGTACATCTATGCCGCGCTTGGCGAGGCGGCCGGTCAGCACGTCGTGCACCTGACTGAGTTTGAATTCGTCGTCGCCGAACGCCGTCAGTGTTTTTTCTTTGTCGTTGATTTCCACACGCGCGTCTGAGCCCTTGAAGTCAAAGCGGTTGGTGACCTCTTTGTTGCATTGCTCGACCGCATTGCGCACTTCCATTTGATTGACTTCGGACGCGATATCGAAGGTAGGCATGGGGTTTCCTCTTCAGCAGCGCTCAGGGCCGCAACAGTTTGATACGGGACGAGGTCAGCGGCAGCCCGGTGCCGTCGTTGAATTCGGCGGCGGCTTCGACCGCGAGTAGCGCCAGATCCTGCGCATCGCGGTGGCTGTCTTTGTAGGTCGCAAACAGGCTGCCCATGGCGTAATCGGCACCGCTGCCGAAGGCATAAAACCTTGAAAACTCCTGCACCGTGCGGTGCGCGGCGACACCGAATATGCCGTGCTTGTTGGCGAGCAACACGTCCACGCGCGTGGATTCCACCGGATCATCGCTGGCGGCGGCAGCATTGAGAAAATATTCCTCTTTCAACACCGCGTGCATCGTCTGCCAGGTTTTGAAAATGTTGTGCACGCTGTCAAAGCGCGCCACGACCTTGGGCCGCGCGAAGTAATCCGTGAGTATCGCCTTGAAAGTGGTGTTGCCGGTGATCGCCAGCACGGTGTCGCCGACCTTGAAGGTCTTGTGATTGTTAACGATGTAGTCCGCAGTTTCCTTGCCCGAACCCCATTTGGTCATGGTGTCGGCGGCGATGGCAGCATAGCCGTTTTTGCGTACGACAGCGATGGTGGTCATGGCAGGGTTAGCGGAAGTGGCAGACGTAATCCAGCATCTCTGTGGTTTCGATCTCGAAACACGCATTGCCGGCGACTTCGAATGTTTCGCCTGCGCGCACCGTGCGCCAGTGTTGCGCGCCGGGCAGCTTTACATGGCATACGCCGGCGTTGATTTCCATGACTTCCGGCGCGCCGGTGTTAAACGTCAGTTTGCTGGGGAAAATCACGCCCACGCTTTTGCGCGACCCGTCGGCGAACATCACGGTATGGCTGACGCACTTGCCGTCAAAATAGACGTTGGCTTTCTTGAGCACACTGACATTATCGAATTGCGGCATGAGGTCTGCTCCTACTTGCGGTGTTTATTGAGCCTGGCGGCAATACGCAGACGCAGCGCATTCAGGCGTATGAAGCCCGCAGCGTCGGCCTGGTTGTAGGCGCCGCCGTCGTCTTCAAATGTGGATATGGCCGGGTCGAACAGCGAATTGGGCGAGGTACGGCTCACCGTCATTACCGTGCCTTTGTAGAGTTTGACGCGCACCATGCCGTTGACCGCAGCCTGTGATTGATCGATCAGCGATTGCAGCAGTTGTCGCTCCGGGCTGAACCAGTAACCGTTGTAGACCAGGCGCGCATAACGCGGCATCAGGTCGTCCTTGAGCGCCAGCACCTCGCGGTCGAGCGTGATCGATTCCATCGCGCGGTGCGCTTTCAACATAATGGTGCCGCCGGGCGTTTCGTAACAGCCGCGTGATTTCATGCCGACGTAGCGGTTTTCCACCAGATCCAGGCGGCCGATGCCGTGTTTGCCGCCGAGCTGGTTGAGCTTTTCAAGCACGCGCGCGGGTGACAGTTTCTTGCCGTTGAGCGCGACGATGTCGCCGTGGCGGTAGCTGAGCTCAACCACTTCGGGTTTGTTCGGCGCTTTTTCCGGCGATACGGTGATGCGCCACATCGAATCTTCGGGTTCAAAGGCGGGGTCTTCCAGCACGCCACCTTCATAGGAAATGTGCAGCAGGTTGGCGTCCATCGAGTAGGGCGCGCCACCCCCTTTGCGTTTCTTGTAGTCCACGGGAATGCCGTGCTGGTCAGCGTAGGCCAGCAATTTTTCGCGCGACAGCAAATCCCACTCGCGCCACGGTGCGATGACTTTCACGTCCGGCATCAAGGCATAGGCGCCGAGCTCAAAACGCACTTGATCGTTGCCCTTGCCGGTGGCGCCGTGGGAAATGGCGTCGGCCTGGGTCAGACGCGCGATTTCCACCAGCCGCTTGGCGATCAGCGGACGCGCAATCGAGGTGCCGAGCAGGTATTCGCCCTCGTAAACGGCGTTGGCACGGAACATCGGAAACACAAAGTCGCGCACGAATTCTTCGCGCAGATCCTCGATAAAGATTTGCTTCACGCCCATCAATTTGGCCTTGGCACGGGCCGGCGCGACTTCTTCTCCCTGGCCGATATCGGCAGTGAAGGTGACCACCTCGCAGTGATAAACATCCTGCAGCCACTTCAGAATGACCGAGGTATCGAGGCCGCCGGAATACGCGAGCACAACTTTATTTATTTTTTCTGACATATAAAATACTCAATAAAAACAAATACTTAAGAAAGAAAGCGCGGAACACGCAGACCACGCGGAAACAACCAAAGATTTTTTTGCGCGTGTTCTGCGTGTTCCGCGGTTAAAAATCGTGCGTCAAACTCAAAACAGCTTGCGCGACAGATCGGCGTCCAGCACGCGCGGCATCAGCAAGAATTCGAGCAGCGCTTTTTGCGCGTGCAAACGGTTTTCCGCTTCGTCCCACACCACGCTGTGCGCGCCGTCTATCACTTCGGCGGTGACTTCTTCGCCGCGATGCGCGGGCAGGCAGTGCATGAACAGCGCGTCTTTTTTGGCCGCGCGCATCATCTCGGCATCCACGCACCAGTCGGCGAAGTCGCGCTTGCGTTCTTCGTTCTCGGCTTCCATGCCCATGCTGGTCCACACGTCGGTGGTGATGAGATCCGCGTCTTTCGCGGCGTCCATCGGATCGGCGAATTCTTCATAGTGTGCGTCGCCGTATAAACCGGCGCGCTCGGCTTCGACTTCGTAACCCGGCGGCGTGGAGACATGCACGTTGAAATCGAGCACTTCCGCCGCCTGCAACCAGGTGTTGCAGACATTGTTGGAGTCACCGATCCACGCCACAGTTTTGCCCTGAATGCTGCCGCGATGCTCGATAAAAGTAAAAATGTCCGCTAGGATCTGGCACGGGTGATACTCGTTGGTGAGTCCGTTGATCACCGGCACCCGCGAGTACGCAGCAAATTTTTCAATGATGGTCTGCTCAAAGGTGCGGATCATCACGATATCGACCATGCGCGTGATGACGCGCGCGACGTCTTCGATCGGTTCGCCGCGTGACAGTTGCGTATCGCGCGACGACAGATTGATCACGGTGCCGCCCATTTGCAGCATGCCGGCTTCGAACGAGACGCGGGTGCGGGTCGAGTGTTTCTCGAAAATCATCGCCAGCGTGCGATCGTGCAGCGGCAGGTGTGGCTGGTAGTTCTTGAACTGCGTCTTTATCCAGCGCGCGCGGCCAAACACGTACTCGTATTCGGCACGCGAAAAATCATGGAATTGAAGAAAATGGCGAATCGTCATCGCAAATCACTGGCGCAAAAATGCGCACGGCGCTGAAGGGCTCCGCCTATGCCGCGGCCGTCGCGGGTCTCATCAAAAAATCGCGTATGAGCGGCGCGAGCTCGTTAACCAATTGATCGGCCTCGCTGCGCGAGATGATGAGCGGCGGCACCAGGCGCACCACGCTATCGGCAGTGACATTGATCAGCAGTCCCGCTGCAAGCCCTGTTTTGACCAACTCAGCGCAGGGCCGGTCGAGTTCTATGCCGATCAGCATGCCTTGGCCGCGGATTTCCTTGACGCCTGGCGTCTCACTCAGTGCGCGCTTGAGGCTGGCGCGGATGTGTTCGCCCATTTCAGTGGCGTTGCGGCACAGATCCTCGGATTCGACGATGTCCAGCGTGGCGAGCGCTGCCGCGCAAGCGAGCAGGTTGCCACCGAACGTTGAGCCGTGACTGCCGGGCTGAAACAGGGTTGCCGCGGTGCCCTTGGCTACGCATGCGCCGATCGGCACGCCGCCGCCCAGACCCTTGGCAAGCGTCATCACATCTGGCGTGACACCATAGTGCTGGAACCCGAACAGAGTGCCGGTGCGGCCGATGCCGGTTTGCACTTCGTCGAGCATTAACAACCAGCCGTGTTGGTCGCAAATATCGCGCAGGCCCTGCAAATAATCGCGGCTGCACACGCAAACGCCGCCTTCACCCTGCACCAGTTCGGCAAGGACAGCCACTACATTCTGGTTGGACGCAGCCACGCGGCGCACCGCTTCAAGATCATCAAACGGCACGCGCACAAAGCCGGATACCAGCGGCTCGAATCCGGCCTGTACTTTGCGGCTGCCGGTGGCCGAAAGCGTGGCGAGCGTGCGTCCGTGAAAGGAGTTTTCAAGCACCACGACAGCCGGATTTTCGATAGACTTTTTGTGGCCGTAGTAGCGTGCGATCTTGATGGCGGCTTCATTGGCCTCGGCGCCGGAGTTGCAGAAAAACACCGTGTCCATGCCACATAAGTGGGTGATCTTGTCCGCGAGTTTTTCCTGCGCCTCGATATGATAAATGTTCGAGGTGTGTATGAGTTTTCCCACCTGGTCGCGCAGCGCAGCGACCAGTTTTGGGTGGCTGTGCCCGACCGCATTGACAGCGATACCCGCGAGCGCATCCAAGTAGCGTTTGCCCTGAGCGTCCCACAGCCATACCCCTTCACCGCGCGTAAACGCTACGGGAAGCCGAGCGTATGTGTTCATCAAGTGTGACATCCGAGCACCCCCATAAAAGCAAATGGCCACTGCATCATTGTTACCGTGGCCAGTTTCAGAAAAGCACAGCGCGCCTGTTGCAGAAGCTAACAGCCACCATGTGTGGAGTAATTCTACCTGTCAGGTCTGGCAGCGCAAGTGAAATATTGGTTGCCCACGCGGTTTTTCGGGTAGCTCTGGTAAACTTGCCACAGGCGTGCTCCTACCGACCCTCCTCGCGTGAGCGAGGACATGACGCTCCCGATTTCACCCCTCAACTCACTTAATCCCATGTTCGAAGGCACCGTCGAAATCGTGATTGAGGGTGTCACCGCCGCCGGCGAGAAATTTCGCCCCAGCGATTGGGCCGAGCGCTTGTGCGGCATGATGTCGGTATTTGGCGAAGACCGGCAATTGAGTTATTCGCCGTTTCTCAAACCGGTGATCATTAGGGGCACCAGCTGTGTCGTGGTGGATTGCAAACTTGAAGGCTTGGATACGGCCGCCTACAAATTCCTGCTGTCGTTTGCGCGAGACAATGAACTGGTGACACGGCCCGGGCGCACGGTAGTGCGGCCCGAGCCTTCGGTAGCGTAAATCTACGCCATTGCCTTGACCGCGGCGGATAGGCGGCTCTTGTGCCGCGCTGCCTTGTTTTTGTGGATGATGTCCTTGTCGGCGATGATATCTATGGTGCTGGTGGCGCGTTGATAGATCGCTTTGGCGGCGGTTTTGTCGCCAGCTTCGATCGCTTTCACCACGTCTTTGATTGCCGTGCGCATTTTCGAGCGGAGGCTCGCATTGTGCTGGCGGCGTTTTTCACTTTGCCGCGCAGCTTTGCGGGCGGATGCAATATTGGCCATCTGTTACACTCCCTTCCGGGAAGAAAAAGAGCGCGATGATACGAATTTTTCAGGGAATTTGCAAGAATTACCGGGTGTTGCGGCATACCAACAGCGGCATTAACGCCCGCTTTAAGTCATGAGCGCGGCCTGAGCTGATAATTTTGCCATGAACCTGCTGAAGGCACTGGCCACCATAAGCAGCATGACGCTGCTGTCGCGCATTCTGGGTTTTGTGCGTGACACGGTGATCGCGCGGGTTTTTGGCGCAGGCTTGGCCACCGACGCATTTTTCGTGGCCTTCAAAATCCCCAATTTCCTGCGCCGTTTGTTTGCCGAAGGTGCTTTTTCACAGGCCTTTGTGCCGATACTCTCCGAGTATAAAAACCGCCGCGGTGACGACCAAGCGCGCGACCTTATCGATTATGTGTCTGGCCTGCTGGCGCTGGCGCTGTTTGTGGTCACCTTGCTCGGTGTGCTGGCGGCGCCGTGGATCATCACTGTCAGCGCCCCGGGGTTTGCCCGCGATCCCGTCAAATTCAATCTTACCGTTGATTTGTTGCGCATTACCTTCCCCTACATACTATTCATCTCGCTCACCGCGCTGGCGGGCGGCATCCTCAACACCCTGAGCCGGTTTGCGGTGCCCGCGCTCACGCCGGCGTTGCTGAATCTGTCGTTCATTGTGTTCACGCTGTGGCTGACACCGTATTTTGACCCGCCGGCAAAGGCGCTGGCATGGGCGGTGTTCGCGGGCGGGGTGCTGCAACTGGCGTTTCAGGCGCCGTTTCTGCTGCGCCTGCGCGTGATGCCGCGCTTTCGTCTGAACTTCCGGCATGAGGGCATGCGCCGCGTATTGCGGCAAATGGTGCCGGCGCTATTTGGCGTATCGGTGGCGCAGATCAGTTTACTGCTGAATGTTATTTTTGCGTCGTTTCTGCTGACCGGCAGTGTGTCGTGGCTGTATTACGCCGACCGTTTGATGGAGTTTCCGGCGGGCATGCTGGGCGTTGCGTTGGGTACCATCTTGTTGCCGAGTCTGTCCAAGCACTATGCGAGCCAGTCAGCCGCAGCCTACTCAGCACTGCTCGATTGGGGGATGCGCCTGACGTTTCTGCTGGCAGTGCCAGCAGCGGTGGGCCTCGCCTTGCTGGCGCTACCGTTGATCAGCACGTTGTTTGTGTACGGCGCGTTTTCGGCGGCGGATGCCGAGGCCACACGCGCGGCGCTGATGGCCTACAGCATCGGCCTGTTAGGCCTGATATTGGTCAAGGTGCTGGCCCCCGCGTTCTACGCACGGCAGGATATCCGCACGCCGGTGAAAATCGCGGTGGTTACGCTGGTGACCACACAACTGCTTAACCTTGCATTGATCGGGCCTTTCAAGCACGCGGGGTTGGCGTTGGCCACCGGATTGGGGGCGTGCCTCAATGCCGCCCTGCTTTATTATTTTTTGTACAAGCGCGCGATTCATGTGCCGCAGCCGGGCTGGCTGCTGTTTCTGCTGAAGCTGCTGCTCGCAGTCGGCGCCATGGGCGCGTTGCTGTGGGCAATCGCGGGTGACGCCAGGCTGTGGTTGGCGCTCGACGCTGGGCAGCGCGTGCTGCGTTTGGGGTGGGTGGTAGCGCTGGGCGCCGGCGCTTATTTCGCCATGCTGTGGTTGCTGGGATTTCGCTTGTCGTATTTCAAGCGGCACGAGCCAGGGTAATTTACCGCTGCATGGCGCGTCGTGACAGGTAGGACAGGATGTCCACCAGCGCAACCAGCAGGATCATTGCAATCAGTATCGAGCTGGTTTCACTCATGTGGAACAGGCCCATGTGAAACGCGAGCATTTGCCCGAGGCCGCCGCCGCCGACCACGCCCAGAACCGCCGCCGCACGAATATTGTTTTCCCAGCGATACAGCGTGTATGACAGCAGTTGCGGCAGTATCTGCAGCAGCGTCGAATACAGGAATACGCGGCCCGCCGGCACGCCCTGAACCCGCAGCGCGTAGGCAGGGCCGGGCGGCGCGTTTTCGATGGCTTCGGCAAACAGACGGCCGAGCACGCCGGTGGTATGAAACGCCAGTGCCAGCGTGCCGGCAAAGGGGCCGAGCCCAGCAGAGATGATGAGCAGTGCTGCCCACACCAGTTCCGGGATCGAGCGCAAGCCATTCAGAATCAGCCGCGTCGGAATCCGCCAGCGCGCTTTATCGCCGACGTGGGTTCGGCTTGCCGGCAGGGCGAGCGCGAGACCCGCGACGACGGCGAGCACCGTGCCGAGCGCCGACATGGCGATGGTTTCCAGGCTGGCGAACAGCAGTTTCTGCAGGAACGCAGGATGCACGGACGGCGACAACAGTTCGCCCACAAATTTCCCCATCCTTCGCGCGGAATCCGCGGACAGAAATTTCCCCCACTGCAGGTCTAGGGACCAGAAACTTGCAACCGTTAGTGCGGCAAGGCCCAGCATGAGCCAGCACGCAGCGCAGCGCGCATCAAACAGCCTGCGCGGCAGCCGGTAGATTTCGTTGGCGGCGGCGAGCGGGGTGGGGGCGGGCGGGTTACTCATGCCAGTGCCCGCCGCAGGCGCGAACTGGCGTAGTCGGCCAATCCCACCAACAGCATGAATACGATGAGCATGGTCGCGACTTCGGAGCCCTGGAACATTTTCATCGAATTGTCCATCTGCTGTCCCAAGCCGCCCGCGCCCACGAATCCGAGTACTGCGGAGGAACGGATCGCACATTCCCAGCGATACACGGTGTAGCTGGTCAGTTCGGCCGAGCTCTGTGGTAGCAAGCCGTAGAAAAACGCCTGCAGGCGTCCGGCGCCGTTACGCAGCAGTGTATGGGTGGCATGCGACTCATCGCTTTCGAGTATCTCGCCGTACACCTTGCCCAGCATGCCGCCGTAGGTGAGCGCAATGGCGAGCACGCCCGCAGTGGGGCCCAGCCCGACCACGCGTACGAAAACCAGCGCCCATACCAGTTCGGGCACGCTGCGCAGCACGATCAGCAGGCACCGTAGTGCCTGGCGGACGGCGAAGGGAAGCGCATGCATGCGTCCCGGCAGCGCTGAAATGGAGAGCGCGCTGCTCGACAGCAGGGTGAGCGGAATCGCAATCAGCATTGCCAGCGCCATGCCTGCGGTGGCAATGGCGACGGTGCGCCAGCACTCGCGCGCCACCAGCAGCAGGAACTCTGCTTCAATTTTGGGCGGGAAAAAGTCCCCGATGAAACGTTGCGTCGACTTGAGGGTTTCCGGCTCAAACAGTGTCCACGGCTTAAATTCGGTCAATACCAGCGCCGGCGCCAGCAGCACCAGCCCTGCGCTCATCCAGAATACGCGCGACAGCCATGCCGGATCACGCAGCTGCGGCAGCAGCACGGTAGCGGAAACGGACGTATGCACAGGGGGCAATTAGCGGCAATACATTGCGGCGGGTGGTTTGCCGCCCGGCACGTCGTCGCCGGGCACAGGCGCAGCGCCGAACAATTCGTGTTCATGCTGTGCATAAAGCGCGGCCAGGCGTTGCGGCGTGACTTCACGCGACGGCAGGTCGAACTGAATCTCGCCTTCGCGCAGCCCGATGACGCGTGCAAAACGGGTGGCGACATCGACTTGATGCAGCGTGGTGATGAGGGCGGCGCCGTGCTCGCGTGCGGCCTGCGTCAGGCTCTCGATGGCGAGTGCCGCGCGCGACGGATCGAGAGACGATAGCGGTTCGTCGATCAACCACAGCGAGGCCGCTGACACCAGTGCGCGGGCGAGGCCGACGCGCTGGCGCTCGCCGCCGGAGAGGCGGTCGACGCGATCCCACAGTTTGTGCGCGAGGTCAAACCGCGCGAGCGCTGCTTCGGCCTCAGCGATGTGGGTGGGGTATATCAGCGAGCGCAGGCTGGCGGCGAGCGACTGGCGCGGCAGCCGCGCCGCCAATACTGCCGTGATGACGCGTTGCCGCGGCGGCAGCGGTGGCGACTGCGGCGCGAGGAACAGCCGGCCGCGCAATTTTTGCAGCCGCGCCACGGAAAGCCGCCACGGATCGGCGCCGTCGAGCACGAGTGTCCCGGCAACCGGTTTCAAAGCGCACGCCAGCGCATGCAGTAGCGTGGTCTTGCCCGCGCCCGAAGGGCCGATGACGGCGACTTGTTCGCCGGGAGCGACGCTCAGTGTCACCGGTTTGAGCGCAAGCGCGCCGCCGCCGGCCGGATGGCGCGCCGCTAGTCCCTCGATGCGGATGTGCATTGCGTTGCTACCGCACAGGCTACTTGATGAGTCCGGCACTGCGTCCGGCGGTTTCGAGGTCGCGATAGTTCTCCGCCCTGGTCGCGATGTACCTGCTCGCCCGGTTCAGGGTGAGTATCTCCTTGCCTTCCGGCGTTGCCATCGACAGGTCGAGCAGCGCCTTGGTGATGCGCTCGCGTAACGCGGCGGGCATGTCAATATGCACTGACCAGTTGTAGTTGAAATACGGCGGCGTGGTGTAGAACACATCTACTTTGGTGGTGTCGACTTTTTTCTCGTCGACAAATTTGCGCCACACGGTGATGTCGAGCGCCGCGGCATCGACGCGGCCGCCGACGACGGAGGCTATGGTCGCGTCATGGGCGCCGGAGTAGGCAACGCGTTTGAAATCCTTGTCAGGATCGATCTTCGCCTGCAGCAGGAAGTTGCGCGGCATCAGGTGGCCGGAGGTGCTCGATTGCGAGCCGAAGCTGACCTGTTTGCCTTTCAGATCGGGCAGACTTTTGATGCCGGAGCCGGTCTGGGTGATGAACACGGAGCGAAATTGCGTATCTTCTTCGCGCTGCGCGATCGGCACAATTTTGCCGCCGGAGCGCAGTTGCGCCTGCACATGCGTGAAGCCGCCAAACCACACCACATCGACTTGCTTATTGACCAAGGCCTCTACCGCCGCCGGATAGTCGTTCACCGGCGTGAACTCCACTTTCATACCGACGGTGCGTTCGAGGTAGCGCGAGAGCGGTCCGAATTTGCGTATCTGCTCGGTGGCGGCTTCCTCGGGTATGGTGGTTACCTTGAGAACTTGCGGCTGGGCAAGCGCTGATGTGGCGGCGGCTAGCGCCAAGCTGACAACAGCAGTGCGAAGCAGGCAGAGGTAGCGAGGGGACGATGGCGACGGGATGCGGAACATGGGGTTTCCTTTCTAGTGGATAGCAGCAGGTTTGGGACGTGAGCTGACGGTTTGGCTGGCGCGAACCAGCGCGGCCAACCCGGTAACAACACGGCGCGTGCGGGACGGGCTTAAATCAATCATGGCGATGCTTTCGTGTTCGGTTGACTGACGGAAAAGGACAGGCAGGCTCATGCGCGCCAGTCCTCAGGTGGAAGTTACAGCAGCTTCAAGTGAATTGCAAAGATCGCCATAAAGTGATGCTGATTCAATACTTTGCGTGTTCCTGGTGCGTCGCGTACAGTATTCGGCATAGCTGCTGCGCTGCAGTGGCTATGCCGTTTGCCCTCGGGACACAAAGGTTCGGAGTCTTGTAAAATGCCTGCGACCGCGCAGCGGCACGAAGGGTCGCGGCATTTTAACCAGGAGAAAACCATGTTGATTCCAAGCTGTTCACGTACTCGTCGCGTAGTCTGTGGCGCAGTGGCAAGTGTCGTCACCGCCAGCACCCGCCCGCGCCAGGGAGGATGTAATGACCGATAGCCTGAAGTTACTCTCACCCACCCTAGGCGCACCCGTCACCGTCAACCCCGCCACCGGCAAACCGCCGCGCTGGAAAATGGCTCTCGATGTTGACCGCTGCATAGGCTGCCACGCCTGCTCCGTTGCCTGCAAAGTTGAAAACAGCGTACCGCTCGGACGCTATCGCACCAAAGTTTATTACTGGGAACACGGCAAGTTCCCCCAAGTCAAACGCAATTTTCTACCCACGCTGTGCATGCAGTGTGAAGACGCGCCGTGCCTCAAGTCGTGCAAGCAGGAGGCCATCAACCGGTTGGTCGACGGCATCGTGCGTATTGATCCCGACAAGTGTGACCACTCCGGTGACTGCGAAAAAGCATGTCCCTATGCTGCAATCGGTTGCGATAACAACGATGTGGCCGACAAATGTGATTTTTGTTCGCAGCGCTTGAGTGTAGGCATGGAACCGGCCTGCGTCGAAACCTGTCCGGCGGAAGTATTTCACTTCGGTGATGCTAACGATGCGCAGTCGCCGTATTCGCGCTTCATGGCCCAACATGGCCCACAAACCGCCGTGCTCAAGCCGGAAGAGAAGACCAGGCCTGCGGTTGTCTACAAGGGCCACGCCAAGGAGATGGAGAAAAAAATTCCCAAGGGTCGTGTGCATGATCCCTACTCATATGAAATCGAAACCTGGGCGCAATTGGAGGCGGAATTTCCCAGGCGCAAGCGCGTGATGTGGGCCAAGGTCGAGCCGGCGAAGAACCTGGTCGAATACAAACCGAATCCCGGCGGTGTCGGCAGCGGGAGCAAATCATGAAACGCCGCGATACTAACGTTCGCAGCACAACTCGCCGCGAGTTCCTCAAGACCGGCTTGGGCGCGCTGTCCACGCTCGCGTTAGGCGAAACCATTTTTCTCACACCGACCAGCGCCGAAGCGCAGTTTTTCGGTTACAAAAAAAAAGAACCCATAGGCCAGCGCAAGGCGAATCGCCGCCCCAACGGCAAAGGGCGCTTGAAAAACGACTACACCAAAGCCAAAATCGTCAACAGTGTATGCCTGAATTGTTCCACGGTATGCGGCATACAGGGCTACGTCATTGACGGTAAGCTGGTGAAAATCGGCGGCAATCCCGAAGACCCGAACAACGGCAAATCGCTGTGCGCCAAGGGGCAAAGCGGCCCCACCATCAACGACTATCCGGAGCGTTTGCTGTTTCCGTTAAAGCGCGCCGGCAAGCGCGGTGAAGGCAAGTGGACGCGCATCACCTGGGAGGAAGCGCATGCCGAAATCGCGCGGCGTATACGCAAGGCTATGGACGAAGGCAAACCGGATGAAGTAGCCATTCAGATCGGACGCTCGCGTCTGGGCGAGGAGATGGGTCGCTTTCTCAACGCCGTGGGCTCGCCTTCGCTGTTCAATCATCGCGCGCTGTGTTCATCGAACAAGCGTGCCGCAAACTATGTGAGCCTCGGTGAAACCGATTGGGAATCGGGCGATTTCGAGCGCAGCAAGTACATCATCAACTTTGGCGCGAATGTTTACGAAGCGCATCAGGGTGCGATCCACGCCGCCAAGCGCATCATTCGCGGGCGCTTCGATAACGGTGCGAAGTTCGTATATTTTGACGTGCGGCTGTCCAACACCGCCGGGCGCGCGGATGAATGGTTCGCGCCCAATCCCGGCAGCGACGGCGCTATCGCACTGGCGATGGGCAACGCCATCATGATGGCGAACAAGCACGATGCGAAGTGGCTCGATACGTGGAGTAATGTCAACGCCGCCGATCTCAAGGAATGGATATCGCGTTACACGCCGGAGTGGGCCGAGCAGGTTTCCGGCATCAAGGCCGCCGATATTCGCCGTGTCGCGCTGGAGTTCGCTGCCGCGGCACCGGCCGTGGTGGCGTTCTCCAATCGTGGCGCGGGCGCGCACTACAACGGCTTCAACAATGATCGCGCCGTGGTGCTGCTGAACGCCATCGTCGGCAGCATCGGCAAGGTGGGCGGATATTGCTACACCGTGGAGCCCACGCGCGTGCCGCCGACGGTGTTTCCGCAGCCTCTGCCACGCCCGCCCGCGCCGCAAGCGCGTAGTGCGATTGAGAACCCAGTGGAATGGCCGCTGGCCAACAAGTGGCAGCGCATGAAGGTCGGGCAAATCGTTTATCAATACATCAAGGAAGGGCGCGGCAAAATTCAGGTATTTCTGTCTTACACCGTCGCCTCGCCGCAGACCTGGCCCGAGGGCCGCACGCTTACTGTCGATGTATTGTCGGATGAAAAGTTGGTGCCGTTCCATGCGTGTTCCGATATTGTTTATTCGGAGCAGGCGCACTGGGCGGACATGATATTGCCCGACGCGAGCTACATGGAGCGCTGGGGTTTCGACACGCGCAACAACATGGAGCTGCGTGATTACGTCACCTTGCGCCAGCCCATAGTGCAGCCCCCGGGCGAATGCAAGAGCTTCGTCGATTCCTTAATCGACATCGCCAAGCGCGTGGGGCCGGACACGGCGCAGTACTTCCAGTTTAAGGATCACGAGGATTGGATACGGCAGCGGTGTGCCGCGCTGACCCCGCGTGTGAAGGAAGACGGCTTCGAATACATGAAGGCGCATGGCGTGTGGCAGGACACCTCCAAGCCCAAATACTACGCGCTTTATGATTGGGATTTGACGGCTGCGCAGGTGCAAGGCACGCGCGTCGATGACGCGACGCAAGTCATTTACCGCAAGGGTGCCGATGGACGCGAGACAGCCGCCGGCTTGATGGTGGACGGAAAACCCAAGCGCGGATTTATCACACCCACGCGCAAGTTCTCGGTCTACCACCCGGACATCGTGGCGGCGGCGAAACAAACCGGTTTTACCGAGGACTTCCAGAGCGGCATGCCGGAGTATTTCCCGATTCCGTCCATCGCCAACATGAAACCCGATCAACTGCATCTGGTCACGTTCAAGTGGAATGTTCATACGCAGGGGCGCACGCAGTCGCAGAAGTATTTGTCGGAAATCGTGCACCACAACCCGATGTGGATACACACCGAGGCTGCGGCGCGTCATGGCATCCGTAGCGGGGACATGGTCGAGATCACCACCTACCGCCCTGCGGGACACATGATGCATCGCGGTGGCGAAGTACTCGGCCGCGCGTTGATTCCCGCGTTTGTGACCGAAGGCATACACCCGCGTGTGCTGGCGGTGTCAAACACGTTGGGCAATCCGTGGCACGGTCGCGCGGCTAACGCACGCAACGGCAAGAAGCAGGCGCTCCATGCATGGGACGAGAACGTGATTGCCGAGGATCAGGATCTGGTCGACGATATCTGGTGGGATGAGCGCAACGGCGGTACCGGCGCCGGTTACAACATCAATGCCATCCTGCCGATCCAGCCGTCGCCGCTGGTGGGCATGCAAGGCTGGTTCGACACGGTGTGTTCGATACGTAAGGCGTAGCGGCACCATCACGCCTGTCCAGCCGCGCTGCCGGACAGGCGATGGGTTACGCATAATCCAATCGGCCAACCGCGGGTTTCATAGGGAAAACACGCTATAATTCAAGCTTTTACGCACTCCCCACGCAATGCGCATTACCCGCGGCATACCTGCTGCCGCCCATTCTCAGGTTGCACTCACGATAGGCAATTTCGACGGTGTCCATCTTGGGCACCGTGCGATGCTGGATGAGCTCGCGCGCGCCGCGCAGCGGCTTAACGTGCCGGCCTGTGTGATGATTTTTGAGCCACAGCCGCGCGAATTTTTTGCGCCCGACATGGCGCCGGCACGGCTCACCTCGCTGCGTGAAAAGCTGCAGTTGCTGGAAGCCTGTGGCGTTAATCACGTGCATGTGTGCCGCTTCAATTACGCTTTTGCGCAAATCACCGCGCAGGATTTTATCGAGCGCGTGCTGGTGCGCGGACTGGGTGTGCGCTGGTTGCAGGTGGGTGATGATTTCAGGTTTGGCGCGCGCCGCGCCGGCGACTTTGTGATGCTCAAACAAGAAGCGTCGCGTCTGGGTTATGCCGTGCAGGCGCTGCCCAGCGTCATGGTGGAAGGCATCCGCGTTTCAAGCACGGCGGTGCGCGATGCGCTGGCTGCAGGTGACTGCGCGCGCGCGACACGTTTGTTGGGCCGCCCCTACAGCATCAGCGGGCGCGTGGTGCGCGGCAATCAGCTGGGCCGCCAGCTGGGCTTTCCGACCGCCAACGTGCAGATGAAGCACAATCGCGCGCCGCTCGCGGGCATCTTTGCGGTGGCAGTGCATGGCGCCGCGCCAGGTGTGGTGTGTGGTGCGGCCAGCCTCGGTGTGCGACCCACAGTGCAGGCGCAGGGCGCAGTGGTACTTGAGGTTTATCTATTTGATTTTAATGAAGAAATTTATGGCTCTCATGTGCAGGTGGATTTTTTGCACAAGCTGCGTGAGGAAGAAAAATATGCTGATCTGGAAACGTTGAAACGACAGATAGCTGTGGATGTGGAAAATGCGAAAGCTTACTTCTCCACCGCAAAGACGCAAAAACGCGAAGAGAACGCAAAGTAAATCGAATGACGGACTATAAACACACACTGAACCTGCCCGACACCCCGTTCCCCATGCGTGGCGATCTGGCGAAGCGTGAACCACTGATGCTCGAAAGCTGGCAGGCGCGCAAGTTCTACCAGCGCATACGCGCCGCCAGCAAAGGGCGGCCGCGGTTTGTGCTGCATGACGGCCCGCCGTATGCCAACGGCGACATACACCTGGGCCATGCGATCAACAAAATCCTCAAGGACATGATCGTCAAGTCGAAGTCGCTGTCCGGCTTTGACGCGCCCTATGTGCCGGGGTGGGATTGTCACGGCATGCCGATTGAGGTGCAGATCGAAAAAAAACACGGCAAGCATTTGCCGACCGCCGAAACGCAGCAGCTGTGCCGCGCGTATGCGAGCGAGCAGATCGAAAGCCAGAAGCAGGATTTCAAGCGCCTCGGCGTGCTGGGCGATTGGGACCATCCGTATTTGACCATGGCCTACGCCAACGAGGCGAATGAGATACGCACGCTGGGCAAGCTGCTGGAAAAGGGCTACGTTTATCGCGGACTGAAGCCGGTGAACTGGTGCTTTGATTGCGGCTCTGCGCTGGCCGAGGCCGAAGTGGAATACGAAGATCGCAAGGATACGGCAGTCGACGTGGGGTTTGCGTTTGCCGAGCCGGAAAAACTGGCGCGCGCGTTCGGCTTGCCGGCGCTGCCGGACAAACCCGGTTACGCGGTGATCTGGACCACAACACCGTGGACGCTGCCGGCCAATCAGGCGCTGAATGCGCATCCGGAGTTTGATTACAACCTGGTCGATACCGCGCGTGGGCTGTTGATACTGGCGGCGCAACTGCAGGCGGCATGCCTCGAACGCTACCAACTCACGGGCACGACTATAGCCTCCTGCAAGGGCGCGGCGCTGGATCTGATTCATTTCAAACATCCGTTTTATGAGCGTTTGGCACCAGTGTATCTGGGCGATTACGTCACGCTGGATGCCGGCACCGGCGTCGTGCATTCCGCGCCGGCTTACGGCGTCGAGGACTTTCAATCGTGCCGGCGCCACGGCCTGAAGGACGATGACGTGCTCACGCCGGTGATGGGCGATGGCAAATACGTCTCCACGCTGCCGCTGTTCGGCGGCGAGATGATCTGGAAAGCCAATCCCAAGATCGTTGCACACCTTGAGGAAAAAGGCGTGCTGTTCCACCAGGCGCAACATGTGCACAGCTATATGCATTGCTGGCGGCACAAGACGCCGGTGATATTGCGCGCCACGGTGCAGTGGTTCGCGGCCATGGATGAGGCGCCCGGATTCAATGGCGTCAAACCCGCCGAGACGCTGCGCACTACTGCGTTGCGTGGCGTGCAAGCGACAAAATTTTACCCCGCGTGGGGGCAAGCGCGACTGCACGGCATGATTGCGGGCCGCCCCGATTGGACGTTGTCGCGCCAGCGGCAGTGGGGCGTGCCCATGCCGTTTTTCATCCACAAGGAAAGCGGCGCGCTGCATCCGCGTACCTTGGCGTTGCTGGAACAAGTCGCGCAACGTGTCGAACAAAACGGCATCGAGGCGTGGCAGGCGGTGCAGCCCGAAGAACTGCTCGGCGCCGACGCCGCGCACTACGAGAAAATCAAAGATACGCTGGATGTGTGGTTTGACTCCGGCGCCACGCATTTCACTGTGCTGCGCAACTCGCACCAGGAAGCGTTGCAGTATCCGGCGGATATGTATCTTGAAGGCTCGGATCAGCATCGCGGCTGGTTTCATTCGTCGCTGCTGGTGTCGTGCATGACCGACGGTCAGCCGCCGTATCGCAGTTTGCTGACGCACGGTTTTTTCGTCGACGGGCAAGGTCGCAAAATGAGCAAGTCCCAGGGCAATGTGGTGGCGCCCCAACAGATCACCAGCGAGCTGGGCGCGGACATTCTGCGGCTGTGGGTGGCGGCAACCGACTATTCCAGCGAGTTGTCTATCTCCAAGGAAATTTTGAAGCGCGTGGTGGAGTCGTACCGGCGCATACGCAACACGCTGCGTTTCCTGCTCGCCAATCTGGCTGATTTTGACATCACACGCGATGCGCTGCCGATCGAGCAGTGGCTGGAAATCGACCGCTACGCGTGGGTGATGACGTTTGATTTGCAGGCTGCTTTGACACCTTCGGAAGCGGGCGTGCGCGAGCCGCAGGCGCCCGGCCACTACGGCAATTACGAGTTTCATCTGGTCGCACAACGGCTGCAGTCGTTTTGCTCGGAAGACCTCGGCGGTTTTTATCTGGATATACTGAAGGATCGCCTCTACACCGCGCCCGCCGGTGGACGCGCGCGGCGCTCGGCGCAAAACGCGCTGTATCACATCACGCAAGCGTTGACGCGTTTGATGGCGCCGATACTGTCGTTTACCGCCGAGGAAGTGTGGGCGACGATCCAGAAAAGCGAGGCCAGTGTATTTGAGCAGACCTGGTATGCGCTGGCTTTACCCAGCGATGCGGATACCCTGCGCAGCCGCTGGCGCGCGCTGCGGGCGTTGCGTTCGGAGGTGCAAAAAGAACTGGAGACTTTGCGCGCAGCCGGCAAAATCGGCTCCTCGCTGGCGGGCGAGGCTGACCTATATGCCGCAGGCGAGCCGCATGCCTTGCTGGCGTCGCTGCACGATGACCTGCGCTTTGTGATGATTACCTCGCGCGCGACGCTACACGCGGGGAGCGACGGCGCTGCATCCGGCGCGCTGCCGGGTGTGGGCATCCGTGTCAGCGCCAGCACCCACAGCAAATGCGAACGTTGCTGGCACTACCGCGCCGAAGTGGCTGCGCATGCTGAACATCTGTGCGCACGTTGCGTATCCAACCTGTATGGTGCGGGCGAGGCGCGCACACATGCGTAAATGGATCATGCTTGCCGCGGTGATTGTGGTGCTTGACCAAATCACCAAATATGTCATCGTGCAAAAATTTGTGTTGCACGAAACCCTGCTGGTGACGCCGTTTTTCAACCTGGTGCGCGTGCATAACACGGGGGCGGCATTCAGCATGCTGGCCGAGGCGGGCGGCTGGCAGCGCGTGTTTTTTATTGCGGTGGCGGTGGTGGCCTCGGTGTGGGTGGTGTGGCTGCTGCATAAATATCCGCAGCAAAAATGGTTTTGCCTTGCGCTGGCCATGATACTGGGCGGCGCCATCGGTAATCTGATCGATCGCGTGTGGCTGGGCGCGGTGGTGGATTTTGTACAGGTGCATTACGGTGGTTGGTATTTCCCGGCGTTTAACGTGGCGGATTCCGCGATCACCTGTGGTGCGGGGCTGCTGATCTGGGATGGGTTAAGGCCGCAACCGGTGCGGCATTCGTAGGGCGCAAGTATTCCGCCTGTCGATGGTTTGCAAGTCTTTGTTTTTTAAAATTATTTTCATAAGGCTGCGGTTGCTGATCTCGCCGCATATCATCACCCCATGCATGTAATCCTCGCCAATCCCCGTGGTTTTTGCGCCGGTGTAGACCGTGCCATCGAAATCGTCGAGCGCGCGATAGCGCTGCACGGCGCGCCGATTTATGTGCGGCACGAAGTCGTGCACAACAAATTTGTGGTCGATGACCTGCGCAAAAAAGGCGCGGTGTTCATCGAGGAGCTGGACCAAGCGCCGGCGGGTGCGACGCTGATTTTCAGCGCGCACGGTGTGTCGCAAGCGGTGCGTCGCGACGCCGAAGCGCGCGGCCTGCGCGTGTTCGATGCCACCTGTCCGCTGGTCACCAAGGTGCATGTGGAAGTCGCCAAGATGCGTGGGCAGGGCCGCGAAATTGTCATGATCGGCCACAAAGGGCATCCCGAAGTGCAGGGCACCATGGGGCAAAGCAACGACGGCATGTATCTGGTCGAAGGCCCTGACGATGTGGCAAAACTCCAGGTAAAGGACGAAACCCATCTCGCATTTGTGACGCAAACCACGCTGTCGGTGGATGACGCGCAAGTCACCATCGATGCGCTGGAAGCGCGCTTTCCCGCCATCGTCGGCCCCAAACGAGACGACATCTGTTACGCCACGCAAAACCGGCAGGATGCGGTGAAGACCCTTGCCAAACAATGTGACGTGGTCATTGTGGTGGGCTCGCCCAACAGCTCGAACTCCAACCGTCTGCGCGAAGTGGCGCAAAACCAGGGCGTGGATGCTTACATGGTGGATAACGCCGGCGAACTCAAAACCGAATGGCTGGCGGGGAAAACCCGCATCGGCGTTACCGCAGGTGCGTCGGCACCGGAGATACTGGTGCAGGATGTGATCGATCGGCTGAAAGCGCTGGGCGCAGACCGCGTGAGCCATGTCGAGGGGATTGCCGAGCGCGTGACGTTTCCGCTACCCAAGGCGCTGTCACGATAGCGCCCATCTGCCGCATAACAAAACGGGTGAGAGCCTTAGCCCTCACCCGCTGCCTCACAACATAACGGGCGTGAGCCTTAGCCCTCACCCGCTGCCTCACAACATAACGGGCGTGAGCCTCAGCCCTCACTCGTTATGGCAGCCGCGAAACCGTTGCTAGGATTATTGCACCAGCTCTCGCCAACTCATGCGTTTTCCGGCAGGTGCGCCAGAGGGTACCGGCACCTTCTTCATGATATTGGATCCATCACTCAAGGTTAAGATGATGGAGACGCTGCCGTCTGGGAGTCGTACTATGCGTGACCCCACCACCGCCAGCAGTGCGGATTTATAACTGAGTTTGCCGTCCGCTGCTGCAGCCAGGCCCGTTTGCGCATTGAAAAAATTGACCCAGCCATAGCCGCCGGGCGAACAGGGGGTGGGCGTCGGTACGTTGCTGGTAACCGTCAACGTACCCAGTTGCAAGTCCAGGTCTTTGGCCACACGTTCACCCGTATCCGGCAGGTCCGCATACCACCCGGCCGTCGAAGTGCAGGCGCTGGTGCAAGCGGAGGTGCGATCTTCGGTGCCCACGTTGGTAAGCGTCAATTGCCTCGCCGCCCGCAAATCAGCGATTGGGGTAGCGGATAATTGCTCCGCTATAGCGTAGACCGATTGCCGCTGCGTGTTGCCGAGGTCGGTGGTTCCCAACAGGCGGCCGGTGGCCACAAACACGTACGGCACGCCGGGACTGCCGACATTGGCCAGCCGCGGTCTTATGGTGATCGGCTGGCGCGCACCCAAGCTGTCCTTGGCAACGCCAAGCAAGGTCGCGCTTTGCGGGCCATTGACGCTAAAACGCCAAATGTTTCCCTGTAAATCGACGCCATAGACGCGCTGTGTGGTGTTGTCGGTAGTTCCGCTGTAGACAAAGTTGTTGATCTGATTCAAGCCACTGGGCGTAACGGAATCGCCAAAACCGGTGCTGATCTTGTAAATGATGGCGCCGGTAAAAGGGTTGAGCACGTAGAGATAGCCCACGCCGTCGCCTGCTTGTGCCGGGGCGTTCACATTGTTGTAGCCCGAAGTAACGAACACCGCCCAGCGCCCATCCGCGAGCTTGCTGATGGTGGGTGTGCCGTAGGTAAACCCCAGATGGCAATCTGAGGTCTGGCCGGGCCCGGCGCAGATGCTGGAATTATGCTTGAACTCCCATAACCCTTTGGGATTCGCCGGGTCGGTGATGTCCAGCGCGTAATAGCCTTTACCACCGCGATTCAATCCGCCCACCAGCAGGGTTCTCCAGCCGCCCGTTATAGGCGTGGGGTCGAATACATCGCCGCTGGCTGGCGTGCCATCGACATAGTATTGATGGGCGGTTGCGTAGGCGTTGTCCGCGAGTTTATACAGATTGGGCAGCACCATGCTGGGAACAAAGGCCCACAGTTCGTGGCCGCCCAACGGGTCCGGCGGTCCGCCTGCCGTCAGCGGTGTGCCCGCACGAAATGCGTGCAGCATGCCGTCGTTCGCCCCTACGTAAAGCATGGTAGTGCGGCTTGCTTGCGCGCTCTTGTATGCGCTGTATCCGCTGTCGATATAATTTAAAGCAGGCGCTTTGACATATAAAGGGTTCGAATTAGCAATATCGCCCAGCACATGCTCGCGCTTGCGATACAGCAGGGTGGTATTGGTTGCAAAGTTCTCGTGGCCACGCTGGCCGCGCAGGAAGTTCACCATTTTGGCGCCGGCAGCCTCTGTAACCTGATTCTCTGTCGCGCTGCTGCCATCGCTCATCGATGCGCGCTGGCTCAACAAAGCGACCTTGGTCGCGTCAAAGAATGCCTGCTCGGTCGCGTTCAAGCCGGTAGACGCAGCGCCGGTCGGAAGCCCGGCCGCATCGCAGGCGTAGGTGTTCAAGGTGAAATGGGTCAGGTTGTTGGTAGCGCCGCTGCGAAACAGTTTGATCGTGCGGTTGTCGCAGAGTGCTTTGGTCCTGGCGTTCAACAGGTCTCGCGCAGACCAGAGTTGCGGGCCGAGGCCGGCGGTGGCATCAATGGTGGTGGCCACCACATCGCCGCTCCATTCCTTGGAAGTGAATTTCGCCGCGTAGGCAAAATTATCGCCCGCGACGGGCTCTTGGGTGCTGGATTCCACTGAAGAGCCTGCTGAAGGATCGGCGGTAACACTGGCCAGCGCCGACTGCAGGCCGGCCACCACGGCATTGGGTTCGGCTGCGCTGAAAAATTGCCCGCGTCCGTTGACCGCGGCATGCCACAAGTCATCCAGTGCTGTGGGTGAGTCTGCAACCGCCAGCGGCCAGTTTTTAGTGCCTGCTCGCAGCTCGGCAAAGTCGCCCGTGCTGCTGGTTTTTTTGTAATTGGGGTCATAGGTGAGGGTGCCGGAGAGTCCCAGGCCCATGGTGAAGGTGGTCATGTGCTGCCAGGTTGCGCTATCTCCTTCCGCGGCGACATAGCCCGACGCCACAGTACTGGGGGGCACGGTGCCGCTACCAACATCGGTGCCCAGCGCGCCGATAGAGCCATTGGGGCGCAAATCGGTGATGTAATAGTATTGCGCCACATCCGCCAGTGATCCGGAGCTGTTGTTCGCGTCATATATAGGGCGCGGCGCGGTGTTGATGCCAGAAGTGGTGGCGTTCAGTACCCCATCGTTATTACCGATTGCCGTGCCGTCCAGTCGCACACCCGCGTTGCCGTTCCAGTAACCGTCGGTGGTGAGCAGGGTGTAGTTGCGCTGGCAGGAATACTGTACGGGGTCTCCGCTCATGCCATTGTTGATGCCGTCCTGCTTGCCCGCAAAATGCCGGCCCGCACGTGACAGCGCCTCGCGCAAGGGGGTGGAGCTGCGCGGCGTCTGGCCATATAGCTTGCTATACCAATTGCTTTTGTGGGTGGCGGTAAAGTCGTTGATGGCCAGGTATTCTGCTGAACTGACCGGGCTGCCGGGGTTAATGGTGATAAAGCCGACGCGGTAGGCGTCGGTTAAGGTGATGAATGCGCGGCCGGTGGCAGAGCGCATCATCAGCATGCGCGTGCGGTAGTAGCTGTACCAGTTGGCGAAATTGACGCGTTCGTCGGTTGCGCCCGGTCCCGAGGTGGCGCTAACCTGTACTTTGGCGTGGCCGCCGGTGCTGTGCGGGAACGCGCTGCTCGAATCCGAATTGCACGATCCCCCCTTCCCGGTCGACGCGTAGTAATAAGCCGGTTGCGCGGTATCCGAAGAACCCGTATTACTCGAGGTGCTGTCGTAAGCAATGAAGTTGGTAGACAGATCTCGTGTTGGGGAGGTACTGACGAAGCCGTCGTACTTGGCCGCGGTAAAACTGGCGTTGGGAAAATTACTGCCATCCGGGTTCTTGGGCGGGGGATAGACTGTCAACGGGTTGTAGTACATGGAGTTACACGGCTGGTTCTTGTAGCCCACCTTATTGATAATTCCACTCGCGCTGTCGGGCATGTGGCCCCAGGCCATGGAGCCGGAATCGTCGAGGGTGAACAGAATGTTGGGTTTCACCACCACGCTGCCCACCGTGCTCAGCGGCACATCCGCGAGATCGGTGAAGGCGGCAAAGGACGGTGCCTGGGCTGTTATCACCAATAGCGTTGCCGCTGCGACAGTTGCCAAACTGCGCTTAACGGGGGAGAGGCCAAGCTTGCGAGCGGATAAAGAGGCTTTCATATTGATCCTTGGTCCCTAACAGGGGCGGGTTGGCGGTGGATAAATATCAGGCGTTTCGTAATCAGCGCACACGGCGCATGGTCAATACATGGTGGATTGGACGTAGCTGACGGTGTTACGCGGGCCGGTGACGCGCACGGTGACGCGGTAATACGGCTGTAATGTGCCTTGCAGACCCTGCTGTATTTCGGTGTTTATGGTGCCGCCCGAGCTGAGGATAGAGACGCACTGCTGCGGCGGGGGTGAGTTGTAGGCTCCGGTGCTGCCGCACATGCGGTGTATGACATAGCTGATGGAATTGCCCGCGGCGTCGGCGGCCCCGATGCTGGTGCCTCTGCGGGTCCAATCGAACGTCGTCGCATTGAAGGTGGCATCCCAGGTGGCGTAATAGCCACTGGTTTGATCGGCGATCATCAAGCCTGCGTTGGCGGCATTGGTCAGCCAGGTGCGCGCGGCCTCGATACCTTTGTCGGCAGATAAGGTGGCGCCTTGCTGGAATGCCATATTGCCGGCGATGAGCAGGCCGGTGCTGACCGATCGCCAGGCCGCGATGCCAGCGAGCGACATCGCGACCAGCACGATCAACGATATAAACAGCACGACGCCACGCTGCTGTGTGCGCTGACGCGGCATAGGGGTGGATGGGCGGTTCATGGCGAGGTTCCCCAAATGACGTTGCGCAAAGGTATTACGGCTTCATGCACCCGGTAACGATAATTACGCCAGTTGTTGGGGCCCGCGGGATTGGTATCGGCGCTACCGTCAACATTGCGCATGACAAAGCTGCTGCTGGCAGCACCGGTGGGCATGGTATTGCCTATCCAGATTGGTGAAATGGGGGTGACTGCGGTTTTTTCGTATTCGCCGCTGCGTGACAATAGCGCAACGCGTATTGCCCGCACCTTGGGCCACACCGCGGGAGCGGGATCTGTGGTCACCCATTGGATATTGGGGGGCGCGGGCGCCACGCTGATGTCGACGCCGTATTCCGCCTGAACATCAATGATGCTATCGGAAACCGATATTGCAGCGGTGTTCGCGATGTCCTCGCGCACGGTAAGACTGCTGCCGCTCAGTGACCATAGGTTGCGACGGGGCATGGCGCCGACGCTGGGCCCCAGGTTGTAGAGCCTGCCGTTGGTGAAGGCAGGCGGCGCCGCAGAATTATATTTTGCGGTTACGGCAACACCAGCAGCATTAACGTAGCCAGCCCCCGGCGTATGGGTGATGATGATGGTGTCCGTACCATTGTCGGTAATTTCCAGCAGCGCGCAGCGCGTGACGCCGGCTACCAGGCCCGCGGCGATGAGCAGGTCTCCCGGCCGCAGTCCGGCGCGGGATGATTGCGTGGCTTTGGTGGTGGCATTGGAGGCGGTGAAAGACTGGAGGTTCACAAACAGCGGGGAGTTGCCCCAGAGCACGTTGAGTGCATCCGGGGCGCCGGCGGCGCCTTGCACGATTTGCACCGGCAGCAACGGAAAGTTAAAAGCGCCGCGCGCGGTTGCGCTCGCCTCCACGGTGCAACCGAGCTCAGGCGCGGCGCTAAAGCCGAACCCCGCCAGTCGCAGATCACGTTCCAGGGTGTAGAGGGCGAGCGCCCCGCTGACCTGGGATTCGCTGCCGGCACCGGTCGTGCGCCTGCGTGACTCCGTCAACGCCAGTGTCTGGAAGATAATGACGATACCGATGAGTCCGATAGCGGCACCGACCAGGATTTCAACCAGGCTGAATCCGCGCTGCCGGTTATGCAAATGTAGTGGCATATGCAGGATCAGGTGACGTTGGCAGTGAGGATATGACTGCGGTTTTGTGTGTCAGCCGGCGCTTTCCAGCACACGATTACGGTAACCAGATTGGCCCCTGCCACGCTGGTATCCACGTTGATCTGCAGCATCGCCGCTGTCGCACCGGGCAGGCGCGTGCCAGCGGTGCTGGTCGCCGCGGCAACCCAGTTTGAGATTACGGTATTGGCGGGGTCGGTCGCGCCACCGGAAAAATTGCAATTCGCACCGGCCGTGTTGTAACGGAAATTGTTCAAGCTCGCCGCCAGCGTGACGGCGTTGGTGCGGTCGACGTTTACCCACATCAAACTAACCACTTGATTGGCCAGTGACGCTCCTTCACCACGGTACTGGGCGTCTGCCGAAGTGGCAATCGCCCGCGCCTGCATGCCGATCATCGCCAATATGCCGAGGGAAAAAATCAACAGCCCCAGCAGCGCTTCGAGCAGGATGACGCCCGCCTGGGCATGGTTACATTTATGCATAGCGGTCACCGTTAACACCTTCGAGTATCGCCCACGGTGAGTATGGCAGGATCGCACATTTTCACTTGCCCTCCCGTCATCACCACCACGTTCAGGCAGCGCATCGGGCCAGCCGCGAAACACGCGCCACCGGCCGGGTTGGTAAATTGGAACGTTGCCGTAGCAGCGAGCGTAGTGGCGCCAAACGCAGTGTAGGCGATAGCGGTGTTAGTTGCGGTAACCACGACCGCTGCCGCTGCGCCGTCGGCCGAGGATTTGCCTTCAATAAAGTCACGCGTACCCGTGGCCGGGTTGGGATTGACCGAACGCACGATCCAGTTCTTGCCGCCTGCGGTGGCGGCGGCGCTGTCTACATTGGCAGCCAGGGGATCGGCGTTGGTAATGATTAACTCTACCTGCGCATTGAGTTTGACCGCTTCGGCACGTGCCCGTTGCAGTCCGGCGGTAAAGGCTTCAGCGGTAGTGCGCAGTCTGGAGTTTTGCAGCATCTGGGTGAATGCAGGCAGCCCCAGCGCAAGCAGGATGGCGAGTATGGCTACGCCTATCATCAATTCGATCATGGTGAATCCGCGCAGTGAGCCGCGCAGTGAGCGGCGACGCACTAGCAGCCTCCGTCTTTCTTGGTGACCCAGCAGGTGGCAGAGCCGGTCCAGGTGGAAGGCGCCGACATCACGGTAGTTTTTGCGTTGGCTTCATTGATGGTGTAGAGGTAGCCGCCCATACCCTGCGCGGCTACCCCTGTCGCCTGGATGGCAAAGGTTGTAGCCGTCGCCGCAGGAGCGCAGGTATAAGTAAAGTACTTGCATTCGGCTGCCGTCGGGCTGCAGAGCCCACCTACATAGGTGCGGTTGTCCTGGAAAAACTGCTCCATCCGCACCCGCAAATTGGCAAGGTTCGCGGTCGCCTCGGCGATTTTTCCACGCTTGACGTGATCGTTGTATGCCGGCAGCGCGACCGCCCCAAGGATCGCTACAATCGCGACCACGATCATCAATTCAATCAGCGTAAAACCCGAATTATGCTTGGCGTGCGTCATGTGATTCTCCGTGTGACGAATAATAGTTAATGCCTGATCTTCAATGCAAATCTGCCCGATATACGGTCAGTTGAGCGCCATGGACGGCAGCCCATGTGCAATAGTTCACTGGTTTTGACGGGGGCTAGCACAAACCGCCAGCGCTTTGAGTAGCGTATCGACCGCCGTTTGCGGCAGGGTGCCATCCATGGCGCCGCTCATTTCGCCTAGCAGCGTGCCGTAAGCCACGATATTCGCTGTGGCCGCTACCGGCAGCGTTGCTGCCGAGCCGATCGACGACAGCGGGAATTCGCGTTCCAGTGCTTCCTGTTGCAGGCGTTCCGCTAGCAACTCATCACGCTGGATGGCGCTGCGCAAGGCGGCGCTGTCTGCTGTGGCCACGGGTGCGATGCCGATTTTGAGTTCACGGCGGATCGCGCGCAGCGGTTGCACGATGCGCAAACGCCAATCGCGGAGGGTGGCATCGATGCGCCGCACCTCGTCGGTGCTCAGGCAGCGCCCGTTGAGGGCTAGATACAGGATAAAAAACAAAAAATTAACATCAACACCGCGCTGATCCTGCAGCGCAATGCAGAGGGGTGCCACTGCGGGCTGCTGGTAGAAACGCAGCGAAAATTTCCAGAACGCGGATGCGCCCGTGTCCATTCATCGTCCGCGTGGCGGCGTACTTTTGGCTACGCGTGGTTCGTCTTTCCAGCGCTTGACCACGCCGGCATCGATGCCCAGCAAATCCAGTGCGCGGCCCACGCTTTGCGTCACCATGTCGGCTATGGATTTGGGGCGGCTGTAAAACCCTGGTACCGGCGGCATCACGATCGCACCATTGAGCGTGGCCTGTTGCATCAGGCGTATGTGCCCGGCGTGTAGCGGCGTTTCGCGGAACATCAACACCACGCGGCGGCGTTCTTTCAGGCATACGTCGGCGGCACGCACCACCAGTTCTTCGTCAAAACAGTTGGCGATGCCCGACAGCGTTTTCACCGAACAGGGTGCTACCAGCATGCCTTCGGTTTTGAATGAGCCGCTGGAGACCGCCGCGCCGATGTCTTTGTGGTTGTACAGCACATCGGCGAGTTTGCGCACGTCCTCCATCGCATAATCGGTTTCTTCGACCATGGTGCGCGCGGCCGAGGGCGACAAAATGACATGCGACTCCACGGCCTTAATTTTGCGTAAAATTTCCAGCGCGCGGATACCGTAGATCACGCCGGAGGCACCGGTAATGGCGACGATGAGTCGTTTCATAAAGCGATACTTGGTTTTTTTGTAAACACGGCGTGGATTGTTGATTGTGACAACGGGCGCCATCCTGTAGCATTTAAATTCATTGTAGCAGAACAGGTTGCAAGCTTAGCGTAGCTTAACATATTGTTTTTAAAGGATAAATAGTGAGACCCTTCGAAGGCATCAAAATTATAGACGTAACGCATGTGCTGGCCGGTCCGTTCGCGGCGTATCAACTGGCGCTGCTCGGCGCGGATGTGATCAAGGTTGAAGACCCGAACGAATGCGATCAAAGCCGCGAAAGTGGCACCGACCATGATCTGTCGGATGCGAAAATGGGTCTGGGGTTTGCCACGCAGGCATCGAACAAGCGCGCGATTACGGTAAATCTGAAAACGCAAAAGGGTCAGGAGATCGTCAAAAAGCTCGCTCACGACGCCGATATTTTTGTGGAGAACTATCGTGCCGGCGCCATTGCCAAACTGGGTTTAGGCTACAAAGAATTGTCCGCCATCAATCCCAAGCTGATTTATTGCTCGATGACGGCGTTTGGCCAGGACGGCCCGCGCAGCCATATGACTGCCTACGATCATGCGATTCAATCGTCCTCGGGCATGATGCGCACCACCGGCACGCCCGAAGTGAATCCGCTCAAAGTAGGCTCGCCGGTGATTGACTACGCCGTCGGCACCATGAATGCCTTCGCCTTGTCGGCCGCGCTGTTCCAGCGCAGCCGCACCGGCGTAGGCCAGTACATCGACAGCGCCATGCTGGATGTGGCCATGATGCTGATGGGCTCCCACCTCACCAATTACCTTTACACCGGCAAGGAACCGTCGCCCAAGGGTAATCGCATGGAGCATGCCAGCAGCCAGGGCTATATGGCGTCCGACGGTCTGGTCATGATCGCTGCCAGCAACAAGGGCCAGCATGAGCGCTTCTTCACCGCCATCGGCCGCCCGGATATCGCCAAACAATCGTCGCACAAAGAGCGGCGCGAGAATTACGCCGCGCAAACCAAAATTGTCGAAGGCATTATCGCCACCAAAACCGCGCAGGAGTGGGAAGATTTCTTGCAAAGCCGCCACGTTCCTGCAACGCGCACCCGCAAGATTTCCGAGTCGGTGCAAGACCCGCAATTCGCCGCCCGCAACCTGTTCCACACCCACAAAAATGCGCCGGGCTACAGCAAGGATCTCACGGTGCCGGTGATGGCGTTCAAGTTTGCGCACGGCGGCCCGCAAGTCACTTCGCCGCCACCGGGGTTCGGGCAGCACAACGACGAAGTGCTGGGGCAGTTGGGCTACAGCAAGGACGACATCCAGGTGCTGCGTGCCGAGGGCGTGATTTAGTTACCGTTATTCAAACCGGCGCAGCCCGCACCGGCAATGCCGACAACGCCGGCAACGGCAGCGCATGGCCTTCCGGCACGGGCGTGCGCGCCACGTTCATCACCAGCGCCAGCAGTCCGTAGTAGCCGGCAACGGCGAGCAAGTCGATCACGCCTTGCTCGCCGAATTTTTTCACGCTACGCGCTATTACGCCGCACCCATAAAGTTGCGCTTGCCTATATCGACGCCATTGTGGCGCAGGATGGTGTAGGCGGTGGTGACGTGGAAATAGAAATTGGGCAACGCACGTTTGAGCAACAAATCGATCCCACTGAACGGCACTTCGCGATCACCCATTTTCACGGTGACGGTCTTGTCTTCGCTGCCGTCCACCTGCGCCGGCTTGATGTTGTTGATCCAGGCCAGCGTGTTCTCCACGCGGGCGGTGAGGTCAGCCAGACTTTTTTCGTTCATCTCGACTTTGGGCGCTTCCACGCCGGCGAGCAGCGCTATGCAATTGCGCGCGTGGTCGGTCGCAACCTGCACCTGACGGGCGAAATTGAACATGTCCGGGCTCAGCCGGTAACTCAGTAGGGAGCCCTCGTCATACTTTTTTTCACCGTAGAGCGCTTGTGCTTTTTTCAGCACTATCGCCATGCCTTCGAGGTGGCGGACGAAAACAGGCAGGGAAATCTGGGACATCGCTACAGCCATGGTGGTTGCTCCTTGGAATGGGTAATTGGGGTGGGCTGGACATTTTACTCGATGGATTGCGTCACAGGCAGGTCTTGATACTGGCGCAAGACTATCGCCTTGTGCGCGCTGGAATGCTAAAGTTCAGGACTTGGAATCGCGCTGTGGCGCGCACATAGTTTTTGGCAAAGGATACAGGTATGGCACACGGCATCGGATTTGCGGACAAAAAAGTGATGGCTGAACTTACGGCAAAAATGCTGATAGAGGTTGATGCCGTGCAGTTCATGGGCGACAAACCCTATATCTATACCTCGGGGCTGGCCAGTCCCGTGTATACCGATTGCCGGCGGCTGATTTCGTTTCCGCGCGTGCGTCAGGCGCTGACGGATTTTGGCGTGGCGACGATTTACCGCGATGTCGGCTTTGAGCAATTCGACGCGGTGGCGGGCGGCGAAACCGCGGGGATACCCTATGCGGCGTGGTTTGCCGATCGCATGATGTTGCCGATGCAATACGTGCGCAAGCAGGCCAAGGGTTTTGGCCGCAACGCGCAAATCGAAGGCGTGGTCAGCGAGGGCCAGCGCGTGTTACTGGTGGAAGATCTTGCCACCGACGGCGGCAGCAAAGTCAATTTTTGCAAGGCGCTGCGTGCGGCGGGCGCTAAATGTGATCACGTGTTCGTGAATTTTTACTACAATATTTTCCCCGAAGGCGCGAAGCAGCTCGACGATATGGGCATCGCCATGCACGCGCTGGCGACCTGGCAGGATGTGCTGATGGTGGCCAAAGCCGCCAACACGTTTGATGCGAAAACGCTGGCCGAGGTGGAGAAGTTCATCCACGATCCGCGCGGCTGGTCCAAAGCCCATGGCGGGACTGCGGGTGCGAGCGGCGGCTAAAACATAACCCCTACTGACACTGATGCTTCATTACAGCGCCGTCAGGCCCGTCCTGCACCTGCTGTCACCTGAAGCGGCGCACCGCGTCGCGCTGTGGGCGCTGCAAAACGGTTTTGCGGGCAGCGCCCATGAAACGGACGATCCACTGCTGGCCACGCGCGTATGGGGGCTGCCGTTTCCCAATCCTATAGGTCTGGCCGCAGGCTTTGACAAAGACGCCGAGGTGATGGATGCGATGCTGGCGCTCGGTTTTGGCTTTGTCGAAGCCGGTAGTGTGACGCCGCTGCCGCAGCCGGGCAATCCGCGGCCGCGTCTGTTCCGGCTGGATGAGGATCACGCGGTGATCAATCGCTTCGGTTTCAACAGCAAGGGCCTTGCGCATTTTGTGGCAAAACTCAAGGCGCGCCCACGTACGGCTGGCGCCGGCATCGTCGGCGCCAACGTCGGCAAGAATCGCGATGCCACTGACGCGGCGGCGGATTACGCCACCGGCATTTCAAAAGTATGTGCGCTGGCGGATTATCTGGTGTGCAATGTGTCGTCGCCGAATACGCCGGGGCTGCGCAGCTTGCAGGCGCGCACGCAGATCGACGAACTGATGCAGCGCGTGCTTGAAGCGCGTTATAAGGCCGCGCCCGACAAGAATAATTTGCCGCCGCTGCTGGCCAAAGTCGGACCCGATCTGGATCAGGCGCAGTTGCAGGATATTGCCGAAGTGGCGCTGGCCAGCAATATCGACGGGCTGATAATCGGCAACACCACCGTGACGCGTCCGCCGCTGCGCAGCCGTCACGCGCATGAAAGCGGTGGCCTGTCGGGCCCGCCGTTGATGCCATTGGCCACCGCTTGTTTATCCCATATGTATCGGCTGACCGGCGGGAAAATACCGATTATCGGCTGCGGCGGCGTGAGCAGCGGCGCAGACGCCTATGCCAGGATCCGTGCCGGCGCGTCACTGGTGCAACTGTATTCTGCGCTGGTTTTTCACGGCCCCGAGCTGCTGGTGCGCTTGAAGCTAGACCTGGCAGCGTGCCTGCGCCGCGACGGGTTTAAATCGGTAGCCGATGCGGTGGGCGCGGATCATCGGCCTGCGCGTGAGGCCTATGCTAGAATCGGCCCCCGCGTTTAAGTGCTGACGCGATTGCTGTTTCTAGGGTTATGCCGTTGTAGCTCAGCTGGTAGAGCAGGCGCTTCGTAAGCGTCAGGTCGGGGGTTCGATTCCCTCCAACGGCACCACTAATCGCGGTGACGCCCACTGAGAGGAGGTTATTCCAATCATGGAAGTGACTGACACTTTGGAATCCGCCGATTTTCTGGTCCGTTCCAGGCTAGAGGTGATGCGCTTGCTCAATCGCATCATGGAAGTCGGCGCGGCGATTTCGATCCATTTTCTGCATAGTGCTCAGGTTGCGGTCAGTGCTGTGATTGATGTGGACGAACCCGGTGACCGGCTGCTGCTGGAGTGCCCGCCCGATTGGCACGGCAGTTTGAGAGGTAATATAGGCGCCTTTGGTGGCGACGATCGCGGCGGCAGCATCATGCTGACGTGCGTGCTAGACGCGGTAAAAATCCAGTTTCAGGCCCGCGCTGTCGAGATGGCGGCTATCGATGGCACGTCCGTGTTGCGTTTGAAAATCCCCGATTTCATGTGGCACTTTCAACGGCGCCGCGACTCGCGTCACAGTGTGGCAGGGCTGAAGATAGTGCTGAGTCTGGGGTTTCTGGGGTCCGATGCCGAGGTTGCCGATATCAGCAAGGGCGGTATCGGGTTGTTGAACTGCGACAGCGAGTTGAAGCTGGAGGCGGGCGAGGCGTTGAGCGATTGCACCATAGCGCTGCCCGGCGTAGGCCAGATCGCGGTGGATTTAACCGTGCAGCATCAAGTGCCGGTGCAACTGCTCGATGGCCGCCAGGTCATGCGCGTGGGCTGTCAATTTACCGGACTTGACGACAGCACGCAGCAATTGATTGCACACTATCTGGCGGCGTTGGCCGAGGCGTGATGCGCTGGCGTTGGTGAGAGGTTACAGCACTCCCGAAACGCCCCCATCCAGATTGATCGAGGTGCCGGTGACGTAACTCGCCGCTGACGACGCTAAAAACACAATCGCGTTGGCGGCTTCCTCGGCCTCGCCGAAGCGCTGCATCGGAATGGTCTTCGATTCGTCGTTGTAATATTTTTCCGGGCTGCGGCCTTCACTCAGCATGCGCCGCTCGTGCTGACCGGATTTAATTTTGCCGATGCACACGGTGTTCACCAGAATATTATCCGCTGCGTATTCCTTGGACAGCGATTTGGTCAGCACCAGTCCGGCCGCCCTCGACATGGAGGTAGGCATGGAGCCCGCGCCCGGCTGTTTGGCGCTGGAGATGGTGATATTGATGACGCGTCCGCCGCCGCGTTTTTTCATTTCCGGTATGGCGCGTTTGGTGCAGCGTATGGCACCGAATACTTTGAGTTCAATATCGTCGTGCCATTTCTGCTCGTCGATTTCGAGGAAGTTGCCACGCAGCGAGGTGCCCGCATTGTTAAGCAGAATATCGATGCCGCCAAACTGCTTGATCACCGCGTCAAAGAAGCGCTCGATATCGGCGGCCTTGCTCATGTCGGCTGACAGGGCCAGCACTTCACCGCCCAACTGGCGAATCTCCGCCGCGGTCTGGTCGAGTTTTTCCTGGCCACGCGCGCAAATCGCCACTTTTGCGCCTTCGCGCGCGAGTTGCACTGCGGTGGCACGACCGATGCCGTCACTGCCGCCGGTGATAACCGCGATTTTGCCCTTCAATCCTAAATCCATGTGCAATCTCCTGTGGTTCTGTGAACGATGTGAACTATTGCGATGTCAAAGCTGCAGTACTTGCTGAGGAATGCCGGCGCAAGCTGGCGGCATTGTAGCGTGATTTTCGGCTGGACTGGACTTACCAAACACAGGAATTCGTCGTAGCATCGCGTTATGCTTGCGGGGTTACCCTTGCCACCGCCGCACGGAGAATCGCTTGAACATTTCATGTCGCTGCACCTGCAAGTTTGCCAGTGGCATTTTGCTGGCGCTATCACTGCTGAGCGCTCTACCGTTGCATGCGCAGGCGATCAATCCGCACGCCACGCCCGACGCGCAGGCCGCTCCCGCTCCGCTCGGCAAACCCAGCCTCACTGTCGATGCGTTGTCGGTGGTGCGTGTGCGGGCGCAGGCTTCCGCCAACGCCAGAAGCGGCCTCTCACTGGGAAGAAACCGCGAAGGCACCGGCGTGGTTATCGATTCCAGCGGTCTGGTGCTGACCATCGGTTATCTGATCACGGAAGCGGAAAAAATAGAATTGAGCACCGCCGACGGCAAAGTGTTTCCTGCTACCGTGGTGGGTTTCGATAGCGCCACCGGGCTGGGTCTGTTGAAAGCGCTGGTGCCGGTGCCGGTGAAGCCCATCGACATGGGTTTGTCATCGGATACCAAAGAGCGCGACATGGTGCTGATCGTCGGCTTTGATGGTGTGGCGCCGGCGTACGTGGTATCGAAGCGGCAGTTCGTGGGCTACTGGGAATATTTGCTCGACGAGGCGATTTATACCGCGCCTGCCACGGTGAACTGGCAGGGCGCGGCGCTGGTGAGCAAGGAAGGCAAACTGCTCGGCATCGGCTCGCTGGCGGTGGGTGATGCCATGGGCGCGAGCGCCGGCGTGCCCGGCAATATGTTCGTCCCCATCGATTTACTGAAGCCCGTGATCGGTGATTTCATCGCCAACGGACGCTCCACCACGCAGGCGCGCCCATGGCTGGGTGTGACCTCGCAGGAAGTCGGCGGCAATCTGCTGGTGGTGCGCGTGTCTCCCGAGGGGCCGGCGGATGAAGCGGGTTTGAAAGCGGGCGATATCATCGTCGGCATAGCGGGCGATGGCATCAAGGGTCAAGCCGATTTTTATACGCGCTTGTGGAAGACCGGCAAGGCCGGCGTCGAAGTGGTGCTGGATGTGCTGCGTGGCAATCGCGTCGAAAACGTGAGCATCAAGAGTGCCGACCGCAACACCTATTTTCGCGGCAACGCGAGCTACTGAGCGCTTGCCGCAGCGCATAGATTTGCATCTTGTGGCACCGACCCGGCCAACGCGCGTTACTTGGGTCGATGTCCCTGTGCGAAACGTTCGAGCAATTCACGCCGTTCGGGTGCGGCCACCGCCTGCTGCAACAGTCTTTCTTCGGCTTCGATGCCAGCGCCGAGCGGAATGCTCAACGCCTGGCGTATCGCCTCTTTTGCCATCGCCACCGCGGTGGGCGGGCGCGTCGCGAGTTCTTTTGCGATGGCGCGCGCACTGTCCAGCACAGCGGCTGCGGCAACCACGTGTGTGACCAGACCCATCGCCAACATGTCACGCGCAGATATACGATGCCCGTTCAGAATAATCCAGCGCGCACGCAGCGGACCGACCAAACGGGGCAGCAACTGCGTGCTCCAGCCGCCGGGGATGCCGCCCCATTGCACCTCGGGCAGCCAAAACTGCGCCGACTCGGATGCCACCACCGCGTCGCCGAGCAACGCCAATTCAAATCCACCGCCCGCCGCGTGACCGTTAACCGCGACTACCAGCGGCTTGGAAAATTGCGCAAGCTCATGCCAGAACTGGAGCAGCGGTGCGCGAAATTCTGCGTCCTTGCCCGGATGTTCGCGCCGCTCTTTTAAATCCGCGCCGGCGCAAAACACATCGCCCTCACCGGTGAGCAGCAGCGCACGTGCGTTGGCGTCCGACGAAATCTGTGCCAAGGCGTCGCGCAATTCGGCGATCAGTGTTTTGTTGAGCGCGTTTTTTGCTGCGGCACGCGCCAGTTTCAGGATCACCACGTCGCCGTCGTGACCCACCAAGAGATGCTGATAGGTTTTGGGTGGGGATGCAGTCATGGTGTGTTTTCAAAACCCATTAACCACGGAACACGCGGAATACGCAGAAAAATACGCAGCCTCGCTGTTTGGTTTTTCTTCCGCGTAGTCTGCGTGTTCCGTGGTTAAAATAAGTATTTGATTTAAAGGAATAATAAGTTAGAAATACCCTAAGCCCAGAACGCCACTCGCCAGATCCATCTGATCCACCAGTTTGCGGCTTACCAGATTACGCAGCGTCTCCGTGGTGCCGCCACCGAGGCTGCCGTAACGCGTGCCACGGAAGAACCGCGACACCGGGAATTCATCGGTGAAACCGTAGCCGCCATGCACCTGTACCGCTTCTGAGGTGACACGTATCGACATTTCGTTGCAGTAAATTTTTGCCATCGCCGCCAGCGTCGGATCGGGAAACTGCTTGCCCGACACCGCCGCGCGATACAGCAGCCCGCGGCCGGCCTCAATCTGGATCATCATGTCAGCGGCTTTCCAGCGCATGCCCTGAAATTCGCCGATACTTTTGCCGAACGCTTTGCGCTGACGCATGTATTTGATCGCCTCTTCCAGCGCGCCCTCGGAAATGCCCAGACAAATCGCCGGGTTCAGGCAGCGCTGCACGTTGAACGCCGACAACAAGCGCTTCATGCCGTTGTCGCGCAGGATCAGGTTTTCCAGCGGCAGTTCGATGTTGTCGAAAACAACTTCCGACAAATACTCGCCGCCCATGGTGTGATAAGCGGCGTTGTAAGACAGCCCCTGGATGCCACCCGGCACCAGCACGCAGCCGATGCCCGCGGCCCCCGGCGCGTTATTGACGCGCGTGAACACCACAAACATTTCCGCGATGTCGGCGCGGCTGATCAGCGTCTTGACGCCTTTGAGGATGACTTTGCCGCCCTTGATTTCACAGTTGGTGCGATAGTTGGGCACGTCGGTCCCGGCGTCGGGCTCGGTCAGGCAGATCGCCAGCATGGCGTCGCCGCTCACCACACGCGGCAGTATCTGTTTTTTGATGGACTCCGGCGCATAGGTGGCGATGATGCGCGATTGCGCGCCCACTTCACCCAGCGCGCCCATCGCGGTGACGTAACACACTTTGCCGATTTCCTCGAGCACCAGCACCGCGTCGAGCGTGGACATGCCCGAACCGCCGTATTCCTGTGGGATCGACATGCCCAGCACGCCGATCTCGGCCAGCCGCTTCATGTTCTCTGCCGGCCACGAGCCGTCGAGATACTGGATCGCGCGTGGCATGAATTCTTTTTGGCATACCTTGCGCACGGTGTCGACAAAAGCGTGTTGTTCGTCGGTTATGGTGAAGTCCACTAGCGTTGTCTCCTGAATTCCAATGTCCGCCATTCCCGCGAAGGCGGGAATGCGGGGGTGTTGGATTATAGGGGTTGTGCCACTGCCAGCCAAACGACGCCGCTACCAGCCGTCCACAGTTTGACGCTCGGCAAGCGCACGCCTAGACTAAACACCTTTCCTCTCATGATACAGAAGGTTTCCAACATGGTGGCAATCTCTGCCCAGGATCACTGGGCCCAAAAGGGCGAGGTTAAGCTTTTTCTTTTCGAGAAACGCGCGAGCGCAGCGGGCCCCAAGCCCACGGTGTTGTTCGTGCACGGTTCGTCGATGGCTTCACAGCCGACGTTCGATCTGAAAATGCCAGGCCGCGCGCATGCGTCGGCAATGGATTATTTTGTCGAACAGGGTTTTGATACCTGGTGCGTCGATATGGAGGGCTACGGCCGCTCGGACAAAAAGCGCGACATCAACTTCGACATCGCCAACGGCGTGGACGATCTGGTGGCGGCGACCGATTACATTGCCCAAACGCGCGGCATCAAAAAATTTATGGTGTATGGCATTTCGTCCGGCGCATTGCGCGCGGCGCTGTTCGCGCAGCGTTGCCCCGAGCGCGTGTCGCGCCTCGCGCTCGACGCTTTTGTGTGGACTGGTGTAGGCAGCCCGACGTTGGCCGAGCGCAAGAAGAAGCTGCCGGAGTTCCTGAAAATCAATCGCCGGCCGCTGGATCGCGCCTTCATGCATTCCATTTTCAATCGTGATCATCCGGGCTGTGCCGAGGCGCATGTGATCGAGGCCTTCGCTGATCAGGTGCTGGCGCTCGATGACTCCGTGCCCACCGGCACCTATGTCGACATGTGCTCCAAGCTGCCGGTGTGCGATCCCGCTAAAATCAACGCGGCCACCCTCATCATGCGCGGGCAGTTCGATGGCATCGCCGGCTTTGATGATCTGCTGGAATTTTTCAGGCGTCTGCCCAATCCCGACAAACAGTTCGCGGTGATGTCGGGCATATCCCATGCGAGTTTTCAGCAGATCAATTACCTGACCGTGTATCACATACTGCACGCGTTTTTTACCCAGCCGGAACCGATTTATACAGCATCGTCTTGACGTTTTATTCAGTGGCGGGAGCGGCCGACCATGTTTGTGGTAACCAATCGCAACATCCTGAATGAAGCCGGCACTGATTTCGACGCCGTGGGCAGTGTGTGCAATGCGAAAGGGCCTGCCGAGTTGCGTTTGCTCGAAATCACCCGGAAGGGACGCGGTTGGACGGTGCGGGTACTAAAAGATGAAGCCAGCGATGCAATGCTGGCCGCAGCGGGCATCCCCAAACCGGACAACGGCAAGCCGGTGTACGCCAGTCAGTATGCATTTAAGCGGATCGTCGACACCGCTATGGCCGATCCCGGCAAGCCGAAGCATGTGGTGTTTTTTGTGCATGGCTTTAACAACACGCTCAAAGACGTGGTGGTGCGCTGCCACGGGCTGGCAAAAACCTTCGGCGTGGAAGTGGTCGCGTTTTCATGGCCCTCCAACGGTGGCGGCATCCGCGGTGTGGCGAGTTATGGGGATGACAAGCGCGACGCGCAGGCTTCAGTGGTCGCTTTTGACCGCGCCATGGATAAAGCGCGGGTGCTGTTGCAGCAACTGCGTGCGTCCGCCATCGCGGCTATCGCTCAGGACAGCAGCAAAAAATTTCCCGACAACGGTGAGCGCTTTCGCCAGCGGCTTACGCTGAAAGCCGCGGCGCATTGCCCGGTACGAATCACGCTGATGCTGCACAGCATGGGCAACTACCTGCTGGAACGCACCTTGAAATCGAGCGCGCTGCGCGGCAGCCTGCCCTTGTTCGACAACATCGCGATGTGCGCCGCGGATGTGAACAATCCCGCTCACGCGGAATGGCTCGACCGCTTGCAGCCGCGCAATCGGCTGTATGTGACGATTAACGAGGACGATGGCGCACTGCAGGCGTCGCGGCTCAAAGGCGGTAACGAGCAACTGGCGCGGCTGGGCCATTGGACCCGCAACCTCAATGCGCCGCAAGTCGTGTATGTCGACTTCACCCATGCGCACCACGTCGGCGCCTCGCATGCCTACTTTGAAGGCGATGCGCTGGCCAATAGCAAGGTCAGGCAATTCTTCAAGGCGGCACTACGAGGATTGCGTGCGGAGCACGAAGCTGCATTGACCTACTACAGCGCAGACAATCTCTATCGGCTTGCATAAAGCCGCATCTACCCACAGGATTGGAAACAGACCATGACAAAACCTCTGCACCACCTCACCGCCAGCGAAATCGTGCAGGCCATAGCCAGGCGCACCGCCACGGCCGAAGCGGTGGCCCGTGCCTGTCTCGAGCACATCGCGGCACGCGAGCCGCAGGTGGAAGCGTGGCAGTTTCTCGATCCTGAGCTGGTGCTCAAGCAGGCGCGCGCTCTCGATGCCGGCGGCAGGGTGGGGCCGCTGCAGGGTGTGCCGGTCGGCATCAAAGACATTATTGATACCTGCGACATGCCCACCGAATATGGCACGCCGATACACCAGGGCCACCGCCCGCGCATCGATGCCGCTGTGGTGGCGCTGACGCGGCGCGCGGGCGGGATCATCATGGGCAAAACGGTGACCACGGAATTCGCCAATCGCCATCCCGGTAAAACGCGCCATCCGCAGGATCCCACACGCACGCCGGGCGGTTCATCCAGCGGGTCGGCGGCGGCGGTGGGTGATCACATGGTGCCGCTGGGCGTGGGTACGCAGACCACCGGTTCGACGATACGCCCGGCGGCATTCTGCGGCTGCGTCGGCTACCGGCCGACGTGGGGCGACATCCGCTGCCAAGGCGTGATGGAAGCCGCCGGGTCAGTAGATACTGTGGGGTTGATCGCGCGCTCGGTGGAAGACATTGCGCTCTACCGCGATGTGTTGCTCGGCATACCGCCACAGCCATTGGCAAGCAACGTGATCGACGCCCCGCGCATCGGTTTCTGCCGTACGCCGTACTGGGATCAGTGCGACGCCACCACGCAACAATCGCTGGAAGATTGCGCTGCAAACCTCGCCAAGGCGGGAGCGAAAGTCACCGACGTAACGCTGCCGCAAGAATTCGCCAGTATCGCCGATGCACACCGCTGGGTGTCGAGTTTCGAGTTCGCGCGCAACCGTTCGTGGGAGATCGATCATCATTACGAGATGATCAGCGAAACCCTGCGTAACCACCGGCTCAAAGACGGGCTGGCGTGCAGCTTCGATGTGTATCGCGAATCGCGCAGCGTCCTCGCGCGCCTGCGTCGCCGCCTGCACGACGTATTCAACGACTATGACGTGCTGCTGGCCCCCGCGGCTTCCGGTGAAGCGCCGGTGGGGCTTAACGCCACCGGCAACGCCAATCATTGCCTGATCTGGACCAGTAGCCACGTGCCGTGTATGACGCTGCCCTTGTTCAGCGGGCCCAATGCCTTGCCGGTAGGCGCACAATTGATCGCCGCACGCAACCATGACCGTTTGCTGTTCGAGGCGGCACGCTGGGTGACGCGTTGCATGCGCCTGCATTGAACTTGAGCGCGTAGGTTTTAAGGCGCGGGCGACCGCGTGCTACCGGAGGTCCGTCGATGGCGATAGCGCACGATCAAGACAACGCGCTGCAACTGCGTGCAACGCTCGATGACACGCCGAACGTGGCGGTGCAGTGGTTCGACCGCGATGGCCGCGTGCGTTATTGGAACCAGGCATCCAGCCGCCTGTTCGGATGGAGCGCCGGGGAAGCGCTGGGCCGGACGCTGGATGAGATCGGTCTTTGCACCGCGCTGCAGGCCGGTGAACTCACCGCAGCGCTGGAGCAGATCTCCGCACAAGGCCATGCACTCGAGCCGGTGGAACGCACCTGCGTACGTAAGGACGGCTCGCACGGCATCATCAGTTTCACGCTGTTTCCAATTCCGTCGCGCTCGGGCGAGCCCTGCTTTGCCTGCACCGTTATCGATGTCACCGCACACCGCGAAGCGGAAAACCGGATTCGCCGGTTGAACCGCGTGTATGCCGTGCTCAGCAACATCAACGCCGTGCTGGTGCGCATCAAGGACCGGCAGACGTTGATCGATGAGGCGTGCCGTATTGCCGTCGAGCACGGTGGCTTTGGCGTGGTGTGGATCGGGCAGGTGAATCATGCTGCCGGACGCGTGGATTCGGTAGCGTGGGCGGGCGCCGACGGCTGGGAGTTTCACGCCATAGAAGCCGCATCACGCGGCACACTGCAAGGCGGATCGGGGCTGCTCGCGCGCTGCATCCGCGAGCGGCGGCCGGCGGTGGAGAGCGATATGTCAGTGCAGCAGTGGCCGATGGGTGCGCGCCGGCGGCGCGCGGTGGAACTCGGTTACCGTTCGGTGATCATCCTGCCGCTGATCGTGAATACCGAGGTTGTGGGGCTGTGCGGCATGATGGCAAAAGAGAGCGATTTCTTCAGCGACGATGAGGTGCACCTGCTGATGGACCTGGCGGGGGACGTGGCGTTCGCGCTGGAGGTTATCGAAAAAGAAAATCGCATCAATTATCTGGCCTACTATGACGCGCTGACCGGGTTGCCCAATCGCACACTGTTGATGGATCGTCTCGGACAGTTGGTGCACGCCGCGGGACAACGTGACAGCAAGCTCGCGCTGATTGTGGTGGACATCCGGCGCTTTCGCTTTGTCAACGCATCCGCCGGCCGTCAGGCCGGTGACACCCTGTTGCGCGAGTTGGCGCAGCGTTTGCGGTTGGCGTGGCGCGAACCGGACAATGTCGGGCGCGTCGCGGGAGATTGTTTTGCACTGGCACTGGGTGGTTACGCCAATGAAGCCGAATTGATGCGCGCCATCGAGCAGTCCATCCTGGGGGCGCTGCGCGCGCCGTTCCTGGTGGGCGGGCGCGAGGTGACGGTGTCGATGTCCGCCGGCGTGGCGGTGTTTCCAGAAGATGGCGCGGACGCCGATACGCTGTTCAAGAACGCGGAAGCCGCCTTAAAGCAGGCCAAGGCGCTGGCCGAGCCGTACCTGTTTTACCAGCCGCAAATGAATGCGCGCATGGCGGAAACGCTGCTGCTCGAAAACCACATGCGGCGCGCGCTCGATCGCGAACAGTTCGTGCTGCACTATCAGCCCAAGGTGGAAACGGTGGGGGCGCGTGTGACCGGGTTCGAAGCCCTGATCCGCTGGAACGATCCCGAATCCGGGCTGGTGGCGCCCGCTGCGTTTATTTCGATCATCGAAGAAACCGGCATGATCGTCGAGGCCGGACAGTGGGCGATGTGCCGCGTGTTGCACGATCAGGCCTGGTGGCGGCAGCAGGGACTCACGCCGCCGCGGGTGGCGGTCAACGTGTCCGCGGTGCAACTGCGGCGCAAGGAATTCACCGATCAGGTGCGTGCATTGGTAAGCGGGGCCGCAGGGGGCGTGCAGGCACTCGACCTAGAAATCACCGAAAGCCTGCTGATGCAGGATATGGAGGGCTGCATCCGCAAGCTCAAGACCATCCGTGATCTGGGTGTGAATATCGCGATAGACGACTTTGGCACCGGCTACTCTTCGCTGGCTTACTTGTCCAAGCTGCCGGTCAACGCGCTGAAGATCGACCGCTCGTTCATCGACGGCCTGCCGGCGCACGCGGATAGTCTGTCCATCGTGGCGTCGATCATTTCACTCGCGCACGCGCTGAAAATCAAGGTGATTGCCGAAGGGGTGGAGACCGTTGAACAATTGCAGGTGCTACAGTCGCTGGAATGCGATGAAATCCAGGGCTTTCTAATCAGCCCGCCGGTGACGGCGGAACGCGTCGCTAAGATGCTGTCGCCATTTTAACCATTTGTTTTGCAAGATAAGTGTGCTATCCATTGGAAGGGCGAGACGAGCGCGCGCTGGGCTATGTTCATCTGCCGTCATCTGTGGCTAAATCCGTTTCTCGATTTACTTTCAATGTAATTTCGCTTACCCCGTGGAAAATCGCCGTAAAGTTATTAAAGCCGCGCTAGGCGCAGGACTCAGCGCAGTGCTGCCGGAGGTCACCCTTGCTCAGTCCGACCCGCGCAATGCGCGCCCGCAGGATGGCGACCGCTTTGTGTTAGCCGAAGGCGAGCGCAAGGGTGCGGTAGTCAAGCTCGAAGATTTGAAAACGGGTGCGCCGCCGATTACGGTGATGCCGCAGGACCCCGTCAGCGGCACGGTGCGCGACGGTTCTCGGTTGAATCAGATTCTGTTGGTGCGGCTGGGCGAGGCGCACCTCAAGGCTGACACCCAAGCGCGCGCGGCGCAGGGTGTGGTGGCGTATTCGGCGGTGTGCACGCACACGGGCTGTGATGGGCTGTCGTGGACTGCCGAGAAGCTGTGGTTCAAATGCCCTTGTCACGACTCCGAATTCGACGCCGCGGATGGCGCGCGGGTGATGAGCGGCCCCGCGCCGCGCAGGTTGCCGGCGCTACCGCTAAAAATCGCCGAGGGTGCCGAGCGTTATATCGTGGCGGCGGGCACTTTTAGCGGGCGCGCGGGTGTAACGTCGCCGTAGCTTTGAAATTTTTTCTTTTTTGACAGGGGAAACAGAAATGAAAACGATGAAGTGGTTCATACCCATGCTGGCGGTGGCGCTGATGCCGCATGCGGCGCGAGCGCAACCAAAGGTGCCGGAGTACACGCCGGTAACGGACGCGCGATTGTTGCAACCCGAAGCGCACAACTGGCTGCAGATCCGTGGCGGGTACGACGGCATCGGCTACAGTGCACTCGACAAAATCAACACCAGCAATATCAAGCGCCTCACGCCGGTGTGGAGTTATTCGACGGGCCAACTGGAAGGCCATCAGGCGCCGCCCATCGTCAACAATGGCATCATGTTTATTTCCACGCCACGCAATCAAGTGCTGGCGTTAAACGCCAAGACCGGCGCGCAGATCTGGCGCTATCGGCGTGAGTTCGCCGACGATGTAAACCATCCGCACCCCACCAACCGCGGCATTGCGCTCTACAACGACAAGGTCTACCTCGCGACCATGGATGCGTTCGTGGTGTGCCTGGATGCGCGCACCGGCAAAGTAGTGTGGGAAACCAAGCTCGCCGATAACAAAGCCAATTATTACTTCACGCTGGCACCGCTGATAGCCAAGGGCAAGGTGATGGTAGGGTCTTCCGGCGCCGAGTACGGCATCCGCGGTTTCGTGGCGGCGGTCGATGCCGAAACTGGCAAGGAAGCCTGGCGCACGTATACGATCCCCGCGCCGGGCGAGCCTGGTGGCGACACCTGGCAAAGCGATCAGTGGAAAACCGGCGGCGGCTCGGTATGGGTGACAGGCAGCTATGATCCGAAATTGGGCATCGCCTACTTTGGCACGGGCAACCCCAGCCCCTGGCCCTCGGACGCGCATCCCGGCGACAACCTCTACACCACTTCGGTGATGGCGCTGGATGTCGATACCGGCAAGATTCGAGGTCATCACCAATACCATTGGAACGACAGCTGGGACTGGGATGAGGTCTCCGCGCCCTTGTTGTTCGACGTCAAGCGCAATGGCCGCACTTTCCCGGCGCTGGTGCATCCGGGGCGTAACGGCTACCTGTGGTTGCTTGAACGCAAACAAGACGGCATCGGCTTCGTCGACGCTAAGCCCTACGTTTATCAGGATGTGTTTACCGGTATTGATTCGAAAACTGGCCGCCCCAGCTACAACATGGACAAGCGCCTGATGGTCGGCAAGCCCACCACATTTTGCCCCTCGCTCTGGGGTGGCAAGGACTGGCCGCCCGCGGCGTACAACCCGAAGACCAATCTTATCTACATCCCTGCGCACGAAAACCTGTGCAGCTTCCTGGTGGGTGAAGCCAAGATCGCACCCTATGACCCAGGCAAGCGCTACGTCGGTACCGATGCGTCCAAGACGCGCTTGTTTCCGCGCGAAGGCGCCCAGTACATCGGCGAAGTACAAGCCTGGGACATGGACACCGGCAAGAAGGTGTGGTCGTATCCGTATCCCGACATGGACATCAACTGGGGTCCGCTGCTGACCACGGCAGGTGGTCTGGTGTTCGCCGGCGGTTCACAGGATCGCAAATTTCGCGCGCTCGATGCGAGCAGCGGCAAACTGCTGTGGGAATTCGTCACCAACTCAGGCATTACCGCGATGCCTGCGAGCTACATGGTCGATGGCGTGCAGTACATCGCCGTGCAATCCGGCTGGGGTGTAGACGCGCAAAAAATGACAGCGCGTTTGAACTCTTCGATGAACCGCAACATACAAGTGCCGCAAGGCGGCGTAGTGTGGGTGTTTGCGGTGAAGTGAAGGCAGTGTGCGTAGCGTGCGCCGTGCGCACGCCACGGGATTAGCTATTTTCAGTTGCAGCAAAAAAGTTTTTCTGATTCAAATTTAATAGGAGGAATCACATGACTACCCCATTGTCGGTTCTGCGCGGCGCGTTTCTCGCGGGCATGCTGGCCGCGCCAGCAGTATTTGCCCAACAGCCGGCGGACGCGCCCGCTGCCGCACCCAAGCCCGTGGCATCCAAGCCGATACCCAGCATGCAGCCCGCGCCGATGCTGGTGCCGGGGCGCGGCGATATTCCCAGCGCCGAAATCGGCAAGCGTCTTGCCAACGTGGCGCCGCCGCCGATGGGCGTGCCGGTGGACAAATTACCGAAACTCACCGTGCCCAACGGCTTCAATGTCGAAGTCTACGCACACAGTATCGGCAATGCACGCACGCTGCGCATCGGCGATAAGGGCACGGTGTTCGTATCGAACCGCCTGCTCGACAAGGTTTATGCGATTACCGACAAGAGCGGCAAGCGCGAGACCAAGGTGATTGCGTCGGGTATGGATCGCCCCAACGGCCTGGCGTTTCACAAGGGGGCCTTGTACGTGGCGGAAGGCACCAAGATCAACCGCTTCGACAACATCGAAGACAACCTCGATAACCCGCCGCAGCCAGTGGTGATCTATGACGATCTGCCGAATCATGCGTCGCACGGCTGGCGCTATATCGGCATCGGCCCTGATGAGAAGCTCTACATCAACGTCGGCGCGCCGTGCAATATTTGCGAGCCGCCGCCGGGCTATGCGCAAATCCGTCGCATGAATCTCGACGGCAGCGGCGCCGAGGTATACGCAGTGGGCGTGCGCAACTCGGTGGGTTTCGACTGGAACCCGGTGAACAAGCAGCTTTATTTCACCGAGCATGGCCGCGATTGGCTGTCGGAAGATCTGCCCGAGGACGAGTTAAACCGCGTAACGAAGCAAGGCGAGCATTTTGGCTTTCCCTATTGCCATAACGGCACCTTTACCGACCGCGAAACGGGCTGGGGAAAATCTTGCAAGGATTACGTAAACCCCGCCGCCTTGCTCGGCGCGCACTCCTCGCCGCTCGGTATGCGCTTTTACACCGGTAATATGTTCCCCGGCTATAAAAACACGATTTTCATCGCCCGCCACGGCTCGTGGAACAAGACCGTGAAGACCGGCGCCGACATTATCGTGGTGCGGCTGAACTCCAACGGTACGGTGAAATCGCAGGAGGTATTCATGACCGGCTTTATGGTGAACAACGCCTACCTTGGCCGCCCGGTGGATGTGGCGGTGATGAAGGACGGTTCGATGCTGGTATCAGATGACCACGCCGGCGCCGTGTATCGCGTTACTTACGGTGCGCAGCAGCGCTGATTGCATTGAGACATTTGTTGGAGGTGATGCGCGGCGGCGCCAGCGTAGTGGCTGCCGCCGTGCTGCTTTTGGGGTGTGCCGTGCCTGCTGTCGCGCAATCGGTGCAGGAGCGTCTAGCGGTGTGCCTGGCCTGTCACGGCGCGAGCGGGCAATCCGCGATGCCGGAAACCCCGTCGCTGGGTGCGCAGCCGGCGTTTTTTCTGACCATTCAACTTTTCATGTTCCGCGAGAAGATCCGCGCGGTGCCGTTAATGAACCAGATGATGCAAGGTGTCAGCAACCCCGATCTCAATGCACTGGCGGCCGCCATTTCCAAACTGCCGCCACCGCAACCGCCCGCCGGTGCGCCCGATGCTGCACGCATGGATGCCGCGCGCACGCTGGCCGAGCAGAATCGCTGCAATATTTGTCATGGCGGTAGTTATGCGGGGGGTGAAAACGTGCCGCGTATCGCGGGTCAGCGCGAAGACTATTTGCTCAAGACGCTGCGCGAATACAAGGCCAACACGCGACGCGGCTACGATGCCGCGATGTCGGATGTGCTGCATGCGGTGAGCGATGAGCAGGTGGCTGATCTGGCGTATTTTCTGGCGCGGCAGAAATGATGTAATGCATCGCTGTGAGTCCGTGGCAAAAACGCTTTTGCAGTCGCGCAACCGGAGATACTGAATGCAACGCAACCACATCGGATTAGCCGTCATCGGCTGCGGCCGTATCGGCACGCTGCGCGCGCGGCTGGCGGCGGAACATCCGGCAGTGAATTTTATTGCCACTGCGGATCGCGACCCGGCGCAGGCGCAAGCGCTGGCGGATAAAGTAGGGGCCAAGGTTCACTCCAGCAATAATCTGGAGATCATCCATCACCCCGCGGTGACGGCAGTGGTGGTGTCAACTGCCGAGGGTGAACACACCGCAGCGGTGCTAGCGGCGATAGCCACGGGTAAACCCGTGCTGGTGGAAAAGCCGATCGCGCTGACCACGGTCGAGGCCGACAGCATCATCGCCGCGGCGCAGCGTCACAACGTCCCTGTGCGCGTGGGTTACAGCCGCCGCTACAAGGAACGTTATTTGATCGCCAAGGAACAAATCATTCAGGGACGCGTCGGCAAGATCACCGGCGCCGCCGCACGCGTGTTCAATTCCAGCGCGCAGGCGCTGGCGATGCTCAAACGGGATCCGCATGCCACACCGGTGGTCGATGCGCTGACCTATTATGTGGATTTGATGAGCTGGTTTCTGGGCGGTGCCAAGCTGGTTGAAGTCTATGCGCGCGGCACCAAGGGTGTGTTGAAAACCGCCGGGCATGATGTGGATGATGTGTGTTACGCGGTGCTGACATACGACGACGGTGCCACGGTTAATCTGGGCATCAGCTACGCGCTGCCGGAAAAGTATCCGGCGCTGGGCCACGCCGCGCGCGTGGAAGTGCTGGGCACCGAAGGCGTTATCATCCTCGATGACGATCACACCGATCAGATCATGTACACCAACAAGGGCATCCCGCACGTGTATTTGCCCGATCATCAGGTCAACATGGTCTTTTTGCAAAGCGGCACGCCGGGGGACTGGGCGCTGGGTGAGTTCTGGGGGCCGATCGCCAACGAAACGCGCGCCTGGCTCGATCACCTTGCGACCGGCAAGCCCTGCGTGCTGGCGACGCCGCAGGAGGCGCGCGCCACGCTGGAAACCACGTTGGCGATAGAACTGTCGGTGGAAAGCGGGCAAGCGGTGCGCTTGCCGCTGGCGGGATGAAAATTTGACTTTAACAAGGAGAGCAGCATGAAAGACATCTGGTTTGAAAAGGGCGTGGCGATGCGGCGCAAGGTTTTGGGCCGCGACTATGTGGATAGCCAGTTAAAAAATGCGGACGAATTCACCCGGCCGATGCAGGAACTTGCCACCGCCGCAGGCTGGGGCATGGCGTGGACGCGGCCGGGATTGACATTGAAACAGCGCAGCATGCTGACGCTGGCGTTTGTGATGGCGCGCGGCAAGGCGGAAGAGCTCGCGTTGCATCTCGACGGCGCAACGCGCAACGGCGTCACCCAAAACGAAGTGCGTGAAATCTGTTTGCAGGGGGCCGTGTACTGCGGATTTCCCGAAGGCATGGGCGCATTTCGTGTCGCCAAAAAATATTACGCCGACGCTGATGCGAAGCGGAAAGCTGTCGCCAAGCCTAAAGCGAAACGTAAGTCATAAATGGGAAATGCCAGCCATGCCACGCCAGCTCACCCAAGCGCCCAAAACCATAGACACACGTGACAAAAAAAATCGCAAGCTCACGCGCAAGGATGTCAAAGACGCCGCCAAAAAATACAAGAACTGGGGCCGTTGGGGTAAAGACGACGAAATCGGCACGCTGAATTTCACCACTGCCGATCACATCATAGCGGCGGCAAAGCTGGTGAAAAAAGGCAAGGTGATGTCGCTCGCACTGAAATATGACAACCAAGGCCCGCAGGGCGCCAAGAGCAAGTATCCGGCGCTCGGCCGTTTTAACCCGATACACCTAATGACGCGCACCGGCACCGACGCGTATGCGGGCATACTCGATCACCGTGGCATACGCGGCACCGACGACATCATCATCATGCCCTTGCAATGCGGCACGCAGTGGGACGGCCTGGGCCACATCCTGTATGAAAACTTCATGTGGAACGGCTACGATTGCCGCAATATTTCCAGCGCGGGCGCGGCCAAGGCGGGCATCGAGAAGACCATCGAAAAAATGGTGGGACGCGGCGTATTGCTGGACGTGGCACGTGCGATGGGCAAAAAATCCCTGCCCGACGGATTTGCCATCACCAATGAAATGCTGGACTACACCGAGCACAAGCAAGGCGTAAAGGTCGGTCAGGGTGATTACCTGCTGGTGCATACCGGCCATGTGCAGCGCTGTCTCGACAACAAGAGTTGGGACGGTTACTCCGGCGGCGATGCGCCGGGATTAGCCTTCGAAACCGTGTCGTGGCTGCACAAAAAAGAAGTCGCCGCTGTGGCAACCGACACCTGGGGCGTGGAAGTGCGTCCCAACCAGACGCCAGACACCAATCAGCCGTGGCACTGGATCAGCATACCGATCATGGGCCTGACAGTGGGCGAGATTTTCCATCTCACCGAATTGGCCAAGGATTGCGCGGCGGACAAACGCTATGAATTTTTGTTTGTCGCACCGGCGCTGCCGATTACCGGGGCAGTGGGTTCGCCGGTGAATCCTCTCGCCATCAAATAGGTTTTGTAGGGTGGGTTAGGCGCCGTCGTTTGGCGCCGTAACCCACCGGTCCGCGTGCGTGTCGATACCGCTCGGTGGGTTACGGCGCAAAGAGCGCGCCTAACCCACCCTACGAAAATCAGCTATGCTGTTGTACGCGAACGCGGCGTGCGCACAGCGCACGTTACAGACTTCGCTGAAGAATAAAAACAAATACTGTGAGAGGTTTATGATGGTTGCAAAAGTGTTATTGGCGGCGCTGACGATGGTGGCCTGTTGCGCGCCGGCGATGGCGCAGGTCGCGGCTTATCCCTCGCGCCCGATCCGCATTATTGTGCCGCAGTCGCCGGGCGGCTCCACCGATCTCACCGCGCGGCTGGTCGCGCAGCGGCTGAGCGAAGTGTTCAAGCAGACCGCGGTGGTGGACAATCGTCCAGGCGCCGGTTCTACCAGCGGCACCGAGATCGTGGTGCGCGCGGCGCCCGATGGGCATACGCTGCTGGTGGTGGCCTCCTCGCTGACCATCAACCCGGCCTTGTACACCAGGCTCTCGTACGATGCGATACGTGACTTTGCTCCGATCACGCAGTTGTCGAGATTTCCAAACCTGCTGGCCGCGCATCCAGCGCTGCCGGTGAAAACGTTGCAAGACGTGATAGCACTCGCCAAGGCCAAACCGGGCCAGCTCAACTACGCTTCGGCAGGCACCGGCACCGGCACCCACATGTCGGGCGAATTGCTCAAGCAGATGACCGGCATCGATATGGTGCAAATTCCGTTTAAAGGCGGTGCGCCGGCGGTGATTGCCGCCATGGGCGGGCAGACGCAGTTGATCATCGGCACTTCGGTAGGGACGCTGCCGCATGTGCGATCCGGCAAACTGCGGGGCATTGCGGTTACCTCGGCACAGCGCGCGCCGAGCGCGCCAGAGATTCCCACGTTTGCGGAATCCGGTGTGCCGGGCTACGATCACGAGCCTTGGAACGGGCTGCTGGCGCCGGCAGGCACGCCGCGACCGATCATCGCCAGGCTCAATGCCGAAGTCGTGCGTTTGCTGGCGACACCGGAGGTGAGGAAGATTTTTGCCCACGAAGGCGCTGAGGCGGCGGGCAATTCGCCGGAAGCATTTGCCGCGATTGTGAAATCAGAAACCTTGAAGTGGGCGCAGGTGGTCAAGGCGGCAGGCATCAAGATCGAGTGAGGGGTGAACGGGTGAACGGGTGAACGGGTGAAGGGGGTACACCTTCGCTTTCGCACCTATTTCGGGAAATTGATACTGCGCGGGGTACCCCGTTCACTCGTTCACTCCTTCACCCTTCACCCGTTCACCCCCACCCCTCACCGTCCAACATTCGCGCCCCCACCACCCCGCCACTCTCTACGGAGATAGTCATGTCACAAAATCCCCAAGACATTCAGTATCTGCTGGATCGTGCCGCCATTCACGATGTGCTGGCGCGTTATTACCAGGGGCTGGATCAGGGCAAGCAGGAGCAGGTGCGCAGTTGTTTCACCGACGACGTGTGCGCCAAGTTCGATGAGCGGCCGCCGACACGGGGCATCGCCGCGTTGATGGACTCTTTCTCGGTTTTTAGGAATCACCAATCGGGCGCGTGGAAAATCACCACGCACTTCATGGGCAATTTGAATTTTAATCTGCTGCAAGGCGATGTCGCGGAGACCGAGACCAACGCCATCGCATTTCTGGTGCTGCCGGGCGGATCACCCGAAGCGCAAGAACAGGTGACCCTGCGCAGTCTGCGCTATCTGGATAAGTTGCGCCGCACCCAGGACGGCTGGCGCATCTGTGAGCGGCTGCACACGCTGGACTGGAGCTGCCATGTGCCGACCTCATTTTCGGTGCCGCTGGCGCAGCGCTTGTCGGCGCGGCCGGAGTTTTGAGAAAAATGAACATCGACCTTCACAACCACGTGGTCCCGCCCACTGTGCTTGATGCCATCCGCAACAACCCCGGGCGTTTTCACACCAGTGTTTACGAAAAAGACGGCAAAACGTATTTCGATGTACACGGCAATCCCGCCGAATTGAAGCCGGAGTTTTTCAACGCCGATGCGAAAGTCGCATGGATGGACAGCGTGGGCATGGACATCGCCGGCCTCTCGGTGGGCCCGCCGATTTATTTCTACAACCTGTCAGCCGACGCCGGGCTGGAGTCGGCGAAGCTCGCCAACGACGGCATCGCGCAGATGGTCGCTGCGCACCCTGCGCGCCTGCGCGGCTTCGCGCATTTGCCGATGCAGGACCCCGATGCAGCGATCACCGAACTGGAACGCGTGGTGAAGGAGCACAAGTTCAAAGGCATCGAGATGGGCACCTCCATCGAAGGCCTGCCGCTGGCCGATCAAAAATTCCGCACCGTGCTGAAGACCGCCGAGCAACTCGGCTGCTTTATTTTCGCCCATCCGTATCAGTGCCTCGCCCAGGGCGGGATGGATCAGTACTACCTCAGCAACTTCATCGGTTTTCCGCTGGATACGACGATGATGGTGGCGCATCTGATGTTCAGTGGCGCGCTCGACGAGTGCAAAAATCTGAAGATATTGCTCGCGCACGGCGGCGGCTTTGTGCCGTATCAGATCGGGCGTTTCGTGCACGGTCACCAGGTGCGTGACGAACCCAAGGTCAACCACGCGAGTTCACCGCGCGATCTGCTGCGGCGCTTTTATTTTGACGCGCTGACGCACGATCCGCAGGCCGCGCGTCATCTGATCAATCGTGTGGGGGCCGACCGCGTCGTTATCGGCACCGATCATCCGTTTGACATGGGGCCGCAGCGGCCGCTTGAAGATATCGATAACATTCCCGGATTGACTGCCGCGGAGCGCGCACAGGTGTGCAGCCTGACGGCGCGAGCGCTGCTGGGTGAGATAGCGTAAGGCATAGCACCGACTATCCGCGCCGGGGCGGGTGCTGGTATCGGCACAGTGGGAGCGTAGTCGGGTGGATAGTGCGAGCATCCCACGGGCATAAGGGCGGCAGCGATCCGTTGTAGAATGGTATTTGACGGTGGTGGCGCTACTGTTAGGCATCGCCTTCATGCGTAAGCACAAGGGTAGGCGCACTCTGGGAAACGGGCGTTGATTCCATTGGAAATAGTAAGCCATGCTTAAAGTCTCCATCGCATTCCAGATCGCGATACTGATAATCCTGGTTTCGGCAGGCGCCACCTGGGTAAATTATGCCCGGGATATGCGCGCTCTGGCGTTGGTGGAGCAGGCGAGTATGCGCAACAAGGCCCATAGCGCCGCCTCTACCGTCAAGGAGTTGATCAAACTCAATAGCGACGCGCTGCTGGCTGTGTCCAGGGCGCTGCGTGGCAACCAGGACGTGAACCAGGTGATGGCGGGTTACCTGCGCAGCGGCAATCTGCAGGCGGCGAGCGATGCGCTGAACAGGCTTTATCCCAAACTTGGCGTAACTACGCTGGCGGTGATTGATCGCAATAAAACGCTGATCTACCACTCGCCTCCGGTGCCAGCCGGTAATGGCAAAATTGACTTTAAGGGTTTGACCGAAGCACTCGCGGGTGCGGAGGTGGCAGTGGCATACCCAGAATTGCCGCAGGGCTATTCCATGCGTGTAGTAGCGCCGATCACCTTGGCTGACGGCAAAATCGCCGGCGCTCTGGTGGTGGGCACACTGCTGGACGATGCCTACGCGCGCAAGCTAGCCGCCGCTGCCGCCGCCGAAATTGTTTTTGCGTCGAACGCGGGCGTATGGTCAAGCTCGTTGCCGGAGGATGTGAAAAACAGCCTGTCCACCGGCATCGCCGAGATCATTCAGCGTGCTCAGAACGGCGGCGTGTTCATCGAAGACAAGGCCGCGCACAGCGCGCGGGTCTACACGCCGCTGCGTATCGCCGATGAAACCGTCACCCTGATGGTGCAGTCGGACACCAGCGCCTCGCGCATGTTTTTGCAGGAGCAACAGGATAAGCAGCTGCGGATGTCGTTTTTGGTGGCGCTGATTTGCTCGGTGCTCGGTACGGTGTTCGCCTTTATTCTGACCCGCCCTCTGCGCCTATTGCAAAGGGACACGCAGCGTTTGACCCGCCAGTATGCGCTTGCCGGCGCTGCTACGCCCGCCGTGCCGGTGGCGCAGGACGCGAACGAAGTGTCGAACATGGTGAGCGCCCTGCAGGTGGCGGCCAAGCTGCTGGCGCAGCACGCAGATGAGTCGCAGGCCGCGCGCGAAAAAGCGGAGCATTCCGCGCAGTACGACGCACTCACCGGGCTGCCCAACCGCAATTTGTTCCATGACCGTCTGCAGCAGGCGTTGACCGAGGCGGCGCGTAACCGGGGCCGGGTGGCACTGTTGTTCGTTGATCTGGATAGATTCAAAACCATCAACGACGCGCTGGGGCATAACGTGGGCGATCAGGTGTTGCAGGAGGCGGCGTCGCGCTTGCGCGGTTGTGTGCGCGATCAGGATACCGTTGCCCGCTTGGGCGGGGACGAGTTCGTGGTGATACTGCCAACCCTGAAGGACCTCGACGGCGCTGCGATTGTGGCGCGCAAGATAGTGAAGCTGCTCGACACGCCGAGCGCCTATACCAGCAGCCGTCAGCTGCATGTTTCGGCAAGCGTCGGCATCGGTATTTATCCGGCCGATGCAACGACCCCTGATGAACTCATCAAGTGCGCCGATGCGGCGATGTATCACGCCAAGGCAGAGGGGCGTAACCGCCATCTGTTCTTTACCCATGAAATGAACGCGCATACGAACGCGATGCTGGCGCTCGAACAGGGCCTGCGCCAGGCGCTGGAGCGCGATGAATTCGTACTCTACTACCAGCCGCAGGTGGCGCTGCCGGGCGGCACTCTCATCGGGGCGGAGGTGTTGCTGCGCTGGCGTCATCCCGAGCGCGGCTTGCTGGCGCCGGGGGAATTCATCCAGGTTGCCGAGGAACGCAATCTGATCGTGCCGATAGGCGAGTGGGTATTGCGCGCCGCGTGCCGCCAGAATCGCGCGTGGCAGGATGAAGGCTTCCTGCCGATGCCGGTGGCGGTCAATGTTTCCTCCCTGCAATTCCGGCAAAAAGATTTACCTGAGAAGGTTTCCCAGGCGCTGTTGGATTCCGGCCTTGTGCCGTGTTATCTTGAGCTGGAAATTACCGAGAGCGCGCTGATGCACGATACGGGGACAACCAACACCAACATCGGTGCACTCGAAGCGATGGGGTTGTTGCTGTCGCTGGATGATTTTGGCACCGGCTACTCATCGCTGAGCTACCTCACGCGCTTGCCTCTGAGCAAGTTAAAGATTGACCGCGCATTTGTGAGCAACTTACCAGGGGCAAAGGATGACACGGCTATTGTGACTGCGATTATTGCGATGGCGCGAAGCCTTGATCTGGATATTCTGGCGGAAGGCGTGGAGACGGCGGAGCAAGCCGAGGTGTTGCAGGCCGCTGGCTGCGATAAAGCGCAGGGTTATTATTTCGGCAAACCCATGCCGTCAGAGGAGTTGCGTGCCCTGATGAAACGGGTGGTGCCTGCGGCGGTGGGTGATGCCATTCCGTTTGCGCATGCCGGTTGAGTACGCGGGCCGCCCATGATACGTCCTCTCAAAATTACCCACACCTCCGATGTCCATCTCAATGACGAGCCGGATGGCGTCCAGGTGCGTGAGTCGTTTGCCCAGGTGGTCGATACCGTGCTTGAAACGGATACGGATCTTTTCCTGATCGCCGGTGATTTATTTGATCACAATGAAATTGAGCGCAAAACCGTCGATTTTGTATATCAGCAGTTGGCGCGCGTGTCCTGTCCGACGGTGGTTATTGTCGGCAACCACGATGTGTGGGACGAGCGCTCTATTGTGAAACGCATGGATTTTCGCAAGGCCGGACCTCACGTCACCCTGCTCGACGATGCCGATGGCACACAAGTGATGTTTCCCGAGCTGCACGCCACGGTGTGGGGCCGCTGCATGGTGGATCACGATCTGTCCAACAAGCCGATGGCTGGGGTGCCACCGCGCCATGACGATATGTGGCACATCGGCATGGCGCACGGCTTCTACACCGACGACCCCGAGACCGCGCGTTCGTCGTTGATTACGCCGCAGGAGATTGCCGCATCGGGTTTCGATTATCTGGCACTGGGCCATGTGCATGCGCACCGGCAAATGCGCCATGGCAACACGCTGGCCTGTTATCCGGGCGTGTGTGCGGCGCATATGGGCACGCTCAGCAGCGGCTGCGTGGCGTTGATTACGCTGACGCCGGGTAAGGGCGCCAAGGCGGTGGCGCATACGCTGGGTGGCGAGGTCAAGCTGGGTCGCCGCGCTTAAATTCTCCTGTCTCGGGTGCGTGAGACTCAGGGTCTCATCTCAAGGCAACGACTCCACACTGATCTTCGCTTCCTTGATCAGTTTGCGCCAGGATTGCAGATCGTCGCGGATGATGTCGCTATAACCCTTGGGGGTGGAGGTCGCGATTTCGAGGCCGTTCAAGTAAAAACGCTGCGCGGTTTCCGGCGAGTGCAGCGCCTTGTTCATGATCGGATTGAGGCGCTCGACGATGGCCTTCGGCAGGCCCGCCGGCGCAATCAATCCCCACCAGCCGGTGTTGTAGTAACCGGGTACGGTTTCGTTGATCGCGGGGATTTCAGGGGTGAGCTTGATGCGTTGCGTGTGCCCGATGCCCAGCAGCCGCAGACGTCCGGTCTTGACATGCGGCATGGTCGCCAACAGGCCGGTGATGGTCAGATGTATAGTCCCGGACACCAGATCGGCCATGGCCAGCGCGCTGCCCTTGTACGGCACGTGCACCAGATCGATGCCTGCAAGCGTCATCAGTTGCGCGCCACCGAGGTGATTGGGCGTACCCACACCGGGCGAAGAAAAATTGAGCTTGCCTGGCGACGACTTTGCCAGTTTGATGAATTCGGCTACCGAATGGGCGGGCACGCCGGCATTCACGAACAAGGCGTAGTACACATAGGTCGCGAGCCCGATGTGCGTGAAGTCCTTAAGCGGATCGTAGGGAATGCGGTTGCCCATCAGCGCCGGCCCCGAAACCATCCCGCCGGTCGTAGCCAGCCCGAGGGTGTAGCCGTCGGGCGCGGCCTTGGCTACCATGCCGTGGCCCAGCACGGCGGCAACGCCGGGGCGATGATCCATGACTACTGGCTGGCCGAGCACTTCGCCGATGGCCTTGCCTATCTCACGCGCGGTGAAATCGGTGCCCGCGCCCGGCGGATAGGGCACGATCATGCGGATGGGTTTGTAGGGGTAGGGTTGTGCGCAGGCGTGATGGGCGGCCACAACGCCCGCCACTGCGAGTGCGCTCATCACCTTTCTTGTCGTTGTATGCATCGTCATTGGGAACGCCCATTTTAACCGAGGTTGCTTGCATGCGAGGTGTCGATATTATCGGCGATGATGGCGCCGCTGGTGGGCCTGCACGAGGTTCCCCTGGCACTCCTTTAACGGTGGCGCGGCCGCGCGTCATTGGAATGGATGTGCACGCGCGAGTGCTGGCATAATGCGCACACCTCAAATTACTCGGGAGTTTTCATGTGGTGCAGGGCGATGGCGTTGCTGTTGTTGGCGTTAGTGGCGGTACCGGGCGCGCACGCGCAGACATTCCCCTCGAAGCAGATGCGGCTGGTGTTGCCGTTTCCGGCGGGCGGCCCCACCGATTTGCTAGGCCGCGCAGTAGCGCAAAAAATGGGCGAGCAGCTTGGGCAGACGATGGTGGCCGACAACCGGCCGGGTGCGGGTGGCAATCTCGGTATCGAAATTGCGGCAAAAGCGCCGGCCGATGGCCATACCGCGGTGCTGGTGTCTTCGGTGATTGCGATTGCGCCGTCGCTGTATCCGAAGTTGAATTATGAGCAGAAAGACCTAACGCCGATATCGCTGGTGGCGGAAATTCGCAACGTGATTCTGGTGCATCCATCGGTGCCGGCGAAAAGCCTCAAGGAATTGATTCAACTGGCCGCACAAAAACCCGGCAATCTCAACTACGGCTCCGGCGGCGTGGGCACCACCACGCACATCACGCCGGAACTGATCATGAGCCTGACCCAGACCAAAATGAATCATGTGCCGTACAAGGGTTCGGGCCTGGCACTGATCGGCTTGATCGGCGGGCAGATCGATGTGCTGATCATGGCAGTGCCGGCGTCGGCGCAACAGGTCATCGCAGGCAAGGTGCGTGCGCTGGCCATACTCGCGCCCGACCGCGCGCCGCAACTGCCGAACATTGCGACGGCAAAAGAACTGGGCCACGCAAATTTTGCGGTGCGCCTGTGGTACGGCATGCTGGCACCTGCCGCAACACCAGCGGCGTTGATCACGCGTCTTAATACGGAATTGCACAAGGCGCTCGCCACAGCCGACTTGAAGGCGCGCCTGGTCAGCGCCGGCATTGAGCCGCTGCTGAGCACGCCGCAGGAATTCGGCAGTTTCATCCAGACGGAAACCGTACGTTACGCGAAAGTTATCAGGGACGCAGGGATCAAGGCGGAGTAAGTGCGAGTGTAGCGTGAGGCGTCAAGCACACTGCCCGCGGTACTATTTAATGTCGAGGTGGTTCATGAAAAATCTATTTAAAAAAATAGGCTTAGGTATCCTGTGTAGCATGAACTTTAGTCACGCGGCAGAACCCGCTTGGCCCACGCGCGCGGTGCGGGTGATGGTGCCGTTCGCGCCCGGCGGCACCACCGACGTGATTGCGCGCATCATCGCCGCGCGCATGACCGAAATCACCGGACAGCAATTCATCGTCGATAACCGTGCCGGCGCGGGCGGTAATATCGGCACCGGCATCGCCGCCCATGCCGCACCGGACGGGCAGACGATACTGGTGCATAGCTCGGCCTATGGCGTGAATCCAGGGTTGTATAAATCCGTACCGTACGATCCGTTCAGCAGTTTCATACCGGTGACGAATTTCGCAGAGTCGCCGAATCTGTTTTCGGCGCATCCGGGCGTACCCGCAAAGACCTTGCCGGACGCGTTGAAACTGGTCAGCGCTGATCCCAAAAAATACAGCTTTGCCACGCCTGGCATCGGCACCACACCGCATCTCGCCGTGGAGATGCTCAAATATGCACTGAAGCTGGACGCGGGCAATATTCCGTACAACGGCGCGGGGCAGTCGGTGGCAGCGCACCTCGGCGCACAGGTAATGCTGGCCTGCTCAGCATTGCCCACGCCCGCGCCGCATGTGAAGGCGGGTCGTTTGCGCGGGCTGGCGATGGGCTCGCGCATACGCCATGATTCGTTTCCCGATATTCCGACCATGGCGGAGTCCGGCTACAAGGATCAGGAATCCGAAACCATGCAGGGCATTTATTTTCCGGCAGGAACGCCGCAACCTATCGTGCGGCGCTTTCACAGCGAACTCGCGAAAATCGCGCGCATACCCGAAGTGCGCGAGCGTGTGCAGGGGCTGGGTTTTCAATTCGTGATGAACACGCCGGAGCAATTCATGGCGCAGACCAAATCTGAGGTTGAGAAGTGGAGGCGCGTAGTGAAGAACGCTAACGTGCAGGTGCAGTAGTGCTGCGGGATTGAAAGCGTGAGGGCGTGAGGGCGTGAATGGGTGAAGGAGCGAAGGGGTACTCCATTCACGCCTTCACGCCTTCACGCGTAATTCCCTTCACGCATTCATACGGGAGAACCAAGCATGGACAACAAAAGCTTTAAGCGTCGTGATTTCCTCAAGGCAGGTGCGGCAGCCGGCGGTGTGGTGCTTGCCGGCGCAGCCGTGGCCAACCGCCATCCGGCGCCGCGTCCCACCTCGCTGCAATACCTCGACCGCAACATGTATCGCAAGAACACCGAGGTGCTGGCGCACTACGGGCAGGGCCAGCACCGCGGCGGCAAAATGCAGATGATGGCGATAGGCGAGAGGCGCTTTTTGTTTCAGCAGGGTGATGTGATCGAGATCACCAACCCGTTCAAGCCGGTACTGCTCGGCCGCAACGCCTACATCGGCGGACAGATACAACTCGCCTATAACCACAAGCTGGGCAAATGGATACTGATGACCGGGCGTGGTTCGCAGGCGACGTTCACCACGCCCAAATGGCCGCACGGCAAATACGATAATCCGTTGTTGATCGACGGCAACATCAAACAGACCGGGCTGCGCGGCGTGCGTTTTTACGACGCCACCAACCCGGAGAAGCTGGTGCCACTGTCGCAATGGAGTTGCGATCAGGGCGCCCCCGGGCGCGAGCTGCAAACGGGCGCCGGCGTGCATCGCAGCTACTACGATGGCGGGCGCTATGCCTATCTGGATGCGGGGCCGGACAATAGCTACACCCACATGGAATCGCCGGTGCGCTATTACACCAACTGCTTGCAGGTGATCGACGTGGCCGATCCGTCGCAGCCGAAATTCGTGTGCAACTGGTGGATACCCGGCCAACGCAGCGACGAGCAAGCCGCCTACAAAAAGTGGGCGGAATACGGCGACAAGGATTCGTTCACCAGCAAACACGGGCCGATGTATGTGCCGGTGAAAGTCGAGGACGGCGGCAAACTTGGCTACAGTTCATGGGGCTCGTTCGGCATGCTGATCCACGATCTGTCGGACATTGCCAAGCCGCGGGTGGTCGGAAAATTTCTGCCGCCGGGCCAGAAACCGGGCGCGATACATTTTCACACCATCGACGTGGCGCGCCTGAATCGCGGTTTCGTGATCGCCAGTCCCGAAGTGCTGAACCCGGATTGCAATGAGCTGTATCAGCCCATCTGGGTGGTCGACGTCAAAGACCCGGCCCATCCGAAAGCGCTGGCAAAATTGCCGGTGCCGGTGCCGCCGTCCGAGGCACCGTACCGGGATTATTGTGATCGCCGTGGCCGCTTCGGCCCGCACAATCCGCCGCACATCAAAGCGCCGGGCAAGCCGCATCCCCATTTCACTGCGTATTCGTTTTTCAATGCGGGCTTGCAATTGTTTGATGTAGCTGATCCGGCGAACCCCAAAAACACCGGCTACTTTGTGCCGCCGCAGGCGGGCCATCTCGATCAGTACGACAGCTATCCGCGCGATACCGACAATGTTTTCATCGAATGGGATCGAAAATTGATGTGGGTGGGTACGGGTACCGGCATCTATCTGATAACCTCGCCGCTTTTGGGTGCGGCGCTGTTAAAGCCGCTGAAGGTGGAGCAGTGGGTGTTTGACGGCCTCAACCAAGGCCATACATAAGCATTTGTTTTTATTGGAGAATTTTTAATGGCTCGGAAAGCAAAAATAGTCGAACCCAAAAACATCAAAGCCTCGGCCATCGACCCCCAACGCGGCGTGCCGTCAGCGCCTGATGGTCTTTACGACCCGTCGAATCCGGGGCATCGCTGGGATCTGCCGTTGCAGGCGCCGGGCCGCATGCAGGTCGATTTCGAGGAGCGCGTTGATTTTCGCCGGCTGCACAACTATCGCCTCGCGCGCACACGCAACGCGCTGGCGCAATCGCAGCTCGGCGCGCTGCTGGTATTTGATCAATACAATATTCGCTACATTTCCAGCACCGTGATCGGGGAGTGGGCGCGCGACAAACTCACGCGCTGGTGTCTGCTCACCGGCAACGGTGAGCCTTGGGTATGGGATTTCGGTTCCGCCGCGAGGCATCACAAAATTTACGCGCCGTGGCTGCCGAAAAATCATTGCCTCGCGGGCAACGTGGGCCTGCGCGGTGCGATCAGTCCCAAGGTGGGCTTGTTTGAAGCGGCGGCGCAAGAAATTTACGATGTATTGAAGCAGGAAGGCGTAGCCGACATGCCCATCGGCATCGATGTGTGCGAGCCGCTGTTTTTGTTTGCATTGCAAAAGCTCGGGCTGAATGTGGTGGACGGCCAGCAAGTGATGCTCGACGCACGCGAAATCAAAAGCCACGACGAAATCACGCTGCTCAATATGGCGGCGGCGATGGGTGATGGCGTGTATCAGGATATTTTCGAGGCGCTCAAACCCGGGGTACGCGAAAGCGAAGTAGTGGCGTTGGCGACCAAGCGCTTTTACGAAATGGGTTCAGACTGCGTGGAAGCGGTCAACGCGATTGCGGGAGAGCGTTGCAGCCCGCATCCGCACAATTTTACCGACCGCCTGATCCGTCCCGGCGATCAGGCGTATTTCGATCTGATTCAAACCTACATGGGCTACAAGACCTGCTACTACCGCACTTTCACGGTCGGCAGTGCCACACCCGCGCAGCACGACGCCTACAAAAAAGCGCGCGGTTGGATGGACGGCGCGATAGCGATGTTAAAGCCCGGCATTTCCACCGAGAAAGTGGCGAAGGCGTTTCCGAAATGCACCGAGATTGGATTTGAAACCGAAATGTCGGCATTCGGCCTGAATTTCTGTCATGGTCTGGGCATGGGCCTGCACGAGCGGCCGCTGATTTCGCGCCTGAATTCGCTCAAGGACCCGTATGAATTGAAGGTCGGGATGGTGTTCGCGGTGGAGACCTTCTGTCCCGCAAAAGACGGCGTGTCGGCCGCGCGTATCGAGGAAGAAGTGGTGCTGACGCCAAAAGGCGCGAAAGTGATTACCCTGTTCCCGGCGCAGGAACTACCGATTGCTAATAAATACTAAAGCGTGAACGAGTGAACGGGTGAACGGGTGAACGCGCTAGACGGTGGGAGATTACAGGTAGCGAGCACCCCAAAGAAACCCCCTCGCCCCGTTTCACGGGGAGAGGGTGGGGGAGAGGGGTATTCACCCGTTCACTTGTTCACCCGTTCACGAATTTAAGGATCCAGAATGACAGCATCAACCAAACCAAAGGCGGGTGAAGCAATGACATTAGGCAACGACATCCGCCTGGAGCTCTACAAATTGCAGCTCGATCTGCGCTACTGCGAAAAGCGCGCCTATGATCTTTTCCTGCAGAACTTGATTAAAGGCACCAGCCATCTGTCACTGGGGCAGGAGGCGATAGCCGCTGGCTTCGGCGTGGCGATGCGTGCTGACGACTGGACCTTTTGCACCTATCGCGGGCACGCACATACACTGGCGCGCGGGGTGTCGATGGAAGGCGTTCTGGGCGAATTGATGGGGCGGCAGTGCGGCTTGCTCGGCGGCAAGGGCGGCTCGATGCATTTGACCGACGTGACCAAGGGCGCGATGGGTTCCTACGCTATCATCGGCGCGCATCTGCCGGTGGCGGCGGGCGCGGCGTGGAGCGCGCAGTATCGCGGCACGCAACAGGTGGCGGTGTGTTTCTTCGGCGACGGCACCACCAATATCGGCGCCTTCCACGAAGCGCTGAATTTTTCAGTGGTGTGGAAGCTGCCAGTGATATTCGTGTGCGAGAACAATCTCTATATGGAGTACACGCCGATTCGCAGCGTGACTGCGGTCGAGCATCCGGCAGCCGATCGTGCCAGTGCCTACGGCCTCGAAAAGATTGTGATCGACGGCAACGATGCCGACGAGGTGTATCGCACTGCGGTGAAATATATGGAGCGCGCGCGCCAAGGGGGTGGCCCGGCATTGATCGAGTGCATGACCTATCGCCACAGCGGCCACTCGCGTGCTGATCCGGGCCAGTACCGCCCGCCAGGCGAGCTCGAACGCTGGCTGGAATACGACCCCATCAAAATCTATCGCGAGCGTTTGCTGGGTCTGGGTATTGTCGAAGCGACGTTATCCGATATCGAAGGCGAATCCATGCGCAAGGTGGACGCAGCCACTGCAACAGCCAAGGGCTCGCCGGTGCCTACGCTGGACCAGATAGACAAAAATGTGTGGGCAGACGGGAGCACAGCATGGCGCAATTAACCTATCGCGAGGCGGTGGCGGCGGGCATCGCGCAGGAAATGCGGCGCGATGAGAACGTGGTGTTCCTCGGCGAAGACATCGGCGCAGCGGGCGGCGTGTTCAAGGCCACCGTCGGGCTGTTTGAGGAATTTGGTCCGCGTCGCGTGCGCGACACGCCGATATCCGAGCAGGCCATACTGGGGGCCGCGATGGGCGCAGCGATGACCGGCCTGAAGCCCATCGCCGAAATCATGTTCTCGGATTTTCTCGCGGTGTGCTGGGACCTGGTTGCCAACGAAATCGCCAAGACGCGTTACATGACCGACGGCCAGATCACTTTGCCGCTGGTGATACGCACCGCCAACGGCGCGGGTTCACGCTTTGGCGCGCAGCATTCGCAGTCGGTAGAAAACTGGGCGATGATGATCCCGGGCATCAAGGTCATCGCACCGGCGTTTCCGGCGGATGTGAAAGGCTTGATCGCGGCGGCAGTGCGTGACCCCGATCCGGTAATCATCTTCGAGCAAAAGTCGCTCTACGCGTTCAAGGGTGAAGTGCCCGATGGCGAACATGTGGAACAAATCGGCAAGGCCAGGGTTTTGCGTCAGGGCAAGGATTGCACCATAGTGGCGCTGGCGCTAATGGTGCATCGCGCGCTGGCGGCGGCCGAGATCCTGGAAAAGGAACACGGTATTTCCTGTACCGTGGTCGATGTGCGCTCACTGGTGCCGCTGGACACGGTCACCATACTGGCGGAAGTGGCGAAGACCGGACGCCTGGTGACGATCGAGGAAAATCCGCGCTTGTGTGGTTGGGGCGCGGAGATTGCGTCGATCGTCGCGGATGAAATTTTCTGGGATCTCGATGGCCCGATCATCCGCATCACCACACCGCATATACCGCTGCCGTCGGCGGATTTTCTCGAAGACAACACCATACCGTCGGTGGAGCGTGTGGTGCGCGAGATACGCGAGAAGATCGATTGATGATGCCGAAAATGAAACATACGCTTTTGTTTTTATGGGGTTTTTTGTTTTCATTCAGTGTGTACGCCGTAGACACGATATTGGTCAACGGCAAGATCGTCACCGTCGATGATCGCTTCGCGATCGTGCAGGCGCTGGCGATCAAAAACCAGCGTGTGGTCGCTACCGGCAGCAGTGCCGATATACGCAAGCTTGCCGACAGCAGCACCCAGGTGATTGAGCTTAACGGCCGCACGGTCATTCCCGGCTTGATCGACAATCACTCGCACTGGATACGCGCTGCCGAACATGACGAATTGCGCTTTGACGGCGTGACCTCGCGCGCGCAGGCGGTGCAGATGCTCACCGCGCGGGTGCGCATGGCCAAACCTGGCGCGTGGGTGAGCGTGCTCGGCGGCTGGTCGGAACAACAATTTACCGACGATGCGCGTGGTTTTCCGCTGGCCGAACTCGACAGCATCGCACCCGACACACCACTGGCGGTGCAGTCGATTTATAACCACACTTATCTGAACAGCGCAGGCTTGCGCGCGGCGAAGATAGATGAGCAGACGCCCAACCCGCCGAATGGCACGATAGAAAAAGACGCGCATGGCAAACTGACTGGCGTGGTGCGCGGTGCCGGCGGCGTGGCTTTCGTCGCGGGCAGAGTGCCCAAGCTCGAGGCCGAAGCGCGCCTGGCCAACGTGCGTAAGCTCGCCACTTATCTCAATTCGCTGGGCATTACGGCGTGGGGTGATGCGGGTGGCCGTGGCATGTCGGCGGGGCACTATGCGCCGTACCGCCAGCTTGCCGACAGCGGCGAGCTCACGGTGCGGGTGTTCTGGACCACCATCCGCCAGCCTTCTACGCCGGAGCAGGTGGACAAGGTGCTGGCGGAAGTCGCCGTGCTAAAACCGTTTCAGGGCAACGACAGCATGGATCACATCGGCTGGGGCGAATCCGTCTACTCACCGATCACCACGCAGTTGCTGCGCGTGCAAAAAGAAGTAAAACCCGATGGCATCGTGCAAATGCAGCGCATCGCGGGCGCCTTGGCGCAACGCGGCCTGTATCTGAATTCCCATGTCGAGATGAACGGTCCGATAGACCAGTTCATCGCGGCTTATGAAGAACTCAACAAGGTGACGCCGATCCGGGGGCTGCGCTGGTCGTTCTCGCACCTCGATCAGATAGACGAACAGCAACTGCAACGCATGAAGCGTCTGGGCATGACCGCGCAAATCCACAGCCGGCCGCTGATACAGGGCGTGCTGATGCACCGGGTGCATGGCGACGCTGCATGGGATATGCCGCCGTTTCGCCGGGTGCAGGATAGCGGCATAGTGTGGGGGCTGGGCTCCGACGCCACCGCGGTGACGACCTCCAATCCGTTCTACACGCTCGGCTTCGCCATTACCGGCAAGATGGTCGGCGGCCATCATGTCAATCGCCAGAACATTACGCGTGAAGAAGCGCTGATCGCGCACACGCGCAACAACGCCTTCATCCTGTTTCAGGAAGCGAATCTGGGTTCCCTACAAAAAGGCAGGTATGCCGATCTGCTGGTGCTGGATCGTGATTACCTGACGGTGCCGGCGGATGCCATCAAGGATTTGAAGCCGTGGATGACGATGGTCGGCGGAAAAGTCGTTTACGAGGCCAAGAGGTAGTATGAACATCATCATGCCGCAGCTCGGTGAAACCGTCACCGAGGGCACTGTCACCAAGTGGTACAAGAAAGCCGGCGACTCTATCAAGGCCGACGAAACCTTGTTCGATGTCGAGACCGACAAAGTGAGCACGGAAATTCCGTCGCCGGTGGCCGGCGTAGTCAGCGAAATTTGCGTGGCGGAGGGTGTCACTGCGAAAGTAGGTGTGACGCTGGCGGTGATCGCGGAAAGTGGCGCGGCGGCGCAACCACCCGTGCCTGCTGCTGCTGCCGCTGTGTTATCTGCTGCTGCGGCGCCGCTCATGGCCGGGCACACGCGCATGGCGCCGCGCGGCCATGCCGCTGACCGGCTGTCGCCGGTGGTGCGCCGGCTGATCGCCGAACGCCATCTGGATGTCAGCCTGATCACCGGCAGCGGCCGCGATGGCCGCATCACACGCGATGATGTGGTGGCATACATCGCCAGTGGCGCTGCTGCAAAACCTGCCGCTCCCGCTCCCACGCCAGCCGCCAGGCCAGTGGCTGCGATGCCCGCGGCTGCAGCGCCTGCCACGGCCGGCACCAGCGCCAACACGCTGCCGCTCAATGCCGTGCGCAGGCGCGTGGCCGAGAACATGACAAAATCCTGGACCACCGCGCCGCATGTGCTGCAGGTGGTTGAGGCGGATTTTTACAGAGTCGATCAGGCGCGGCGCGCGGCGAGTGTAGCGTGGCAGCAGCGCGAAGGTTTTGCGTTGACGTATCTGCCGTTTATAGTGCGCGCGGTGTCCATAGCGCTGGGCAAATATCCCAAGCTCAATGCCACCTACAACGGCGACAGCATCACCCTATTGAAACGCATCAACATCGGCATCGCTGTCGACTTGAATTTCGAGGGACTGATGGTGCCGGTGGTGAAAGATGTGCCCAATAAATCGCTGCCGCAAATAGCGCGTGAAATTAATGATCTGGCGCAACGCGCCCGCAACGGCAAGTTAAAGCCGGATGAACTGAGCGAAGGCACGTACACCATTTCCAACAACGGCGCGTTCGGCACGGTGATCACCGCGCCGATCATCAATCCGCCGCAAGTCGCGGTGATGTCCACCGACAGTATCCGCAAAAAGCCGGTGGTGATTGAGTCGGCGGAGGGCGACAGCATCGGTGTGCGTCCGGTGGGGGTGCTGGCGCAAAGCTTTGATCACCGCGCGGTGGATGGCGCTTACGGCGGTGCGTTTTTGAGCGAGGTTAAGGCCATCATCGAATCACGGCTATGGGCGCAGGATTTACAGGCGTAGCCGCGATCCTCGCAACAAACGCCGAACCCCAACATCAAACTATTTCAACCACGGAACACACGGAATACGCGGAAAGAACAGCCAGTAGGATTTGTCCGTGTGTTCCGTGTATTCCGCGGTCAATGGGTTTGTTGGGGTTCGCAGGCTCACCCCAAATGCTTAAAATAGTGCCATTGTCTTTTGTGTACCCCTCAAGGGGGTATTAAAAAGAATTCTCTGTGGCGAAAATGTTTTCAGGCGTTACCTAAATTTTAGAAAATGGATGGAAGTGCAATGGCAGATCTAAAACAACACAAACTCGGCTGGATCGGTATCGGCCGCATGGGCTATGCGATGGCGGAACGTCTGGCCAAGGCAGGCTGCGACATTTCGGTATGGAACCGCACGCAATCCAAGGCCGCGCCGCTGGCGCAAGCGGGCGCCAAAGTGGTGGACCATCTCAGCGATCTGGCGGGCTGCGATATCGTGTTCACCATGGTGTCCACCGGCAAGGACGTGAAGGAAGTTTTGTTCGGGCCGCACGGCGTGATGTCCAAAGGCGGGGCGCCCAAAATCGTGGTGGACAGCACTTCGATCTCGATTGAAGAATCCGCGGAGATACGCAAAAAACTCGGCGACAAGCAGGTACAGATGCTGGCAGCGCCGGTATCGGGTAACGCCAAAGTGATCAAGGCGGGCAAGCTCACGGTGGTGGCGTCCGGGCCGCAAGCGGCGTTTGACGCGGTGTCGCCGTATCTGGATGCCATCGGCCGCGGTTCGTCTTATGTCGGTGACGGCGAGCTGTCGCGCATCGCCAAGATCTGCCATAACGTGATGCTGGGTGTGGTGATCCAGAACCTGTGCGAAATCACCATACTGGCGGAGAAAGCCGGCATGCAGCGCCATGCGTTTCTGGATTTTCTCAATAAGAGCGTGATGGGATCGATGTTTACGGCGTATAAAACGCCGGCCTTGTCGAACCTCGATTTTCACGTGACTTTTACGCCAGAACTGCTGCGCAAGGATATTGATCTGGGCTTGAGCGCGGGCCGTGAATACGGCGTGCCGATGCCCACTACGGCGGTGGCGCGCGATCAGGTGCAAACGCTGATCGGCCACGGCTACGATCAGGATTTTTCGCAGTTGCTGCTGTTGCAGGCGAAGGCATCGGGCATTGAGCTGAAGTCCGAGAACGTTAACGTGGGTGATGGGCTGTAATGCCTGCCGAAATCCAGTATCTCGAAGGCACGGATTTTCAGAAGAGCCGCGCCTTTTCGCCTGCGGTGATTACCCAAGGCGGCAAAACGGTGTGGCTCGCCGGACAGACGGCGACGGTCGATGAGAACGGTAAGGATATTTCGGGTAACTTCGATGCTCAGGCGCGCGCGATTTTTGCGTCCATCGACAAAACGCTGCGCCGCAGCGGCGGCACACTCGCCGCTCTGGTGACCATGACGGTGTTCATCAACGATGCGCGTTACGGTGATGCCTTCGTCAAAATTCGCAGTGAGTTCTTCACCGACGGCCGTTTTCCCGCCAGCGCATTGCTGACGATCTCCCATTTTGCACGCCCTGGTATGTTGCTGGAAATTCAAGGTGTTGCTGTAATTTAACTAATAGAAACAATAGGTTATGAAATACAGACGACTGGGCCGCAACGGTCCTCAGGTGTCCGCGGTGAGCATGGGGCGCGGTGCCGCTGCGGTTACCGCAGGCACGCCGCTGGCAGACGACTTCAACGCCGCGATTCATCGTGCGCTGGATCTGGGCATCAATTTTTTTGACAGCTCCGACGCGTACTGGAGCACGCGTCACGAGGTGCTGCTCGCGCAAGCGCTCAAGGGCCGCCGCAACGAAGTGCTGATAGCCACCAAGTTCGGCAATATCGATCTGCCCGACGGTAAAAAAGCCACCAATGGCCGCCCGGAGTACGTGCACCAGTGTTGTGACGAGAGTCTGCAGCGCATGGGTGTCGATGTGATCGACATTTATTTTTTGCACCGCGTGGATCCGCAGGTGCCGATCGAAGATACCGTGGGCGCGATGAGTGAATTGATTTCGCGTGGCAAGGTGCGCTTCATCGGCCTGTGCGAAGCGTCGGCGAAAACGCTGCGCCGCGCGCATGCCGAACACCCGCTGACCGCGTTGCAGACCGAATACTCGCTGTGGTTTCGCGAATCCGAGAAAGATATTCTTCCGGCGTGCAAAGAGTTGGGCGTGGGTTACATCGCCTACGCGCCGTTGGGGCGTGGGCTGTTGACCGGCAAAATAAAATCGGTTGAGGATATTCCCGAGGCGGATCGCCGCCGCCGCCATCCGCGATTCCTGCCGGAGAATCTGGCGCGCAACGTGGCGCTGGTGGCGGAGTTGGAAGCCATGGCCCAGCGTTATGGCGCGAGTCCGGCGCAACTGTCTTTGGCGTGGATACTGGCGCAGTGGGATGGCATGGTGCCTATTCCCGGCACCAATAATGCTAAAAACGTAGAGCAGAACGCGGCCGCGGTGGATCTGAGTCTGGAGGCCAAGGATAGCGCGCGCTTGAGCGAGGTATTTGCGATTGGGGCGGGAGCAGGGGAGCGGTATATGGCCAATGCACTGAAAGGTGTGGGAATTTAAGCGGTATTTTTACCGCGGAACACACCGAACACGCGGAATTTTTATCGGGTTGTGTCCGCGTGTTCGGTGTGTTCCGCGGTTAAACGTTTTTTTGAGAGTTACTCATGGCCAAAGCCAAACCACCCGCGGTGAAGAATGTCGAACTCACCCGCAGCGCCAGTCGCGAAGATCACACGCGCCCGTTCCATACCTTGCAGGAGATGGTGATGCATGCGCGGCAGAATCTGTCGCGCTTTCAGTGGGACACCTTGTGTGGCGGCTCGGATTCTGAAACCACACTGCGGCGCAACCGCATGGCGCTGGATTGCCTCGCGTTGCGGCAGCGCGTGCTGGTGGATGTTTCCAAGATTGATATGAGCACCACGCTACTCGGTGAAAAACTCAAGCTGCCGGTGTTTATCGCGCCGGTGGGTAATTTTTTGCAAATCGCCGATCCGGCGGGTGCAGTGGCGGTGGCGCGTGGTGCGATTGCGGCAGGTACCACGGCATTCATCAGCACCGCCGCCAAGCCGAGCATCGAAGAAGTCGCCCAGAGCGTGAATCACCCTTTGTTGTTTCAGTTGTATGTGCGCAGCGACCGCGCCTGGATGCGCGGTTTTCTCGATCGCGCCAAGGCCGCCGGCTATCGTGCGATTTGCGTGACGGTGGATCGTGCGTATTACAGCCGCCGCGAGCGCGACATCATCAACCAGTATTTGCAGCGCGCCGATTCGGGTGATCCACGCCACCAGGCAAGCCTGACCTGGGAAGATGCCGCCTGGATCAAGCAGCACACCCAATTGCCGTTGATCCTCAAGGGTATCGCCACTGCGGAAGACGCGAAACTTGCGGTGGAGCACGGCGCGGATGCGGTCTATGTGTCAAATCACGGTGGCCGTCAGCTCGACCACGGACTAGGCACCATAGAAACGTTGCCCGAGATCGTAGCGGCGGTGAACGGCAAAGCCGAAGTGCTGTGGGATGGCGGTGTCACCCGCGGTACCGATGTGGTGAAAGCGATTGCGCTGGGGGCGCGCGCGGTGGGCGTAGGCAAGCTCCAAGGCTGGGCGCTGGCGGCGGGCGGAGAGGCCGGCATCGTGCGCATGTTCGAGTTGCTGGCGCAGGAGATACATACCACGCTGGGCTTGATGGGCGTGCGGTCGCTGAAGGAATTGAATCCTTCGTGGGTAAGACCGGCGCTGCACACGGGCAAGTTTGGAACCACCTGCAACTACCCGGTGTTCGACGAGATGTTTAACAACTCCTAAAACTTAGGGTGGGCACGTGTGCCCACCATTCGGAGTTTCTCGTTTCGCGGCAGCGGTGTGAGGATCACGTTCGACAGCGTGGGCAAGGAAAGCACCTTGCCCACCCTACAAAAAGCTTACTGCACCTTGATCCCGCGTTCCTGCACCACCTTCGTCCAACGTTCGTATTCGCGGCGGATACGCTCGTTGAATTTCGCCGGCGTACCGCCGGTGGGTGTCATACCCTGCGCCTCAAGATTTTTCTTCATCTCGGGTTCCTGCAGTATTTTGTTGATGGCGCCGTTCAGCGCATCGACTATCGGTTGCGGTGTATTGCGCGGTGCCATGGCGCCGAACCACAATTCGACCGCATAGCCCGCTACCGTGTCACCCACGGTGGGCACGTTAGGCAGCGAGTACCAGCGCTTTTCGGTGGTGACCGCCAGCGCGCGTAGTTTGCCGGTGTTGACATGCGGCACGATGGGCAGCAGGCTGCCGACAATGATCGGCGCTTGTCCGGCCAGCAGATCGGTCATTGCAGCGCCGGTGCTCTTATAGTGCACCCCTACCATGGTCGTGCCGGTCATACTGAGCAGCAGTTCAGTCGCCATATGCGTGAGCCCACCCACGCCGCTGGAGGCGTAGGTCAGGTCGCCGGGTTTGGCTCGGGCCAGGGCGATCAATTCCTTGGTGGTTTTGGTAGGCAGCGACGGATGCACGGTCAGCACGAATGGCGTGATGCCGAATTCGACGACGCTGGTAATGCTGTTGATCGGATCGAACGCAGGCCGGTGGGTTGCGGATGACGCCGAGAAACTGCCCGACACCATCATTATGGTATAGCCGTCGGCAGCCGCCCGCGAGACCAATTCCATACCCACAATGCCGCCGGCGCCGGCGCGGTTTTCAACGATGAACTGCTGCTTGAACATTTCCGATAGCTTGGCCGACACCTGGCGTGCGGTGATATCGCTGCCGCCGCCGGGCGCGAACGGCACGATGACGCGCACGATTTTTGTGGGGTAGGTTTGCGCGGTGGCGAGTGCGGGGCACAGGGCTGAGGCTATTGCGCTCAGCAGCACCGAATGTCTCAAAGTGATAAATGGCAAGTTGTTTCTCCTCGTGGTTATGTCTTAACCACATTGTAACGCGTGCCGCTATGTCTGTTGACCTCGTTTAGTTGCGTTTTCTACGAGCGCTGTTTCCATAACCGGAGCGGGCAGTGTGATGCCACATGCACAAAGTCCTTGTCGGTGGTTAATAATATTAATGCGTGACGGATACAGAGTTGTGCAAGCAAGGCATCTATGGTGCCGATCTGCACACCCGCGCGCCGGCATTGGTTGCGCAATGCAGCGGCTTCTATGTGGTCTTGCCGGTCTGGCATGAGGAGCGGCAGAGCACTAAAGCGGTCGATGATGTCTTTACGCGATCGGGGCCCCGAGAATCCCTGTAGTAGTTCCTGCAGAATCACACCCGTGGTGACTATGGTGTCGCCGCTTTCGAGCGCCCGGCGCAACGCGAGCACTTCGCTAGTCGAAGACATCGCATCGCGGCGAAACGCGAGCGACCAGACACTGGTATCGACCAACAAAGTCACGAGCGGGAGCGTTCGGCCTTGTAGTCGAAGGATTTATCCCATTCGAGCTTGCCCATGAGATCGAGCAGACGCTTTTGCTTGCGCCGCTGGATGAATTCCTCCAGTGCGCGGGTTACCGCCGCTTTCTTGGTGCGTTCACCACTGACTTCCAGCGCACGTTCGAGTAAATCGGGGTCGAGAGAAAGATTGGTGGCCATGTGTTACTCCTTACACAGCACTTTACACAAAACCGCAGTGGGCTGCAAGAACCAGCCTGGTGCAACGTGGTATGAGCCTGAGCGGGAACGACAATGTTGGTTTATGATCAACTCGATAGCCCAATCAACCACAATGAAAGCAATTCATACCACCATGACAGCCACTACAAACGAATTCAGGGTGATGAGTTCAGGGGCCTTTGCGGTAGCGTATCTGGCATTGATGCCGCAGTTGCAGCGCCTGACCACCAAAACCATAGTTACCGCCTCAACCGCCTTGGGGACGGGAGAAAATGCTATCCCGAATCGGCTCCAGCGCGGCGAAGTAGTGGATATCGTCATTGCCGCAGATGCACTGCTGCGCCAGCTCATGGCTGAGAGCCTGGTGTTGGCTGAGGGTTATGCGCCGCTCGCGCGCTCGGCTATCGGCATGGCGGTGCGGGCGGGAGCACCCAGGCTGGATATCAGCTCGGTCGATGCGCTGCGAAACACGCTGCTGCAGGCAAAATCCATAGGTTATTCCCCCAGCGTGAGCGGGCAATATTTCACTACCGAACTGATTCAAGGTCTGGGCATCGCCGATCAGGTGCTCAGCAAGTGCCGTGTCGTCAACGGCGGTGTCGGCCACGCGGTGGCGCGCGGGGAGCTGGAGATTGCCGTGCAGCAAATGAGTGAACTGCTGCCGGTGCCGGGCATCGCACACATCACGCCGCTGCCGCCGGCGGTGCAGATCGTCTCGGTATTTTCTGCGGCTGTGGCTGCACGTTGCCCGGATACGGCACTGGCTCGCGCGGTGATTAAATTCCTGACGTCGGCAGAGGCCGGCCATGTGATTACGCAAAGCGGGTTGGAACCCCTCAGCCATTGAGGGGCCTGAATGGACACCTCTATCACAGCCGCAGTTGCTTTTTTGGTGGCCAGCGTTGTTGCCGCTGGCCCGGCCACCGCGCAAAGTTATCCGAGCAAGCCGATCCGCGTCATCGTGCCGCTGGCGGTCGGCGGTCAGACCGATATCGTGGCGCGCCTGCTGGCGCAGAAACTTGCTGACACCTTCAAGCAGCCGCTGGTGGTGGACAATCGTACCGGGGGTGGCGGCTCTGTAGGCACGGAAACCGCTCTACGGGCAAGTCCCGACGGCTATACCCTGCTCATTACGGCGAGTACCTACGCCGCCAACGCGGCGCTCTACACGCCGGCGTACGACCCGGTGAACGACGTGACAGCGATCGCGTTCATAGGCGACACCGGCTTTGTGGTGTCGCTCCATCCGTCGCTTCCCGTCAAGAGCATCAAGGAACTGATAGCGTATGACAAAGCGCATCCCGGCAAGCTGAACTACGGTTCCGGGGGCGTCGGCAGCACCACCCACCTCGCCACCGAACTCTTCAACCAGATGGCCGGCACCCGCATGGCGCATGTGCCGTACAAGGGCGCTGCCCCGGCACTGAACGATCTGCTCGGCGGACAGATTCAGCTCGCGCTTACCGGCATGCCGGTGGCTATCCCACAGATAAAAATGCATCGTGTGCGCGGCCTTGCGGTGACTACCGCCAAGCGCTCCCATGCCGTGCCGGATATTCCTGCCGTGGCTGAAACCGTCCCCGGTTATGATGCGGCGAGTTGGTTCGCCGTCATCGGCCCGAAAGGCTTGCCCCAGGACATCGCCGCGCGCTGGAACAGCGAGGTCAATCGCATACTGCAACTGGCTGAGGTGATAGAGCGCATGGCAGGCTTAGGCATCGAGCCCGCCGGCGGCTCGCCGGAACGCTTACGCGAGGTGGTCAGGCGTGACATCGCGAAGTGGCAGAATGTGGTCAAGTTCGCCCACATCAAACCGGAAGGCTGACCCAAGGGGCAACAGTCCGCAGTTACCTTTGCATGAGAGCACAGATCATTTCTCACTTTTTCTGTAAGAAAAGCACACGCGGCAATTTTGCGAAATGCGCATCGCAGGTCAGTACATCAGCACCATATTCCAGTGCCGTGGCATACACCACTGCATCTGCGGTTGCCAGCTTGTATTGACGATGCAGGCCGGCGGCAGTTAGTGCGATGCGCGTGTCCAGCGGCGCCACGACACATTTTTGCGTAAAAGCGAGCACTTGATCTGCCTGATCTTCGCCGGCTTCTCGCGTCAGCCATTTCGCCAGTTCCAACTGCACAATCGTCGGCACCACGCATTGCGCCTGATGCGGAAATTCCTTCGTCAGCAACTGCTTCAGCGGCCCGCCGGTCAACCACTCGATCCAGATCGACGTATCCACAACGCGCATCAGTAGCGATCCTTGCGATCCCGATAGCCTGTCGCCTTTGCACCCTTAACCAGACCGGCAAGCTGCTCCAGCTTCGGTACCGGCATTACCAGCACGCCGTTGCCTTTGGGAATAAAGACGAATTCCTGGCCTGCCACCCAGTGCTGTTGTTCCCGTACGGTCTTGGGGATGGATATCTGGTATTTGCTTGAAAGCGTTGCCGTAGCCGTCATTTTCGTACCTTTATGTTATCGATACGTTAAAGGTAAGAGTATAGCAAGTGGTCGCTATAGCTTGGGGTTTGTGCGGGAAAGTTTCCTGTCGCGGTGCGGCGCGCAGTCTACGCACACGGGAAACTATCCCGGGCAGATCTCCTGCAGCATGGCGTCCCGCCACTGGACCTCAACGGGCAAGGTCTTCTCGATCGCGCGCACCCGGTAACAGGCCCCACCGAGCCCCGGTGGATCGCCGCCAGCGGCGACGGTCTTGGCTGCCTGCAACAGCAGGCGGCGGGTGGTGACTACGGCACGGTCGGTGAGTGATAGGTGTTCCTGGGTGCGATCCACGATAGGCCCCATGCTCTCCTGCACCGCCAGATCCTGATTGTTCACGCCTTCGATGCCGGTGAAGGTTTCAGTCTTTTGCACCTTGCGGTCGATCAGCCAGTCATTGCTGCTATTTCGGATGCTGCGGAATCCGGGCAGCTCTTCTTGCGGACTGCGTCCGAGATTCGCTTCGACTTCCTCCCATTCGGCTACGCTGATGGGTTGGTCACCGAAGCTGTAGGCAAAGTTGTAGACCATGCAGCTTTCGTCATCGAGCGGTACCCACATATGCCCGAACACGCTCTGAAATCCGGCCGCGCCGTTGAACGTGGGAGACTTCGGCCGCAGTTGATGGAAAGGCATCAAAAAATGATGAGTCCTCACGTGATTTCCCCGCTCCCCGAGCGAACGCACACCCGCGTAGCGGTAACCATAGTCGGTCGCATCAAGCTCCAGTATAGGGGCCTTGCCAGTCACAAAGTCGCTACCGGCGCGCATGCCCGCGCGCTGGGTGCTGGTGTTAAGGGTGCGATGAAGTATCGGCGCATGGGCGGTATCGATGCCGCCCTCCAGCGCCTGCAGCCAGTTACAGGCCTGGCGTATTTTTGAAACATGGCGGTGGGTATCCGGCACTTGCGTCCACTCGAATGTGGGCAGCGCAGGTGTAAGCGCTTTGGGGCCCAGATACGCCCACACCACGCCGCCCATCTCGACCGTCGGATAGGCGGTGATATGAATCTTTTCCTTGTAGTGGCTTTCCGGCGGCTCATTCATCATGTCCACGCAGTTGCCCTCGACGTCAAACTTCCAGCCGTGGTACACGCAGCGCAAACCGCATGCTTCGTTGCGGCCCAGAAACAACGAGGCGCGGCGATGCGGGCAATATTCGTCTACCAGACCGATCTTGCTATTGCTGTCCCTGAACGCCAGCAATTTCTCGCTCAGTAGCTTCACGCGTACCGGTGCGCAATCCGGCGCCGGCAACTCGCTGCACAGCAGTGCTGGAACCCAGTAACGGCGCATCACGTTTCCCATGGCCGTGCCGGGCCCGGTTCTGGTCACGATTTCATTTTCTGCATGGCTTAGCATCGTTACTCCACGAGCTGGGGAGCGGTGCATAAGCCTCCCCTGGTTGGCAAATTTTCCGGCGCCTGGATGATAGTTATCGCGGCTGCTTCAAGTATTCGGCGTTCACGCAGTTGATCAGTTTGTTGTCCTTCAAATACAGGCACACGGTCTGCGCGGCTTTGGTGCGCAGGTCTACCAGGCCGTCGGGGCTGTAGAAGCCCGAGTGCGGCCCCAGCAGCACGCGGCCTTTGAGCCAGGGTTCATTCGCGCGCCACGCGGCGACCAGTGGATCGTCGAGTGTGGCGGGTTCACTGGGCAGCACGTCGAGGCCCACCGCGAGCAGGCGATTGCTGCGCAAACCTTCGAGCAGCGCGGCGGTGTTGCAGATCGGTCCGCGCGCGGTGCTGATGAGGTAGGCGCCTGGTTTGATTTTGGACACGGCGTCAGCATTGATCATGCCGTTGGTTTCGGTGGTCAGCGGCGCGTGGATGGTGATGACATCGGCCACTTTGAGCAAATCTTCGAGTTTGCTCGCGCGCGTGAAGCCGAATGACAGTTCCGCACCGATGGAAAGCTGCGGATCATAAAAGATCACGTTCATGCCGAAGGCGCGCGCGCGTAATGCCGACGCGGTGCCGATGCGGCCCATGCCGATAACGCCGTAGGTGGCGCCGCGCAGACGGCGCGCGGTGACATTGTGGGTGTGGCTCCAGTTGGCGGTGGGGTTCTCGCGCAGCGCGGCATCGTAGATGGCGGTGCCGCGCGCAAACGCCAGCATCATCGCAATCGCGGTGTCGGCCACTTCGGTGGTTCCATAGTCAGGCACATTGCACACGGCAATGCCGGCTTCGCCGCACAGCTTCAGATCCACGTTGTCGTAGCCGACGCCGTTGCGCACGATGATGCGGCATTTTTTCAGGTGCGGCACCACCGTGGTATTCATCTGGATGCGCGCCACCACGATGCCATCGCAGTTCTGCCATGCAGCCAGATCGACTTCCTCGAAGCTATTCTTGCGCGGGTTGAGCAGCGTGGTGTCGGCACCGAATACGTTGGCTTCGAGATCGAGTTGTGCGGAACGGCTGTCGGGGTAGAGCAGGTTCAGGGGCATGGTGTTTCCTTGAAAAAAGTTTAGGACTAGCGGTGGCGGATGAGCGGGTTTGCTGCGTGCCAAGATCAAGCACAGGAATTTTAACAAAAACATACGCTGAGGCGCATGGCCCGGATTTGCTCTGGGCGCGTTGTGGACGCCTGCCTGCGCGCCACAAGAGCGAGCGCTTGCGTTAGTATGCAGTACTTGTCTCTTAAGCGGTAAGCCCGATTGGATAAATTAGCGCCCACGGAACGTTTTCTGCGTCGCACCGTTTTGCTGCTGTTGCTGATGGTTGTGCTGGGCGGCGTACTGGCAGCAGCGCTGCCTGTGCTGCAGGGTGCTCGTGACACGTTTGAGGTGGTAGCGCCGTCGATTCTTGCGCTGGTGATGCTGGGCCTGGCCGTGTATCTGTATCGGCGGCCGGGTAGCCTGCTGCCGGTGATTCGTGTCACCATCCTCTACGCGCTGGTGGGCATTGCGATGTGCGCGTGGTACTACACGCTGATGGCCTGGCGTTCGCCGAACATCACCCTGGTTGACAGTCTGCCGCCGATTACGCCCCTCCTGGTGCCGTTGCTGCTGGCGTTCATTGTTTTGCTGCGCCCCCAGCGGTTGATGGAGATTGCCGTGGGTAGCTGGCTGTTGGTGGCGGTGCCGATACTCGCGTATCTCGCCGCGCACCCTCACGAACTCGCGAGTCAGCGCGGGCTGGACATGGTGATAACACTGGGTCCGGTCACGCTGATCTTGGTGAGTTTCATTCCGTTCCAGCTCGGTATTGAACAGTGGATTGCGCAGTTGCAGGTCGAACGCACACAGGCGCAAGCGCTCGCCGAACGCGATGCGCTCACCGGCCTTTTCAACCGCGGTGCCGGTGAACGCATGCTGACGGGTCTGATCACGGCGCCGACCGCAAGCGATGTGTTGATTATGTTCGACATTGATCACTTCAAGAAGGTCAACGACACGCACGGACATCCCGCGGGTGATGCGGTGTTGCGTGAAGTGGCGAAGCGTTGCGCCCATCTGCTGCGCAAGGGCGATGTGTTGATACGCTGGGGCGGTGAGGAGTTTTTGATGCTGATGCGTTGCCCCCGAGACAGCGGCGTCACACGGGTGGCGAATGCCTTGCGCACCGAGATTTCGGGCACCCCTATCGCACCTGCTGGTACCGTCACCGCGTCCTTTGGCGTGGCACGTTTTCAGCCGAACGATACGCAACTGTCGTGGGTCAAGCGCGCGGACGTAGCGCTGTACGAAGCAAAAAGCAGCGGCCGTGACAGGGTGGTGGGCATCCCATCGGTCGCGGCAGGTCCAGCGGATGGGAATACGACTACCTAGTGTAGTGCTTCACTCTATGCGGCACTTATGCAACGACACGGCACCAGCGAAACTCCTCCCCTTTCAAGGGGGAGAGCGTAGCGAGGGGGCATCTGGGAGGGGGATGGGGTAATGTCGCGCGAATGCCACCCCATCCCCACCCTAGCCCTCTGCTCCGCTTCAAGTGTGCCCTTGCCCTTGAAGGCATACGTATCTACACATCTTTACCTACTAAGCTATTGATTCTAAACAACTGTACTTTCTTTCTGAGCGTAATAGCGAAGCCGCGAAGTCGAAAGGCCACTGGCATCAGATGATTCAAGCGTTAATGATTAGATTTTGCATCGATTTACGACGCTACGATCGATATAGAGGCATTGAGGCCAAAAGATGTGTAGATGCGTATGCCTTGAAGGGGAGGGAATGTCCCATGAATTGCGAAGCAGTACACTAGCTAAGGAGACTGGCATGACAACCCAAGTAGAGGTGACGCTCACTGTGAATGGTGTGC
>CAMDRT010000013.1 GCA_945906815.1 Bordetella parapertussis
AGGATCTGGCGCACCAGGTCGCGCCCGCGCACCCCCGCCTGTAGTATCTGCTGCAGGCTCTCGCGCGCGTGCGCTATATGGCCCGCGTCCTGCAGCGCCAGTTCAGCGTTGCCCAGGATGAGCGCGATGATGTTGTTAAAGTCGTGCGCAATGCCCCCCGCCAGCGTGCCGATGGCCTGCATCTTCTGCGCTTCGCGCAGTTGCGCTTCGAGCAAGGTGCGCGCTTCCTCGGCCTGCTTGCGCTCGCTGATGTCTTCGATGACGCGTATGTAATAGAGGGGAGCGCCGGCGGTGTCACGCGCCAGCGATTCGGTGCGCCTCACCCATACCGCGGTGCCGTCCTGGCGCAGGTAACGCCTATCCTGCGTTAACTGCGCGAGGGCGCCGGACAGCAGCTGGACGCGCTGGGTGCTGCCCATGCCCAGGTCGTCGGGGTGGTTGAGCACCCCGGGTGACTGACCCAGGAGTTCCTCTCGCGCATAACCGGTGATATCGCAGTAGCGCCGGTTCACTTCGAGGTGGCGGTCTTGCAGATCGAAATAGGCGAGGCCCACTGCGGCCTGCTCAAAGGTGGCGCGAAAGCGCACTTCGCTATCCCGCAACGCGGCCTGCGCCTGCTTGCGCGCCGTAATATCCTGCACTATGACCGAGACGCCGATGATGTTCCCACTGCCGTCCGTGACGGGAGAATGACTGCTGAAGACATCGATCACGCGGCCGTCCTTGCAGAGCAGATCGGACTCGCGCACAAACGACTCGCCGCGCAGCACAGCCTCGCTGTGCGCGGCGAAGTTGGGTCGCCGGCTGGGTGGTGTGAACAGGGCGATCGGCTGGCCGACGGCTTCTACGGCGCTGTAGCCGAGCATTTTTTGCGCACCGGCGTTCCAGGTGAGGATGCTGCCGTCGAGCGCGCGGCTGTAAATGGCGTCATTCGACCGCTCGATGATGTTCGCCAGCCGCACGCGCTCCGCCTCGGCCTGCTTGCGCGCGGTGATATCGATCATGGTGCCGATCAGCCCCGCGACACTGCCGTCGGCGTGGGTGTAGGTGGCCTTGTAATAAACCATCTCGCACTGCCGCCCGTCTTGGGTGGTGATGGTGGATTCGTACTCCTGGGTGCCGGGACGAGCCCACAGCGCTTGATCCGTCGCCTGCATCCGCTCTGCCACTTCTGGGTGGTTGGGGTAGAGGTCATGCACGGTTTTACCGATGAACGTCTCTCTGGCTATGCCAAATAATTTTTCCCACGCGCGGTTGACACCGAGATAACGTCCCGCCGTGTCCTTGTAGAAAATCGGATTGGGCAGCGCCTCGATCAACTCCTGCAGCAAGCGCTGCGCTGCGTATAGACCGGCCTCGCTACGGCGCAGATTTGCAGTGATGTCTGCAGCGAGCGCCGCGGCGCGCCTGCCGCTGCTGGCGAGCGAGCGTATCAGTCCGAACAGCAGCACGCTGATGAGACAGCCGAAGAACAACAGCCGCCACGACAGCCAGGGGTCCAACGCGGCAGAAAATTCCTGCCGGGCGCTGAAATATAAATCCCAACGGCGCCCGCCCACCTCCAGCGCCGCTATGCTGGTGAGGCCCACTTTGCCGTCGCGCGCAGCCAGCGGCGAGGCGGAACCGGATATCTTAAGCAGGCGCTCGCTGTCGAACATCAGACGGCCTGGCGCCTGCGCGTCGAGGGGTGCATCCGGAAATCCGGCGTCATATATGCACAAATGGATCTGCTGCAGGAAAGGTTCTTTCAATACGCCACGCATCAGGTCGATCACGATAAATGACGCGCTGAGCATGCCGCTGAACGCGTCGCGACGCTGCGCCACAGTGGCGAGCGGCATGTTTTTGCGGTAGAGCGGCAGGCGCATCGCGAACCCCGGGTGCCGGCTCGGATCATGCGCCAGCGCGATGCTGCCGGAGGCGGTGATGCGGCCGCTATCCCGTGTGCGCGCCAGCGCTGCAAGGCGCACCGCGTCGCCGACCAGGTCCAGCCCGAGCGCCGCCTCGTTACCCGCCATCGGTTCGACATATTTCACGATCACATACTCCGGCCGCGCTCCGGACGGCTTCACCGCAAAATCCGGATACCCGCGCGGGTCTACGCTGGTGTCGCTGCGCACGCGCGTGGCGAAAGTGTTTAATTGCGCGGCCGTGATGGGTTCACTGTAGTGCAGGACCTGAACGCCGGGGTAACGCTGGTTCAGCTCAAGGCTCGCTATAAAGTCATGGAATTGTTTCCTGTCGACGACTCCCGCTGCGACAAATAATCCGCGCACGCCTGTCAGGATGTCGGCATAGGCTTCGATGCGAGCCCCAATGGCATCACGCGCGTCAGCGACGGCGCGTTCAAATGTGAGCGTGGCCGCGCGCTGCGCCTGGTTTGCCGACCACACTGCGGCGGCAACGGACAGAACCAGGCCCAATGCGAGCACGGCATACGCGGTGGCTGCGTGGCTGAGGAATCCGGCCAGTTTTATCCGGGTGCCTGCACCGGGCAGCACGCTACGCACGGCTGTGTTGAAGTCTAAGGGCATGGCTGGCGCGAAAGAGTTTCGGCAAGCTTACACGATTGGAACTATTTTCCTGCCGCACGCAGGACGGAATACAGTAACTATATGTTATTAAACGATTATTTAGAGTAACTCTCGACCCGCATCGGGGGATTGCCGATCTCGCCCAAGCGTCCGTCCTGCGCCATGATTTCGAGAAAATTCTCGAGCGCGTGCCACGCCGGCGGCATGCCGAAATTGGCGCTGGTCTGGAATATCACCTCCATCACTTCGCGCGGGCTCGCGCCCTGGCGCATGGCGCCGCGCATATGGCCTTTTGCATTGGTCGCCTCGCCTACCGCCAGACAATCGCCGACCATGCACAGCAAGCGCGTCTTGTGATCCACTATGCCGCGCGTATACATATCGCCGTAGCAAAATTTCACCCACAGGCCCGCAAACTCGCTGTCCATGGTGTCTAGCCAGTCGAGGATATTGATGTGGTGATGCGGACGCATGGTCAGTCCCTGCCCCACCGCCAGCCAGCCGTGTTTGTCGATCAACGGCTGGGTGCGCGGATCAGCGAGATCATCCTTGTGCCATTGCTTTTGTTCTTCGGCGCGCTTGCGTTTGCTCGCGGTACCGTCCAGCGGCAACTGCGTTTTTTTAAGTGTGGGCAACAACCTGAGTTGTTTGGCGATTTTGTGTAGCGTATCTATCGCAGGATCCACCGTGACATGCCCGCCGTACACCTGGCACTGCAAAATAATTTCGGCGATTTCGCGCACATCCACTTTCGCAGCAATCGCGGCGCGCACGGTCTCCTCGAGGTGCTTCTGGCTTTTGGCCATGGTGTATTGGCCGATCAGCACCAGCAGCCGCGTGCGTGTATCCAGCGCGGGACGCTGCCCCAAGCCCTTGATCTGATAATCCAGCCACGCACGCGTGAAATGCTGGTCTATCGCATCGCGTTGCGCCAGACGCTTTGCAAAAGCCTTGCCTTGCAGTTTGATGCCGGCGTTAAAGGCTGCAGCACCATACTTTGCGCGCAGTGTTTTGGACATAGAGGTACCCCGGAAACTCGCAGTGAATAAGGGAAATCTAACCCAGCACGCTTAGTCTATCTTCAGCCCAATCGCGCGCACGATCTTGCCGTATTTGTCGATTTCGCTTTTGAGATACGCCGTCATCTGCTCGCCCGTTCTGCTTTGCGGCTCGACCCCGACTGCCATCAGGCGCTCGCGCACCTCCGGTTGATTGACCGCTTTGACCAGTTCGGCATCGAGGCGTGCAAGCGCCTCTTTGGGCGTCGCCGCCGGCGCCAGCACCGCGTTCCACAGCACATGCTCGTAGCCGGGCACGCCCGCTTCCACCATGGTCGGCAGATCCGCTGCAATCGCCGAGCGCTTGCCGGTGGTCACTGCCAGCGCCCTTACCCTGCCGCTGCGCACATGCGGCAGCGCCACTGGCATGCCTGCAAAATACGCGGACATTTGCCCGCTGATCACATCCACCGTGGCCTGACCGCCACCTTTGTAGGCCACGTGCGTCATCTCGGCGCCGGTCATGGCGCGAAACAGTTCGTAGGCGAAGTGATCGGAATTGCCTGCGCCCGAGGAGGCTACGTTCATCTCACGCGGCCGCGACTTGGCCAGCGCGATCAACGCCTTCACCGATTTCACCGGCAACGCCGGGTTGATGATCAGCAGATGCGGGCCGGCCGCCGTCTGCCCCACCGCGGCGAAATCGCGCAACACGTGGTAGCTGAGTTTTGCATAGGCGCTGATCGCCACCGCAATGCCGGTGTTCGCGTAGAGCACGGTATAGCCGTCGGGCGCGGACTTTGCTACCACCTCGGCCGCGATGTTGGCGCCCGCACCGGGCCGATTCTCAAACACCACCGCCTGCCCCAAGCCTTCGCCGAGTTTTTGCGCGATGATGCGGCCCACTACATCGCTGGTACTGCCGGCGGGAAAACCGATGACCATGCGCACCGACTTGACGGGGTAGGCCTGGCTATACACCGCCAGCGGTAGGGCCAGGGCCACCACCCCCGCAGCCCTCGAAAAATACCTCATTCCATGTCGCGCACGTGGGCGCCGGCAACCAGTTCCATTTCGGTCATCGCGATAATCTCATCGGCGGTGAAGCCCGGCGCCACCGCATCGAGCACAAAGCGCTTGCCGTCCCAGCGCATCACCGCCAGGTCGGTTACCACATAACTCACGCAGCCCTGGCCGGTGAGCGGATAGGTGCATTGCTTGCGCAGCTTGGGACGGCCCTTGCTGTCGGCGTGCTCCATCACGATGATGAGATCGCCTTTGCCCGACAACAAATCCATGGCGCCGCCGATGCCGCCGCGTTTGGCATCCGCAGTGCTCCAGTTGGCGACGCTGGCGCTTTGATCGACTTCATAGGCGCCGAGGATTACGGTGTCGATGTGTCCGCCACGTGCCATCTCGAACGAGGTGACGCTGTCAAAAAACGACGCGCCCGGCTGCAAGGCCACAAACTGCCCGGCGGCATTGTAGACATCGGGGTCGATGTCCTTTTCTTCAGTCACCATCTCGCCATAGCCCAGCACGCCGTTTTCGGCGTGCAGAATCACATCGCGGCCTTTGAGATAGTTCGACACCATGGTCGGTATGCCCACGCCCAAATTGACGTAAGTGCCCTCGCGCACCAGCTTGGCGGCATTCTTGGCGATATGCTGACGCGTCACCGCAGGCTTGCCGTTGTACAAGCGCGGCTTGTCGGACGGCCGGCGCTCCGCACGGCGGTAGGCTTTTTCATTCATCTTCTCGCGCGTGAGTATCACGCGCGCGACAAAAATACCGGGCAGATCAATCAGCTCCGGTGCAATCCCGCCCGGCTCCACGATCTCATCCACCTCGACTATGGCGATGCGCGCCGCTTTGCCGAAGGCCGGGTTGAAGTTCTGACTGCCGCCGCGAAACTGCACATTGCCCAGACGATCCGCGCGATAGCCACGCAGCAGCGCGTAGTCGAGGTGTATCGCCGTTTCGAGCACATACTGCTTGCCGTCGAACTCACGCAGTTCGCGGCCCGCCACCAGATCCGTGCCCACGCTGGTGGGTGAATAAAACGCTGCGAGACCGGCGCCGCCCGCGCGGCAACGCTCGACCAGAATACCCTGCGGCACCAGTTCCACTTCCAGTTCACCCTTGTTGATCTGCTCCTCACTCGCGGTGGGTGTGCCGGGCCGCACCGAAAACGCCGCTATCAGTTTTTTCACCTGCTTGGCCTCAGCCAGAATCTGCCCGCGCTGCGCGCCGGGATCGCCCAGCGAGTTGCAAACCAGCGTCAGGTTTTGGGTGCCCTTGTCGCGCAGCGCCAGTATCAGGCTGGTGGCAAAACGATGCGCAACACCAAAACCGGCGATGGCCACGGTTGCGCCATCCTGAATATCCGCAAGCGCCTGTTCCGGCGAGCCAACGATCTTGTTCATTTTGATTCTCTCGGTTGATGGGGGAATGATTTGTAGATCCTGCTGCGTCTGACCTTAGCAGTCTGGTTTTGCGGCGTCAACGGCAAGTCCATCACGCGCTGTATCCGTTGCTTATGCGCTACGCGCGACATCGCGCTCAGCCATCCAATTCCGCATAATGCCGCATCAGATCATGGGTGTTGAACGGCAGCCGCGCCGGCGAGGCGAGGTAGCGGGCGATGCGCGGGCGCGCGGCAACTTGCTCATGCAAAGCAAACAGCCGCGGCAACTTGGCCTGCAGGCCCAGCAGCGCCTGCGGAAACGCATAGTGGAGCGACGCCATCACCTGAAACATCGACAGATCGACATACGACAGCGATTTGCCCAGCATCCAGCGGCCGCCGCCGCGCGCCAGTACGGTCTCGAAATAATTGAGGAACTTGGTCAGCCGCTCGGCGCGAAAATGCGCGGAGCGGCGTAGGGCTTCTGCTTGCTGGTCTTCGTAGTACAGGCTGTTCGCAATCGGATGATGCACGTCATGGGCTTCGCGCACGAAATCGGTGATGGTCAGTTGCAGGCCATGCGCAAACCGTTGTTGCGCTTCGGCTTGCGGCACCAAACCCAGCCGCGGGCCGAGATAGTGCAACACGTTGGCGGTGTGCGACACGATCAACTTGCCCGCTTTCAATAACGGCGGCGCGTAGGGCGGGCGTGTGTTCGAGGCCTCCTGCAACAGGCGTGCCACGGCGGGCCGTCCGCCGCCTTCGCTCTCCGGCAGACGCGCGACATCGACATAATCCGCCGCGCCCTCCTCGAGTGCCAGGCGCACGTATTCGCCGCGGCCTTGTATGTGCGGCCAGTAATAGAGCTCGTATTTCATTTCCCCCTCCCCACTTATCCCTACTGCGGCGTGATATTCGCTGCTTTCACCACTTTCGCCCAGCGCGGAATTTCCTTGCTGATGAATTGACTGAAGGTCTCGACGCTGCTCGCCACCACAAAGTAGCCCTGACCCGCCATGCGTTCCTTGACCTCCGCTGTGTTCAGGCCCGCCACCGCATCGGCATTCAGCTTGGCAATGATCTCGCGCGGCACCGCCGCCGGCGCGAACATGCCGAACCAGGTCGCCGCTTCATAGCCCGGCAGCCCCGACTCCGCTATGGTCGGCACTTCGGGCAAGGTGGACACGCGTTGTGCGCTGGTCACCGCCAGCACGCGCAGCCGCCCGCTTCGGGCCTGCGACAACGACACCGGAATATTCGAGAACATCAGCATCACCTGTCCGCCCATCACGTCGACTATGGCGGGGCCCTCGCCTTTGTAGGGCACCAGCATCATGTCGATCTTCGCCATGATCTTGAATAGCTCGGCCGCCAGATGGATGGTGGCGCCATGCGCCGCGCCGAAGGTGAGTTGACCCGGCTTGGCTCGCGCTAGATTGATCAGGTCACCCGCGCTTTTCACCGGCAACTGCGGATGTACCAGCAGCAGCATCGGCGACTTGGCAATCTCGGTAATACCGGTGAGATCGCGCGCGGTGTTGTAATTCACTTTGTAAATCGCCGGCACCACTGCGTGCGTGGTCTGCGAACCCACCAGCAGCGTGTAACCGTCGGGCGCTGCCTTCACCGCGACTTCGGTGCCGATAATGCCGCTGGCGCCGGAACGATTGTCGATAATGAACGATTGCCCGGTGCGCTCCGTGAGCCGCTGCGCAAGGATGCGTGCGGTGACATCGACACCGCCGCCGGGTGGAAACGGCACCACCAGGCGCACCGCCTTAAGCGGATACTGCTGCGCCAGCGCCGGCAACGCGAGCACCACTGCGGCTAGCGCAAACCCTCGAAAACATTTCATAAGCATTTGTTTTAACAACGTTTTTTTCACTCTTCGCACCTTCATTCTCCCGTTATACCTGCGGCTTTGACTACCTTACCCCACTTCGCGATTTCACTTTGGAAAAACCGCGCAAACGCTTCCGGTGTATTGCCCACCGCATCGGCGCCGGCATGCACCAGCACGTCTTTCAAACGCGGCGCGGACAAACTATCTTGCAGCGTGTTGTTCACCCGCATCACCAGTTCACGCGCGGCGGCACGCGGCAGGAACAGCCCATTCCAGCCGGTGGCATCGTAACCCGCAACGCCGCTTTCGGCGATGGTGGGTATGTGCGGGAAAATTGACGTGCGCACGGCAGCGGTCACGCCCAGCGCGCGCAAGCGCTGCGCTTTGATCATCGGCACCACCGCCGCGATCGGCGCAAAGGTCATCGACACGTGGCCGCCCATCACATCGGCCACTGCGGGTGCTGCGCCCTTGTACGGCACGTGCGTAATGCCCGCGTGCGACAGCATGTTGAACATCACCAGCGCCAGATGATTGGAACTACCCACGCCCGCCGATCCTGAATTAAGCGCGCCGGGCGCCGCTTTCGCCAGCGCCAGCAATTCCCTGATCGAGCGCACGGGCAGCGACGGATGCACCACCAGCAGGTTAGGCATGGTGACCAGCAGACTCACCGGCGTCAAATCGCGCACCGGATCGAACGGCAACTTCGGAAACAACGCCGGGCTGCTGGAAAGCGCCGTGGTGCCGATCAACAACGTGTAGCCATCCGCTGCGGCGCGCACCACCGCCTCTACGCCGATGTTGCCGCTGGCGCCGGGACGGTTGGAGACGATCACCGGCTGCTTCCATTGCTCGCTCATCTGCTGCGCCAGCGCACGCGCCACCAGATCGACCGAACCGCCCGCAGTAAATGGCGCGATCAGGGTGACGCTTTTTTCGGGATAGTTTTGCGCGGCGGCGCTGGCGGCAAACCCTGCCAGCGCAATCGCCATTAATCCAAAGCCTGGCATTGCATTTAGCGTAGATAACCAAGCCCTAGCGTGCGCTGTGCGCGCAATCATTTTCAATGTTTCGTGCGCACAGCGCACGCTACCTACTGCCCACTTACTTCCCGCCACGTGTCACCAGTCCCAGTTCGCTCAGCATAGTCGTCAGCAATCCAAATTCGGCGTCGAGCCGCCGCCGCGTTTCCGCAGCGGCGCTAAACCCGTCCGCCCATCCATTGTCCGCAAGTTCCCGGCGCCATTCATCCGATTTGGCCATGCGCGCGAACGCCTGATCCCAGTACGCGATCTGCGCAGCCGTGAGTCCCCTGGGCGCGATGAAACCGCGCCACGCATAATACTCGGCATCGATGCCCTGCTCGTGCAAGGTCGGCACGTTTTCGAAACCACCGTCCTGCCGCTGCGCCGCGCTCACGCCCAGCGCGCGCGCCTTGCCCGCGCGCATGTGCTGCAACGCACCGCCCTGGGTGCCCACCCACACATCGACATGGCCGCCCAGCGCCGCGCTCATACCCGCGCCGCCGGAGGCGAAGATCACCGTTTTGAGCAACTTCGGATCGATGCCGGCGCTTTTGGCCAGCATGCCGATCACGATATGATTTTGATTGCCGGGCGCGGTGGCAAACCCAAAAGACAGCGACGCCGGATCTTTTTTCAAGCGCGCAACGACCTCTCGGCCCGACACCAGCGGCGACTCGGCGCGGGTCCACAGCGCGATGTATTCGCGCATCAGGATATTCAGCGGCGTCAGGTCGCGGTAACTCAGCTTGCTCACGCCGACGATTTCGTTGGTGAGCAGGCCGGTGCTCAGCGTACACAGGTAGTGCGCGTCTTTTTCGTGCTGTGCCAGATAGGTATAGGCGATGCTGCCACCGCCACCCGGCTTGTTGACTACGCTGATGCTCGACAGCCCCAGCAGGTTTTGCAACAGCCGCTGCGGCACGCGCGCAGCACGATCACCGGCGCCACCGGCGCCGGAATTCACAATGATCTCGAGGTGCTTCGATGGTTTCCAATCCTGCGCGGCGGCGGTCCATGCGAACGCCGCAAACACGCAAGGGCCTGCCCACGCCAGTAAACCCCTGCGCGCTGGACGAATCATGCTGCTGTTACTTCGGCGGAATAATCGGCAGCAGCAGATAGCTCGGTTTGTCGCCACCGGAGTGAATGGTGCTGACGCCGCCCTGATTGTAGTCCGCGGGAAAATGCGTGAAATGCTGCGTGCCCACGCCGTCGGCCGGCGAAATATCCAGACGCAGCTTGTGCCCTTTTTTGAACACCATGCTGGTGGCGATGATCTCCACCTGACATTCCACCGGCTCGCCGGGCGCGAGCGGCAAGCGCTCGTCGTGCGCATGATACGGACGGAACGGCAGCGATTTCGCCGCATCGAGTTTGCGATGCGAGGCACGCAGCCAGCCTTTGGTCACGCACTGCAGCGGCTCACCCATCTGCCCCATCTCCATCACATCGTTGCCCGCTGCATCGATGTTGCGCAGGGTAGCGAAGATGTCCATGTCTTCCCGGGTGCTCGACACCCACAGCTTGAGCACTATGGGGCCGGTAACTTCGGTGTCCTGCGTCAGCGGCGGTGTTTCGAACGACACGCCGCGCGGTATTTTGCCGGGACGCGAGGGCGCGGCTGCACCATAACTCGCGCGCGCCACCTGAGCCAACGGCTGCGTCACCAGTGCGCCTTCCACCGCTTGCGCATCCGCGCTAGGTTCGCGGTCTATGCGCAGATACATTTTCGTCCACTGCGTGCGCGGAATCGGCCAATCGTCCTCGTGCCGGAACGCTGAGCGTGCGGTGCCGCCGGTGCGGATTTCGAGTTTCACCGGTGGTTCGTCCATGAAGCCGGTATCGATGCCCTTCAGCCAATGATCCAGAAAGCGCAACTGGTCAATGCGCCCCTCTTCGGAATAAAACGCGTGAAAATGCGTGCCACTGTGGATACGCAATTTCTTGTGTGTGGATTTCGCGCACAGCCAGGCCTCGGTATTGCCGCGCAGGTGCATGCCAAAACCACTCCAGTTGCCCGCGCTCAGCATTGGCACTTCGATCTTGTCCCAGCGCGCACTGGCCATGCGCCAATACTCGGAATCGAGATCATTCCTCATGATGTGCCACAACAGATTGTTGTCGAAGGCGTCGGGATTGTAGGTGCGCGGCTGATCGAGCAGATTCCATGCGGTATTGCGGTTGTGCCAACTGGTGATAAAGCCAAAGGCAAAGATACCGCCGTGATACGCCTGATCACGATACTGATCGGCGCGCCCTTCCCACGGAATGATCGCCTTTAATGAAGGCGGTTGCAGGCCCGCGACTTTCCATTGAAACGCCGCCAGATACGAAATGCCGCAGGTACCCACGTTGCCGCTGCACCAGGGCTGCTGCGCTACCCACTCGATGCAATCGTAGGCATCGAGCGACTCCTGGTACGAACTCGGCTCCGACTTACCCGGCGATTTGCCGCTGCCGCGCGTATCCACGCGCAGCATTGCATAGCCGCGCGGGCACCACCATAGCGGGTTAACCGTTTCCCAGTTCATATAGGGGTTGGGTTTTTCTTCGAGATCGGGCGGCGGCACCCACAGCTTGTCTTTCATATACGGGCCCAGGCTCATGATCACCGGAAATTTCTCGCTGCTGCGCGCGTCTTTGGCCTGCGGACGAAAAATATCCGCGCACACACGCGTGCCATCGCGCAGCGGTATCCACACGTCTTTCTCGACGATCATTTGGTAATCCTGAGGCTGCGACATCGTGCCTTGGGTGAGTGCCATATTTATTTTTCCTGGTTGTGATTCTAATCAACAGCAAGGGATGGCTGGCCAACGCCGGCAACAGGTGCGGCCGAATCGACAGGGTGGTTAATCAAAATTGCACTGCGCATTTTAATCCGTGCATTACAATTGCATAATAATGATTTTTTAGGTAAGGAAATGCCGTGAAAAAAATTACAACGTTATTTCTGCTTGTGGCTGGATTTCCTGGCATTTTACAAGCAGCGGCTTTCCAGTTGCTAGAACAAAACGCCAGTGGCCTCGGCAACGCCTATGCAGGTCAAGCCGCCGCAGCAGAAAATGCCAGCACTATTTTCTATAACCCTGCAGCGCTGACGCTGTTGCCCGGCGCTCAAATCTCTGGTGCAGCAGTCGCTATAAGACCGTCGGTAAAGTTCAGCGACGCGGGTGGGTCGATTGCGCCCACAGGCGCTGCGCTACCCGCGGGCGGTGGCAACGGAGGTGATGCGGGCGGCTGGAACTACGTACCCAACCTTTATTTTTCCAAACAACTCAGTCCAAACCTGTGGGCGGGTATCGGCCTGACAGTGCCCTATGGGCTAAAAACGCACTATGACAGCAATTTTATTGGGCGTTTCCAGGCACAAAAAACGGAAATCAAGAGTTATGATTTGAATCCCAGTATTGCCTATAAGCTCAGCGATGCCGTTTCCCTGGGGGGAGGCATCAGCTATCAGCATCTTGAATTGAAGCTCAACCGTTCCGCCTTCATTGGCACTGAGGCCGCTTCGACTGTCGCCATCAGCGATAGCAACTGGGGGTGGAACGCAGGGGCACTCCTCATTCCCTCACCCGGCACCCGGATTGGATTGTCCTATCGTTCGAGCATGAGTCATCACTTGCGGGGCACCATACAATTGAACGGCGCGCCGGGTTTTCCGACGACGGGCACTGCGCAGGTACGCCTCCCTGCTACCAGTTCTATCGCACTCTCGCAACAACTGTCGAGCCGCTGGCAGATGCTGAGTGACTTCACTTACACCACCTGGAGTTCCATCCAGGACACTCAGCTCGTGCTCGCGTCGGGCATTGTCGCCGATACCTTTAGATTCCAGTTTCAAGACAGTTGGCGCGTCGGGGTCGGCGCAAACTACGCCTGGTCACCCGATATGACTTTAAAACTCGGCATTGCTTACGAAAAATCGCCGGCACATGACAAGAACCGCATGGTTGAGTTGCCTGACAATAATCGGATTGCGATTGCTATCGGTGGCAAGATAGCCCTTTCAAAAAAAACGAGTGTTAGCATGGGCTATCAGCATCTGTTCGTCTCCCGTGGCAGCATTAACCAGCAGAATGGCGTAGGCGTACTGGCACAGGGTTCGGTCATCGGCACTTACCACAACAGCGGTGACATACTCGCCATCCAATACACCTACGCTTTCTGATGGTTTTGTCTGCTCGCCGTGGCTGCCCCAACGTCATAGCTAGTCTGGGACGCGAGGGCAGTTACATATGATCGAGCTGCTCCATGTCGCGCAACGCGCCACATTTCTCAAACAGCGCTCGCGCTTGCGCGATATGGCTAAGCCGTGCGCTGCTCATTGCTGGAAATATCTTACTTGTTTCGCGGTGAGCAATCGCCAGCGCAAACGACATGTCAAGCCGACGCGCCCAAACCAAGCTCTTGCCAAACATGCGCTGCGCTTCCCCATCGCGCCCTGCCGTGCGCGCATAGACCCCACGCCAGATGAAATACATGGGACGCGCAGTGGGATACATTCTTGCAAAGCTACGGAACCTGGACAGTACGGAAAGCAACGTCAGTCGCTCTTTGCTGGACCCTTGGGTAAGGGGTTTTGCAAAAAGGCTGGTCAGTACTTCGCCCAACCCATGGTAACCCGCCAGTAGATAGTAGGAGACCGTCTCCGACTGATGCATCTGCGTAATCACGCGTTCAGCGGCCCGTCTGGACTGGCGCAAATCGCCTGCGCGCAGATAGGCCTGTGCCATAATGCCATAGGCAAGGATGGCATCGGCACGGGACAGTAAAGTAGACGGTTGGTCACTTTCGCTCAGCAATTCTTCAAGCAGCTGCGTGGCATTGGCGTCACCACCCAGCGATAACGACAACGCGACCTGGCCGGTCAGCCCCCACAATCTCACTTGAAGGATGCCTCTGCGAGAGCCCAGCATATACAATTCCTCATAGCGCTTTCTGGCTTCCAGAAGCTGACCATGGCGATGAAGGTTGATCGCACTTACGAATTTTGCCTCCTCTAAGCGCCTATGGTCTCCAATCGATTCTGCAAGTTCTACTGATTTCAGAAGGTAAGCATCTGCCTCCCTCCAATGTCCTGCACCCGCATGATAAAGCCCAATAATCTCGTGCGCATAAGCGAGCGAGGGAATATGCCCTACCTTTGCCCCAGTGCTCAGTGCCAGCTTTTCGTAGCGCGCTGAAAGCCAGTACGCCGGCACCAAAGCGGTGGTCAAAGTCACATTGGAATAACTGCGCACAAGCTCGGGCGATGGCCCAGCTGTCTCGGCGAGATTCAATCCTGCGACAGCCGCATTCATGGACTCTGCTTTAGCATTTTCAATGTAGTAAATTTGCGCAAGCCGCTCGTTACCCTGCGCCATTTCAAGAAGCAAATCACTTTGCGGGCCCGTCTCACCTACAAACCAGCGAGGCCATAATCGATGAGCGGCCTGAACCAGTGATTCTTTTAGCAAACTGATGACATGTTGCCAAGGCGCACCAGGCGGCGGTCGCCCCAGCAGCGTTAAGGCATCGTTGATATGCTCTCGACTTTCCCGTAGTCGACCCAGTGCATAGAAGGCGTGCCCCAGTTTTAGTAACCACCTTGCTCTTCGGCTCGAGTCTACAAGTCCTGGACTGGTTTTATCGATGGCCAACGCTTGGTTAAAAAAAACAACGGCTTCTTCATTTGCAAAATTGGTAAGGGCACGTATGCCCGCTAGCTCCAGGTATTGTAATGACTTGGTATTAATTTCTGCCTTGATATAGTGGTGCGCCAGGATGGCGTATATTTGTCCAAGATCGGCGGCATATACTCGCTCATGCCATTCCGCAATAACTTTGTGCCACTCCCGGCGCTGCGAGAAAAGCAAAAGATTATAAGAAACCTGTTGCGTAATAATTTGCTTAAAAATATATTGATTATCCAACGCTGTTGTTTCATCCTTGGTGAGAGCAACCGCTGTCAACCCCCCCAAGTCTTCCACAACCTTTTGCGGGTTAGCCCCCTCCGGCTGGACGTCAAGCATTAACCGTTCAGGAAAAGTCCTCCCCACAACGCTGGCCACCTTTAATAAGTATTGTTGGTCCGGCGTCAGTCGGTCGATACGCTCGGCTACGACCCCCTCGGCTGTATCGGGTATTGAGATCGTGCTCAAGTCCAATCCGGACTTCAGACTACACTTCCTTTTCTCAATAATGAGATGCCCAGCATCACGCAAAGCGTAAGCGAGCTCTACAATAAAGAACGGATTCCCGCCTGCCTTCTCGACTATGAGATGTGCCACGGGTGCAGACAAGGTATCGACATCCAGCCTGTCGCAGGCCAGGGAAATAGCCTCTTCCGGCGAAAAATGGGAGAGCGTAATTTTCTCTGCGTACGGCGTTTGCAATAGTTGCTGATACTCATTGGGGACGGATCCAGCGAGGGGCCGCAAGACCAAGACCAGCAGCATCGACTTCATTTCGCGTGCAAAGAGCAGCGCAACTACCCACGATGCAGAATCCATCCAATGGGCATCCTCGATCGTCACCAGCAGAGGCTTGCTGCCCATGAAATGCTGCAGGATTCCGAGCAACAAGTCTTTCGTATTTTCGAAACGCAGGTCCCCAGTGATCTGCTTGGTTAGCTCACTTTCAGGCAGGTCGATCTGGATTAATGGGTTTAATAATGGCGCCAAGCGTAATAATTTCGGAACCGGCGCAAGCAGATCGAGAACGTGGTCACGCCGAGCCTGAGCGTCACTGATCTGGTCTAAGCCGAGGAGTGCGCTAAATACGCTCCGCCAGGCATGGTAGGGTGTCGCGGACTTGATTGAATCTGCAGCGCCTGCCAAAAAATGTAAACCGCCCGATTGCGCCTTAGTTTCAATTTCTTCCACCAGGCGGGACTTACCGATACCCGCTTCACCCTCAACCATTACCACAGCGCTGAAACGGGTGGCTCCAGCCGCTGGAGATGCCATCTTCGCAGACAGTTTGGCCAGTTCACTAGATCGCCCCACTAGCGCATAAGCGGATTGCGCACGGCCTGCGCCATTGGAGTGTGGGTGTAGTGGCCTGAAGATCTGGACCTTCTGAGCTTTGCCCTTTATTGTGGCAGGCTCCAGTATCTCAAATGCGAATGCTGCCTTGGCTGCATCATGCGTAGGTGCATCGCAAAGTATCGAGTCTGGAGCAGCTTGCATCAGGCGTGCCGCAAGGTTTACGACATCCCCCATGATCGTGTATTCGCAACGCCGCGAACTACCCACCACACCACAATAAGCGCGTCCGGTGGTCACACCAATAGCAGTCTTCAGGCCCAGCTGCTTCAACGTTGCATGCAATTCCAACGCCGCTAGTAAACCGCGCTGGGGATCATCCTCATGGGCGAGTGGGGGCAGGCCCATGACACCAATCAAAGTGACCCCTTTATCGTCGACGCTTAGCTTATTAACGCTACCTTCAAATTGATAAAGCGTGGTCTGCAAGTTGTGCATGAGACGCTGGGCTTCTTCAAGAGAAGTTGCGTGCGTAACGCTTGGAAGATTGACAAACAACACAGTAACCCGTCTCAGCTCAGCTACCCAGCTGGTATCCCCTGCTCCAAGTCGCGCCTTTACCGCCGCCGGGACATAGGGCAGTAATAATTGCGTTTCAGGCGTAGAAAGAGGCGGGAGAGATAACTCTTTGGCAGGCAGTTTGGACTGTAAATGCTTAACCAGTACAGTGCCATCCTCAGTCGGACTGCCCTCACCGGCCTCATCTAATAGCGACATGGCTTCTCGTGATACCACCACATCACCGGGCATCGCGTGGTGATCTGCGCGACCCACTTGTAAAAAGGGGGCTCCAGCAATCATGAGTTCCCAGCGGCCGTAGACGCCACCGACATGCATACAAATGGCTGGACCAGCCCCCAGTGCCACCTTAAGTTCTAATGGTGAACTTGCATTCCGAGAAAAATTACGTATGGCTGCCTGCATTTCAATTGCACACTGCGTAGCACGCCTCGTCACTACCGCCAGGGGTTCATCGGCAGTGGCCGGCCACAGGGCCAGTATGGCATCGCCGGCAAACTTTACAATGTCTCCGCCATGATTAACGATCACCTCAGTCAGACAACCGAAGTAATCGCTGATGACATTAGACAATTCCTCCATGCCGACCGCTCCCGTGGCTGCAAGTTTTTCACTCAGAGCGGTAAATCCGGAGATGTCAGCAAAAAGTACAACGGTGTCAAAGGTTTCCGTTATCTCTGTGACTATAAGTCCCGCACCACCCGCTATTCGTCTGATAACTAGCGCAGGCACATAGCTGGCAATGCTTTCAATTTGGCGCGCAGGCATGTAGGAGTTTACCTATCAGATTGTGAACAAGGATGTGACTGACTTCTTTGATCCGTGCGGCTTTCGGTTGGATAGCGCTGTGCGGTGGCTCCACCAGTTTAGACAGAAAAATCGCGCTTTATAAGTGGCGTCTGAGAACGTTACGAGCGGTGAATCGTAGGGCACCGCGAAATACATGTTACGCCGCCTTTGCTGCAGGCGGTAGCAGGTGGACGTCACTGCGGTCCGGGGCTTTTCGCATGATCTTGATCTAACCCACTGATTCCAATTGCATATTTAAAGTTTATACACGCAATGACAACAGCCCATCGATGTGGCTTCAGACCCGGTCGGTCGTGTATCCCGCGTGTCGTGCAATCACGCAGCAGGATCCCGTCCGTTAAGCTTCGCCGGGCCGAGCAACGTTTGCATGGCCGCAGCCCGTTGACTAGCGTGCGCCGAGCCGGTAAACCGTCACGAAGTATATTAAAATGCTAGCGGAAGGCGCACTGCAGTGGCCTCCTGCCCGGCGCGTCGCTCTCTCGCTGCTGGTGCACCAGCTGTTGAGAGAAAACGTTGTGGAGTAATCGCCATTTCCATCCAAAAATCCATTGAACTGATCCTCGCGCGGCAGTTAGCGAGTAGCCTTGCCATGCCGGTAGGCATTGTGGATGCAGCGGGTACGCTGGTTTACTACAACGAAAATGCTGAGGTAATTCTGAATCAGCGGTTCGATGAAGCCGGCGATATGAAGGCGAGCGAGTGGACTAACCTCTTCAAGGTTGAGGATCTCGAGCGCAAGCCAATTCCCGTGGATGCATGGCCGCTGGTGATCGCCTATAAGGAGCAGCGTGCCGTGTCTGAAGTGGTGTGGCTGCGTTGCCGCGATGACGCTTGGCACAAGTTGTCGTTTACCGCCTTCCCGTTGATTGGCCAGCATGGGCGGTTTGAGGGTGCCATCACTATATTTTGGGAAGTGTAATATGCGCGTCACGCTGCGCGGGACGCGAGGCTCAATCGCCACACCGGGCCCGGATACGGTGCGCTATGGCGGCAATACAGCGTGTGTGGATATATTGGGGGATGCTGGCACTGTGCTGGTGCTCGATGCGGGCACTGGCATACGCCAGCTTAATGCGGCCTTGCCGAGGCATCTTAAGCGCATAGATATATTGCTGACGCACCTGCATATGGACCATATTCAGGGCCTGGGATTTTTCGCGCCACTGCATAACCCGGAGGCCGAGGTGCATATCTGGGGACCGGCAAGCACGATGCAGAATTTGCAGGCACGCTTAAAGCGCTATCTGTCGCCGCCGTTGTTTCCAGTGCGGCTTAGCGATCTTGCCTGCAAGCTTACGTTTCATGAAGTGCCGTGCGCAGATGTGGATATCGGCGAATTTCAAGTCAGCGCCGCTCTGGTGTGTCACCCGGGACCCACGGTGGGCTATCGCATCACCTGTCCCCAAGGCGGCGTGCTCACCTACTTGCCGGATCACGAACCTGCGTTGGGCGCACTGCGATTTCCCACGCTGCCGCGGCAATGGACATCCGGTGCTGCGCTGGCGGAAAACGCCAGCCTCTTGATTCACGACAGTCAGTACACCGGCGCTGAATACGCAAAACGCCAGGGATGGGGCCATAGCGCGTTTGAACAAACCCTGGCATTCGCCACGCTGACCGAGGTTCGCCGATTGGTGCCGTTTCATCACGACCCTGAGCATAGCGACGCGCAACTGGATCAAATTCTGGCGGAGGAAGTGCAAAAGGCCAATCCGCCCTATCAGGTCAGCGCCGGACTCGAGGGAGCGACCTTCGAGGTGTGAGCAGGGTCGCGCCACTAGAGGGGGTTAGGGGATGAGATGCCGCGATTTAAATGTCCTATTATGACGAACGATTGAGCGCGGGTTGTGGGTGCAACCTGCGGCATTGGGACTGAACCATTACCCTACGTGAAGCTAGCAGCGGCAACGCTCGTACAGCCGGTATGACCACCCCTGCACGTTGAGAACATGCACATGCAATCGCTAACACATCTCGCTCTGGGCTGGGTAGAGCGGGGCCGGGTGCCCGACGCGCTGATCCGCGCCGGCATTCGCCGTCTGCTCAAACAACGTTTGGCGGAAATTCAGGCGGGTGATTGCGCTGCGGCAGCAGAACTCAGCGACGTTTTCCTCTCCGCGTTGCAAAGGGCAGCTGTAGCACTGGTGCCTGAAAAGGCCAATGCGCAGCATTACGATGTGCCCGCAGCGTTTTTTGGCCAGGTGTTGGGTCAGCACCGCAAATACAGTTCGTGCTGGTGGCCTGAGGGTGTCAGCACGCTGGACGCTGCCGAAGCCGTTGCGCTGGAAGCCACCTGCGCGCGCGCCGGCTTGGTCGATGGGCAGGAAATCCTGGAACTCGGCTGTGGCTGGGGTTCATTGACACTCTGGATGGCTGCGCACTATCCCGCCAGCCGCATTACGGCGGTTTCCAATTCACACCACCAGCGCGCCTATATCGAGGCCGAGGCGGCGCGCCGCAATCTGGGCAACGTGCGCATTATCACCACGGACATGAATTCGTTCGAGGCACCCGGACGCTATGAGCGCATTGTCTCGGTGGAAATGTTTGAGCATATGCGCAACTGGCCGGTGCTGTTTAAACGGGTCAGCGGCTGGCTCAAGGATGAAGGCCGCTTTTTCATGCATGTGTTTGTCCATCGCCTGACCCCCTACGCTTTCGTCGAGCGCGGCGATGATGACTGGATGAGCCGTTTTTTCTTCTCGGGCGGCATGATGCCGAGCGACGATTTGGCGCTGCGCTGTCAGAACGACCTGCGTGTCACGCGTGTATGGCGCTGGGACGGCACCCACTACCAGCGCACCGCGAACGCCTGGCTTGCCAACATGGATGCCCGCCGCGCCGCTGTGCAGCCCGTGCTGGAGCAGACCTACGGACGTGAACAATTCACCCTCTGGTGGATGCGCTGGCGCATTTTTTTCATGTCCTGTGCTGAATTGTTCGGTTACGACAACGGCCAGCAATGGTGGGTGACGCATTATCTGTTTGAGCGCCGTGCATGATCGCGAATATCGTCCTGTTCCAGGTGGGGTGGTTAGCCTGCGTACTGGGCGCGGCACAAGGGCTGCCGTGGCTCGGCACCGGCGTAGCCGTGGCCGTCGTTGCATGGCACGCCTTGCACGCGGTGCGGCCTGCCGCGGAACTCAAGCTCATCGCCATCGTGCTGCTGATTGGCGCTGTTTGGGATAGCCTGCTGGTCTGCCTCGGATGGATCGCCTATGCCGAAGGCACGTTTATGGCCGGTGTAGCGCCGCACTGGATATGGGCGCTGTGGGCGTTGTTCGCCACCACCCTGAATGTTTCGCTGCGCTGGCTCAAGCAGCGTCCCCTGCTTGCCTTGTTACTGGGCGCTGTGTGCGGTCCGTTATCCTACTGGGGCGCAGTGCGTTTGGGTGCGGCCACTTTTACCCAGCCCACAGCAGCGCTCATCGCGCTGGCCGTGGGCTGGGCGCTAATCATGCCCGCACTGATGATGCTGGCGCAGCGTTTTGATCGCATCACCCCGCAGGAGGTCAAAGCATGAGTGGATTAACCACAAGCTATCCTGTGCTCTTGGCTGCATTTTTGGGCTTAGGCGCAATGCTGTTATTGGCGGTCGGCACGTGGCTGATCAGTCTCGCCAAGCGTGATGTCAGCATCGTCGACAGCGTGTGGTCGGCACTGATCTTTCTGGGTGCGGCGGTCTACGCCTGTGCCTTGCCACAGCCGGGCCCGCGCACAACGCTGGTGCTGGTGCTCGCGGCGTTGTGGGCCATACGGCTCGCCGGCTATATCGCCTGGCGCAACTGGGGCGAGCCCGAAGACCGGCGCTACGTCGAAATTCGTGCGCGCAATCAGCCGCACTTCGCGTGCAAGAGTTTGTATCTGGTGTTTATCCTGCAAGCAGTGCTGGCATGGATAGTTTCGGCGGCGCCGATGGGCGCGTTGATCGGCTTGAGCGCCTTGGATTGGCTGGATGGCTTGGGTGCCGCCGTGGTGATATTCGGCATCGCGTTTGAAGCGGTGGGCGATGGGCAACTGGCCGCCTTTAAAGCCCATCCGCAAAACCGTGGAAAAGTCATGGACCAGGGGCTGTGGCATTACACGCGCCATCCGAACTATTTCGGCGAGTTTTGCGTGTGGTGGGGTTTTTACCTGATCGCGCTGTCGGCCGGCGGCTGGTGGGCCATGGTGTCGCCGCTGTTGATGTCGCTACTGCTGCTGAAAGTCTCCGGCGTCACCCTGCTGGAAAAAGACCTCACCGAACGCCGCCCACAGTATCGCGATTACATCGCACACACCAATGCGTTTTTCCCGGGCATCCCTAAAAAATAATGCTCCCACCCATGCGAAAACTTTTACTGTGCATGGCGCTATCGGCAGGCACCGCAGCGCACGCGCAACAATGGCATTTTCAGGTGTTTCTCGATGACAAACCCATCGGGCATCATCATTACACCCTGCGTCATAGTAGCGAGCATGCCGCGGAGCGCGAGTTGAAAAGCGAAGCGCGTTTCGATGTGAAGCTGCTGTTCATCAACGCCTACCGCTATGGGCATGACGCGAGCGAACGCTGGCGCGGCAATTGCATCGCACGTCTCCATGCGCGCACCGACGACAACGGCGAACCCAGCGCAGTTGACGCCGAGCAGCAAGGCGACAAAGTGACGATTACCACGCTGCGCGGGCGCGATTCCGCGGACGGCTGCCTGATGACTTATGCATACTGGAACATCGATATCCTGAAGCAAAAAAAGCTGCTGAATACGCAAACCGGCACGGTGGAGTCCGTGACGATCGCCGCGCTCGGCGACGACACCATCACCGTGCGCGGCGCGCCGGTGGTGGCGCAGCGCTATCGCGTCTCAGGCGGCAAAAACAGCATCGAACTTTGGTACGGCGCAGACCAGGGGTGGCTCGCGTTGCAATCCACACTCAATAGCGGACGCAAACTGCGCTACCAGCTGAAATGAAAAATTATTTTATAAAACAAATTCTATGGAAAACATAAACGCTGGGGCGAGCCGTTGGCACAGCCTCTGGACCTGGTTCGACAACGAAGCGGCGGTAGTGCACAGGGATGGCGTGCCCGCGCGCGGCATCGATTGGCCCCGCATGCTGCCCTTCGTCGCACTACATCTGGGGTGTTTCGCCGCCATCTGGGTGGGCATCAGCACCACTGCCGTCATCGCGGCAGTCTGCCTCTACGCACTGCGCATGTTCGCGATTACCGGGTTTTACCATCGCTATTTTTCGCACAACGCGTTTCGTACTTCGCGCGCCATGCAGTTCCTCTTCGCGCTGATCGGTGCGACGGGCGTACAACGCGGCGCGTTATGGTGGGCCTCACAGCACCGGCACCATCACGCGCATTCCGATCAGCCGGAGGATGTGCATTCGGCGCAACAGCACGGCTTTTTCTGGAGTCATATGGGTTGGTTTATGGCGCACCAGAACTTTGCCACCCGCCGCGAGCGCATCACCCATTTACTGCGTTACCCGGAACTGCGCTTTCTGGATCGCTACGATGCGCTGGTGCCGCTGTTGTTTGCGCTGATGCTCTACGCTACCGGAGAAGCACTCGCGCACTGTGCACCCGCGCTGCAGGTCAATGGCTGGCAAATGGTGGTATGGTGCTTTTGCATTTCCACGGTGGCGCTGTACCACGCGACCTTCACCATTAATTCGCTGACCCATCGCTACGGCCGCCGCCGCTACGCCACGCGCGACGACTCACGTAATAATGTGTGGCTGGCGCTGCTGACATTCGGCGAAGGCTGGCACAACAATCACCACCATTTCCCCGGCGCTGTACGGCAGGGATTTTTCTGGTGGGAAATAGACCTTACCTACTACGGCCTGCGCGTGCTGGCAGCTCTGGGCATCATCTGGGACTTAAAGGAAGTGCCCGCGACGATGCTGCACGCGCGGCAACACACGCCGGAAAAATGAAAATTGCCATTATTGGCAGCGGCATTGCCGGCAATGTGGTGGCACATCATTTGCATCGCACACACGACATTGCCGTGTTTGAGGCCGCCAGTCACATTGGCGGCCACACGCATACCCACACCGTTGCGCTGGATGGCGAACGCCATCACATCGACACCGGCTTTATCGTTTTCAACGACTGGACCTACCCCAACTTTATGGCGCTGTTGCATGAGCTGGAGGTCGAATCGCAGCCGTCGGCCATGAGTTTCAGTGTGCGCAATGAGGCTAGCGGGCTGGAATACAACGGCACCACGCTCAACACCCTGTTTGCGCAAAGACGCAATCTGCTGCGGCCGTCATTTCATCGCATGCTGCGCGACATCCTACGGTTTAACCGTGAAGCGCCCGCGCTGCTGAACAGCGTGCAGGAAACCAATCTCGGCCGCTATCTGGCCGAGGGCCAATATTCGCAGCAGTTTATAAACGATTACCTGATACCGATGGGCGCGGCCATCTGGTCTACTGATCCACAGCGCATGCTGTCATTTCCAGCGCGCTACTTTGTGCAGTTTTTTCATAACCACGGCATGCTGTCGGTGGATAAGCGTCCGCAATGGCGCGCGATTCGTGGCGGCTCAGCACGCTATGTCGAAAAGCTGGTAGCGCCCTTTAAGCAGCGCATACGCTTGAATACGCCCGTGCAAAGCGTGCGGCGGCTACCCGACGGCGTGATGATCAAGACGCCTAACGCGGAGGCAGAACGCTTCGACCAGGTGTTTTTGGCCTGCCACTCAGATCAGGCGCTGGGCCTGCTGGCAGACGCCTCGCCGCTCGAAAAATCGGTGCTTGGCGCTATCCCGTATCAGGAAAACGAAGCCGTGCTGCACACCGACACCGCACTGCTGCCGCGCAATCGCCGCGCCTGGGCGGCATGGAACTATCATGTGATGGGCCATCCAGCGTCGTCGCGCGCCACGCTCACCTACAACATGAATACGCTGCAAAGTCTGCAATCGCGCCACACTTTCTGTGTGACGCTAAACCGCAGCGCGCACATTGCGCCTGCCAAAGTCATCCAGCGTCTGCTGTACCACCATCCGCTGTACACCCCGGCAGGCGTGGCGGCGCAGCAGCGGCAGCACGAAGTCAATGGCGTCAATCGCACCTACTTCTGTGGCGCCTACTGGCGTTTCGGGTTTCATGAAGACGGTGTCGTCAGCGGGCTGAACGCGCTGAAGCACTTTGAGCAAGCCACCCATGCACAGCGCGATTTATCACGGGTGGCTTAGGCACCGGCGCTTTGCGCCGCGCTGGCATGCGTTTCGTTACCCGCTGTTTTTGATGTACCTCGATCTGGCCGAGCTGGATGAGGTATTTCGTGGACGCTGGTTCTGGTCAACCCGCCGCCACGCGCTGGCGCGATTTGACCGCGCCGATCATCTGGGCGACCCCGCGGTGCCGCTGCATCAGGCGGTGCGCGATCTGGTGCAAAGTGAGACGGGCGTGCGTCCGCGCGGCGCGATTCGTCTACTCACCCATCTGCGTTACTTCGGGCACTGCTTCAATCCAGTGAGTTTTTACTATTGCTTTGATGCCGCAGGCGCCCACGTGGATTGCATCGTGGCTGAAGTCAATAACACGCCTTGGGGTGAACGCCACTGTTATGTCTTGAGCCAACCGCTGCAGGCAGTTCCGGGCAAGCATCAGCGCTACCACAGCGAAAAATTACTCCACGTGTCGCCGTTCATGCCCATGCACCTGGATTATGAGTGGGGCTTTTCCAGTCCCGGGGCAAAGCTGAACGTGCATATGGCGTTGCGCGATCACGTTGCGGTACGCAACGAGGCCTCGCACAAGGTTTTTGATGCCACCCTGCAACTGCACCACGCACCCGTTACCGGCGCACGGCTGGCGCGACTGTTGCTGCGTTTTCCGTTAATGACCTTGCAAGTCATCGCGGCCATCCACTGGCAGGCCCTCAGGTTGTGGATCAAGGGCGTGCCCGTGCACACTCATCCGCAAAACCTGAAACCGCCCGCCACACTCTAGCCCTCATGAAAAGTGCAATAAAACAAATACTTATATGAGAACCGTCACTACACTCAGCACCCCAGCCGCACCCAAGCCGCACTTTCTCGATGGCAGGGCGGCGCAGGCCGTGCGAGGCCGTCTCGCCGGCCTTGCGCACGGCATCATTACGCTGGTTGATGGCGGGCACAGCACACACTACGGCAGGCTGACAGATCGCTGTCCGCTCAGCGCGACACTGCATATACAGGATCCACGCTTCTACAGCGAGATCGCGTTTGGCGGCAGCGTCGGCGCGGGCGAGGCCTTTATGCAGGACTACTGGCGCGTGGACAACCTGACGAGGCTGATGCGCATCCTGCTCCAAAACCGCGCTGTGCTGGACGGCATGGAAACCGGTCTCGCGCGACTCGCTGCACCCCTGCAAAAATTCTTGCACTGGATGTCACGCAATACCCGCAGCGGCAGCAGCCGCAACATTCAGGCGCATTACGATCTGGGGAACGACTTGTTTGAACTGTTCCTCGACCCCACCCTGATGTATTCGAGCGCGATTTTTGAGCGTCCTGACATGACGCTTGAGCAGGGTTCGATTGCCAAGCTGGATCGCATTTGCCGCAAGCTCGCTCTGCAGCCCGGCGAGCGCGTGATCGAGATCGGTAGCGGCTGGGGTGGCTTTGCCCTACACGCCGCGCGACACTACGGCTGCCACGTCACCACCACCACTATTTCCCCCGCCCAGCATGCGCTGGCAGGAGAGCGCATAGCCGCCGCCGGGCTGTCCGGGCAAATCGAATTACTGCTGACAGACTATCGCGACCTGGGCCACGAGGGGGGCCAATATGACAAGCTGGTGTCCATCGAGATGATCGAAGCCGTGGGCTACCAATACTACGACGCCTATTTTCGCAAATGCAGCGAGCTGCTCAAGCCTGAAGGTGCCATGCTTTTGCAAGCCATCACCATTGCCGACCAGCGCTATGAAGCCGCCAAAAACGCCGTGGATTTTATCCAGCGCTACATTTTTCCAGGCAGTTGCATACCCTCCGTTACTGCCATCAGCGATGCGGTATCGCGCGTCACCGACATGCGCGTGTTTCATCTGGAAGATATCGGCCCCCACTACGCAACCACACTGGGCATGTGGCACGACAACTTTAATGCGCAACTGGAACAAGTCAGGAAGCTGGGTTACCCCGAAACGTTCATCCGCATGTGGCAGTTCTATTTGTGTTACTGCGAGGCGGGCTTTAGGGAGCGCGTGATAGGCGACGTGCAGATGTTGCTGATCAAGCCACGCTGCCGCTTGCCGGCACTCACCCCATCACTCCACGGCACGCCGCACGTGCGGTGAACCGTAGCGTACTACTCAGGGGCATCTGTAGTTGAGAGCGACTACGCCAGCACTTGCGACATCTGCTCCTGACGCAGGATTTCGAAGACGAACGATTCCAGCTCGGGCCCCATCGCATCGCGCACGGAAATCATGCCGATGGGGCGGCCGTCTTCCACCACCGGCACGTGGCGAAAGCGTCCCTGGTGCATCATCTCCAGGGCCGCGTTGAACGAAGCATTGGGACCGACAGTGCGCGGATTGCTGGTCATCACTTCTGCCAGCGTGGTGATGCTCGCATCGTGGCCCTCGGCCACCACGCGATTCAACGCATCGCGTTCGGTGAAGATGCCAACGAGCGCGTCATCCTCGACCACCATAATCGCACCGATGCGCCGCGCCTTCATCACCTGCGCGGCTTGCTGCACAAACATGCCTGCTGGCGCTGTGACCGGCTGCTGATTTTTTATGACATCGCGTAGCGTGCGTTCCATGGTGATGCACCTCCGTTTTAAATAATGATTTTGCACTACGACTTCATGCTACGCCCGCACCCCATGCGGGTCAAACAAAAGGTTTTATCCTAAACCCGGCTGCTCAGCCACAGAGGGCACCGAGGAACACAGCGCAAACCAGTGCTTGCAATCGCTCGTCACACGCACCTGTTTGGTGACAGGACCTATCGCTCCAACTGGTTGATTTACCTCTGTAAACTCTGTGTCTGTGGCCAAACCAGGCGCCGCACAGGTCACGCACCAGAAGCAGACGTTCGTAGCGCCATATAGAAGACACCGCAATGTTGCGCATATTTTTGTCACCCAGTCGGTGCTGGCGGCAGGCGCACCAGCGCGTCCAGCCCACCACGGTGATTCAGCGCCAGCGTCAGCGTACCGCCTTCGGCCTGCAGCAAGCGCTGCACGATGGCCAGTCCCAAACCGCTGCCTGGGCCTTTGGCGCGCCCGGCGTCAGTGCGCACGAAGGGCTGACCCAGGCGCTGCAACTCGTCGGCTGATACACCGGGTCCGGCGTCGCTCACGCGCAGGCAGACGAGGCCGCCTGCTAAGCGTGTGCTGACCGCCAGTCCCACGCCAGCGTAGCGCACGGCATTGCCCATCAGATTAGCCAGCACGCGTTGTATCGAGACCGGCCGCACGCACACCGGCGGCAGCGCCTGCAAGTCGAGCTCGAACGGATGGGCGTCGAGTTCCAGCGTAGCTGCGCTTTCGCGGACGATGTCGTTCAGGTCGAGCCGCACCACCGCGTCGGTGTTGTCAGTGTTACTACCGGCGCGCGCGAATTCGACAAACTGGTCAATGATCGCGTCGATCTCGTTGATCGCGCGCACCAGATGCTCGTCCCCGGGCACGTTGTCGCGCAGCGCCAGCCCGATCCGCAGCTTGGTCAGCGGCGTGCGCAGGTCGTGCGAGATGCCAGCCAGCAGCAGCGCACGCTCGTGGTGTGCCTCGTCCAAGCTCTGGGCCATGCGGTTGAAACGGCCAGACAGCACGGCCAGCTCGGTCGTCCCCGCGGGCCTCAGTTCGACCCGGCGCTCGCCACGGGCCAAGCGCCCAACGGCTTCGCCCAAGGCTTGTATCGGTGGCTGCAGGCGCGCCTGCAGCAAGGCTGCGGCGCCGATGGCCAGCACGAACAACGCGCCGAAGATAGCGGCCACCGCGTACGGCGAGATCGGGCTCGCCTGCGCCGGGTAGCTTAGCCACAGCGGCGCGGCGTCGGGCAGAGGCACCTCGAACCAGAGCGTCTGGTCCTGGTCGCCGCCATCGTGCCAGGCCACTTGTCCGCCCGGTGTCGCGGCCTGCACCCTGGCCAGGAATTCGGGCAACAGCGGGCCGCGCGGCGACTGGAATTTGGCCGCGGCACGATCGACCACGCGCACGCCCGAACTGTCCCAAGAGACCAAGGTCCCGAGGAAAGCCGCACGCTGCTCCGGGGTGGCGCTGTGGGCGAACTGCCGCACAGCCTGGATGTAGGCAGCGATGCTAGTCGCCACGCGTTCGATGCGGGGCCGCTGCACCTGATTCAGGAAGATATGGTAGGTCAATGCCATACCGGCGTAGATCGTCACGGTGAAGACCAGCGCGCTGGTGACGATGATGGAGCGTGGCGTGTGCAGCCAGCGTTGCAGGCGCTCGCGCAGGGGTAGCGCGTGGCTCACCGCTGCGGCGCAGGGACGAACATGTAGCCCACGCCCCACACCGTCTGGATCAATCGCGGACGGGTGGGGTCAAGTTCGATCATACGGCGCAGCCGCAGGATCTGGACATCGATGGTGCGTTCGCTGAGTTCGACGTTGCGCCCGCGAGCGATCTCGATCAGGCGCTCGCGGCTCAGCGGGCAGTGTGGCTGAGACAGCAGCGCGCGCAGCAGCGCTGCCTCCGAGGGCTTGAGCTCCAACGTCTCCTCGCCGCGCGTGAGCTGGCCGTTGGCGGTATCGAACACCCAGGTGCCTACCGCTTGCTGCTGCTCGGCAGACTCGCGCTGTCCCTCGACGCGGCGCCGGCGCAGTTGCGCATTAAGCCGCGCCAGCAGCTCGCGCGGCTCAAAGGGCTTGGCCATGTAGTCATCCGCACCGATCTCGAGCCCGACCACGCGGTTCACCAAATCAGCACGTGCCGTCAGCATCACGATCGGCAACCACTCGCCCTGCGCGCGCAGGCGCGCGCACACGGCCAGACCGTCCTCGCCAGGCATCGATACGTCAAGCACCAGCGCGTCGTAGCGCTCGCGGCCGAGTAGCCGGTAGAGCTGCTCGGCATCGGGCAGCACGCGCACCCTGAAGCCTTGCGCGCTCAGGTAGCGCTCGAGCAATCCCCGCAACTCGGGGTCGTCGTCCAGGACAAGAATGCGTTCCCGCGGCGCGGGGCTTTGGGGACTTTCCACCATGGCATTATCCTAGCAACGGCAGGCAAGCTACTGGTTGCGCGCAATCCAGCCCAGCAGCCAATCCGCAATCTGGTGGCTGTGCAAATCCTGCATCAGCATATGCGATGCGCCAGGCATGCCCACGTCGTTGAGGACCACGTTCTGCACTTTGCCGCCGGCCTTTTTGAGCGCCACTTCAAAAGCGCGGCAGCTTTTCAGACGGGGTGCCCAGCGTGGCGATTGATCCACATAATCGCCCCACAGCACGAGAATCGGCATGTTCAGGTACGGCTTCAAATCCGCGGTAGGTGACGGACACGTCCCCGGCTCTATCGACACAATCGCCGCAATGCCCTGCGTATTCAACGCTGCTACCTGAAACGGATATATGCCCGATTGCGAATGGCTCATCAGCACCGTACCCTTGAGCCTGATTGCCAGCTCGCTCAGCGCGGGCACAGAAGGATTGATGGCGGGCGGAAACGTCTGCGCCCAATCAGGCACCATCTGTTTCCAGAATTCCGGCAGCGCATCCAGCGGGAAACGCATGCCGGGAAACAACTGCGGATACGCGGGGCCAAAACGGAAAATGGCCCATGCGGATTCCTGGCTCGCTGAGAACACCGGCGGCAATTGTGCCGCAGGCGCCGTGCCCAGGCGCGTGCTGTTGATCACCGACACGTTGCCGGCTGAACGCCCGCGCCACGCCTGATCAACCACATACACCGGGTGTCCCGCGCGCAAAAAATATTCGTCCCAACCGATGCGCCCATCGGGCGTGGTCTCCCAGGTCTTGCCGGTAAGGCAACAGCCGTGGATCAACGTGATCGGCAGCTTGGCTGGATTCAGCGGAATCTGGAAACGCACATACATTTGATCCACGGCTATGGTTCCTGACTGCGCATACTGCGGCAACACCGATAGCGAGTCCGACTGCACGTTGCGTCCGCCGACAAAAAAGCTGCCTTGCCTCTCAAGGCTCAGCGGACCGCTGATGGATACGGATTGCGCCTGATGCGCGCAGCCTTGCGCGCCGAGCAGTAAAACCACACTGGCGAGCGCCGAAATAAAACGCAAATAAAACATCGTGTTGCCCCTTGGTTATCCCTAACAATGGATCACGCTTTTGCAGCATGGATCCCGCTTCTGTTCTGGCGAAACTGCGTCACATCGCGCCACCAGCCTTCGCGGCACAGCACGCCACCGCGCACCAGACCGCGCTCAATATTGCCAAACACTACTTCATAGCCGTGCGGCAGCGGGCGCGCGCCGGGCACCGACAGCCACAGCCGCAGCAGCAAACGCTTTCTGTCTGCTTCGGGATAATCGATGAAGCTGGTGCGGCCGTGATAGATCACGTGGTTGTTGAGTAGCTGTATGTCGCCGGGCTCGAAGTGCATGTCCAGCGCGAGTTCGTCCGCCAGTTGGCTGTAGAGTTCCAGCGCTTCCAGTTGCTGTGGCGTATGGCGAGGCACTTCGGGGAAATCCTGCGCAAACTGGGTATAGGCCGGCGAAAACATGCCGGTGAAATACCCGTCGCGAAAGCCAAATACCGGCCGCAGATACGTGCGCCCGCTGCCCGGGGGCTCCTCACCCTGCCAGCTATGCACCCAGTTCTCGTAATAGGTCTCCATCAGGCCGGGACGGCGACGCAGAATTTCGTTGTGGATGGCGACAGCACTCACGATACGGCTGGCGCCGCCTGCCTTGGCCTTGCGCACGCATAGCAGTCCCACCACGTCGCAACGGTCGCTGTGAAATTGCAGCCCCGCCGCAGTCTTCGAACCGCGGCGCGTGGTGTTGACGTAGCTCTCCTGGAAATCTTTCACAATGCCAAACAACTCACCGCTTTTGTTTTGCGACACCGCCGTGCCCAGGTGCGTGCCGATGCCCCAATAGACGATTTGCAAATCGTCTGGTGTATACGTCAGCGGCAAGCCGCGCAACAGGATCATGCCGCTGCCGCTTTCGAGCTGCTGCGAGATTTGCGCCAGACCCTGCGCGAAGCCGGGCAGCGGGAAATCTGCTTTTTCAATGTCAAAGAGATCCATCCGTCGCTGCTTCACTGCCTGTAAAGCCGCGTCGATCTCCCTCAGTTCAGTGGCGCTAAATGGCCGCAACCAATGCCGGTTGTTTTGCATATCCGCGCCCTGCCAGGCGCACGGCGCGTCGATCAACGTATGTTTTTGTGCTTGCATGGTGTGCCCCACTCAAGAATGTCTGCACTGTTGCGGCGCGTATGCACCACGGCGCTGCAGACGGTTTGCTTATCATATAAGCGCTCATGCACACCGTCTACCAAACGTCACAGCATGTGGAAACTTGCAATCCGCTTGACACGGTTAACGCAGCGGGAGAAGGTGTGCGCCACCCTGTGTGCCCTGTGTGCCCTGTGTGCCCTGTGCCGCGTTTTCCCCCAAACCGCCATTACCCCCATTACCCCCGGAGACTCTATGGCTCGCATCCCGTTTGTCACCCCGCATGCTGTTCCCGCCAACGAACGGCCGGCCTTCGAGCGCTTCGTGCAGAGCCGGGCGGGTGTTCCCGTCGCCGGCCCTTATGCACTGCTGCTGCACCTGCCCGAAGTGGCGCAACGGGTGGAAGCGCTGCGCCTGTGCCTGCGCGATGAGGCAACGCTGCCGCAAAAGCTGCAGGAACTGATCATGATCACGGTGGCGCGCGAGATGGACTGCGCCTTCATCTGGCACGCCCATGCCGCGGCTGCGCGCGCCATCGGCGTGCGTGGTGAGGTTATCGACAACCTGCGCGAGCGCCGCGCGCTCACCGACCTTGAGCCCGATCAACAAGCGGCAGTGGATTACACCTGCGAATTGCTGCGCCAGCGCAAGGTCAGCAAACCCACCTTCGATCGCGCCAGCGCGGCATTCGGCCAGCGCGGAACTCTGGCGTTAACCAATCTGATCGCCTGCTACGCGCTGCTCGCCTACAACATGAACGCCTACGAACTGGCGGCGCCGGCACATGCCAGTGAGCCTGCGCTGCCGGTGTAATCCTAGCCTCGACGTTGATATCGACGATGGCGACCCTGGCACCTTTTTTCACAAATTGAAGGGCACTTTTCCCTTGAGTCGAGGCATGCGGGTCACTTGATTTTGATCCCGGCAACCGCCACCACCTTCGCCCATTTTTGCAAGTCATTGGCCATCGCCGCAGCGAATTCCTCCGGCGTTCCCGTGCGCGGATCAGCACCTTCCTGGGAAAGCTGTTTGCGTGTGGCGGGCGCCTGCAGGATGGCGTTGATCTCCTGGTTGAGTCGTGCCACCACCGTTTGCGGCAACCCAGCGGGACCGATAACGCCATACCAGCCGCTCACCTCATATCCGGCCACGCCGGCTTCGTTGATCGTCGGTACATCCGGCAACGCAGCCGCGCGCTGCAAGGTGGTAACGCCCAGTGCGGCCAGTTTGCCTGAGCGTATATGCGCGACCGCTGACGGTATCGAAGGAAACAAAAACTGGATGTGGCCGCCCATCAGATCCACCAGCGCCAGCGACTGGCCTTTGTACGGCACATGCACGTAATCCACTTTGGCCAGCACTTTAAAAAGCTCGCCCGACATGTGACTGGGCGAGCCCACGCTGGACGAGCCGTAACTCAGTTGCCCCGGCCGCGCGCGGGCGAACGCCGCAAACTGCTGGACCGTGCGCGCCGGCAGAGACGGGTGCACCACCAGCACATTCGGCACCAGCGCGACCAGTGCAATGGGCGAAAAATCACGCAGCGGATCGAACGGCAGTTTGGCGTACACCGAGGCATTGATGACAAAGCCTTCGGGAATCATCTGCAGGGTGTAGCCGTCGCGCGGCGCCTTCGCCGTCAGCTCACCGCCGATGATGTGGTTGGCGCCGGGCCGGTTTTCGACGATTACTTGCTGCCGAAAAGTCTCGGCCAGCCGCGTACCGATGGCACGAGCGAGTATGTCCGTGGCACCGCCAGGGGCCACGCCGACGATCATGCGTATGGGTTTGGACGGATAGTCCTGCTGCGCTAACGCTGGGCTTACAGTGACGGCCAGACAAAATGTTGCGATCACCAACGGCGGCAGCCGATACGCGATTTTTATGGCCATGCATGCTCCTGATCCGCGCACAACAGGCATCAGACGAACGTGCCCGCCTCGACCTCTTCGTGGATTGCGCCGAGAAAAGGCAGCGCGTAGTGAAGCACCGGAAATCCGCCCGGTAACGCCGCCGTTTCCATCGCCTCGACGGCCTCGCGCACACTCGCCCCTACACGCACCGCGCGGCGCAAATGCCCATCCAGGGTGGGGAAGGCGCGATAGGCCAGCACCGCGCAAGCCACCAGTTCGCGTATCTTCAGCGGCAACGCCGGTGCGGCCGGCGTCCACACCAGGGCCGTGAGCTCCTGATGCGCGCGCTCATAGGCAGGGTCTACCGCATCCAGCCAAGCCCATTCGCGCATACCACGCGACACCGCGCCGGTGGCCGGACCACGTACGGCATTCGCGGATTGCTGGGTGGCGGCAATCGGCGCAGCTGCCACAGCGCCCAGAATTTTATCGCCCATCTCTTCATGCAACGCCATCATGAACGGCAACGCGTAATGCAGGGCCGGGAATCCACCGAGTATCGCTGCGGTCTGAAAACCCTCCACCACTTCGCGCAAAGTCGCACCTTCCGCCACTGCCCGGCGTAGATGCACATCGATGCTGGGATACGCACGGCAACCGAGAATAACCGCTGCAATAATTTCGCGGTACTTCACGGCCAGCGCCGGCGCCGCGGGTGCCCACACCAGCCGCGCCAGATGGCGGCGCGCGTCCTCGTATGCGGGGTCTATACGCGCCAGCCACTCGAATTGCTGGAACGCGTGTGCTGCTGGCTGAGCGGCCGTCGGCTGCGCAGGCGCATCCGTCACCGTGCCTCTCCTGGTTCACAGGGCAGGCGTGCGGCGGCCCTCACTCTATCGCCTTCACCATACCCTCCACCACCTTCTTGGCATCTCCAAACACCATCATGGTTTTATCCCTATAAAACAAATCATTATCGAGGCCCGCATAACCTGCCGCCATCGAACGCTTGACCACCATGACCGTGCGCGCCTTGTCCACTTCCAGTATCGGCATGCCAAAGATCGCACTGCCGGGTGTTTTCGCTGCCGGATTCACTACGTCATTGGCGCCAAGCACCAGTACCACGTCGGTGGTGGGAAAGTCGCTGTTGATCTCGTCCATCTCGAGCACCTGCTCGTAGGGAATTTCTGCTTCCGCCAGCAGCACGTTCATATGGCCGGGCATGCGACCCGCCACCGGATGAATCGCAAAGCGTACGGTAACGCCTTTGTCACGTAATTTTTGCGCCAGCTCTTTAACGGCGTGCTGCGCGCGTGCCACCGCGAGGCCGTAACCAGGGACAATAATGACCGAGTCCGCATTGCCCAGCAGGAACGCTGCGTCTTCGGCACTGCCGCTGCGATGCGTTTTCTGTGCGCCGCTTTCCGCGGCTGCCGCGCCCGTATCGGTGCCAAAGCCGCCAAGAATCACCGACAGAAACGGGCGGTTCATCGCCTTGCACATGATGTACGACAAAATCGCGCCCGAGCTGCCTACCAGCGAACCGGCGATAATCAGCATCGGATTATTGAGCGAAAAACCGATGCCTGCCGCCGCCCACCCCGAATAAGAATTGAGCATCGAGATCACCACCGGCATATCGGCGCCGCCGATGGGCAGGATGATGAGAAAGCCCAGCACGAAAGCCATCGCGGCTAACGCCATGAACGCGGTCCAGTTGGTGCCGCCGGAGGCGCAGAACCACAGTCCGCTACCCAACATGCCGATGCCGAGCAGCAGGTTGAGCAGGTGCTGGCCGCTGAACACCAGGGGTGCGCCGCTCACACGCCCGGAGAGTTTCAGAAACGCAATCACCGATCCCGAAAAAGTCATCGCACCGACGAACGTGCCGACAAAAAGCTCCAGCTTGTAGCCCATCGAAATCGGCTCGCCTGCCGCCTTGACGATACCGAACGCGAACGGATTGTTGACCGCGGCAATCGCGATTAGCACTGCCGCCAAACCTACCAGCGAATGCATGAATGCGACCAGTTCCGGCATCGCCGTCATCGGCACTTTGCGCGCCACCACCGCGCCGATGGCACCGCCGAGTGCAATGCAAGCGGCGATCACCATCCAGTTGCGGGTGAGTGTCAGCGTCACCACGACCGCCATCGCCATGCCGATGATGCCGAACAGATTGCCGCGCCGCGACGTCAAGGGCGAAGAAAGCCCCTTCAGCGCCAGGATAAAAAAGACCGACGCGACCAGATAGGCCAGCGCAACCTGATTAGCGGAGAGCATTTACCTGCCCTCCAATTTCTTGGGATCTTTGCGCTTGAACATTTCCAGCATGCGCTGTGTCACCAGAAACCCGCCGAACACGTTGATCGCCGCCAGCACCACCGCCACCGCGCCGAGCCACACGCCCCAGTCAGCGTCGGCTGGACCGGCAGCCAGCATGGCGCCCACCAGAATAATGCTCGATATCGCATTGGTCACCGACATCAGCGGTGTATGCAGCGCAGGTGTCACGTTCCATACCACGTGGTAGCCGACGAAAATCGCCAGCACGAATACCATCAGGTTTGTAATTAAGGGGTCTACGGTCATTTCTTAGGTCCTTAAATGCGTGAACGAGTGAACGGGTGAACAGGCAAAACCTACCCCAGCGGTACCGGGGTTGCTCGTTCACGCGTTCACTCGCTCACCCGTTCACTTTCTTAGCAATTCTCCACCCGCACACACCAGCGTGCCGGCAATGATTTCGTCTTCGCGGTTGATTTTGAATGCACCGCTGTTGGCGTCGAGCATCAGCCCCAGGAAGTTCAGCAAGTTGCGCGCATACAAGGCGCTGGCATCTGCTGCCACCAGCGCCGGAATATTCGCCACGCCGATCAAATGCACGCCATGTTTCACCACGGTATTGTCGAGTTCCGACAACGGGCAGTTGCCGCCTTGCTCGACCGCCATATCGACGATCACCGACCCCGGCTTCATAGACTGCACCATGGCTTCTGTCACCAGCACCGGCGCCGGACGGCCCGGTATCAGCGCGGTGGTAATCACAATGTCGGCCTGTTTGATGCGCTCAGCGACCAGCAGCGCCTGACGCTGGCGGTAATCATCGCCCATGTCGCGCGCGTAACCGCCCTGCCCGTGGGCGAGTACTTTTTCCGCGTCAGTCAGCGGCACGTCGATAAATTTCGCGCCCAGCGATTCGACTTGCTCCTTAGTATCCGGGCGCACATCGGTCGCTTCCACCACCGCACCCAGACGCTTGGCCGTGGCTATCGCCTGCAAGCCCGCCACACCGACACCCATGATCACCACCCGCGCCGCTTTGACCGTACCCGCCGCCGTCATCATCATCGGCATCATTTTGCCGTAAGTGTTGGCAGCCATCAGCACCGCTTTGTAGCCACCGATGTTGGCTTGCGAGGACAGCACGTCCATCGATTGCGCGCGCGAGATGCGCGGCAACGCCTCCATTGCAAATGCGGTCACGCCAGATCGCGCCAGCGCGGCCAGGCCTTCCTTATGCTGCGGATTGAGCAGGCCGATCAGGGTGTGGCCGCTATTCAGGTGTGCCAGTTCGCCGGCATCCGGGCTACGCACTTTGAGCAGGATTTCGCAACGCGCATAGACCTCGGCCGCGGTTGCGGCCAGCGTCGCGCCCGCCGCCATGTAGTGCGCATCGGGTATGCTGGCAGAGAGGCCCGCGCCGGCCTGCAGGCATACCGAGTGGTGTCCACCTGCAGTGAGTTTTCTTACGGTTTCAGGTGTAGCCGCTACGCGCATCTCGTACGGCCGCGTCTCCGTGGGTATGCCGAACTTCATGGCCTAGTCTCTCGATGTTGCATAGCGGCAATTATAAGCGATGCCACGGCATGGCGTGCAGTCATTCCATTTAACTATTTGTTTCAGTTGATATTTCTAATTTATGAAAAAGTGTATCGCGCGGTGGATGGAGTGCACAGCGATGCGTTACTATCACTTATAGTAACCATGATTGTTCCATGTACAAAATTCGCGTTCTGCCCGATCTCCTGATCAACCAGATCGCCGCCGGCGAAGTGGTTGAGCGGCCGGCGTCGGCACTCAAAGAGTTGCTTGAAAACGGTCTTGACGCGGGCGCCGCCAGCGTCACGGTACAACTCGCCGGCGGCGGCACAAAATTGCTTAAAGTCAGCGACGATGGCGCCGGTATCGCACGCGACGAACTCGCCCTCGCGCTGGCGCGCCATGCCACCAGCAAAATTACCTCGCTCGACGAGCTTGAGTGCGTGGCCAGCCTGGGGTTTCGGGGTGAGGCGCTGGCGAGCATCGCTGCCGTATCGCGGCTCACGCTGTCGAGCCGCCGCAACGGCGAAAAGCACGCCTGGTCGATTAGCGCCGAGGGTCCGCATTTATCCACCCCGGAACCCGCGGCCTTGGCTGCACTGACCTCGGGCACCACGGTTGAAGTGCGCGACTTGTATTTCAACACGCCCGCGCGACGCAAGTTTTTAAAGACTGAAGCCACCGAATATGCGCATTGCGAGGAGGCCTTTCGCCGTGTCGCGTTATCGTGCCATAACGCGGGATTCTCACTGCAACACAACGGTCGCGTGCAATGGCACTTGAAGCGGCAAAGCCTTGATCAGCGCATCATTGCGCTGCAAGGCGATGATTTCGCGCAAGCGTCGATCAGCGTGCATGAAGACAGCGCGGGCCTCAAATTGCTCGGACGTATAGGTGCCCCCACGTTTGCCCGCGCCAGCCGCGATGCGCAATATTTTTACGTCAACCGGCGCTTTGTGCGCGACAAGTTGCTCGCCCATGCGGTGCGTCAGGCGTATCAGGACGTGCTGCATCACGAGCGCCATCCCGCTTTTGTGCTGTTTCTGGAACTGGATCCGGCGCTGGTAGATGTCAACGTGCATCCGGCCAAGACCGAAGTGCGGTTTCGTGACGCCCGCGGTGTGCATCAATATGTGTTTCATGCGTTATCCAAGGCCTTGGCGGGCGGCGCGGGTAGCGCGGCAACGGCAGAGGTACCCGCGTCGATGTTTGCGGTTGGCGGCACCGCCAGCTCTGCAGCGCCTACTGCCTTTAGTGCCAGCGCGCCGTTCTACCGTACACAAAGCGCGATGCCATTGCCCGCGCGCGAGTCCGGCGCGTTTTACCCAACCCTATTCGGCGCGCGCAACGACTCAGCGGGCACACCCAGCGCACCTGCCGAACCCTACACGCCCACCGACAGCGTCGCCCCGCCGCTCGGTTTCGCGCTCGCGCAACTCGCGGGCATCTACATTTTGGCGGAAAACCAGCACGGTCTGGTGGTGGTAGACATGCACGCCGCGCACGAGCGCATCATGTATGAAAAACTCAAAACCGCGCTCGACCATGCGGCCATTCCGATGCAACCGCTGCTGGTGCCAGTGACTATGAACGCGACAGCACTGGATGTCGCCGCCGCCGAAGAAAACCACGATATGCTGCAGCAAATCGGCTTCGCTATCAGTCCGGCCTCGCCCACCGCGCTTACGATACGCGCAGTACCAGCCATGCTCGCCGATGCCGACGCACGCAATCTGGCGATGGACGTACTGCGGGAAGTGCGCGAAACGGGCGCCAGCCACGTGCTCACCGAACGCCGCAACGCCTTACTCGGTACCATGGCGTGTCACGCGGCGGTGCGCGCCCAGCGCAAACTGACCGTTATGGAAATGAACGGCTTATTACGCGATATGGAGACCACCGAACGTTCAGGCCAGTGCAATCACGGCCGGCCCACCTGGCATCAACTGTCCGTTGCGGAACTCGACAAACTATTCAGGCGCGGGCGCTGAACATGCAGAACACTCCCACGCGCAACCATCCGCCGGCGCTGATTCTGATGGGGCCTACCGCCAGCGGCAAAACCGCGATTTCCGCCAAACTTGCGCAAACGCTGGCGTGCGAAATCATCAGCGTCGATTCCGCGCAGATTTACAAGGAAATGGACATCGGCACCGCCAAACCCGATGCCGAATTTCTGCGCAAAACCGTCCACCACGGCATCGACATTATCGAGCCACATGAGTCGTATTCCGCCTGGCGATTCCGTGACGATGCGCTCACCCACATGCGTGAAATCACCGATCGCGGCAACCTGCCGCTGCTGGTCGGCGGCACCATGCTGTACTTCAAGGCACTGATCGAAGGCATGAATGATCTGCCCGCAGCCGATCCGATGACGCGCCTAATGATCGATACCCTGGCCGCGGAGAAAGGCTGGCCCGGCGTGCATGCCAATCTGATGCGCGTGGACCCGCAAACCGCGGCGCGTATTGATCCGAACGATTCACAACGCATACAACGCGCGCTGGAGATTTACCATCTCACCGGCAAGCCGATGTCGGCGTGGCTGAGCAAACCCAAATACGTTTATTTTCCGTACACCCCGATCACCATTGTGATTACACCCAGCGACCGCGGCGCGCTGCACGAACGCATTGCCACGCGGTTTAACGGCATGCTCGACGCCGGCCTGCTGCAAGAAGTGGCGCGCCTGCGCGAGGAATACGTGCTCGAATCCACCATGCCGTCGATGCGCTGTGTCGGTTACCGTCAGGCGTGGCAACATCTGAACGGCGCGTTTGGCCGCGATGAATTGATCGATCAAGGCGTTGCCGCCACCCGCCAGCTCGCCAAACGGCAGCTCACCTGGCTGCGTGCGATGGAAAATGACAGTATCGCGCAATTCGATTGTCTGGCGCCGGATGCGGATGCACGCATCCTCGACTACATCCGGCAGCAACTGGAAGCGCACTACCTAGCGCTTGAGACGGGGGAGTAGCTCTATTTTCCTGGCGCGTGCAACGCCAGCACATCCCACACCGCACGGTTGCAGGGCGTCGGCACACCGGTCTTCGCGCCGAGTTGCACTATGCCGCCGGCCAGCCACTCGACTTCGAGCGGATTGCCGTGTTTAAGATCGTGATGCAGCGACGAATCCATGGTGCCGGGCACGCTGTCGGCGAATTTCAGCCGCTCGTCGGCGTAGTTCTCAGGCAACGCCACGCCCAGTGCGCGGCCGACGGCGACGGCTTCTTTCATCAGATCATGCAAAAATGCACGTGTCCGCGGATACTCGCGCACCGGGCCTATAGTGCTGCGCATGCACGCGGTGGCGCCCGAAAGACCGACCAGAAAAGTGTATTTCTCCCATAACGTGCGGCGGATGTCGCTCGACAACTCGGCTTGTATGCCTGCCTTGAGCGCCACGGCAAGCAGCGCTTGCGCACGCGCGGATGGTGTGCCGTCATATTCGCCGAACACCAGGCGTTGCAGCGTGCCCACTTGATGGATCACGCCGGGCCGGGCAATATGCGTGCCCACATAGGCAACCCCGCCCAGCAGCGCCTTAGCGCCAAACACCGCACCGAGCATGTCGTCTTTCACCACGCCATTTTGCAACGACAGCACGGCGGTTTGCGGCCCGACGATGGGTTTTAATGCGCGCGCCACGGCTTCGGTATCCCGCAGCTTGACCGCGAACAGGATGAGATCGGGTGTGCCCGCCGATGCCGCATCGGCCGTGACTTTGACGGGCTGGATAAGAATATTGCCTTGCGCCTCGTTTTCAATCAGCAGCCCGTGCTCGCGCATCGCGGCAAGGTGCGCGCCGCGCGCGACAAAGGTCACATCGCAGCCCGCATGCGCAAGACGGCCGCCGAAAAAACCACCCACACCACCGGAACCCATGACCAGTATTTTCAATTTATTTTTTAAAGCAATTCGTTAAGGGAAGATTGCCATAGCCACAGCCCCAAGCTCAGCTCAACGCTGCACATTGGGCCCTGGTACTGGCGCGAGCATAAACGTTTTTATACGCTTGCACGCCCCTCCTGTAAAATTCGTTTATTCAACGACCCGTGAGTGTTTATGACAGACTCTTTGCAACATCTGCGGCAGTGGGTAGGCCGCAAAGAAGCGCATCGTGACCTCGCCACGGCGTGGCCGCTGGCCGCGCTCAGCGCCACCCTCGACCGTGACGATCCGCCGCTGTGCGAAGGAGATGCCATTCCTGAGGGCTGGCATTGGTCGTATTTTTTGGAGACCGCGCTGGCGCGTGAGTTGGCGCACGATGGCCATCCAAAACGCGGCGGATTTTTGCCGCCAGTGACTTTACCGCGCCGCATGTGGGCGGGCGGGCGGCTCGATTTCCGGCGACCGATCAAAGTGGGCGAGCGCATGAGCCGCGAATCGGAAATTCTTGCGGTCGAGTCCAAATCCGGTAACAGCGGCAATCTGGTATTTGTCACGGTACGGCACACCGTGAGCGTGGCCGCTGAAATCGCGGTGGTCGAGGAGCATGACATTGTGTATCGCGACGCTGCAATACCCGCAGCGCCAAAAACGCCGGGAGCGCCCGCGGGCGCACCCGCACCGGGCAAGCCCGCACCCGCCAATGCGTTATGGCGGCACGCAGTAATGCCCGACGAAGCGATGCTGTTTCGCTACTCAGCGCTGATCTTTAACGCCCACCGCATCCATTACGACATCGATTACTGCCGCAAACAGGAAGGCTACCCCGGTCTGATTGTGCACGGGCCGCTGCAAACCATCCTGCTGCTGGATTTGAGCCGGCGCAACGCCGGGCGACCGCTACGCAAGCTCGACTACCGCGCGCTCAGCCCGGCATTTCACAATGAGCCACTCACGGTAGGCGGCATTCTCGCGGCCGACGGCGCATCAGCGCAACTGTGGACAGCCGGGCCATCGGGCAACATTGCAATGACAGGCACGGCGCACTATTAACGACACGCGCGCAGAGCGAATTGGGTTTTCACCCGTTCACCCGGTAAAGGAGTGAAGGCGTGAATGGGGTACCCCCTTCACCCCTTCACCCTTTCACGGGTTCACTCGTTCACTCGTTCACTCAAAAACTACCAGCCGCCGCGCTCCGGCGTGGCATTGATCTTGTGGATGCTCAAGTCTGATCCGTCGAACTCCTGTTCTTCGGTCAGGCGCAGGCCTACCACAACTTTGAGTATGCCGTAGAGTATTACCGCGCCTATCACCGCCACTGCGATGCCGATGCCAGTGCCGATCAATTGCGCGCTGAAACTCACGCCGCCCATGCCGCCCATGCTTTTCACGCCGAAGATACCGCAGGCAATACCGCCCCACGCGCCACACAAACCGTGCAGCGGCCACACGCCAAGCACGTCGTCGATCTTCAGGCGGTTTTGCGTCAAGGTGAACATAAACACGAACAAACCGCCTGCCACCGCGCCTGTAGCCAGCGCGCCTAACGGATGCATCACGTCCGACCCTGCGCATATGGCCACCAGCCCGGCCAGCGGACCGTTATGCACAAAACCCGGATCATTGCGTCCCGCGATCAGCGCGGCGATGGTTCCGCCGGCCATCGCCATCAACGAATTCACCGCTACCAGTCCCGAAAGCTTGTCGATGGTCTGCGCCGACATCACGTTAAAACCGAACCAGCCCACCGCCAGTATCCACGCACCCAAGGCCAGAAACGGAATGCTGGACGGCGGCTGCGCGGTGACGCCGCCGCCTTTCGGATAACGCCCGGTGCGCGCACCCAGCAATATCACCGCCACCAGCGCCATCCAGCCACCGACCGCGTGCACCACCACCGAGCCGGCAAAGTCATGAAATTTTTCACCGGTGGCAGCCTTGATCCAGTCCTGCACACCGTATTTATCGTTCCATGCGATACCCTCGAAAAACGGGTAGATCAGCGCCACGATCACTACCGTGGCAATCAGTTGCATGTTGAACTTCGAGCGCTCGGCGATACCGCCTGAAATGATCGCCGGCACTGCCGCGGCAAACGTCAGCAAAAAGAAAAACTTGGTGATTTCAAAACCACTTTTCGCCGCCAGCTGTTCCGCGCCGACAAAAAAATCCACGCCGTAGGCCACGCTGTAGCCGACCAGAAAATACGCCACTGTAGACACTGAAAAATCGCACATGATTTTCACCAGCGCGTTTACCTGACTCTTACGCCGCACCGTGCCGAGCTCCAAAAATGCAAAGCCCGAATGCATGGCCAGCACCATGATCGCCCCCAGCAGGATGAACAGTGTGTCCGTGCCTATTTTTATCGCTTCCATCAGTGCGCCCCCTTTTGTTAATTTACTGCACCAAATAAGTAACCCAGAATCGTTACTTAAGGTTTTGTTTTTAAAAACTATTTAACTCAAATCACCCTACGGCACCAAAATTCAGCTGCAGGTCCATGAATAAAGCACTATTTTAGCTCAAAAAAATGGCTTCCTGCCCCCGCCCATTCCGGTAAATGCAAGCGCAGAGAAATCCATCGCAAAGGGCCTAGCCATCGCACGCATTGCGCTGTCGCGCATGCCTTGTCCAATGCAGGCCATTGCGCGTATAGTCGCCGCAACTTAACCCATCCAAGCTGTCACTGTGGCCCTATCGACTCAGCCTGCGCAGCAGCCTCACGCGACCGCGAGCGACCGTCCGCTCACGCTGCCCCAGGTGATTGCCGACCTCATCGCCGACCAGCTGATCGCCAAGGAAACCGGCGAACAGTTGCTGATCAACCGCCGCTCGTTTCAATCGAGCCAGCATCCGCTGATATTGATCGCGAATCAAAAGTGGAAGGACCTGCGCGACCCGCGCAAGACCTTGCATCTGGAACATCTCACGCAGTGGCTGGCGCAGAAGTGCCGCCTCGACTACTTCCACATTGATCCGTTCAAGGTGGATTTCGCTGCGGTCACCAAGGTCATGTCCAATGCCTACGCCGAACGTTTCAAGATATTGCCGGTTGCGGTAAATAGCAGCGAAGTCACTATCGCCACCGCCGAACCCCACGTACGCGAGTGGGAGCAGCAGCTGCGGCAGGTGCTGCGGCTCGAGATCAAGCGCGTCATCGCCAACCCGGCCGAGATTCAGTCGTATATCGTCGAGTTCTACAATCTGGCGCGTTCGGTAAAAACCGCCAACGCGCAAGACAAAGGCAGTTTCAGCGACGTTACCAATTTTGAGCAGTTGATGCAGTTGGGGCGCGCCGGCAAGCTCGACGCCAATGACCAGCACATCGTCCACATTTGCGACTGGCTGTTTACCTATGCCTTCGAGCAACGCGCCAGCGACATCCACATAGAACCGCGGCGCGATAGCGGCAACGTACGTTTTCGCATCGACGGCGCGCTGCATCAGGTCTACCAGATACCCACACCGGTGATGGCGGCGATGACCTCGCGCATCAAGATCATGGGACGCATGGACGTGGTGGAAAAACGGCGGCCGCAGGATGGGCGCTTGAAGACCGTCTCGCCCGACGGCAATGAAGTCGAGTTGCGTTTGTCGACCATGCCTACTGCATTCGGCGAGAAACTGGTGATGCGTATCTTTGATCCAGATACCCTGATCAAGGACTACAGGGAACTCGGTTTCGGCGACGAAGACGAACGCAAATGGAAGCAGATGGTCAGCCAGCCGCACGGCATCGTGCTGGTGACCGGGCCTACTGGCTCCGGTAAAACCACCACCCTGTATTCCACGCTTAAAAATCTGGCGCTACCGACGCTCAACGTGTGCTCAGTGGAAGACCCGATCGAGATGGTAGAGCCGGCGTTTAACCAGATGCAGGTGCAAACCGCGATCGGCGTCAGTTTCGCCAGCGGCATACGCACACTGATGCGGCAGGATCCGGACATCATCATGGTGGGCGAGATTCGCGATACTGAAACCGCGGAGATGGCCGTTCAGGCCGCGCTGACCGGCCATTTGGTGTTGTCCACGCTGCACACCAACGATGCACCATCCGCGATCAGCCGCTTGATCGATCTGGGCGTGCCGGCCTATCTGCTGCAATCGACGCTGCTGGGGGTGATGGCGCAGCGCCTGATCCGCACCATCTGTCCACACTGCAAAGAGCAGGTCGATCTGGATGATGCGACTTGGGAAAGCCTGGTGGCGCCGTGGAAAGCAGCCAATCCCAAGGGCACGACCAGTATCGGCAAAGGCTGCCTGGAATGCCGGATGACCGGTTACATGGGCCGTATCGGCATCTATGAAACGATGGTGCTGACACCTGAACTCAAGCGCCACATCACGGACACCACCGACCTCGAAACCTTGCGCGACGCCGCCTACAAAGACGGCATGAAACCGCTGCGCATCAACGGTGCCATGAAGGTCGCCGCCGGACGGACCACGGTCGAAGAAATTCTGAAAGTAGCGCCACCGCCCGCAGATGACCGGCGCGACATGGCACGTAGCACGTAGCCCCTAAAGCTTCCGCGTCAACATCCGCATACCGCGATCCAGCCCATCGATGGTCAGTGGGAACATGCGATGCGACATGATCTCGCGCGTGATGCGTATCGATTCGTGGTAATCCCACAATGATTCGTTCTGCGGATTGATCCAGATCGTATTGGGATAAACATCCAGCACGCGCTGCATCCAGGTCGCACCCGGTTCTTCGTTGGTGTGCTCAACGCTGCCGCCGGGGAACGTAATTTCATACGGGCTCATGGTCGCATCACCCACGAAAATAACTTTATATTCATGGTCATAGGTACGCAGCACGTCGTGCGTGTAGACGCGCTCGGTATGCCGCCGGCGGTTGTCCTTCCATACCCGTTCATACAAAAAATTGTGGAAGTAAAAATACTCTAGATGCTTGAATTCCGTGCGCGTCGCCGAAAAAAGCTGCTCGCACACCCGGATGTGATCGTCCATCGAGCCGCCGATATCGAAAAATAGCAGCACCTTCACGGCATTGTGGCGCTCCGGCACCATTTTCAAATCCAGCCAGCCGGCGTTGCGCGCGGTAGAACGTATGGTGTCATCGAGATCCAACTCATCGGGCGCGCCGGTGCGCGCGAATTTTCGCAACTTCCTGAGCGCCACCTTGAGATTGCGCGTGCCCAACTCCACGCTGTCATCCAGATTTTTGTATTCGCGCTGATCCCATACTTTGACCGCGCGGCGATGACGTGACTCCTGCTGGCCGATACGCACACCCTCGGGGTTGTAGCCATAGGCACCGAACGGGCTGGTACCCGCCGTGCCTATCCATTTGTTGCCGCCCTGATGGCGGCCTTTTTGTTCTTCAAGGCGCTTTTTCAGCGTCTCCATCAGTTTTTCCCAACCGCCGAGCGACTCGATCAACTGTTTTTCTTCTTCGGTCAGGTGCCGTTCGGCCAGTTTGCGCAGCCACTCTTCGGGAATTTTCGCCTCGATGCCGTCGACATCGATGATGCCTTTAAAATACGCTGAGAACACGCGGTCAAAGCGGTCGAAGTACTTCTCGTCCTTGACCAGACAGGTGCGAGAAAGATAGTAAAAATCTTCGACGCTACCGTAAATGACTTGCTTTTCAAAGGCCTGCAGCAACACCAGGAACTCCTTGATGGAGACCGGCACGCCGCCTTCTTTCAGTTTCAAAAAGAATTCTATAAGCATTTGTTTTTACGCTACTTTTTCAGTAATACCCATTTTTTGGTAAGCGCTGTCACACCCCGCCACAGCTTCAGTTTTTGTTCAAACATCAGCGTATACGCCGGGCTCGACGATGGCAGCACCAGCGTTTCGTAACCCTCTGCGGCAAACACCGGCTCGAATCGCCCCGCCATCTTGCCGTTAAAACACACGCGTTTCAATCCACGCGCCAGGCGCGTCACCTGCTGAAAATCATTGTTCACGGCGTTGCGTATGTTGCTGTCGAGTGCGCCAGCGCGTTCGCACTGGTGCAGCACATCCCATAAGCCGATGCGGCGCTTTAGCAAAATCGGCAAACGTTGCAGATATTCCATTTCATGCAGCGGCTCACCCAATAACGCGCCCATCAGCTTCCAGAAATGATTTTGCGGATGACCGTAATACTGTTGTTTCGCCAGCGACACCGGGCTGGGAAAACTGCCCAGAATCAACACCTGCACCTTGGCGTCGATGAGCGGCGGGAAACCCCGATGCCGCAGCATGCGCGCAGCGCTATTTCTTGCGTGTCATGAACACCAGCCGTTCGAATAAATGCACGTCCTGTTCGTTTTTGAGCAGCGCGCCATGCAGCGGCGGGATGATTTTGTGCTGATCCTGACTGTGCAGCGCTTCCGGTGAAATGTCTTCCGCCACCAGCAATTTCAGCCAGTCGAGCAATTCCGAGGTAGAAGGCTTCTTCTTCAGGCCTGGCACGTCGCGAATTTCAAAAAACGCATTCAACGCCTGACTCAACAGTATTTTCTTAATCCCCGGAAAATGCACGTCGACGATTTGCGTCATGGTGTCACGGTCGGGAAAGCGGATGTAGTGGAAAAAACAGCGCCGCAAAAACGCATCGGGCAATTCTTTTTCGTTGTTGCTGGTAATAATCACCAGCGGCCGCGTCTTGGCTTTGACCAGTTGCTGCGTTTCATAGACGTAAAATTCCATGCGGTCGAGCTCGCGCAGCAAGTCATTGGGAAACTCAATGTCCGCTTTGTCTACTTCGTCAATCAGCAGCACCGCAGGATCCGGCGATTCGAACGCTTTCCACAGCATGCCTTGCACGATGTAGTTGGAAATATCATTAACCCGCGCGTCGCCCAACTGCGAATCGCGCAAGCGCGACACCGCGTCGTACTCATACAACCCGTGCTGCGCCTTCATGGTGGATTTGATGTGCCACTCAAACAACGGGCGTTTCAGCGCCTTGGCCACTTCCAGCGCCAGCATGGTTTTGCCGGTGCCCGGCTCACCCTTGATCAGCAACGGGCGCTCCAGCGCAATTGCGGCATTCACCGCCAACATCAGATCATTGGTTGCAACGTAATTTTCCGTGCCTTCAAAACGCATTTTTTGTTCTCGCGGGAGTGTGAATAGGGTTAATCAGCCACTGTGCGAATTATAGCTTCTGCCGCACACATCTACTGATTTCGTTGCGCAAGGCGCCGTTCCACTTGCAACAGTTTTTCCCGCATGGCCGCGCCCACGAAAATCTGCGGCGCCGAGGGTTCATGGCCCAGCGCCTGCTCGCGTTGTCGAATCGACTGGCGGGCCTGCTCGAACGCGGTCTCGAAAGAATAGGTTTTTCGCAACGCTTCATCGAACAGCGCCTGCGCCAGGTAGGTCGCGCTGGAATCGCTGCCGCAGCCAAACGAGGTTCTGGTGGCGCTCGATGCGGTGATGATCAGCGTGTAGTCGTCCTTGAGCGGCTCGATGAAACCGCCGGAATAGCACGCCGAAACCACCACGATTTTCCACTGGATTTTGGATTCATCCAGCGCTTTTTTCAATGCCGGCGGATCAATGGGCTGCAATTGCAGCGGCCAGAAATCAACCGCCAATTGATGCTTGTCCGAGCCGTGTGACGACAGATAGAGCAGCAGCACGTCTTCATCAGGATTCATCAGGCCGCCGATGTGCCGCAATGCGGCGGACAGATGGGTCGCGCTTGCGAGCGGAACCTCGTGTACCGTCTGCGGATTATTGATCAGCATCAACGCACGGCCATCGGCATCGAAGCGCTGTCGCAACAGCCTGTCGATCATCCTGACCTCTTTCATGAACACATCTTCGCGCGCGTAGAGGCCCGCGCTGAGCACATAGAGGTCGGCGATGCCAGGGCGTTGCGGCAACAACGCCGACAATGTCCGCGGCAGCATGTCCTGCTGCGCGTGGTAACCCTTTTCGTCCGCCAGTGCAAAAACCTTGTTCTGAACGCCACTGTGCCGCTCAGGCTCGTCGACCGCAATCCACAAGTGATGCGCCGGATACCAGACAGACGGCACCACGAGCAGCGCCATGCCCAGTAGCGCAAGGCTCGCACTGCGCTGCATTCGCGGCGGCGCGAAACGCCACAACACCCAACAAATGATCGCCGACCACCACCCGAGTTGCGCATAAAACAGCCATATCCAATGCTGTACTGCAAGCACGCTCGCTTGATGCTGCAGCAGCATACCCAGAATCCCGCTCACCGACGAAACCACCAGCCCAGCCGCGACCAGCGCTACCGGCAACGCCAGCAACAGCGAACGATCCCCTGTCCTGCGCGCGGCCGCCACGCCCAACAACAAAGTCAGCGGCACGAACAACAAGGCGTGCGGCAGCGCTTCACGATCGATTTGTCCGCTGACGCCAACGCCGACACCGGCAATGTCGAATGCCAGCATCACCACCAGCTCCATTGCCGCCAGCGCGACAAAGGCTTCTGCCGTGGCGACAAAATCCCTGGCTCCAACACGCCGAAAAAAAGCCAGCCGCGTGCCGGCACGCAGGTTTTCTCGTAGCCCCAGCGCCAGCGCAGGTACGGCAGACACCGGCTGCATGTCGATGGCAGGCGCGTTGGGTACGCGTGTGCGTGCTGGCGCTGGCGCTGGCGCTTCAACCCAGGCCGCCCCTGACGCATGTGTGCGCAACGCGGCGATCCATGCGCCGCGCTGCTGCTCGCTCGCAAACGCGCGCTGCGGAATCAGCATAAAGGTGTAATTTTTCAATACGATCAAAACCGTATTCTGGCTTTGTGTAATGTGCTTGAGCGCTGTCCACGCCACCTGCGTAACCCTGCCGCGCCCCTCTTGGTGCAAGGCATGAGCGGTTATTTCCAGGACTTGCGAACCCAGCACCATGCTGTCGTCTTCGGCGCAAGTCGCATAGATGCGCGCTTCGCGCAGCCGTTGCTGCCACATCGCGAGCAGGCAAGCGCCAAAAAACGCCACCACCACCAACCACTGCAAGTGCCCATATCTGCCAATGTAGCCGTTGATGAGTTCTATGTAAGCCATGCCGATGGTGATGCCACACACCACCAACACCACCGCGAGAAGATACATCGCGTTACCCCACCGCACACAGCGCAGCAGGAGATGCAGGGTGTCGCGCAGGCCGGCAATGTATTCCTCGCGCGAGACTGAAAACGCTATGCGTAAATCCGCGGGTAACGCGGTTTGCGGTTCTTGCATCAGGGCCCCGCCGCCCAGCGCTGCAGATCCGCGGGGCTGTCGATGTCGTACACAATACCGGGGTCGTCGCAGGTCAGCAGTTGCAGTTGTGCATGGTGTTTGCGGATCAGGTCGCGCGCGCCTTGATCACCGCCCAGCACCAGTAACTCGTTCAATAGCTGCGCGCCGAATGCGACCGGATGCCCGCGCTCGCCGCGATACGCTGGCGCGGCCAGCAACGCGCCCTGTTTCACGGCTAGTGCAATGTGCAGTATCGTTTGCGGTTGAATGTGCGGCATGTCGGCGAGCGCAACCACCCAGCCTGCCGCCGCGCGAGCCTGTGCAACCGCATGCGCAAGACTCACGCCCATGCCTTCAGCCGCGCCGCCGCACACCGCTACCGTCACCCCCTCGCTTTGCAGCAATCGCACCAGTTCATCACTGTCCGGGCGCACCACTGCGGTTACCGGCAAACCCGCCGCCAGCATATTGCGCGCCGCACGCACGGCGATAGGCACGCCCTCCAGCACATGCAGCAGCTTGCCGCCGCCAAAGCGACTCCCCGCGCCAGCGGCGAGCAGGATTCCAGCCATTCCAGCACGAGACGTCTGAGATAGATCATTCATGGTGCCCCGATTATACGCAGCGCATGGGTTAAACTAATGCCACTATCGGTAGCTCGCCTCCAGCCACCCCGCCCCATGGTGCAAAAACTGTTTGCAGCCCCGTTCAAAATCACACCGGAATTAGCGATGCCATGGATTCATGATGTGTCCACCGCCGCGGATGATCCGCCGCCATTCATCGCGCTGCGCGAAGTACGGCTGGCGTGCACGAATGGGGTGGCATACAGCGGCCCGCAGGGGGAGGAACAGCGGCTGACGTATCCGGATCTGCTGCCGTTGCTGTTAACGCAATCACTGCCGGTGATTTTTCACGCTGCGCTCGCCGTCTGCACAGCGCTGCGATGGGTCATCGCGGCAGCCGAGGTGAACCCAGCGCAAGGCCGCATCGAAGCCACCGCCATCACACGCTGGATGCGCTTCAAGGACGACGTGGTGATCCGCATGCGCCTGCACCCCGGCGGGTCGCATCTGGACATGCGCTCCGCCTCGCGTGTCGGCAGCAGCGATTTCGGCGCTAACGCCAAACGCATCCGCATGTTTTTACATGAACTCAACATCCAGTTAAAGATCTCCGCTTAATTTCATTTCCCATGCCAAAATTCTGCGCCAATATCACACTGCTGTACACTGAACATACGTTTCTCGAACGCTTTGGTGCCGCCGCGCGCGCCGGCTTCAAAGGCGTTGAGTACCTGTTTCCCTACGACTACGACAAGCATCAACTGGCCGAGCTTTTACATCGCCATCAGCTCGAGCAGGTGCTGCATAACCTGCCTGCAGGCGACTGGACCAACGGTGAACGCGGCATCGCGTGTCACCCCAACCGGGTAAACGAATTTCAGGCCGGCGTCGAAACAGCCATCGACTACGCCTCAGCCCTGGGCTGCACACAAGTCAACTGCCTCGCCGGACTAGCACCCGCGAACGTCGCGCCGCAAAGGCTACGCGATACCTTCATAGCCAATCTCAAATTTGCTGCACCCCTGTTCGGGCGCGCCGGTATCAAACTGCTGATCGAGCCGATCAACAGCCGCCACGACATGCCGGGCTTTTATCTCAATCACACCCAGCAGGCGCTCGACATCATCGCCGACACCGGCTCCGACAATCTGTTTGTGCAATACGACATCTACCACATGCAAATCATGGAAGGTGATCTCGCGCGCACCATCGAGAAGCATCTGGCACTGATTCCGCACATGCAACTGGCGGATAACCCTGGCCGCCACGAGCCGGGCAGCGGCGAGATCCATTATCCGTTCCTCTTCGATTTCATCGACAGCATTGGCTACCGCGGCTGGATCGGCTGTGAATACAAGCCACTGACAACGACCGACGCGGGACTGTCGTGGATCAGAAAATACCTCGAACCGAAGCGCCAGTAGCCAGCGGGAACCCCGTTGCTGCGCTGTGTCTTTGTGCCCCTCTGTGGCAAAATCGCTGTTGAACCTTACTGGAGATCATTATGAGCAATATCGGATTCATCGGCCTTGGCATCATGGGCAAACCCATGGCAGCGAACCTCATCAAAGGCGGTCACACACTGTTTCTGACTTCACGCAGCGGCGTGGCGGCAGAACTCACCAACGCCGGCGGCAAGGCCTGTGCCAGCGCCAAAGAGGTCGCGCAGAAAGCCGACATCATCATCATCATGGTCCCCGACACGCCGGATGTGGACAAGGTGCTGTTTGGCGCCGACGGCGTCGCTGCGGGTTTAAGCCAAGGCAAAATCGTCATCGACATGAGCTCGATATCGCCGATAGAAACCAAAGTCTACGCCCGGAAAATCAATGATCTCGGCTGCGAGTACGTCGATGCGCCGGTGTCCGGGGGCGAGGTCGGCGCCAAAGCCGCATCGCTTACCATCATGATCGGTGCCAACCCTGCGACCTTCGAGCTAGTGAAACCGGTGTTTGAGCTGATGGGCAAAAACATCACGCTGGTCGGCGGCAACGGCGATGGTCAAACCTGTAAAGTGTGCAACCAGATCATCGTCGCGCTCAACATCGAAGCGGTGAGCGAAGCGCTGGTGTTTGCATCCAAAGCGGGCGCTGATCCGGCAAAAGTGCGACAGGCGCTGATGGGCGGATTTGCCGCCTCGCGCATACTTGAAGTGCATGGCGAACGCATGATCAAGCGCACCTTCGATCCCGGCTTTCGCATCGAGCTGCACCAGAAGGATTTGTCACTCGCGCTCGCCGGTGCGCGCGCCATGGGGATGTCGCTGCCGAATACCGCGACCGCACAGGAAATGTTCAATGCGTGCGTCGCACAGGGCGGTGCCCAGTGGGATCACTCCGGCATGGTGAAAGCACTGGAGACTTTGGCCCATCATGCGGTGGCAAAGTAGTTGGGTGAAACTCAGAACCTGGTAGGCAGGTCATCCACCATGAACACACCCCAACCGCTGCGCACTCCCTGCCCGCCCGCACTCATCTCGGCTCTGCGCGATGCCTTCGGTGATCGCGTCACCACCTCGCAGGCCATCCGCGAGCACCACGGCAAAGACGAATCGGCATTCCCCATCGCCGCACCCGATGCGGTAGTGTTTCCGCAAACCACAGAGGAAGCCGTAGCCCTGGTCACGCTCTGCGCCGCGCACCATAGCAACATCATTCCCTACGGCGTAGGCACTTCGCTCGAAGGCCATGTGCTGGCCATACACGGTGGCGTGTGCGTGGACATGAGCCGCATGAACAACATCCTTGCGGTGAATGTCGACGATCTCGACTGCACGGTGCAGGCCGGTGTCACGCGCAAACAACTCAACCAGCATCTGCAGCACACAGGCTTGTTTTTCCCCATCGATCCGGGCGCCGATGCCACGCTCGCCGGCATGGCGGCAACACGCGCCTCAGGCACCAATGCCGTGCGCTACGGCACCATGCGCGAGAACGTGCTCGGCCTGAGCGTCGTGCTGGCCGATGGGCGTCTCATCAAAACCGGTGGACGCTCGCGCAAATCCGCTGCCGGCTACGATCTCACGCGCTTGTTCGTCGGCTCCGAAGGCACGTTGGGGTTGATCACCGAAGTGACGCTGCGGCTCTACCCGCAACCCGAAGCCGCCTCAGCCGCGACCTGCACCTTCCCCACCATAGACGCCGCGGTGCGCACCGTCATCCAGACCATACAACTCGGCGTGCCGATCGCGCGCTGCGAACTGCTGGACGCGCTCACCATCGAGGCCGTCAACCGCTACAGCAAACTGGGCCTGAGAGTAGCCCCCATGCTGTTCTGCGAATTTCACGGCACAGCATCATCCGTCGCCGAACAAGCGCAAACCGTGCAGGACATCGCGCGCGAACAAGGCGGCATGGATTTCGAATGGGCTACTCGGCAGGAAGACCGCACGCGCCTGTGGCAGGCACGCCACGATGCCTACCCCGCGTGCCTACGACTGAAACCCGGCGGCCGTGCCATGGCCACCGACGTGTGCGTGCCGATTTCGCGGCTCGCCGAGTGCATCGCCGAAACAGCCGCGGACGTAGCGCAGTCACCGCTGCCCATCGCGCTCTTCGGCCACGTCGGCGACGGCAATTTTCATCTTGCCATCATGGTCGATCCCGGCAACCCGCGCGACCTCGCGGAAGCCGAACGCATCAACCACCGCGTGGTGTCACGCGCGCTCGCCATGAACGGCACCTGCACCGGCGAACATGGCATCGGTTTCGGCAAGCTGGATTTTCTAGATGCCGAGCATGGCGATGCGGTGGCGGTAATGCAGGCGATCAAACAGGCGCTGGATCCGCGAAATTTGTTTAATCGGGGAAAAATTATCCGCGCTTAACTTCAGCGCACGCCACGCCGTCATCGCTCTAGTGCAGGGCCGGCGTAATCGCTGCAGAAGATTGCGCTTCGATAAACGCGCAGCGCTAACTCAAACAGAACGAAACCGCGAATCCGCCGGCAGTAGCGTGCGATAACGCCGAAAATCGCACGGCTGCCCGATCAGCATGCCGGCCATGTCCTCAAACAGTTTTTCCGTGCAATCGTCGGCTGGGATCGAGAACTCGTCATTACCCCAGCGCAACAGGTTTTTAGCCAACACCACCAGCCGCCGTTCGCTGTAATCCGCGCGCAAGGTGAGCGACATTCTGACGGATTTGGAGATGATAAAGCGTGTCAACGCCACTATCCCCCGCGGATTTTTTACCTCTTGCTCCGTGAACTTGAGGCCCGTGCGCCACAGTAAATGACGCACCTGTTCCGCAGCCGGTGGCAGATCACGCTCGACGAGCAAATCCGACTTTGATGCCCACATAATATACAAATCAATGCGCTCCAAATGCGCCTTGGCCATCTCACGTTTATCGCGTGTATCGGCGAATGCATCGATAAACACTAGATCGCACATCTCGCCAATGCCGGGCATCCGGTAAACAACCGGATTGACGGGTTTGATCACCTTGATCTGCTCCAGCACATCATAAAAATAGCGAAATGCGTGCCGCATGGCCTCTTCCACCGCCTGCACGTTTTCAAGACGGAGAGAGCGCTGCACATGCTCGTGTGTGCGCACCATGTCCGCCTGCTTTTTCAGATCATCGAGTAGTCCCACGCTTTGCCTCTCACGGGATCATGCATCGAGCACACCAGTTACACGCAAGCCGAATTCTACCGCTCGGCACGCAATCAGGCGACAGCGCGCCCTCCACCGCCGCTCCATGCGTATGCATTTACCGTAAACCCCGGCGAAACTAGAGTTTCTCTGCGGCAATGCTCTGCGTCTTTGCGCCACCGCGGTTGCGGTGGATGGTTATTCCTTGCCCAAATACCGCTTGCTGATATAGCCGCCAGCCATCAAAAAACCGGCGTTGGTCAGAAATACCGCGGCGTATCCCGCAGCGGAACCTACGGCGCCGAAGAACAGCGGAATCACAAAGTGCGCTACCTGATTGACGGTAATGCGCATGCCGGCGGCCTCGCCTTCGCGCCCCTTGGGTGAGGCGTTGAACACCAACGTCATCGACAGCGGCTGGCCCACGCCAGCGCCCACACCCAATAAAAACGACACCGCCGCCAGCGCCCACGCATTGCTGAACAGGGGAAACAAACAGAAGGCTGCACAAGCCACGAACATGGCGTAGGTCAGCGTCTGCGTCTCGCCCAAACGCCGCACGAAAAACGGCAGCACCGCACGCACCAGAATAATCGCGATGGCAAACGCGCTCAGCACCAAACCGATAGCCGTGGCCGACATGCCCAGCGAGCGCCCGTAAATCGGCATGAAAAACTGATACACATCCCACGCCGACGACACGATGCCGCTGGCGATCAGCGTGTTGCGCAGGCCTTTGATACGCAGCAACTCGAACATGCCGCCCCTCACCGCTGCTGCTTGGGCATGCACGATCGGCATCCAGCGCGCGCTCGTCGCCGCCAGCACAATGGCGGGAATCAACGGCACGGCCAGTAGGGCAAAGGTACGCGCGTAACCCACCGTGTCGATCAACACACCGCCAACCAGCGGACCGGCGAAATTCGCCGACGCGTACCCCAAGCTCAGCAGGCTGAAATTACGCGCGCGCAGTTGCGGCCCCGCGATAGCGCCAACCAGTGTTTGTATCGACAACTGAAAGGTCATGAACGACACGCCGATCAGCGACGCCACCACATACAGCGTTGACATCGACGGCCACAGCCATGGCAACAGCAGCGAGACAAATATGCCACTGGCGCCGAACAGCAACGGCAGCCGGTAACCGATACGGTCCGCCATGCGGCCCATCGGCAGCGCCAGCACCGCGGGCAACGCCGCATACAGTGCAACTATGGTGCCCACCACAAACGGCCCCGCACCCTGATCGACTGCATACAACGGCACCGCCAGGCGACTGCCGGCGAAGCCCAGGTGCGTGAAAACTGCCATTGCGATAAGCAGGTAAAGCGGCACGAGCAGGCGGCACTCCGTTGATTTCGCTGCAGGCCAGCGCCTAAAACAGTTAAGCGCGCCTGCAGCCGTGGTGCAGCTAATGTGCCCTAGTGCGGCTGAATTGACATTGACCGTGGTCGCCCATCTGCTGGTTACTACGCCCGCGTATCGTACCCCGGCAGCACCCGCATATCGATCACGCACACTTCGCCCGCGCGCGCAGCGGCAATACCTTGTTGTAGCGCCGGCAGCACGTCTTCGGGTTTTTCAACCGGCCCGATACCCCGCGCGCCTTGTGAGCGTGCCATCGCCGCGATGTCCACCGCGGGATCATCAATACGCTGACCGATCCAGCGATTCTCTTCGGGACGGCCGCGTTTCACCGCCATTTGGCCTTGATGGCGCTCGTCGTTGAAGAACGAACGGTTGTTACACACGATCAACAGACACGGAATCTGGTAGTGCGCCGCCGTCCACACCGCGGTGTTACCCATCAGAAAATCGCCGTCACCGACTAGGCCTACTGCGATACGCCCGCTGCCTTTCAAGGCGAGACCCGCGCCGACGGTCATGCCTGGCCCTGAGCCAACGCCGGCGCCGCCATCATGGCCGATGTAATCCAACGGATGGCGAAAATGCGTGTACGCGCCGTTCCAGCCCAGCGGGAAACGGGTGTAGCACACATCAACACCTTGAGTCGCCTGCTCCAGCGCTATGCCGACGCCACGCAGCGACACGGCATCATCGGGCGCTACAGGCAACGCGGGAGCGGCAGGCACCTGGGCGGCTATCGTGCGTGCGCTCACAGCATCGCGCAGCAAGGGCACGGCCACATCGCTTTCGCACAGCAGATAAACATCCATCGGCGGCAAACCAAAATGATCCGCGCCGCCTCCACGGTGATTGTGCTGGTCGCACGACACCTGAATGATTTTCGCGCTCACCGGCTGGTCACCAAACGCCTGCTTCAGCGTGCCTGCGAGATCGAGATAATCCAGTGACAGCACCACGTCGGCGTCACGCACCAACGCACGGGCTTCATCGGTGAGATACGCGCCCGGAGGGGCGGCATGCAGCCGGTGATCAGTGGGGAACGCTGCCGCCAGCTTGAAATTAGTGCACACCGGCGCGTTCAATTTTTCGGCCAGCGCAATGCGCGCCTGCCAGCCAGCCTCGCTACGCGAGCAGCGGCCCATCAGTATCACCGGATTTTTTGCATGCGACAGCAACTTCGCCGCGGCGGCCACTAATTCTGCGGCAGGCTGCGGTGCCTGCGGCGGCGCATGTCGCGCGGGATCAGGCAAATCCGGCAGCGGACCCAGTTTGCCCTCCTGCATCGCGACTTCGAGATTGATGTACACCGGCCCCTTGGGCGCAGTCTGCGCGATTTGTGCTGCGCGCAACAGGGCTTCGTTCGCGGCCCCCGCAGAACCCGGCTGATTGTCCCACTTGGTGAAGTTGCGGATAAGCCCGCCCTGATCGGAGGAGGTATGTATCCAGTCTATCCACGGGCGGCGCTGCGTCGCATCCCACGGCCCGGTCGCGCCCAATATCAGGATCGGCACACGGTCGCACCAAGCGTTGTAAATCGACATGGTGGCACGCATCAGGCCGATGTTGGCGTGCAGGCCGCTGGCCATCATTTTGTCGGTAACTTTGGCGTAGCCATGCGCTATCGCCACCGCCGTTTCTTCATGCACGCACAACACCATTTGCGGCGCGCGATTGCCCAGCAGATTGACTATGCTGTCATGCAAGCCACGATAACTTGCACCGGGCACCAGCGCGATATAGGGTACGGCGAGTTCGCGCAGCATCAGGGCGACGGCGTCACTGCCCCAGTACGATTCGCCAGGACGACTGGCGACTGGTTTGTCATGCACGATCAGGTTCGGTGCAGCGAGAGTTGTAGGGTCTGCGGAATTCATGGGGTCTCCAAAGTTTCGGGTTGAACTGTGTCACGCAAGTGCCATCCAATCAAGCGTGTGTACCGTTTCGGTCCTGTGTTCGTGTAAGCACGCCAAATTGAGGTTAAAGTCTCAAGCGATTTTTTCATTAAACTCGTTTAAAAACAAATAGTTACATTTTGTAACAAAATCGCTACGACAGATTTTATCGACACGCTTATGATTGGGCGTCATTTGGAGTAGCGGTAACTGGAGGACAAAATGAAAAAATTTGCATTAACCACGTTGATCGCTTTGGTCGGTGCGGTCGGTCCGGTCGCTCTGGTGGCTATGGGATCGCTGGCGCTGGCGTCTGCTGCGGCAGATGCGCGTCCGTACCATCGTAGCGGCGCGCGCGTTGGGATTTATGTCGGCACCGGTATCCTTGCTGCGCCCTGGGTCTATGGCCGACCCTACTACTACGGACCTTATGCTTACCCCTACTACCCTTACCCGTATCCCACTGACTATCCGCGGGTGGTGGTGCAAGAGCAACCCATGGTCTATGTAGAGAGCCAAGCGCCGGTGGCCGTCGCGCCAACAGGACCACAGCAGGCACCACAAGCGCAGCAACCATACTGGTACTTTTGCCAGAGCAGCCAGACCTATTATCCGCACGTGCAGAGCTGCGCAACGCCGTGGCAGCGTGTGATACCGCACGCGCCCCAGTAGGGGAGCTAGGAACTTACTCATGAAACGTAAAGTGATTTCCCGATGGGTTGGCATGTCTGCTTTGGCGTTAGGGCTGGCGGGTTGCACCACTCTACCCACTGGACCCAGCCACATGGCGCTCCCCGGAACGGGCAAGAATTTTGATCAGTTTCGCATGGATGACGGCGAATGCCGGCAACATGCGCAGCAAGCTTCCGGCGCAACACCCGCCGCAGTACAGGAAAACGCCGCTGTTAAAAGCGCGGTCGTCGGCACCGTGATCGGCGCCGCAGCCGGAGCGGCGATCGGCGGCTCCTCGCACAGCGCAGGGGCAGGCGCCGGCATGGGCTTGCTGATCGGCGCGCTGACAGGCGCGGCGGCCGGAGACCAATCCGTTAATGCAGTGCAGCGCCGTTACGACAACGGCTATGCGCAGTGCATGTACGCCAAAGGTCACCGTGTAGCCGTGTCTGGCCGCATGGAGACACGTCCGGCGTTACAGGCGCAACCCGCACCGCAACCGTATTACACGCCACCACCACCCGGGTCGCCTACACCACCGCAGCAACCGCAGGCCCAGCAATCCCCTTCGCCGCAAGCGCCCTACTACGGCGCGCCACCGCCTCCAGGCTCCGCACCGCCACCGCCATCGGCTATAGTGCGCTGACCTTTACACAACAAAAATCGGCCTCTTGCAAAAGCCGGTTGCACGCTGCGCCTACCGTAGTGGATTTCAGTCCGCCTTGATTCCAGCCTGCTTAATCACCTTCGCCCATTGCGCGATTTCTTCGGTGATCACTTGCTTGAATTGCTCCGGCGTGCTGGCCACCACTTGCGCGCCGTCCCTGGCGAAGCGCTCGACAATATCCGGCGCGCGCGCGGCGCGCACCATGTGTTCGTTGAGTATCCTGATAATCGGGGCGGGTGTCGACACCGGCGCCACCACACCCACCCAACTGTCGAATTGGTACTGCGGCACACCGGATTCGGCTACCGTAGGCAGGTTGGGCAATACCGCGAGGCGCTGCGCGCTGGTCACCGCCAGCACGCGCATGCGGCTTGAGTTGACGTAACCCATGGCCGCCACCACCGACAGTGCGCTCAAATCCACTTCGCCGGACATCAATGCAATCAGCGCCGGACCGCCGCCCTTGTAGGGCACCTGCGCCATTTTGATCGCGGTCTGGAATGCCAGCAATTCGACTGCAAGATGGGTGATCCCGCCGGCGCCCGCGGTTCCAAATTTTAGGGTGCCTGGATTCTTTTTTGCCAGCGCAATCAGTTCCCCGATGTTTTTTACCGGCACCGATGGATGTACCGCAATCAAACTCGGCGCAGCGGCCACCAGACACACCGCTGCGAAATCGCGTTCGGGGTCGTAGCCCAGTTTGGAAAAAAGCGAGATGTTCGCCACCAATCCCACCGTATTGGCAAGCAGGGTATAACCATCACCCGGTGCACGCGCGACCATTTCCATACCAAGATTGGTCGACGCGCCGGGGCGAGTCTCCAGTATCACGCTCTGCCCGATACTTTCGCTCATGCGCGGCGCAATCACGCGCATCACGGTGTCTATGCTGCCGCCGGGCGGTACCGGAATCACCATGCGGATGGGTTTGTTGGGCCAGGGTTGCGCTGTGGCGCCGCTGACACACAGCAACGAGCTTGCCGCCAATAACGCGATGCGGTGCAGGCGCAAAGACGCGAACGCAGCGCCTTTGCGATAGCAGTGGTGCAAAAGCAAGCTATGCCGAGTGCGGCGTAGCCCAATGTCCCGCGTCATAGCCCGGACGATAATTGCGGTTGGTCTGCACTGGATTGCGGTTTACCAGCGGGCGCGCGTACAGCGGATGCGTCACACTGCGCACTTCATGCTCGATGGTGTACAGAAACTTGCCACTGTCGGGATCGACAATATCCTTGAAACGATACTGATACTGATCGCTCTCCTCGCAGATCAGCCCTTTGGCCTTGAGCCAGCGATGCGGCCCGGAAAAATCAGTAATGTAAATTTGCAGATGATGGCCGTCGTATTCGGGAATCGGCTTGTCGGTCTCGCGGAAAATCAGATGCTGTCCCTGCCCCACCAGCACGCGCGCAACGCGGCCCGAGGTCTCGTCTGCTGCCGTAGCGGGCGCCTTGATCACCTGACTATAGAAACGCGCAATGCCATCGGCCGTGCCCGTAGGCACATCGAATTCAACATACGGCATACCCAGCGCAATGCCGCCAAAGCGCGCAGGATCGGGCTCATACACGCGAATCTTATTGCCCCACGGACTGATGGCTTCGACGTAATCCTCGCGTTCACAGAATGCAAATTGCGTGCCGGCGAGACGGTCTTTCACGCCCGACAAGCGCTTCAATAAAGCCGCCCGGTCCTGCTGCACAATGCCGGTGTGTCCGCGCAACACCTGCGGCGCCTTAGCCGGCAAATGAAACTGGCTGCGGCCGATGTTAATCCACATGTTTTCCAGACCGGTCATGATGTACGGATCACGCGTAAAACCCATCCCGCTCAGGTAAAACAGGGTGGCGTTAATTTGATCCGGCACCGTGGTGTTGACATGCTCAAGCCCGACGGAATTGCCGAGGTCTTCGGCGGCGCGATTGAATACCGGTTGTGTATTGTTGTCCATGCAAGCCTCCAGTGAAATCAATGAACGTTTTGCGGATGATCCCGAATTCTAACGCGAAGTGGTGCGCCGTAGAACACAACGTGCGCCAGAGACCTCGGACACGGCCTTTCGTAACTATTTGTTTTTATTATAGCAATTTATCGGCGATCACTACATTCATGCGGCATCACGCTGCTGCCACTGCCGGCGCAACGCTACTCCGGCTGTATCCCAGCTTCGCGCATAGCCGCACCCCATATGTGGTACTGATCCTTCACCCACGCATCCAGCGCTGCGGGCGTCGAACTTTCGCCGGCAAACGCCTGCTGATCAAGCAGACTGCGGATATCGGAACGTTTCAACGCCGCATTAAATTCGCGGCTGAGCCTGTCCACCACTGCCGCCGGTGTGCGCGCGGGCGCGAACATGCCTGCCCACGGTGTAATTGAGAATTTCGGCATGCCGGCTTCCGCTATGGTCGGCAAATGGGGCAGCAGCGGACTACGCTGGGCGAGTGCCAGAGCCAGCGCACGCAAGCGACCCTCGCGCAGGTGCGCCGCCACCGTGGCATAGGAGGTCATCATCACCTGTACCTGTCCCGAAATCAGGTCCACCACCGCCGGCGGTTCGCTCTTGTACGGCACATGCAGCATCTTCACGCCCGCGAGCGAACTCATCATCGCCATCATCACAATGCTGCTGGTGTTGCCGCTGGCATAGTTGAGTTTGCCGGGATGCGCGCGCGCGTGGTCAAACAGTTCGCGCAACGATTTGGCAGGCAGCGTGGGATTCACCGCCAGCAGAAACGTGTAACGCCCGATCATGGAGATCGGCGCAAAATCCTTGAGCGCGTCGTACGGCGGTTTTTTGCGCAAATGCGGGATCGCGGAAAGCGGACTGTTGGTCGCCATCAGCAGGGTGTAGCCATCGGCCGGCGCCTTGGCTGCCAGTTCCCCCGCCAGCGCACCGTCAGCACCGGGCCGGTTGTCGACGACAAACGTTTGCCCCAGTGACTGCTGTAACGGTTGCGCGAGTATGCGCGTGATGACATCGGTACTGGAACCCGCAGCAAAGGGCACGATGATGCGCACCGGTTTGGTGGGATATTGCGCGTTGGCAGTGATCGCGCACATACCGAATAGGGTAGCCGCCATGGCTAAAAAACAGTGCTTCATTCGAGCAACCCCTTAAATGCGTAGTTAATTGGACGTCACACCTGTCAGTTTCACCAGTTTCTCGTACTTGTCGTAATCCGCTTTGAGGCGCACGGCGAATTGCTCCGGCGTCATAACCATCGGGTCGAGCGTCTGGCCACTCATGATTTTTACTACCTCGGGAAGTTCGAGCACTTTCTTCATTTCTGCATTCAAGCGATCGACGATGGCTCGTGGCGTCCCTGCGGCGACGAACGCACCTATCCAAGCCACGAATTCATAGCCGGGCACGCCCTCGGCGATAGTCGGGACATCTGCAAACTGCTTCACGCGCGTGGTCGAGGTGACGCCCAGTGCGCGCAAGCGGCCACTCGGCAAATGCGGAATCACCGAGCCGATGGTGGCCACCATCGCCTGTACTTCGCCCGAGGCGAGCGCAACCACGGCGGGCCCGCCACCCTTGAACGGTACGTGTACCATCTGCGTGTGGCTCATAGCATTGATCAGCGCCATGCCCAGATGCACGAAGCTGCCGCTGCCCGACGAACCGTAGATCAACTGGCCCGGCCGCGCACGTCCCAGCGCGACGAAATCCTTGACGTTTTTCACCGGCAGCGACGGATGCACCACCAGCATGCCGACCTGCACCGCGAGCGTCGTAACGCCGATGAAATCTTTCAGCGTGTCGTACGGTAGTTTTTTGTAAAGATGCGGATTGGTCACATGCGTGGCGGAATGCACCATCAGGGTGTGACCATCGGCCGGCGCTTTTGCCACCATATCCGCGCCGATGGTGCCCGCCGCACCACCGCGATTATCGATAATGAATTGCTGACCCAACTGCTCGCCCAATTTTTGCGCCACGACACGCCCCACGATGTCATTGGCGCCGCCCGGCGGCCAGGGAATCACCACCCGCACCGGCCTCACCGGATAACTTTGCGCCACAGCGACGCCAGCGCTCAATGCAGCCATCACCCCCACCACTCCCACCACCACACGCAGCCGGTATTTCATCGCACGCTCCTATTCACCCATACACCGCCGTCAATCAATGGTCGCTCCCGACAGCTTAACCAGCTTCGCATACTTGTCGTTGTCCACTTTCAGGCGCTCGGCGAATGTGCGCAGATTATCCCTGCAAAAGCAGTCTGCGCAAAGGCATAAACGCGCTAGAATTATTCACCTTTCACCTTTCACGCCTCACTAAAATGTGTAGAGCCCTCGCCTATCTAGGCCAACCCGTGCTGCTCGATACCCTGCTGTTTCAGCCCGACAGCGCGTTGATCCGCCAGTCGTACATGCCCAAGATGCTGCAACTGCTCAACCTCGCAGGCTTTGGCATGCGCGCCTGGGACCGGCGTTCATTTGACGCCGCCAAGCCGTTCAGCTACGCCTCGACCTCGCTGCCGGTATTCGACCGAAACCTTAAGGCACTCGCCGAAAAAATATACCCCACCTGCGTGCTCGCGCATGTGCGCGGTGTCGCTTACTCCACCGAGGTCGATATCTCGCTGCAAAACGTGCACCCATTTCAGTATCCGGGTTTCAAGCTGGCACTGGCACACAATGGCGACCTCGCGCGCGTGCGTGAAATGAAACCGCTGCTGTTGCAACACATCAAACCCGATATAGCGATGCGCATCTCAGGCACCACCGACAGCGAATGGATTTACGCCTTGCTTGCTTCACAACTGCAAGACCCCACACGGCAATGCTCGGCCGATGAACTGGTGACTGCCATGGATCGCACGCTGACGATCATTCGCAATGTGCGCAGGCAACTCGACATTGCCACCTCTTCATCGGTGAATCTTTTCATCACCACCGGCGAACAACTGGCGGCAGTACGCTACTGCTTTGACTTCGGCTGCTACCGCACCGAAAACCCCACACAAGTACACGAAGCGAACCTGAACTTTCTAAGCCTGTGGTACACCTCGGGACGTGAATACGGCTACTACCAAGACGAATGGAAAATGAGCGGCGGCGCCGACACCGCCGATTCCATCATGATCGCCTCCGAGCCACTGACCAAAGACACCTCGACCTGGCTAGAAGTGCCGGAGTATTCCATGATTTATGCGGACACACGGGGGGGCAGTCCCAGTGTGGAGATTCATTATCTGAGTTAAGTTCCCCCACAGTGCAACACTGTGGATGGTGGCGATGCAGTCTGCTCAGGGGTTATTGCGCAGAAAAAACAGCCGGCGGAAACCGGCACGTATGGCCGCCAGCTTGCCGGCGTCTTCCGGACGCGAATTGGTGTTGGTGATCATTTTTCTCAGGAACACCCATAGCAACAACACAAATCCCGCCACCAGCGTCGCAATAATGGCGATCATGGCCTTTGCCGGCTTAGCTTTACGCTCCGGCGGCGTAGCTTTGTCCACCACCTGTATCAGAGCGCCTTCCCTCGCCTCATCCACCTTGGCCAATTCGAACTGACGCGAAAACAATTCAAACAGGGTTTCCTGGTATTTAAAGTCGCGATACTTTTCAATATAGCCGCCGGCAGCAGAAGCAGGTTCCGCGCCCGCTGCGCTTTTTTGCAACTGTGCGCGTAGTGCCGCCAAAGCCAGTTGCGCTTGCTTGAATTCCGGCGCTGCCTCGGTGAGATAGCCACGCATAGCGGCCAGCTTGACTTCCTGTACCGTCACTTGCGCCTGCAAACGCGCCACGCTTTCCACTGCCGCCTTGGGATCGGCTTTTAGGACGTTCGCGCCTACACCAATACCGCCGAGCGCGATTTCCGCTGCCGTCAACCGCGCCTTGGTTTGCTCTAGCTGGCGCGCAAAGAAGACGCGGCGTTGCTGCGCCTCGGTCAACGCCAGCGTGCCCATCAAGGTCCGCAGTTCGACCAGGTAGGCGTTGGCGATGTCCGCTGCACGCTGCGGTGACTTGTCGTCTACCTCTATGGTCAACATGCCATCTTTACCCGCAGCGACCCGGGTACTGCCCGCCAGCGTTTTGCGCACGTCCTCGCGGAACTTCGCCTCGTAAAGATCCATCAACTTGAAACGATCGATCAAGCGATCAGCCACCGCACTACTCTTGAGTAGCGCGACATACTGATCCGACGGATTTTTGATCCCTGCTGCGGAGGCAGCCAGCCCTGAAAGCGCTCCCAGTTGCGAGAGCGCGGCGGCCGCGGAACTTTGCTGTTGCTGCGGCGGCAGAAACGTGGTTTTCGCGGTAAACGTAGGGGCGATCGAAAACGAGAAGCCCAACGCTGCGAGTCCGACCGCCAAAGGCCCCAACACCAGCAGACGCAGGTTTTCGGCGATGACTACGCCCAGGTCCAGGAGGCTGATTTCATCGTCTTCTGGCGTTGTAGAAATAGTATCGGCTGGGGGTGATTCCGGCATGAGGTCAGGGCTTAAATGTGCGGGCAACTATACGGGCTGTTCGACGCAAGCATCGGCTAAAAATCTTTCAACACTTTCAACCCCGCGACGCCCAGGGCAAATTGATAAAAGACCTGTGACCAGTCTTTTAATTCCTTGGTGAAGCGGAATCTGTCGAGATTTTCGGGCACGACTATGGTGTCGCCTGGCATCAGCTTTTCCCGCTCTATCCTGGAGAACAGAAATCCAGATTGGCGCTTGCTCAATACCGAACCATCCGCGCGCAGCACATAAAGGCTGCCGGTGTCGGCATCTTTAGTGGGGCCGCCGGCTTGCACCAGATAATCGGTCAAGCGCTTTTCGGGCCGATAAATGAACGCATTGGCGCTGTACACGTTACCTACTACTGCAATGGTGGACGGCGCCGCCGGCACAAAAAACCGGTCGCCGTCTTCGAGCCGCAAATCCGGAAGATGGCGCAGTTGCGCCTGCTCCGGCGGCAGCTCCAGTACGATGCGCCCGGTCGCCCTGACTTTGCGCAGCCGCTGCACCAAAGCGAGCTGGCCTTCTGCCGCAGTTTTTGCGGTGTCCGCCTCGTCCTTGGAAAGACCCGCCTTTCCCGCCAGGTTGCGCTGCACTTCCTGCTCCATGCGATCCGCCGCTTCTTCCAGCCGCTTTTGCTGCAAGACGCGAGTGGATTCACGCTCAAACTCAGCGCCGAACAAATAGGCGTTCTGAGACAGCCCGCCGAGGCGAGCAATCAGCTGACGCAAGGTTTCTCCGGGCTGGGCTTGATAGACACCTGCAACCGCTACTTCGCCTTCCAGTTTCACAAACAGTGGTTGCTTTGCTACTTGCACCACAATGTCGTCTTTGGAGAAGATGGTAATCACATCGCCCGCTTGCAGTTGCACATTGTGCGTAGCATCACCCTCCAGCACGGCCTTACCCAGATTAAAGGGTATCAGCGTCGTCGTAAGATCAAGCAGGTTGAGCCGTTCAATTGCCGCGTAATCCCAGTTGACCTCCGGCAGCGAGCGCCGCAGCTCCGCACGCAGTCTTTCCTGACCCGCGCCTGCCTGACCTGCCTGACCTGCCTGACCTGCCTGACCTGCCTGACCTGCACCCTGGGTACGCGCAACCTCGCGTAGCCGCGCATCGTCTCGGTCCTGCCCGGCAATATCTGTTCGAACCGCAAGATTACGTTTGACCCAGTATTCGGGAACGATCAAGGCGCTCTTATCGGGTATCACGTCCTTTACCCGCAGGCCGCTGCGCCACGGATGGCGTGCCGCCCTCTCCACATTACCGCGCACTGTTACCGCATTGTCAAAACGCGGGGACAATGGAATGACTTTTACCAAGTCGCCATCCTGCAGCAGTTTCTCTAGCCCTGCCTGGTCAAGATTGAAGTCTTCGACTTTACGTGTTTTTCTATCTACGATGCGTTCCACCGCTACCTTTTGACCGGAAGCGGTTACCGTCAAGCCGCCCGCCACATCGATTAAATCGGCAAGTTTTGAACGCCCACGAATTTCATAGATAGCCGGAACATTAACGCTGCCGGATATCGCCACCAACTGGCCAGTCGGCGGGATGTAAATCACATCCCCTGGCAACAAGCGTACATCTTTTGATTTGTCGCCCTTGTGCAGCAACGCGTACAGGTCGAATTCGGTCACCAGTTTATCGCCGCGCCTGAGCTGAATCGCGCGCATCGATCCTTTAACACTGGGGCCACCGGCGGCAAACAAGGCGTTAACCAGAGTACTCAGCGAACTCACCGTATAGGTGCCGGGACGCAGCGCCTGACCCACTATAAATATCTGGATAGAGCGCAACTGACCCATGGTGACTTTAAGGTCAAAATTCGTGAACACCCGGCCTATGGAGCGCTTGATATGCGCTTCGAGGTCCTGGTAACGAACGCCTGCGACATTAATGTTGCCGATTCTGGGAATGGTAATCGCGCCGTTGCGATCCACCGTGGCGCGATAGTCGATATCCACCTGTCCCCAGCTGCTGATCAATAACTCGTCCCCCGGCCCTACGATGTAATCCGGCGTTACCGGAATACGATCCAGCGGCGAGAATGTGCTAGGCACATTCTGAAACAGGTTAAACCCAAACAGCGGCAATTCCCGCCCCAGCGACTGCGCTACGAAATCCTGGAATTCGTGGCGCTCTACCGGTGCTGGCCTCTGCACCGGCTCGGGGGGAAGCGGCTTTAATCCCCGCCCGGTTAAGTCCACGCCCGTCGTTGACGGCAGCCCTGGCTCGGTAGCCATCTGCAATACACGGTTGGTATTGGTGATCAATGGAATCTGCGACTGCTGCCCGCCTACAGTCTGGCTTTGCTGCTGCGTCTGATCCTGCTGCGCTATTGCAGGCGACAGCATCCCGACACACAGTACCCACCCAAGTAACCAGAGAAACATGCCGTGAATACCCATTAATTTATTGAATTAAAACGGTATTTAAGAAATTATGTAGATGGAATAACGCTCGAAGCAGGCGCAATACAGCGGCGGAATTATACCGCAGATACCCTATGCGCCATCCAACGACTGCCGAAAATCACCCATCAAATCATCAATGTCTTCAATGCCTATCGACAGCCGGATCAGCGATTCCGCTATGCCCATTTCGGCACGGCGCGCAGCGCCCATTTCCCAATAAATAGTCTGCGCTATCGGTATCGCCAAGGTGCGATTGTCACCGAGGTGGCTGGATGAAATCACCAGTTGCAGACGATTGAGGAAGTCGCAGCAATCGATGCCGTCGGCAAGCTCGATACTCATCAGAGCACCGTAGCACTTGAATAACGCACCCGCCAGCCGGTGCTGCGGGTGATCTTCGAGGCCGGGGTAGTAGACCTTGGTCACCTTGGGATGGTGGGCGAGAAAGCGCGCGAGCGCCAGCGCGTTAGCTGAAGAGCGCTCCATGCGCAGCGCCAGCGTCTCGGCGCCGGTGGCGATGCGGTGCGCGGGTTCGGCCGCCAGCGTTGCCCCTATGTCGCGCAATCCCTTTTTGCGAATTTGCTGAATACCCCACAGCGCGGGCTTGGCATTCTTGTAATTGTCATAAATATTGGCATACTGCGTCCAATCATAAAGCCCGGTGTCGGTGACCGCGCCACCCAGCGCATTGCCGTGTCCGCCGATGTACTTGGTCAGCGAATTGATCACCAGTGACGCCTGGTCGCGCTTCGGGCGGTAGAGATACGGCGAGGTCATGGTGTTATCGACGACGTAGATCAAACCGTGCTGCGCGCACAATGCCCCGATGCGGGTGAGGTCCGCCACCTGCGTGCGCGGGTTGGCGATAGTCTCGACGAACACCATACGGGTATTGGGCCGGATCGCGCGCGCCACGTTGTTCACATCGCTCGCATCCACGAAAGTGATCTCGCAGCCCCAGGTATTGAAAGTGCCGAACAGGCTGTTGGTATTGCCGAACAGGAACGAGGTCGAAACCACATGATCGCCGCCACGCAACAGCGCGACAAAGGTCGACGCAATCGCCGCCATGCCGGTGGCAAAACATGCGGTGGCAACGCCGTCCTCCATCTTGCTCACCTTGGATTCCAGCGCAGCGGTAGTGGGATTGCCCTGACGCCCATAGGCATAACCGGCGGCCTCGCCCTTGAACACCCTCACCAGTTCACGCGAGTCGGGATAGCCAAACGCCACCGCAGTATGCATCGGCTTGTGCACGGAAAAATGTTCTATCGGCGCTTCCAGATCGGAATGCAGTATGCTTGTGGTAAATCCGTTTTTCATGACTTTGCCTCGTTCAAAAAACAAAAACCCGGTACGCTTGCGCTGCACCGGGTTTGAGACCTAACGACACTCTCTTTAGCCGGATTTATTGCGCGCCCGCAAGCTGAATTCAAATCGGCGCGTTACAACTGCGGAAGAACGTTACCCGCTGCAACCCCATTTGTCAATGCATAGCGCAGCGCACGCCCGGCGTGCGCTATTTGATCAGGCCCATGGCCTTGGCAGCTTCCCGGTAATCCTTGCTGCGCTCTTGGATGAACGCGGCACTCTTATCGAAAGGTATATCGACCACTTCAAAGCCGCCATCGGCCATCCACTTCAGGATGTCGGGGTCTTTATTGAGTGCGGCCATCATGTCGGACACGCGCTTTTGTACCTCGCGCGGCGTTGATTTTGGCACTGCGACGCCGCGATACGCGCCGTCCACCCACTTGAAGCCGAGCTCCTTGAAGGTGGGCACTTCGGGAAACGCCGGATGGCGTTTGTCGAGCGCCACCGCCAGCATGCGCATGCGGCTGCGCTGCTGCATCGCCAGCGGCACATACGACAGGGCGCCAGTGACATGTTTGCCGATGATCGACTGCGTCATCTCGCCGGTGCCCTTGAACGGCACGTAGGTGCTTTTGCTATCGGTGTAGAGATTGAATTTTTCATGCGCCACGTGATTGGCGGAAAATGTCGCCGAACCCGCGAATGTCAGTTTTCCCGGCTGCGCCTTGACCGCTTTCACCAGATCGGCAAACGTTTTATAGGGGCTGTCGGAGGCGACGATCAGCGCATCGGCGGTGTAGTGAAACCAGTACGCGGGCGTGATGTCTTCGGTTTTGTATTGCACCTGCCCTTCCAGCGGCTGCAACACGATATGCGGCAAATTGCAGCCGACAATGGAGTAACCATCCGCCGACATGCCGTTGAGCGCAGCCCATGCCAGGCCGCCGCCCGCACCAGGTTTGTTGACGACAATAAGCTCGGTTTTATGTTTTTTGCGAAACACCGTCTGCTGCCAGCGCGCCATGATGTCGGATTCGCCGCCGGCAACAAACGGAATGATGTACTGAATATTTTTTTCCGGATAGGCGGCGTGTATGGCTGCTGCTGCGCTCGACAAAATCAGCGCGCTCAATATTTTCAGTGCACGACTGGTGCTCATTTTTCTTCCCATGATTATTTATAAAAACCATGGCTGACAACACCATGTCTGCTGCAGACCTGCCGTTTCCGAACGCGTGCTAAATAATTTTCTTGTCGCGCAAAAGCGCCTGCTGTGCCTCACTATACCCCAGCGCCGCCAGCACCCCGGCCGTATGCTCGCCCAGCTTCGGCCCCAGCCAGCGCGTGCTGCCCGGCGTATCCGTTAGCTTCGGCGTCACCGCGGGTATGCGCATCGGCTTGCCGTCGGGCAACGGCCATTGCTCGATCATTTTGCGCGCGGCGTAATGCACGTCGTTAAGAATGTCTTCGGGATCGTAGACTCGGCCGGCGGGAATCTCCGCTTGTTCCAGGGCGTTGAGCACCGCCGCCAGATCCTGCGTGCGCGTCCAGTCCTCAATGGCTTTGTCCAGTTCCGCCGCGCGCGGCACGCGACCGCTGTTGGTGGCCAGCGTCGCATCATGCGCCAGATCGGCACGGCCCACCGCCAACATCATGCGCTTGAACAGGCTGTCGTTATTGGCGCCGATGATCACATATTTTCCGTCGCGCGTGGCGTAGGTATTCGACGGCGTAATTCCCGGCAGCGCATTGCCCGCGCGCTCGCGCTTGTAGCCCAGCACGTCAAACTCCGGAATAAAGCTCTCCATCATGTTGAACACCGACTCATACAACGCCACATCGACAATCTGCCCTTTGCCGCCATGCGCCGTGCGGTGATGCAGCGCCATCATCGCGCCGATCACCCCGTGCAACGCGGCGATGCCGTCGCCGATGGAAATGCCCATGCGCACCGGCGGCTGTTCCGGGTAACCCGTCACATAACGCATGCCGCTCATCGCCTCGGCCACCACGCCGAAGCCGGGCCGGTCGCGGTACGGCCCGTCCTGCCCATAGCCCGACAGGCGTACCATGATTAATTTTGGATTGATTTTCGACAACTGTTCCCAGCCGATATTCCATTTTTCCAGCGCGCCGGGGCGGAAATTTTCCACCACGATGTCGGCATCACGCGCGAGCTCACGCACTATCGCCTGCCCTTCGGGCGCACGCAGATTCACCGTCACTGACTTTTTGTTGCGCCCCTGCACATACCACCACAACGAAGTGCCCTGATACATCTTGCGCCACTGGCGCAACTGATCGCCGCCCTCGGGCGCTTCGATTTTGATCACCTCCGCGCCAAACTCGGCCAGCATGCGCGCACAAAACGGCCCCGCAATCAGCGTTCCGAGTTCGATGACCTTAATGCCCGCCAAGGGGCCTTTGTTTTCTGATGTCACGGATACACCGTTTTTTGTGAAGAGGTGAACGAGTGAACGGGTGAACGAGTGAAATCCCCCTCTCCCCGACCCTCTCCCCCTGCCGGGGGCGAGGGAGCACAGCACGGGTTACTCGATCACTCGATCACTCGATCACCCGTTCACCCGTTCACTGTCAGCAGTCTAAGCCAGCGCTTACACAATGTGAAGGCAGCCACTACAATGGCGCACTTTACTATAAGGCACCCGCATGGCCCAATCCCGCACCCTCTTTTCCATACTGCTCGAACAACCGTGGTGGATTTCCGCGCTGGTGGGCGTGGCGCTGTTTGGTATCGCGCAATTGGCGTTTCCACCGGTGGCGCCATTCGTCGCGCTGCCGTTCGTCGTCATCGCGCTCTACGTAGGTTATCGTCAAATGCGCACCATCTCACCCGGCAAAGTCGATGAACGCCTTAAAACCTTGCGCGAGCTTTCGTGGGAGCAATTCAGCGCGCTCATCGTGGCCGCCTACCAACGTCAGGGCTACACCGTGGTAGCGGTGCAAAAATCCGCTTACGACTACACGCTGACGCAGCACGGCCGCGTCACCCTGCTGCAATGCCGCCGCTGGAAAGTGCATCAACTCGGCGCCGGGCCACTGGAAGAGCTGGCAGCCGCCGTCAGCAGTGAGGATGCATACAAGGGCATTTGCATTACCGCAGGCATGGTGTCACCCAGAGCGCGGGAATTTGTGACGGGCAAGCCGCTGTCACTGCTCACCGGGATTGCGTTAGCGGTGCTAGCAGGCAAAGTAAAAAAAATATAACTTGTGCGCGCGGTTATATAAACAAGGTCAGCACCCCGGTATACCCGTAGAGGCGGTTATGCGAGATCTCGCCATTGCAAAAAAAACCCACCAGCGGAATATCGCCAAACACATCTTTAATCATTTTCAATTCGCCTTTACCCTTGCCGAACAAGGCTTCGCCGCGCCCGAGGCAAGAATAATACACGCCGGCTTTCGGCCGGCTGTATAAACCCTGCTGTATGCTTTCGAGCATGCGCGCCATGTCGTCGCGCGCGGTTTTGGCGTCGCGCCGGCAAAACATCAGGCCATCGCCTTTTTTCAGATAGTCGCCCACGGCGATGAGTTTGCTTTGCGTGTCGATGCCCACAAGATTGCGCGCGAGATAATCGCCGGTATCGCTGCCGGGCACCGACAAGCCGGCGAAAACATGGCCGCCGATGCGATTAAGATCCTCCGCCAGTTTCTCACCGATGTCTTCGAGAAACACATCAAACGCCGGCTTGCCGTCAAGGCTGATCAACACGTTGCGCTGGCAGCCGGTGACCACGCGCCGCGGCCCGATGGGCGAGCAGCCCTGCGTGAGCCGTGTGGCGACAATCACACTGTCGGAAAATGCCACGCCCGACACGCCGCCCTCGATTACCGCATCTGCCGCCTGCGCGACGCGATTGCGTGAGCTCACCAGCCCGCCAACGAGAAAACCGCTTTCCACGCGTTTGGCGAGTGCCGCCACCAGCTTGTCCATGTTTTCGGTGTGCGGGTCAGCGTGCACGATGGCGAAATTGGGTGATGACCCACCGCATTCCAAGGCAACTTTGGCGGCGTCTTTTTCATTGGCTACGCCAGAAAACACACGAAAGCTGTCCGCATCAAAGTCGCCCACCAGCGCCACTACCGCCGGTTGATCGAGATACTCCACACCGGTCGCGCACACACCGACGCCAGTGGCGCCTACCCAGTGCGCGATCCCGGTGTGGCTGCGCATCTCGTCCAAAATCTCGTCATAGTGATCGGCGATAACGTCGGTCACATACAAAAAACCCAGTGTGCCAGCACCGGCGCTGGCACCGATTTGCTGCAGGCAGCCGCTTACCGCTTCGCGCCAATCAGCGCCCGACGCATGTCCGTAGCGAAAATCGCTCATGAGGTGTTCAAGCCTATGGGTAAGGTTGGTGAATAATGGCTATGATACAAAAATTACCATCGGATCGCAGATATTTGCGGATGCCACCTGAGCATACTGCTCGCACCCAAACAATAAGCGCCACCGCGTAGGCGTCTTACCCGGGGCGCTTAATCCGTGGCTGCCGGCGGGTGGGTGATCCGCTCGGTGTAAGCAATGGCAATCGCCGACAAAACGAAGGTGAGGTGAATGAGGGTTTGCCACATCATCGTATTGTGATCGAGCTTTGACGCATTGATGAAGGTCTGCAGTAGATGGATCGATGAAATGCCAATGATGGCGGTCGCAAGCTTCACCTTCAGTACGCCGGCATTCACGTGCGAGAGCCATTCCGGCTGATCCGGGTGATGTTCCAGATCGAGGCGCGATACAAAAGTCTCCCAACCGCCGACGATCACCATCACCAGCAAATTTGAAATCATCACCACGTCGATCAATCCAAGCGTGATCAGCATGACCTGCGCTTCGGTAAGATTATTGATAGTCATTTCCTGGATGAGATGCGCCAACTCGCGCCAGAACTGCCACACATAGAGCGCCTGCGCCACAATCAGGCCTATGTACAGCGGCGCCTGCAACCAGCGGCTCATGAATATCCAGCGCGGCAGCGGCCGCAGCATATCGCCTTTTCTGCGCTGTGGAATGGGTTGTTTTACGCTCATGTTGTGCTCGATTTCCGGGTAAGAGGTACGTGTTCGTGTGTGCGCCGTGCGCGCCACAAATGTCAAAACGCGCTATATTCTCTACACTGCCTGAAACAATGCAACCCTAATTTTTCAAATCATGTGCATCATGCTCATCCGTATTTGTATTGGCTTGCCGGCTTGGTTGGTGTTTGCGGCCGCCACGCCAACGGCTGCACAATCGTGGCCAGCCAAAACCGTGCGTATCGTGTCACCTTTCGCGCCTGGCGGCGGCAACGACACGCTATCGCGTATCCTCGCCGCCTCACTGACCCCGCGGCTAACGCAGCAGGTAGTGGTGGAAAACCGCCCCGGCGCGAACACCATCGTCGGCACCGAACTGGTGGTGAAATCCGCACCCGACGGCTACACTTTGATTGTGCTGCCGAATGCGATCGCCATCAATCCCCATCTGTATCGCAAAATGCCGTTCGACGTTACCAAAGATTTGGCACCGGTCACGCAGATCGGAACCAGTCCGCTGATTCTCGTCGTACATCCCTCACTGCCGGTGCGCACAACCAGGGATTTTCTGGCGCTGGCGCGCGCCAAGCCCAATGAACTGACCAATGGCTCGTCGGGTAATGGCTCGCTCGGCCATCTCGCGGGCGCGCTGCTGGGGGTGATGACCGGAACGGCGCTGGTGCACGTGCCGTACAAGGGCACTGCACTGGTGCTCACTGAATTGATCGGCGGCCAGATCGTGCTGTCATTCGCCTCGGCGCTGACGGTGGTGCCACACATCCGCTCCGGCCGCTTACGCGCGGTCGGCGTCACTGGTCCCAAACGTTCTACCGCGCTACCCGAGGTGCCGGCTATCGCCGAGACCGTGCCCGGTTTTTCAGCGGAACTGTGGTACGCGCTGTTCGCGCCCGCCCACACGCCTGCGGAAGTTATCAACCGCCTGAACCGCGAAGTCGGCGCGATACTCGCGCAGACCGAGATCAAAGACAAACTAGCCGATCAGGGCGTCGATGCGCACACCAGCACACCGCAGGAGATGGTGAAGCTACTCGCCAGTGATCTTGAAAAATGGGCGAAAGTGGTGAAGGCGACTGGGGCGCAAATTAATTGAAGCTGGAACCTTCTGCGGCAGATCTATTTCTTCATGTACTGATGACCGCCCATGATGGCCTTGACCGCTTGCAGCCCCCGCGCTTTGAGCAGCTGCCCCACACGTTCATCTTCCTCGGCGAGCAGAGCTTGGGCATTGCGCACCACCTCTTCCAGCCGGTCGGCGGGAAATTTCACCGCGCCGTTCTCGTCCATATGAATGATTTCGCCGGGCGCCACATCCATACCGGCGATGCTCACCGGCACCTGCACCGCGTGCACCGCCTGCGGGCCATGGCCCGCGCAAATCCCGCGCGTCAGATACTGAAAATTCATGGGCCGGATTTCGTGTATGTCGCGCGACGGGCCATTGGATACTGCACCGATGGCGCCGCAGGCGCGCATCGACGAGGTCATGTTGCCGCCGGATAGTCCGACCTTGTCGGCGATGTCACCGGGGAACTTCTGCTGAAAACAAAATATGGACGGTCTGCCCAGCTTGTCCATGGCCTCCAGCACATTCATCAGGGATAGACTCTTGAAGGTCGGATCGGGCAGACCGTAAGTGCAAGTCACCGCATAGCCCGCGATAGGCCCCATCTCCGGATACCAGCACGAGAGCGCGTTGTTGGTGTACCAGTTTTCGCTCCACGGATTGTAGATCTCCAGACACAGCGGCCTTCCGGGATAGGTGGCAACCACGTTGGTTATGGTCGGCGTATCAATCTTCTTCAATGCTTCCAGCAGTTCCAGATCAGTCATCGCATCACCTTTGTCCTGGGAAATTAAACAGCGCTGTCCCGAGTATCGCGGAGCGGGTAGACACCGTCAATGTGCAGCGCAGGACAGGGAGAGTTGAAGATGTGCCCTTCTTATGCCATTCTCTGGCCGATGAAAGCCATCCTTGATGCTGCGCGCCGGATCGTCGTGCCCAAGCCGCTGCCTTCATTTTTGCTGGCGGCAGGCGGCTGCAAAACGTTTATTTTCACAAAATGATGCGCGGTGTGGCATGGGCGTTATTGCTCCTGACCAGCGCCTTACCCGCCGTCGCAGCCGGCGCCGCTGCGACAAGCGCAGAGCCGGCCTCGGACTTGATCCGGGGACAGCCTTATCCCACACGCCCGCTACGCTTGATCGTACCCTATGGCGCGGGCGGCAATGCCGATATCCTGGCCCGCATTGTCGGCGCGCGGTTCGCAGAGCTGCTGCGCCAGCCGGTCATCATCGACAACCGGCCCGGCGCCAGCGGCCTGCTCGGTTCCGAAATAGTCGCGCGCGCGGCGCCCGACGGACATACCCTGCTGTGGGTGGCCAATGGTCATGCCACCAATCCGCTGGTGATCAAAAAAATGCCGTTCGATCCGCTCACAGACCTCGCATCCATCAGCCTCACCAGTGCGACGCCGATGTTGCTGGTGACGCATAACGGCGTGCCGGCGGACAACATGAAAAGTTTCATCGCGCATGCGAAAACGCGGCCCGGCCAGATCAACTACGCGACTTCCGGCAATGGCTCGCCCAACAATCTTGCCGGCGAACTGCTCAATAGGATGGCAGGCATCCAGCTCGTCCATGTCGCCTACAAGAGCACGCCGCAAGCCACCACCGACGCCATCGCGGGCCACGTGCAATCTGCAATGGCGAGTCTGACCTCGGTGCTGCCGCACGTGCGCGCAGCGAAACTGAAAGCGCTTGGCACCACCAGCGCGCAGCGTTCCGCGCTGGCACCGGAGGTGCCTGCCATCGCCGAATCCGTGCCGGGCTACCAGGCGCATATCTGGAACGGACTCATCGCGCCCGGCGCCACACCGCGTGCCATCATCACCCGGCTCAACCGTATTACCGTGCAGCAACTCCAACTGCCTGAGATGCGCGAACGCTTCGCCGGTCTTGGCGCCGAAGCCATGACCAGTACTCCGCAGGAATTCGACACCTTCATCCGCGCCGAAATGGTCAAATGGGAAAAAGTCATGCTAGCCGTAGTCCCTCTTCAAACGTCCCCTTGATCCCATGCCCACTACCCGTATCATTCTTGCCGGTGATATCAATCTGCTCGGCGTCGAAGACCCTGCCGTCCCGTTTCGTAAAGTTGCGCCCACCTTAAAAGCAGCCGACGCCGTATTCGCCAATCTGGAATGCTGTTTATTCAACCCGCAAGAACAGCGCGAGATGATGCGCGACGATCAATCGGGCTTTGAAGGCATCTACGCGCCGCCACCCAGCGGCGAGTCGCTGCGTGTTGCGGGTGTGCAGGTGATCGGCAACGCCAACAATCAGAACTACGGCGCAGAGGCGATACTCGCCTCCAACCGGCGTCTTGACGCACTGGGCATCGCACATGCAGGCACGGGGGCAAACAAGCACGCCGCGCGCGCGCCGGTGGTCATCGAGCGCAACGGTTTGAAAATCGGCTTCATTCAGCGCACCTCGCAGTATTGGCCGAACAACCATGAAGCCGGCGAACGTTCGGCTGGTGTGGCCACGATGAAAGCCTACACCGCCTACCAGCCGCCGTACTACAAAGACAACCAGATTCCTCCCAATCGTCCGGGCGCGCCGGCGAAGGTCATCACCTGGACCGACGCGGACTATCTCGCCGAACTCAAAGCCGATGTCGCAGCGCTGAAAAGCCGCTGCGACATCGTCATTTCGTCGCATCACTGGGGTTACGCCGAAGAGGTGTTGCAGTATCAAACGCAGCTCGCGCACGCTGCCATCGATGCCGGTGCGGACATCATCATGGGCCACGGCCCGCACTTCCCGCTGGCAATTGCGTTTTACAAAACCAAGCCGATCTACTACGGCCTCGGCATGTTTTGCTTCATTCGCAGCAACAAAAAAGCGCATCGCGGCTGGACCGGCATGGCCGCACACCTCACCTTTGACAATACGACGCTGACGCAAACCGCATTTTCCATTGTGCGGCAGAATGAAGCAGGAGAAGTGCTGCTGTCGCCTGCACAGGATGAGGCCGCAGCTATCCTGCGCATTGAAAAACTGTGTCAGGCGTTCGGCACGACATTGCGTGTCGATGGCGCGCGCGTGCTGGTGAGTTGACATGCAAAAAGTCAACGACCTCACCGCAGAGGCGCAAAGGCACAGAGAACAACACGCAGAGAATTTTAATACCGGCTTGTTTTTCTCTGCGCTGCCTCTGCGCCTCTGCGCTTGTGCGCTGATGTTTTTGCAGCCAGGCATCGTAACCGCCCAGCCCACCCCTTACCCCGCCAAATCCATCCGCCTGGTGGTCGGCTTTCCGCCCGGCGGTGGCAATGACGCGATGGCGCGCCTGTTCGGCCAGCGTTACGCCGAGCGCTTTGGGCAAGCGGTGGTGATCGACAACCGCCCCGGCGCCGGTGGCAATCTGGCGGCGGAACTGGTTGCCAAAACCGCGCCAGATGGCTACACGCTGTTAATGATCTCCAGCAGTCACCCGATACAGGGTTTACTCAAAAAACATTTACCGTACGATCCCATTCGTGATTTCAGCAGCGTCGCGCAACTGGTGCATTACCGTTCGGTGATGGTCATGCACCCGGCGCTCGCCGCGCTGACAGTGCGCGATCTGATAGCGCTGGCCAAGGCGAAACCCGGGCAAATCAATTTCGCTTCGCCCGGCGCCGGCACCGGCGGGCATCTCGCCGGTGAACTGTTTCGCTACGTGACGGGTGTGGACCTGGTGCACATTCCCTACAAAGGCACCGCTCAGGCGACCACTGACCTGATGGGGGGAAGAGTGCAACTGATGTTCGCCCCCACACTCGCCGTCGCGCAGCACGTGCAGGCCGGACGCCTGCGCGCGCTTGGCGTTAGCAGCGCCAGGCGCTCACGCGTGCTGCCCGAATTGCCCACGCTAGCGGAAGCCGGCGCCACCGGTTATGCATTCGATGCCTGGTACGGCATACTCGCGCCCGCGCGCCTGCCGTCGCACATCGCCGCCACACTGCACGCCGAATCGCAACGCGCGCTGCAAGCGCCGGAAATAAAAGACCGTTTGCATGCCGAAGACCTGGATGCCGCCAGCGCGACACCCGCCCAGCTTGACGACATTCGCACAGCAGAGCTCGCCAAGTGGCGAAAAATCGTAGACCAGCTTGGCTTGAAGTTTGAGTAGGAAATACAGCGTTCCCTCTGACGGGGAATACCCGATACCTTTGGGTGCCTGAGCGCCCTGGAAGGCGTCGCACGGTCCTTATTGTGCCTTGATATGGGCTGCTTTAATAACCTTGGCGTATTTGTCGATTTCGCGCTTGAGCAGCGCAGCCAGCTCCGTCGGGCTACTGGCCACCGCTTCCAGCGCTTCCCGCTGGAAAAACTTCTTGATCTCCTCGGTGCCCAGCGCAGCGCGGATTTCCGAATTCAATTTATTCACGATCTCCGGCGGCGTTCCCGCCGGAAAAAACATCGCGTACCAGTTGTCGGATTCAAAGCCCGGATATATCGAGTTCATGGTCGGCAGATCCGGCAGTACCGATGAGCGCTTCGCCGTGGTGACGGCCAGCGCATGGGCCTTGCCCGCCTTCAGGTAAGGCATGACCGATGGGGCGGTGGCAAAAATGTAATCAATCTCCCCCGACAACAGCGCGATGACCGCTGGCCCGCCGCCGCGGTAGTGCAACACCGTCGACTTGATGCCGGCGGCTTGATTCAACATCTCAGCGGAGAGATGGGCGGTGCTCGCCGAAGCGTTACCGCCCGCGTTCATGCCCGCGCTCGTGCGTTTGGCCAGCGCCACCAGTTCTTTGACCGATTTTGCTGGCACGCTGGGGTGCAGCGACAACACCAGCGGCGTCGAAGAAATCCAACTGACGGGTTGCAAGTCCTTGTGCACATCGAACTTGATCTGCTTCGCGAAAAGTGTCGCCACCACCGACAGGCTGCCCGAAGTGAAAAGAATGGTGTTGCCGTCCGCAGGCGACTCCACCGCCAGTTGGCTGGCGATAATGCCGCTGGCGCCGGTACGATTGTCGATAATGAAATTCTGCCCCATACGCTTCTGGAACGCGCTGGAGAGCAAGCGCGCTTGTATGTCGGTGCCGCCACCCGGTGGAAACGGCACCAGTATGCGCACACTCTTGTCGGGCCACTGCTGCGCAAGCAATGGCATAGGCATGACGAGTCCTATGCAGTAGATGCAGCGCCAACGGCTAACCATCGATCCCTGATTCATCCCCGACTCCTCATTAGAATATTATGTCATTACAAATCAATGCGTTACGATAATATTATTCATTAGAAATAGTACAAAACCAAGCCGCTTTCGGCCCAATGGACCATCTGGGTTCATACTGCGCTGCAAGCGCGCATCCAGGTACTGCGCGCCGGCCCGGAGGACGGCGACGTCACTGCAACTGAATCCCGGCTGTCTTCGCTACCGCCTGCCATTTGATGACTTCGTCGCGAATGATCTTGCGAAACTCATCGGGCGTGGCGTTGCGAGGCTCCGCCGCCTCGGCATCGAGCCGCTTGCGCGTCGTAGGATCCGTAACGATGCTGGAGAACGCCTTGAGCAGTTTCTGCCCGATCCCCTTGGGCACGCCGGCCGGCGCCGAGATGCCCCACCACACGGAAACTTCGTATCCCGGATAGCCGGCTTCAGCGAAGGTGGGAATTTCCGGAACCACGGCGCTGCGCTGATCGGCGCCGATCACGAGTAGCTTGAGCTTGGTTGTGCGCACGTGGGGCAGCACCTGGGTGAGCGAACTGAACATCATTGGAATCTGGCCGGCAATGACATCGATCATGGCGGGACCACCGCCCTTGTAGGGCACGTGAACCAGATCGATGCCCGCCATCTTCTTGAACAACTCCCCGCCAAAATGATTGAATCCGCCAACGCCCGAAGACGCATAGAGTAGCGATCCGGGGCTGGCCCTGGCGCGGCTGACGATTTCCTTGAGCGAGTTTAGTCCCGCGCCCGGATGCACAACTATTGCGTTGGGGGAGGTGCCGAACATGCTGATCGGATCGAAGGATTTCTCCACATCATAGGGCAGCTTGCGCAAGGCCGCATTCATGGTAAAGGAAGTGGAAACCATCAGCAGGGTGTAACCGTCCGCCGGCGCGTTCGCCGCCATCTCGGTACCGATGATGCCGTTGGCGCCGCCGCGATTGTCGATGACGCTTTGCTGCCCCAGGCGCTCGGTCAGCTTGTCGCCAAAGTAGCGCGCCAGCATGTCGTTGCTGCCGCCGGCGGGAAAGGGCACGATGATGCGCACCGGCTTGGTTGGCCAGGACTGCGGGAAAACGTCAGTGGCAACCAGCATCGCGGCCCCCGCCAACGCGGCGGCGTACAGACACACGAACAGCGCGTGATTCATGGAAACCCCTCGTTTTCGCGTCGATTGACACTCATTGTATTATGGACTACCGTTTCACATCATAGACTCAATTGCAGACAGTCGGCGCCCAATTCGAGAGTGACGATAAAGTATCAGGTGCACGCTACAGAACGTTGAGCAGGTTGAGGAGGGTTTATGAGGAAGCTCATACCGCTTTTGCAACGCGTTTCGTGTCCTATCGTAATTGCATTGAGTTTTGCGGCTGCTGTCGCACCGGTGTTTGCGCAGACGCAACAGAATTTCCCCGGCAAGCCGGTGCGTCTGGTCGTGCCATTCTCGCCCGGTGGCACGTCCGACATCCTGGCACGCCTGATAACGCCGAAGATGAGTGAAAGCTGGGGGCAGTCGGTGGTGATCGAGAACCGCACGGGAGCGGGCGGCACCATCGGCGCGGGCATCGTCGCCAAGGCCACTCCCGACGGCCATACGCTGCTGTTGACGTCCTCGGCCTTTGCCATCAGCGCGGCATTGCACGCGCACCTTCCCTACGACTCACTCAGGGACTTCGCCGGCATCACCCGCATCGGGTTTTCAACCACAGCCCTGGTGGTGTCGCCGAACCTCGGCGTGAGGTCGGTCAAGGACTTCATCGCGCTTGCCCACGCCAGGCCGGGCCAGATTTTCTTCAGTTCCGCCGGCGCCGGCAGTGGCACCCACATGAATGGCGAGCGTTTCAGGCTTGCTGCCGGCATCAAGGTTGTGCACGTAGGGTTCAAGGGCGCGTCGGATGCAATCGTCGAAGTTTTGGCGGAACGCGTACACTACTGCATTGTCGGCCTGGCGGGCGCGCTGCCGTTCATCAAGGATAAACGCTTGCTCGCCTTGGCGGTGGGCATACCGCAGCGCTCACCGCTATTGCCGGAGGTGCCGACCATCGCGGAAACGCTACCTGGCTACGCCAGGGATGGATCGCACGCATTGCTGGCGCCCGCCGGGACACCCCGTCCCCTACTGATACAGATCAGCAAAGAGCTGCGACGCGTGTTGGAGCTGCCCGACATCAGGGAGCGGCTGCAGAACTTCGACTTTGTATCCGCACCGACCACGCCGGAGGAACACGACCAGATACTGCGCGCCGACATCGCCACCTTTTCCGGGGTGGTCAGGCTCGCCGGCCTGCGTCCGCAGTGACTACTGACGTTACCGCATTTGGCATGGAGGAGACGCGAAAATGAAAACAGCGCATAGGCCCATGGCGCGAGCTTGCGTAGCCCAACATCGCAACGCACGCGAGCCGCAGTCGCTATCGTTTCATGCCGGATATTGCGTTCAGCTCAGACAGAAAGGCGGGCTGGCGATGCGGCAGGGTGTGCGCGTGGTTGCCATGGCGTTGCTGGCGGCTGCACTAGGCGGCGCGCAGGCGCAGCCCGCTTCGAGGGCGCCCGCGCGGGCGCTTGCGCAAGGTTCGGCACAGGGGTTTCCGCAGCGCCCGCTGCGCATCATTGTCCAATTCCCGCCGGGCGGCTCGAGCGACGTCGTCGCTCGCATCATGGCCGTCGCCCTGAGCGAATCGCTCGGCCAGCAGGTTGTCGTCGACAATCGCGGCGGCGCAGCCGGCAACATCGGCGCTGAGATCGCGGCGCGGGCTACACCGGACGGCTATACGCTATTCACCTGTAATATCGCCACCTTCGCGATCAGCCCGGCGCTCTACCGCAAGCTCGCCTACAACGCGGAGACCGACTTCGCACCGCTCGGTGGGATTGGCACTACACCCAGCGTTCTCGTGGTCTATGCTCCGCTGCCGCCGACCACGGTTGCTGAATTTATCGCTCACGTGCAAGCCCATTCCGGCAAGCTTAATTACGCTTCAGCAGGCGTCGGGACCTCGCCGCAGTTGGCGATGGAGCTATTCAAGAAAAACGCCCGCATCGACATCGTCCACGTCCCTTACAAGGGCGGCGGCCCGGCACTGGCCGACCTGATCGGGGGACATGTGCAAGCGATGTTTTCCACCGTCCCGACCGTGATCACGGCAATTCGCTCCGGCAGGATACGTGCGCTGGGCGTGACGTCGGCACAGCGTGCACCCGATTTGCCCGAGGTGCCGACCATCGCCGAATCCGGCATGCCGGGCTTCGAGGTCACTTCCTGGCAGGCCATGTGCACACCTTCAGGCGTGCCGCAAGCGGTGCTCGCCCGGCTGCGCATGGATTTCTCCAGGGCGCTTTCCCTGCCGGACACCGTCAAACGGCTGGCCGACCAGGGCATGCAGCCCTTCACGATGACGCTTGCGGAGTTCGATGCTTTTGTCCGCGCCGAGCGCGTCAAGTGGGCCAAAGTGGTGAAGGACGCCGGCATCAAACCGCAATGAGCAACCAGCGGGCCACGTCCGTCGTTCATGGGTGTAGAGGCGTATCCAGGCATACCATGCTCTGGAAATTGGTTTTACAGCACATTGACATTTTTTTTCATACGGACTAGCGTCTTATTCGATAGCTATTTTGGACCGGCCAACCACTCAGGAGGGGGATGCAATGAAGCATGCAACAGCGGCAGGGGCAGGTTTGCTTTTGGCATGTACGGCGCCAGTGGTGCAGGCGGCAGAGTCGCATTATCCCAGCCGTTCGATCAGGTTCGTCGTGCCCTTCGCGCCCGGCGGCCCCAGTGACGTGCTGTCGCGCCTGGTGGGCCAGAAACTGAGCGAGAGCGTGGGGCAGACGCTGGTCATCGACAACCGCGGCAGCGTGGGTGGCGTGGTCGGCTTTGAAATAGGCGCGAAAGCGCCGCCGGACGGCTACACCCTGCTGATGTCTGCCAACAGCTTGCTCACCATCAACCCGCACGTTTTCCTGCACCTGCCGTATGACCCGCAACGCGACTTGCAGCCGATCACCCAGCTCACCACCGGCGGCAATGTGGTGGTGGTGCATCCTTCAGTGCAGGCGAAGTCGATAAAGGAATTCATCGCGCTGGCCAAGGCCAGCCCGGGCAAGATCAATTACGCGACCACCGGCACCGGCAATCTGCTCGGCATCGCGAATTTCAATTTGGCGGCCGGGATCAGCATGGTTGCGGTTGCGTACAAGGGAACAGGGCAGGCGGTGATTGATCTTGTCGGCGGGCACGTGCAGTTTTTTTTCATGAACCCGCTGGTCGCCATCACCCACGTTAATTCGGGCAAGCTGCGTGGGCTGGCCGTGACTTCCCTCACGCGCAACCCGGCCTTACCCGACACGCCGACCGTCGATGAATCAGGGATACCCGGTTTCAAGAACATCACATGGCACAGCATACTCGTGCCCACCGGGACGCCCCAACCCATCGTCCAGCGGCTGAACACCGAACTGGTAAAAATAGTGAACCTGCCCGACATGAAAGAGCGGTTTCTGGCGCAAGGGCTCACCCCTGTGGGTTCGACGCCGGAGCAAGTGAGCGCGCTGATCCGGGAAGAGTCAGCGGAGTTCGGAAAGATAGTCAAGCAGATCGGCTTGAAGCCGCAGTGAAAGCGCGCGACGTACGCTGGCCTTTCGTCACCCCACCTTCCATGCCGGCCTTAATACGAATGTCGGTTGCCGCCGCAATCGCGATAAGTGTCGCAGCCGCCGCGCCGGGCGTCGCGCAATTGACCTCTCAGTGATCCGATGCAACCGTCACGCCCGGTTCGAGAAGGTGCGTTCTGTTCCAGCATGTCTAACAAGGGAGGCGCCATCCAATGTTACATCGACTGTTGGTTGCGGTGGCCATCGGCCGGGTGTTCCAGTGCGTCACGCGTAACGGCGAAAATCTTTGTGCGGAAAAAAACATGAGACTTCTGAACGTGGTGTCCGCGGCCCTTTTCCTTGCACTGGCAGTAGCGCTCTCCCCTGCCGGCGCGCAGAACTACCCCACCCGTCCAGTGCGCATCATTGTCGGCTTTCCGCCCGGAGGCGGCGTTGATATTGCCGCGCGCATTGTGGCGCAGGGCCTTACCGCGGTATGGGGCAACCAGAATGCGCTGGTCGATAACCGGGGCGGCGCCGCGGGCGGCATCGGCACCGAATTGACGGCAGCCGCCGCCCCCGACGGCTACACCCTGATGCTGTGTCAGATCGCCTCGCACGCCATCACGCCGGCGCGCTCGCACAAGCTGCCCTATGATCACCTCAAGGATTTCGCTTTTATATCGATGGTCGGCACCACGCCGAATACGGTCGTAGGTCATCCGTCGCTGCCGATGAAGAATCTGCGTGAAGTCATCACCTACGCCAAGGCGCACCCGGGCAAGCTCAACTATGGAACATCCGGCGTAGGATCATCCCCACACTTGTCCATGGAACTGATCAAGCTTAGCGCCGGTATCAACATCGTGCACGTGTCATACCGGGGCGCCGCGCCGGCGCTTATCGATGTGATGTCCGGCGAAATGGAGCTGGTGGTCAACAATTTACCCAGTGCGCTGGGCCATATCACATCCGGCAGATTGCGTGGCATGGCAGTCACCTCAGCCACGCGCAACCCGCGCATTCCCAACGTGCCGACGGTTGCCGAAGCCGGCCTGCCCGGCTATGACGTGTCGTCATGGTACGGGATTTGCACCCAGGCCGCAGTGCCCAAGCCCATACTCTCCAAACTGCAGGCCGACCTCACCAAGGCATTGCGGCTGCCGCTCACCGCCAACAGCCTCTCCGAACAAGGCATTGACGTGAGGGTGAGCACGCCCGAAGAGTTTGTCGCCCATGTGCGCGCCGAAACAGAGAAGTGGCGGAAAGTCGTGCGCGCGGCGCACATCCCCATGCAGTGATGAATATAAAGGGGTCAGACTCGAATTATATACATAACCCATTGTTTTTATTGCATTACTTTAATAATTAAAATGCAGCAATAATTACTTTCACTCTGCCCCCTAATGTTCTCCCGACCTAAAACTTAAGCTGCGTCCCTAATTCAATCACGCGGTCCGGCGGCAGCTTGAAGTACTCAACCGCCGACGGCGCGTTGCGCTGCATCCAGCGAAAGACATCGCGGCGCCAAGTAAACAGACCCGGTTGTTGCGCGCGCGCGATGGTCGATTTGCCGAGGAAAAACGTGGTGTCCTGAAGTTCGAAGCGCAGTCCGCGCTGACCCAGCAACTTCAGCACATACATGGCGTCGGGGTCTTCCATATAGCCGTAACGCACCACCACCTGATAGATGCTTTGCGGCGCCAGCATTTCGATTTCGATGCGTTCGTCGTCTGCCACCTTGGGCACGTCTTCAGTGGTCATGGTCAGAAACACCACACGTTCATGCAGCACTTTGTTGTGCTTGAGATTGTGCAACAGCGTGGTCGGCACAATCTCGGTGTTGGCGGAAAAAAACACTGCCGTTCCGGGCACGCGCGTCACCGAACCCAGGTGTTCGCAAAACCCCTTAAGCGGCACATTTTTTCCCGCGGCACTGGCTGTCAATACTTCAGTGCCACGCTTCCAGGTAGTGAGCAACGTAAAAATCGTCAGCCCGCACAATATCGGAAACCAGCCACCGGCGGCGATCTTGATGCTGTTCGAGGCGAAGAACATCAATTCAACCGCGAACACCAGCAGCAAGAGTCCCAGCACCAGTACCCGCCAGCGCGCTTTCATCGCTATCACCACCAGCGCCACCAGCGCCGTCTCCAGCGCCATGGTCGCCGAAACCGCAATGCCATACGCCGCCGCGAGATGGCTCGATGAGCCAAATCCCAGTACCAGCAGCACCACCATCACCAGCATCAGCCAATTCATGCGGCCAATGTAGATTTGCCCGCGTTCGGTCTCGGAGGTGTGGGTCACCGGCACGCGCGGCAGAAAACCCAGACGCGAAGCCTGCTGCGTAACTGAAAACGCGCCGGCGATGGTCGCTTGCGATGCAATTGCGGCGGCGAGGGTTGCCAGTGCCACCAGCGGCAACAACAGTTCGGGCGGTGCCAGCAGATAAAATGGATTTTTTGCTGCGGCGGCATCGCGCAATACCAGCGCGCCCTGGCCCAGATAGTTCAGCATCAGCGCCGGCAGCACCAGCCCATACCAGGCGATGCGTATCGGCTGACGGCCAAAATGCCCCATATCGGCATACAGCGCCTCGCCACCGGTCAACGCCAGAAACACCGACCCCAGTGCAACGAACGCCAGCCCCGGTGAATTCAGCGCAAAGCGCAACGCATAGCCGGGATCGAGCGCCTGCAGGATCGCCGGGGTCGCCATAATACTCAACACCCCCAGGGTGCCGATCACAAAAAACCAGAGCAGCGTAATCGGCCCGAACCAGCGGCCAATTTTTCCGGTGCCATATGGTTGCAGCGCAAACAAGCCGATGATGATCACTATGGACGCCGGCACCACCCAGTGCTCGAGCGCAGGCGTGGCAACAGAAATGCCTTCTACCGCCGACAGCACCGTAATCGCTGGGGTGATCACCGCGTCGCCATAAAACAGCGAGGCCGCGAACACCGCGATAATAGTCGCGGTAGCCGACAATTGTCGATGCTTGCGAAACAAGCGCAACGCCAGCGCCAACAACGCCAGCACGCCACCCTCGCCCTTGTTGTCAAAGCGCAGCACGAAAGAGACGTATTTCAACGACACAATCAGCATCACCGCCCAAAAAATAAGCGACAGCACGCCGAACACGTTGGCCTCGTTCAGCGGCAGCGGATTTGCGCCGCCAAAAGCTTCCTTGAATGCATACAGCGGGCTGGTGCCAATATCCCCAAACACCACGCCCAGCGCACCCAGCGATAACGCAGCCAGTCTGCGCTCATGGCTAGTATTCCCGTGCGAGGCATTTTGATTCATGACGTACCCCCTCTTTTTGCTGCGATGCCGCAAAGTGCACTGTACTACGCTTAAAGTGCGAATGCGAATGTTTATCGAGCGCCCCGTTTTAGTTCGTATTCTCTGAAGCCGTAGCCGGTGCAGATCAAGCTGGTGGCGGGTGTTGCAGCACGGCGAAAACAGCATCGAGATGCGCTCCCTGCAGCTCGCTTGTTGCAAATAGACAGCCGCCAGCGGGCTGTGGCGTATCCAGCGGCGGAGCTGTGGCACACTCCAACAAGGCGTCGCACCTTAGCCATTTGGCGCCATCACCGGCGCAAGCTTGCGGTGTGCGCAGGCATAGCGCTACCCACCTACAGGATCATCATGAACCTAGACCGCGTTCCCTCCGGCAGTGATGTGCCCAACGATGTCAACGTGATCATCGAAATTCCAATGCACGCACCGCCGATCAAATATGAAGTCGACAAAAAAACCGGTGCGATGTTTGTCGACCGCTTCATGTGGACGGCGATGCATTATCCGTGCAACTACGGTTATATTCCGCGCACGCTCGCGGGGGACGGCGATCCGGTGGATGTGCTGGTGCTCTCCCCGGTGCCGCTGATTACCGGCGTGGTGGTGCGCTGCCGGCCGGTGGGTATGCTGAAAATGGAAGACGATGCCGGCGACGACACCAAGCTGCTGGCGGTGCCGGTGGATAAACTCACGCCGCTGTATCGCACGATACATTCGCCGCGCGATCTACCCGAAGCCACCACTGCGCAGATCACGCATTTCTTTCAGCACTACAAAGATCTTGAGCCTGGCAAGTGGGTAAAAATCATCGGCTGGCAGGAGGCAAAAGCAGCGCAGGCGGAAATTCTCTCCGGCATCAAGCGCTATAAGAGCGCGAAGACCAAGCCCAGGTTTTAGTCGCCCATCTTTGCACCGCTGCCGGGATGGCAGCACACCTGAACGTGCTTGCAATTTGCGTGCGATAAGGCATTATCGATTCGGAAAATATTGCTGAATCGAATCGATGCACACCACACTACAACCCGTTCTGGTGCTGCTGGCTACCGCTGTGCTGGTGGTGGTGGTGTTTCGCCATCTGAAGCAGCCGCCGCTGCTCGGTTATTTAATTGTTGGTGTCATCATCGGCCCGCACGCGTTTGGCTGGGTGAGTCAGACGCAGCAGGTGAGCGATCTGGCCGAAATCGGCGTGGTGTTCCTGATGTTCAGCATCGGCCTTGAATTCAGCCTGCCCAAGCTTCGCACCATGCGCCGCACGGTGCTGGGACTCGGCTCCGCGCAGGTGGCCATCACCCTGCTGGTGGTGATGGGTGTGTGTCTGTTGCTCGGCCTGTCGTGGCAGGGCGCGTTGGTGTTGGGCGGTGCGCTGGCCATGTCGTCCACCGCGATATTGGCCAAGCTGCTGGCCGAACGTTACGAACTCAACACGGAGCACGGCCGGCAAATCATCGGCATCCTGCTGTTTCAGGATCTCGCGGTAGTGCCGCTGCTGATCATCCTCCCGGCGCTGGCCGCACCCGCGGGCGATATGGCAGTGAGTATCGGCTGGGCGCTGCTGAAGGCAGCTGCGGTGCTCACCGTGCTCCTGTTCGCCGGCCAGCGCGTGATGCGCTCCTGGTTTCACGTGGTGGCACGCGCCAAGTCGTCCGAGCTGTTCGTACTTAACGTGTTGCTGGTGACGCTGAGTGTGGCTTACCTCACCGATCTGGCAGGCCTGTCGCTGGCGCTGGGGGCGTTCATCGCTGGCATACTGATTTCGGAAACCGAATACCGCCATCAGGTCGAAGAAGACATCAAGCCGTTTCGCGATGTGTTGCTGGGATTATTTTTTGTCACCATTGGCATGGTGCTTGATGCGCGTGTGGCGATGCAGAACGCCTGGGTGTTTGTGATATTGGTGGTATTGGTGATGGCAAAGACATTTCTGATATTTGGCATCGCCCGGCTATCGGGCACCGCCACCAGCACAGCGCTACGCTCAGGCTTGGCACTGGGCGCGTGCGGCGAATTCGGTTTTGTACTGCTCGCCCATGCCAACACGACACACTTAATCGGTCCGGAGTTTCTGCAACCGGTGCTGGCCGCGATGGTGCTGTCGATGCTGGCAGCGCCGTTTATTATCCAGCGCAGCGAAATGATCGTGCGCCGTCTGAACGCCAACGAATGGATGCTACGCGCGATGCAGCTTCACAATATCGCGGTGCAATCGATGGCAGAGACGGCACATGTGGTGATCTGCGGCTACGGGCGCAGCGGCCAGAATCTGGCGCGATTTCTGGAGCAGGAAAAAATCCCGGTGATTGCACTCGACATCGATCCGCAACGCATACGCGAAGCCGCTGCGGCGGGAGAGCGCGTGGTGTTCGGCGATGCCGCACGGCGCGAAGTGCTGACCGCCGCCGGCTTGATGCGCGCACGCGCGCTGGTCATCGCTTACTCGGACACGGCCTCAGCGTTGCGCATCCTCGCGCAGGTGCAGGCGCAGCGGCCGGGCCTGCCGGTGGTGGTGCGCACCTACGACGACGCCGATATCGACAAACTCAAAGCCGCCGGCGCCGCCGAAGTGGTGTCGGAAATCATGGAAGGCAGCCTGATGCTCGCCTCGACCACGCTGATGCTGATCGGCACACCCTTAAATCGGGTATTGCGCCGCATTCGCGACACGCGCGAACATCACTACCATCTTTTCCGCGGATTCTTTCGCGGTGTCACCGACGAGCGCGATGCTCACGATGGCGACGAAAACGCCCTGCATCCGCGCCTGCGTTCGGTATTGGTCAGCCACGGCGCGGCAAGCATCGGTAGAACCTTTTCCGCACTGGACCTCGGCGCACTGCAGGTTGAAGTGACCGCAGTACGCCGCCGCAATGTCAGAACCATGGCACCCGGACCCGATACCCTGGTCGAAGAAGGCGACGTGGTGGTGATACTGGGAACGGCGGAAAACGTCGCGGCAGCGGAGATCAAGCTATTGCAGGGCTAGTGTCTCGACCCGTTAATGTCGATACAACAATGCCGAGAATCGCCGCCATGCTTTGTCGCCGTGCTCGCCGGGTTCCCAACCCGTCTGCGCGCGGCTTCGCGCCTGGCAGCGATTTCGACATTGTTGTGCCAACAGCGTTTGATCACGGCATCCCCTGTATCGAAATCAACGGGTCGAGACACTAGCACCACAACGCAACCGTTGCGCGCTATCCGGGAAAATTGCAAAACAAATACTTCTCTGCCGCACCTTCAAGTTGACCACAATAATCGCCAACTCGCCCGGCTGCACGCACCCAAGCTGCGGCTACGCCGTCTTTGCACCCAACGCCAGCATCAACTGATTCAGCCGCTTCACGAAGCCTGCCGGGTCATCAAGCTGGCCGCCCTCGGCAAGCAGGGACTGGTCAAATAAAATTTTTGCCAGATCGCCGAAACGCGTGTCGTCGGATTCATCTTTCAGCCGCTGCACCAGCGCGTGATGCGGGTTGATTTCGAGTATGGGTTTGGACGATGGCGCATTTTGCCCAGCGGCTTTGAGCATGCGCTGAAAGTTGGCGCCCATGTCGTGTTCGTCCGCCACCAGGCACGCCGGTGAATCGGTCAGACGCAGCGTGACGCGCACCTCCTTGACGCTGTCACCGAGAGACTTTTTGATGCGTTCCAGTAGCGGCTTGGATTCGCCTTCCTCTTTTTCCTGCGCCTTTTTCTCGGCTTCGTCTTCGAGCTTGCCGAGTTCCAGGCGGCCTTTGGCCACGGATTGCAGCGGCTTACCTTCAAACTCGGTGAGATGCTGCATCACCCATTCGTCCACCCGATCCGCCATCAGCAGCACTTCGACGCCCTTTTTACGGAACACTTCAAGGTGCGGGCTGTTCTTGGCTGCGGCGAAAGTTTCGGCGGTGACAAAGTAGATTTTTTCCTGCTCCGGTTTCATGCGCGCGATGTAATCTGCGATTGCAACCTCCTGCGCATCGGTGTCGGTATGGGTGGAGGCGAAGCGCATGATTTTCGCAATGCGCTCACGGTTGCCGTGGTCTTCAACCACGCCTTCCTTGATGACCTTGCCGAATTCCTTCCAAAACGTCGCGAATTTTTCCTTATGATTTTCTGCAAGGTCTTCGATCATCATCAGCACGCGCTTGACGTTACCGGCGCGCATCGCTTCAATATCTTTGGATTCCTGCAGAATTTCGCGCGACACGTTCAACGGCAAGTCGGCAGAGTCGATCACGCCGCGCACAAAACGCAAATACACCGGCAGCAGTTGCTCGGCGTCGTCCATGATAAAGACGCGCCGTACATACAGCTTGATGCCGCGGCGATGCTCGCGATCCCACAGGTCAAACGGCGCGCGCGCGGGTAGGTACAGCAGTTGCGTGTATTCCTTGCGGCCCTCGACACGATTGTGCGAGTAGGTGAGAGGCGCCTCGAAATCATGCGCCACATGCTTGTAAAACTCGTGGTACTGCTCTTCACTGATGTCGGCCTTGGGGCGCGCCCACAGCGCACTCGCCTGATTGACGGTTTGGTCGTTGCCGGTGGTGCGATAGACCGAGTTATCCTTGTCCCATTCTTCTTCTTTCATCGCTATGGGCAGCATGATGTGGTCGGAGTATTTGCGGATGATGGTACGCAGCCGGTTGCCATTGGCAAGATCATCCTCACCCTCGCGCAAGTGCAGCGTGACCTCGGTGCCGCGCGTTTCCTTGTCGAACGCTTCGAGCGTATATTCACCACCGCCGTCGGATTCCCAACGCACGCCGCTGGCGGCGGGCTGCGCCGCGCGCCGTGTCACTACCGTCACTTTATCGGCAACCACGAACGACGAATAAAAACCCACACCGAATTGCCCGATGAGATTGGCGTCTTTGGCCTGATCGCCGGTGAGCGCGTTCAGAAATTCGCGCGTGCCCGATTTGGCGATAGTGCCGATGTTGGCAATGACTTCATCGCGCGACATGCCGATGCCGTTGTCGCTGATGCTCACTGTGCGCGCCTTGGGATCGAAGGCCACGTGGATTTTCAACTCGCTGTCGTTCTCCATCAGCGCATTGTGGGTCAATGCCTCGAAGCGCAACTTGTCGGCAGCATCGGACGCATTGGATATCAGTTCACGCAGAAAAATCTCCTTGTTGCTGTACAAGGAGTGGATCATCAGCTTGAGCAGTTGTTTGACTTCGGCCTGGAAGCCGTGGGTCTCTTTGCTGGTGGCGGCATCGGTCATAATTATAAATTTCCAATAAAAACAAATAGTTACGTTATAGAATTAAATGGGGGCGGTGCGCAGAATTTCAAGCACCGCACCTACGCCGGATCGCACAGGCGGCATGACGCGCCGGCGCGCCGGCGCGCCACATCCCATCGGTATTACCGCGCCTGGCTCGCCTCACGCGCGCGCGCGACCAGCAGAACCACCCCGCCAATCGCCAGCACGCCCAGGCCGACCAGCGCGTGCCCCTTATGATAGGTCAGGCTGGAATACAAAAGGTAGCCGCACATGGCAACAAAAATCACCGGTAGCACAGGATACAGCGGCACCTTGAACGGGCGCGGTGCATCGGGTTCTTTTGCCCGCAACACAAAAATCGCCACGCCAACCAGGAGAAAAAATCCCCAGAACACTGGCAGCGAATATTCCACCAGGCCCTTGAAGCCGGCCTTTTGAAAAGCGCCCAGACCCACCAGCGCCATGGCGATTACACCCTGCACCAATATTGCATTGCGCGGCGAACCGCTGGCTGCGTCCCAGCGGCCCAGATATCCGAAGAGCGGCCAATCCTTGCCCAGCGCATAGTTCGAACGCGCTCCGACGATGATGGAACCGTTCACCGAAGTCAGAGCAGCAATGGCGATCATGACGGAGATGACTTTTTCGCCGCCCGATCCCCACACGGCTTTCAGCAAATCCGCCGCCACGGCATCCGATCGCGCCATCGCGTATAAACCCAGCCCCTTCATATACGCCAGCGCGATCAAGATATACAGCACCGCGACCACGCTGATGGCGATCAGCAGTGCTATCGCCACATTGCGCTCGCCGCGTACCTCGGCGGAGATATAGGCGGCGTCGTTCCAACCGCCGTAGGTAAACAGCACAAACAGCATTGCCGTACCCAGGCCCGCACCCAGATACCACGGGCCGCCGCCCGCTGCAGCGGCTACCGGCGGCGGTGCCGGCGGCGCAGCCAGAAAAAGCCCTGCAACAACAATCACCAGCAACCCAATCACTTCGAGCAAGGTAAAAATATTTTGCGTGATTTTGCCTTCCTGTATACCGCGATAGTTAATCGCCGTCAGCACGAACACCACCAGCGCCGCCCAAATCGCCGACGAGTATTCACCGAGGTAGATCACGCGCGAAAAATAATCACCAAAAAGATAGGCAAATATCGCGATGGAACCGGCGACGATCACTGTCATGCGCGCCCATCCATACAAAAATGCCAGTGAGCGGCCAAACGCGCGTTGCAGGAAGTGATATTCGCCGCCGGCCGACGGGAATGCGGTCACCAGTTCGGCGTAACACAAGGCACCGATGATGGAAAACACCCCGCCTGCCACCCAAACAGCAATCACCAACGTTTCCTCGCCCATCGCGCCAGCGACGATGGCGGGTGTGCCGAACACGCCAGCGCCCACGATCAGTCCCACAATCATTGCGCAGGCGTCGAACACCGATAGCGATGCCTTCGGTTTGGCGTCAACTGCAGCACCTGCGTTTGGCATATCGCTCATGCTATTTCGCCCCCGGCTCGTCTTGCGCGCGCACGAGTTCGCCGCGCTTCAGCCGTTTGGCCGTCCACGCCGCCTGGCGCTGCGTAGCGCCTTCGCCGATGCGCACCGTGCCGGTGATGGTTTCGCCCGCTAACTGGCCGGTGAATTCGTGACGCTCAATCTTCTGCCCGCTCTTGCCGCTGAGCGAAAATCGTAATTGCTCGCCACTCATTTTGCCGCGCAATTCACCGCGCGCGCCATCCGCTGTGGCATCGCCGTCGAGGTTCTGGAAAAACTGCACCATATCAAATTCATAGGCGACGTCCTTGCCGCCGATATTGATTTGCGACTGCCACTTGCCGGCCGCCAGCGCCGGCACTACCCATGCAAAGATGTAACTGATGCCGGCGTTGCCGACTTTTTTCTCCGGCACTACCAGCGTTTTTTGTTCGTCTGGATACCAGTCGCCCATGTTGTAATCGTGCGCCACCACGCGTGTGCCGGGCTTTAATTTCATGATCTTGGCGCGCAGCCTGAGATTCATTTCAGGCAGCAAATACGTGGATACCACGGTCGCTGCGGAAATATCGGTCTCGAACAGATTTTGTTCGCGGAAGGTCACGCGGTCTGCGACATTTTCCTTGAGCGCGGCCGCGTTGGCGACCTTAAGCAAATGAGTGTCGAGATCAACCCCCAGCGCGCGCGCGCCGTGTTTTTTGGCGGCGGTAATCACAAAGCGCCCGTCGCCGGATCCCAGATCGATCAGGTAATCCGCTTTGTTCACCTTGGCCATCATCAACATTTCGTCCACCACGATTTGCGGTGTGGGCACGTACACCACGTCACCCACGCCGGATTGTGCGTGCGCCGCTGCTGTCAATACCAACGCGCTTACCAACACTGCTGCCTGCTTCAGAAATTTCATTGCTGCTCCTTGGTCAAAAATGCTGATGCGATTTCTCCCTTCCCTCTCCTTGCGGGAGAGAAGGCCGTAGCGTCGCTTCCTCAGTAACGCTATCGTGTCACTCTCAAGGCCGCACTCGCTCCGCGCGCCAGTGGTGCCGTGTTTGCGAGGCGCCCACACCGCGACGGAATTCACCTTCCATCACACCGCCATGCACCACGCCATCGAAATACAGGTTGGCTTCGTTGTCGCGGTCGGTGTTATCTACCAGTACAAAACTCACGCGCTCGCCGCGCAATGCGGCCTGCCAAATGCTCCCCGGTGGACGATCCGCAACGCGCACTACGCCGTCTATTTCCTGATGCTTCTGGCGAATATCCAGGTCCCAGGTCTGCGCGCCGGCAGGCAGCGGTAACTGCAAACGCCAGCGTCCATCCATCTGCGCCGGCACCACCCACAGCATGACGTTCTTGCGCACGGTAAGCTTGGCGTCTGGCTTCCAGTCGCCGAAATCAAAATCATGCGCCACGATGCGCGTGCCCGGCTTCAACGCCAGCAACTGAGGGCGCAGACGCATGTTTACGCCCGGCAACAAATACAGGGTGATGACGGTCGCGCGCGACAGATCCGTCTTGAACAAATCCTGGCGGATGAATTGCACGCGCTCGGCCACCCCTGCCGTTTGCGCGTTGATTTCGCTTTGGTAAATCAGGCTTTCGTCCAGATCGACGCCGACACCACGCGCGCCGAATTTAACTGCCGCAGTGATCAGAATGCGCCCATCGCCGGAACCCAGATCGACTACAAAATCGTCTTTTTTGACATTCGCCAGGCGCAGCATTTCGTCAACCACGACTTGGGGCGAGGGCACAAACGGCACCTCATACGGCCACTGCGCTTGCGCTGGAGCAGCGCTGAAAGCCAGCAACAGCATCATACGGCAGTATTTTTTTATAAATAGCATCATATTGTTAAAAGAGCATCTCCGGTCGCGGCCATTAGCGGATAGCCGCCGCGACACGCCGCGCACGCCAACTTTGTTCACTGGATGTGGGGCCGTAGCCGTAACGTACCAGTCCCTCCATCACCTCACCATGCACCGCCCCTTCGAAGCGGTAACTCACGTCGTCTTCCACCAGCACGAAACTGATTTTCTCGCCCTCGAGCCGCGCCTCGAAAGCCGGCAGAAATCCGCCTTGCACCCGCACGCCGCCGCGCACTTGCTGATACTGTTGCTGCAGATCGAGCGTGAACTCACGCCCGCGTGTCAGCGCAGCCTCGATACGCCAGCCACCAGCGACCTGGGCCGGCACGACATAAAGCATGTAGGTCTTGGATATCTGCACCGTGCGATCTGGCTGCCATTGCGCAAACCCATAGTCGTGCGCGACGATGCGTGTGCCGGGTTTCAGTTCCGCCAGCAGCTTCGGTTCCAGTTTCGCCACCAGCCCCGACAGCAGATACAGGGTCACCACGGTTGCTTCGCCCAGATGAACCGCAAAAATATCACTGGCGCGAAACTCGGCGCGCGCAGTCACACCCGCACGGCGCGCGTTCTCGGTGCTCTCGCGCACCAGCGCCGGATCAATATCAATGCCGACACCACGCGCGCCGTAGTCGCGCGCAGCGGCAATCACGATGCGTCCGTCTCCGGAGCCCAGGTCGTACACAACATCCTGTGGTGTCACCGCCGCGAGACGCAGCATCTCATCGACATTGCCGGACGTGGAGGGTATGTACGGCGTAGGCACATCCAGCACTGCCGCACCCGCGTGGCATTGCACCGCCAGCAGCAACGCCAGCGCCGCGCGCATCAACTGTAGCAACGCGCTTACCTCGCCGTGATGCCTGGCGTCAGATCGGTGAAGCGTGCGTCGCGCAGCTCCGTGCGCGTGGCGTTCCACGCCCGCGTCACGCCCGCCACACGCAGCTCGCCCGCGACGGCATTGTGGATCACCTTGCCGCTGAATTCTTGACGAACGCCCTCACCCTTGTCACTTTTGTCCAACGCCAGCTCGAAACTGATGTGATCTCCAGTAAGCACGGCTTTTTCAAGCGTTGCCCGGCGGCCACCTACACTCACGGTACCGGTGATTTTCTGGAACACCTGTTCGAGTTGCAGTTCATACAGCCCCGCCGGGCCCTGCCACACCCATTTACCGGCCACGCGGGCAGGTACTACCCAATACATCACCTTGCTCTTTTGATCGCGCCCGACGGGCTTGCCCGGGGCGTCCATTGTGAGTTCGATATCCGGCGGCCACTCACCAAAGCCGTAGTCGTGCGATACCAGCCGCGTGCCGGGCTTTAACGCGAGTATCCGCGGGCGCACCATCAGATTGACTTCGGGCAGCAGATAAAGGGTCAACACGTCCGCCTTCGCCAGATCGGTTTCATGCAGATCGCGCTCATAAAATACCGCGCGATTCGCCACCCCCATTTTGGCAGCGTTGCGGTTGCTCAGCGTGACCAGGCTCTTGTTCAAATCAACGCCAAAGCCGCGCGCGCCATAACGTTTGGCCGCTGTAATAATCATGCGGCCGTCACCGGAACCGAGATCAACCAGGTAATCCTTACTGCTGACTTTGGCGATTTCCAGCATTTTGTCCACCACCACCTGCGGTGTTTGAACATAGGGCGTATCGCCATAATCCTGCGCCATCGCGGTGGCCACAACCATGCCGAAAATGAATGCCGTAAACCCTGCGGATACTGCGCAAACCGAAACACGCATCACTGAACCTTTTCCCTTTGCACCAAAACCGCCGGCGTAAACAACACACCGGCGTCGCGCGCCGCGCGTTCGGCGTGCCAGTCAAACCGGCCCTGCGTACGGCTGCCCGCTAACGCGCCGCTGCCGCTTAAGCGGTCGCCAGCGACTTTGCCTCTGAAATCATGTTTTACCGGCCCTGCACCGAGGTCAGCGGTAAACGTGAAACTCAATTCATCGCCGCTGAGTTTTACATTTTGCAGTGGCGCATTGCGACCGTTCACCGAGGCGTTGCCGCTGACCATCTGAAACGTTTGATGGAGTGTAATCGCATACGCTTGCGGCTTGCCGGCGGAGGATGATTCCCAACGCCATGCGCCTGCGACCCGGGCCGGCACCACCCAGAAATAAACGTCGCTTGCGCCGCCGCTGCCGCCATATTTTTCCTGGGTGTCCATGCGCACATGCACGTCGGGCTTCCAGTCGTCCATAGAAAAATCATGCGACACAATGCGGGTGCCGGGTTTCAGGTCTAGCAACTTGGGACGCAGTTCCATATTCACGCGCGGCAGCAAATACATGCTGATCACCGTCGCTTGCGACAGATCAGTCTGAAACAAATCACGCTGATAAAACGCCACTTTATCCGTCACGCCATTTTTCTGCGCGTTCGCCACCGCCTCGGCCACGCGCGTGGGATTGATGTCCACGCCGAAGCCGCGTGCGCCGTGTTTTTTTGCTGCGGTAACCACGATGCGCCCGTCGCCGGAACCCAGATCGATCAAATAATCACTGCCGCTCACGCGCGCCATCTGCAGCATTTTTTCCACCACCTGCTGTGGCGTCGGCACGTAGGGCACGCGCGGTTCCTGCGCTCGCGCCGGCGTGGCTGACAAGGGGAGCGCCACGATCAACACCGCCATCCATAACCTCATAACGGACACGCTATTCTCCTTGGCTGCGGACTGGGTGACGCCACTGCCCGCTGTGAACCGCACCACCGTCGTCACGGCTATGTTAAATTCGCGACACATTATACCCGACTGACCTAGTTCTCCATGCTGCTACAAGCGGTTATCTTCCTTTCCGGCGGCGCCATACTTGCACTGGAGTTACTCGCCTCCCGCATCATGGCGCCCTACTTCGGTGTCAGCCTCTACATCTGGACCGGCATCCTCTCGATCACACTGGTGGCGCTTGCAGTCGGTTATTGGAGTGGCGGCAAGCTCGCCAATTCCCGCGATATCCCGACCGCAAGTCTGCTCGAACTGTATGGCCTGATGCCGGCGCTGGCGGCACTGTTTATGGTCGCCGCCTGTCTTATTTACCCGTTCGTGTTTGCACCGCTGGCGGCGTGGAGCGTGGTGGCAGGCGCGTTCGTTGCGTGCCTGATTTTGCTGGCAGCGCCGCTGATCGCGGCCTCGGCGATGAATCCGCTGTTGGTGGCGATTGCGCGGCGCGAGAGCAGCCATGAAGGCGACGGCGGCGCTGGACAGGTGTTTTTTGTCAGCACCATAGGTTCGGTCGCGGGCGTGCTGATGACCGCCTTTGGCCTGATTCCCTTTGTGAGTAACTACGACGCGGTGCTGATGGTGGCGGCGCTGCTGGCAGCGCTGGGAATTGCAGTGGGCGTATTCGCGCCCAAGGCGCTCAAGCGCCGTGCGCGCATCACAGCATCGTCGGTGTTGGGGCTGCTCGCCTCACTCGTTCTGCTGTGGCAGGCCGACGCCTACACTGGCCGCGCTGGCGTGATCACCTATCAAGGAGAGCCGTGGCGCGTTGAAGCCACCTATCGCTCGCTGTTTGGCACGGTGAAAATCATCAAACAGGACGCCGACGCCGAAGGCCGATTCTCGCGGCTGTATTTCCAGGACGGTCTCACCCAAAACGCGGTGGAATCCGACGGCCGCGCGCGTTCGTTTTACAACTATGCGCTGGAAGCACTAGCGCTGGCCCATCGTCCCGAGGCACGCCATGCACTGGCGCTGGGACTGGGCGCGGGCATGACGCCGGCGCGGCTGGCGGCACGCGGCATCCACACCGAAGTGGTCGAAATCGATCCCGCATCGCTGCACGCCGCGCGGCGCTTTTTCGCGCTCGATGAAACCCAAACGCCGGTGCATCAAACCGACGCGCGCACCTTCGTGCAACGCTGTCCGCGCGCCTACGACGTGGTGGTGGTGGATCTGTTTCATGGCGACGGCACGCCGGATTATTTGATCACGCGCGATTTTTTTCAGGATCTGCGGCGCTGCCTGAGTGCCAACGGCGTTGCCGTGTTCAATACCTTCGCCGATCTGCAAAACCCGCTGAGCTATGCCCATCTTCTGGTAACCCTGCGCACGGCATTGCCGCATCTGGCGCTTTACCGGCCCGCCACGCCTGGGGCCACCCATACCAACAGTTTTATCGTGGCCAGCGCGCAGCCGCTCGCAGCACCCGCGCACGTCACCATGGATCATATGCCGCAACGCCACGAAAACACGCTGTGGGACATGCTGGCCACCCCTGTCGCGTTTGCGCCGACGCTACTTGAGGGCGGAAAAATCATCACCGACGCGCGCAATCGCGCGGCCCTGGATCTGGCGCACACCCACAGCGTGTATCGTCAAACCATCGTCGGCTTTATGCCGGCGCAATTTTTGCTGAACTGAGTTTACTGAACTGAGTGCGGCACTGAACGCTCTTCGAAAAATCAGAGTGCCTATTTAATTTTATTGTTTATTTAAACGCGCTTGTACGAGCTGCCTGCCACTGGGCTTCACGCCCATCGAGATTGACCATGCCACTCATGGTGCTGCCTTTGACGCGCCCGCGATAGTGATGGCGCACCGCGCCGTTCCAGATGGAAAATGTGATCGCCTCACCTTTGACCGATACCTCGGAGATGCCGTTGCCGCGCGCGTTGAGCAGGGTGGCGTTTGCCACGTGAAAAGTCTGGCTGAATTCGACTTCGCGCTGTTGGGCAGCCCCCCCCACCTTGATATGCCATACGCCGCCGACTTTCGCGGGTATGGTCCATAAATAAAGTGTCGCGCTGGGGATGCCGTTGATCGGCTCTTTTTCCGGCACGTCGAAGGTTATACGCTCGTCGGCTTCCCAGTCACCAAAATGATAGTCGTGTGACACCACCCGCGCGCCGGGTCGCAACTCATCGTATATTTTATTGCGCAGATTCATCATCATGCCAGGCAGCAGATAGAGTGTGACCACAGTGGCTTTGGACAGATCGGCCTTGAACACATCCTGCACCTGAAAAGTCGCGCGATCGCTAACACCGAATTTCTTCGCCGTATTATTGGCCATCTGTACCAGCGCAGGATCAATTTCCAGTCCCATGCCCGATGCTTTCATCTGGCGCGCGGCGGTGAGCACAATCACCCCATCGCCGGAACCCAGATCCATCACGTAGTCCGTTTGACTCACGCTGGCGAAGCGCAGCATCTGATCCACCACTACCTGCGGCGTCGGCACATACGGACCGCCGGTGCGATCGATCTCTTTGACTTGCGCCCACGCGCCGGTTTGCACGCATGCACCCAGCGCCAGCAACGCCGCCAGCGTTCGCAGTGCCCTACGCGTCCAACGTGCCCTGCATTTTGTCATGACTATAAACTCCTAAGGTTTGGGTTTGGGTTTGGGTTTGGGTTTGCCGAGGCTGCCGGAGACACAGACCTCATGAACTTCGCGTGGCGAAAACTCGCTGGTGAAACTAATGCGCGCAATCTGGCGTAAAAGGTTTATTGCCTGCGCGTCCAGATGCGCCCGCATCTCCGCACGCTCGATTTCTGCCAGCACTGCCAACAAAGAATGGCCCTCATCGCGCAGAGAAATCGTGGTTTGCGACACCGCCACCAACTGTGGGCAACTCAAAGCGGCATTCGCATTTGAAGAAAAAAACCCATTAAAAACAACAAGAAATAGAATAATAACCCGCTTCATGGCAGAGTATTTTACCTTACCGGATGGCTATTACCGTAGTAAACTGCGCGCTCTATACGGTGGAATCTTAATTGATGCGACTGGCGCGAAATCCGCATATGCTGCCCGCGCCCGCTGCGATCAGAGGGCTGCTGGCGATCAGCGCATTTATCGTATGCGCGCCCTGCGCAGCAGACATCTGGGGCTACGTCGATGAGCAGGGTATCGCGCATCTGAGCGATCATCCACTCAGTGAGCGCTATCAGTTGTTCAAAAAAGAAGCCCCGCGCCCCGCCGCGGAGGTGTTCGATCCGCCGCCGCTGTTCGAACGCTCGGCGGCCAACAGCACAGTGATTCAGGTCAATGCTGCGTTACGCGCGCAATTTGCACCGCTGATCGGGCAAGTCGCGCGCGAATACGACCTCGATGCCTCACTGCTGCACGCGATAGTGACAGTGGAGTCGGGTTACAACCCGCAGGCCAGATCGCCTGCTGGGGCCATCGGCCTGATGCAGTTGATGCCGCAAACCGCTGCGCGCTACGCGGTAAAAAATATCTGGGATCCGCTCGAAAACCTGCATGGCGGCGCACGCTACTTGCGCTTTCTGCTAGCCTTATTTAAAAACAATCTCGATCTTGTGCTGGCGGCCTATAACGCCGGCGAAGGCGCGGTCATGCAGGCCGGCAATAAAATTCCGAACTATGCCGAAACAAAAGCATACGTGCCCAGCGTGCTCACGCATTACGACCGCTACCGCAACCCCGGCAGTCCCGGCGGGCCTGCCAGCCCGGACAGACCGGGCATCGCACAGCAGGATGCGCCGCTGCTTATCCGCTGACGCGCCTACACGCTGACGCCCGATTGCGACCCCGGGCGAAGTACGGTGCGCTGCTCTGCCGCACAGCCCTATCACGCCAGTTACTTGAGGTGTTGATAGGTGATTGCCTCGATGCCGCGTAGCACGCCGATGCTGGCCGCATCGTAGAAGGGCAGCGTTTGCATGAGCACGATACCGGCGATCTGCCGTTTCGGATCAATCCAGAAATGGGTGTTGAAAATGCCGCCCCAACTGAGGCTGCCCGCGCTGCGATACTGCGCGTACTGGGGATCCGCCGCGGTAATCTGGAATCATAGCCCGAACTTGTCACGTCCCGCGCCCACGGGAAACGGTCGGGTGCGATCGGGATTCGCGTCCGGCTGTGTTTGCATGACAATGCCAGCGGCAGGATTTTCACCCATCATCCGCACCGACTTCGTGCTCAGTATTTTCACGCCATTCAAGCTGCCACCGTTCAGCAGCATACGCACAAACTGAGAGTAGTCATTGGCGGTGGAATAAAGTCCGCCGTCACCTCTGATGGTGGATTCCTGCGCGGGCGTGTTTGCTTCCTCAGACAGTTTGCCGTCCTTGCGGCTGTGCACGGTCACCACACGCGACACCTTGTCCGCAGGCACGACATGTGCCGTGTCCACCATTTTTAGCGGCCCAAATATCTGTTTTTGAAGGAACACATCGAGCTTCTCGCCCGACACTTTTTCGACCACCCAGCCCAGAACGCGCGTACTCGCACTGTACTGCCACGTGGTGCCGGGATCCTGCAATAGGGGGAGCTCCGGCTCGGTTTTCTTGGTGTCTTTCAATATGCGCGCGATCGTCGGATCGGTGAAGGCATAGCCAAGTCCGGAGGTATGCGTCATCAGATGGTGAATCGTAATCGCGCGTTGGGCTGGCCGCGTCTCATAGGTGGCATCGGCCGCGTTAAATTTCGAGATGACCGGGCGATCTTTAAATTCAGGCAGGTACTTGGATACCGGATCATCCAGATTCAACTGGCCTGCGTCTACCAGCATCATGATGGCAACCGAGGTCACCGGTTTGGTCATCGAGGCTATGCGAAAGAGGGTGTCGGGCGACATATCCACATTGCGTGCAACGTCCTGTTTACCCGCGACACCCTGATACAACACGCCGTCGCGGTTCACGATCAGTGTCACTGCGCCAGGCACATCACCACGCTGGATTGCCGCCGCGCTGAATTCCGAGATTGCGGTCTTACCGGCATCTGAAAGAGTCGGCGCCGCCACACCAACGGGCATCACCATCGAAAGTGACGCGAAGCACAACCATTTCCCACTAGCATCCATAATTCCTCCGTTACGGCAAAAATCAAACAATCCCATGGACTAATGATTCGCGTCATCCAGGCCAACCGTCGAGCGCCAATCCTTCGATTTAAACAGCAGCGGCTTGAGACTGAACAGCAGCATCACCACGCCAAGCGCCAGCATCAGCGTCGAAATCGGGCGCTCAATAAAGATGGCGTAACTACCCGCGCTCATCGCCAGCGATTGGCGCAGCGACAACTCAAGCATCGGCGCCAGCACCAGCCCCAATGCCACCGGCGCCAGGTCAAATCCGAATTTTCGCAAGGTGTAGCCCACGCCCCCCATCGCCAGCATGATCCACACATCGACAACCGAGTTGCTCACCGAATAACAACCCAGTATGCAGAAGGCAAGTATGCACGGATACAAGTACGCGTACGGAATGCGCAGCAAACTCACAAACAGACCCACCAGCGGTAAATTGAGTATCAGCAGCACCACATTGCCCACATACATGCTGGCGACAAAACCCCAAAACAGATCAGGCCGCTGCGAAATCAACATCGGTCCTGGTGCAATGCCATGCACCATGATGGCGGCGATCATCACCGCTGTCACCGGGCTGGTGGGGATGCCTAGTGCCATCATCGGAATGAACGCGCCAGTAGCAGCTGCGTTATTGGCGGATTCCGGCCCCGCCACACCTTCGATGGCGCCTTTGCCGAAACGCTCCGGCGTTTTCGATATGCGCCGTTCGATGCCGTAGGCCACGAACGAAGAAATAATATGCGCCGATCCAGGAATGATGCCGATCAAAAATCCGATCACGCTGCCGCGTGCAATAGGACCGATAGACTGCTTGAGTTCGGTGCGCGACGGCATCAACTCGCGCAGTGTCGGGTTTTTCGGCAGCGTCGGCATCTGCTGTGAGGCGGTCAACAGAATTTCCGAGATACCGAACAAGCCCACCGCCACCGGCACGATGCCGATGCCGTCGGACAATTCGATGACATCAAAACTAAAGCGTGTGTAACCGCTCATCGCATCGATGCCGATCATACCCAGCATCAACCCAAAGCCCGCCATCGCCAGCGTTTTCGGTATCGATCCGCCAGTCATGTAGGCCAGCACCAGCAGGCCCATCAACAGCAGTGCCGTGTATTCCGGCGGGCCAAAGCGCAGCGCGAAGTTCGCCAGTGTCGGCGCCAGCAGCATCAGCCCCAGCACGCCCAGCGTGCCGGCCACGAATGAACCAATCGCCGCTATCGCCAGCGCCGGCCCGGCGCGTCCCTGCTGCGTCATGGCGTAACCATCGATGCAGGTCATCACCGACGCCGCCTCGCCCGGCAAGCGTATCAGGATTGATGTGGTGGAACCGCCGTACATCGCCCCGTAATACACGCCCGCCAGCAGCACGATGGCGACTATAGGATTCAAGCCGAAGGTTGCCGGCAGCAACATGCTGATACCTGCGAGCGGCCCCACGCCCGGCAGCATGCCCACTAGCGTGCCTATCAGGCAGCCGATAAATGCATACACCAGAATCTGCGGCTGTAACGCGACGCTGAAACCGAGCAGCAGATTGTTAAACGTTTCGACCATTTTAGGACCAGGGCTGAGGATTGAAGGGAAGGACTTAGGTCTGAGTGAAAAACGGCGCGGTGTTACTAAGTCCTCAATCCTGCACTAAAAGCCCCATGGACTCACTGGCAACGGCACCCGGAGCAGCGTCGCGAATAGGTAGTAGGTCACCAATGAAAAACCGCCGCCTACCAGCACCACCATCATGGGCTTGCGGCGCTCCATCACCCCCAAAAAAAACACGATCAGCGCCGCCATGGTTATGCGATAGCCGAGCCGCTCCAGCGCGTAGGCCGCGACTCCGCAGGCAATCAGCAGCGCGACGGCGCGCCTGGCCTCTGTCCATTCGAGCGCTGCCAGCGGCATCGACTTGCCGCCGCTCAGCGCCACCAGCAATCCCATCACGCCTATGAAGAGCGCCAGCAGTAGCGGCACGTAACCCGGTCCCGGCTCCGCTAGCGTACCGGTCGGATACACGCGATTCATCCACCCCACATAAAGCGCCAGTGCGACCAGCAGCAACCCCGACACCTGGTCGCTGCGCAGTTGTCGTGAGTTGGGCTTTGTCAGGTGCGGGGTCATGGGTGATTACTACTCAGTAGGTATCCAAGCTTCATGCGGATCATATCTACCACCCTTGTCATTCCCCCACCGGCGGGAATGACGGGGGTAGACTATTTTTTGTCGTCAACCTTGCCCACGACCTTTACCGCGGCGGCAAGGCGTTTGGCGTCGGCGTCCCAGTATTGCGCGAATGCCGGCGCATCCATGTATTGAATCGGCGAGTTGACGCGCGACATCGCGGTTTTGAAATCCGCGTCTTCGACCGCCCTGCGCACGCCGTCGCGCAATACCTTCAGCACCGGCTCGGGCGTTGCGCGCGGCGCCAGTAACCCCGACCAGATGTAATACTCGATGTCCGCGCCCTGCTCCTTGAACGTTGGCACATCGGGATAATTTTCATGGCGCGTGGCGCCCCAGCTCACATGCGGGCGCAGTTTGCCGGATTTGACATGAACAGTGATCGCGGCCGGGCCGCCAGCCGTCAGCTCGACATGACCGCCCAATAGCGTGGTCAGTGCCGGGCCACCGCCGTTGGTCGGCACGTGGCGCATTTTTAACTTGTAGTGATGCAAAAACATTTCCATCGGCATGTGCAGTGCGCCATAAATGCCCGATGACGAAAACGACATCTGACCCTGCTTCGAACGCGCGAGCGCAAGGAGTTCCTTGAGATTTTTCACCGGCAGAGACGGATGCGACACCAATATCGTCGGGTCTGCCGAAATCAGTGCGATGGGGGCAAACTGGTCCATAGCATAAGCTGGCTTACGATCAAACAAGGCATCGGCTGCGGGAATCACCGAAATGCTCGACAACGCCATCAGCAACGTATAACCATCAGGCTTGGCGTTGGCAACAGCCGCGTTGCCCACCGCGCCGCCAGCGCCCGGGCGATTGACCAGAGCGACTGGCTGCCTAAGAATTTTTTCCATCGCCATCCCGGTAGGACGACCGGTAATCTCGGCCACGCCGCCGGGCGGAAACGGAATGATCAAGGTGATGGCGCGCGTGGGGTAAGCATCCTGCGCCTGCGCAGCACTTGCGACCAGTACCGCGGCGAATAATAGCTGCAACGCGACTTTAAGCATCAGTTTGCTCCTATCCTCATTGATCCGAGCGCGCACCCGACGCCTTAACTACTTTCGCCCACTTGGCGAGGTCGCCGATCAGATACTTTTCGAATTCACTGAGGCTCATGGTGAGCGGTTCCGCGCCCTGTTCATTCCAAGTCTTGCGCACGTCCGCGCGGCCGCTGATTCTGGTGATTTCAACATTCAACCGTTCCAGCACGGCCCGCGGCGTAGCGGTCGGCGCCATCACACCCAGCCAGATCGTGGCTTCGTAACCGGGCACGCCGGCTTCGGCTACGGTCGGTAAATCGGGGGTTACGGCGGAACGCCTGACTCCAGTTGAACCCAGCGCGCGCACGCGGCCCGCCTTCGCCAACGGGGCCATGGTAGTAATCGCGTCAAACATCATTTCCACCTGCCCGCTCATCACGCTGGTGCGTGCGTCAGAACTGCCTTTGTGGGGCACGTGGACGATATCGGCAGCGATCAGCGATTTAAAAAATTCGCCCGCCATATGGTACGGTGTGCCGTTACCGGAGGAGGCGTAATTCAGTCCTTTCGGCGTTGACCTCGCGAGGGCGACCAGTTCCTTCACTGAGCGCGCCGGCAGCGACGGATGCACCACCAGCAGCAAATCGGAATAATTGATGGGCGCAACCGGCACAAAATCCTTCATCAATGCGAACGGTTTTTTCGGAATCAACGATTCATTGATAGTGTGGGTGTTGGACATCAGTAGCAGGGTGTAACCGTCGGCCGGTGATTTCGCCACAAGATCGGTGCCAATTATGGAACCCGCGCCAGGGCGATTTTCGATTACAAAGGACTGGTTCATGGTTTCTGGCAACCGCTGGCCAATAAAACGCGCGTAGATGTCCGCAGGGCCGCCCGCGGCAAACGGCACCACAATGCGCACCGGCTTTACGGGATAGTTCTGCGCGACTGCACCGCTAGCACATAACAGCGCTAAGGCGATACTGGGAAACTGCCAATTCACGTTTTGCTCCGGATGGTGCAGCTCTGCTGGTCTAGAGCGCTGTTTTAACTTTAATTCACCAATCGCACGGTTTTCGCGCTAGCAGTAATGAGTATGCTGGGAGCGTCTGGTGGCGTCAACTGCGGATTCCCCAAAGCCGACACAGACAGCAGATCGAAAACAAAAAAAAAGCCCGGTTACGAGAACCGGGCTTTTTTCCTACAACTTACAAATGGGTGCCTGACGATGTCCTACTTTCGCACGGGTAATCCGCACTATCATCGGCGCTGAGCCGTTTCACGGTCCTGTTCGGAATGGGAAGGCGTGGTTCCAGCTCGCTAAGGTCGTCAGACGTAGCTTGTGTGTTTCTGGCGGTCGGCAATATGCCTTACACCAAAAACTAAAACTGGAAGAAGGAGGTTGAACGGCGCCTGGAGAACGCGTCGCTTAATTTTGGTAAATCGTATCTGGCAAACCTGAATTCTCTATAACTAATACTCAAAGTTATAGGATCAAGCCGCACGGGCAATTAGTACTGGTTAGCTAAGACGATTACTCGTCGTACACACCCAGCCTATTAACGTGGTGGTCTTCCACGACCCTTTAGGGGAATCAAGTTCCCGGGAAGTCTCATCTTGAGGCAAGTTTCCCGCTTAGATGCTTTCAGCG
>CAMDRT010000014.1 GCA_945906815.1 Bordetella parapertussis
CGGGCAGCTCGCCGGCATGCGGCGTTTCGTCGATGTTCGGCGCGATGCACATGAATGGCAACCGCAGACGTTCGAGCAGGCTGCGGCGGTAAACCGAGGAGGTAGCAAGTATCAATGGGCGTGTAGACATGATTTTGGGTGACCGTATACGGCTAACTTATTGCTTTTTATAGACTTTCTGTAGATTGGCTTTGACAAAAGGCGAGCTAAATATTATCATCGCTGGTTTACGTGCGCTGCGCCGACACAAGTGACCGCGAACAATCTGATAATTGACAGTCTGGGGTTTGTCGCGGAGAGGAAAACGCTGGTGGGGGCGGTTGCGGTAGCAACGCTGCTGCGACTGGCAGAAAGCGTGCATAACAATAGCAGTAGTCTTGATTACCAGATTCGGGGGGATAGCGACCTTCAGGATCGCCCGTTGCTGCGATTGCAGGTGCGCGGCAGGGTGCAGTTGCAGTGCCAGCGCTGTCTGGACGGTTTTGAGCACGAGGTCGATATCGATACGGCGTTGCGGTTAGTGGCGCCGGATGCGCTAGACGCCGAGCATGATGACAATCCAGACGCAGCGGATTGTATCGCGGCGAACACCGAGTTGGATGTAGCCGCATTGATTGAGGACGAAGTACTGCTGGACCTGCCGCCTTATCCCCGGCATGAAACAGGCAGGTGTGCAGCGCATTGGGGTGAAGCAGGTCACTCCGATACGGCAGGTGCAGCGCCGGTATCACAGGCAAAAATCATGGCTTTCAGCGCTTTGCAAGCGCTGAAGCAAAAAGAGTATCCATCGAAGGAGTAGTGAAATGGCTGTTCAGCAAAACAAGAAATCACCGTCCAAACGCGGCATGCATCGTGCGCACCACGCATTGAGCGTGGCGCCGCTGGGGCTAGAGCCGACCACGGGCGAGGTGCATTTGCGCCACCACATCAGCCCCAACGGTTTTTACCGGGGCAAGAAAGTCGTCAAAGGCAAGGGCGACTAGTTTTCGCTGGCGATAGCGGTTTGCCGTGCCGGCAGTGTAGGCACGGCATTACCAGCGTCGCGAGCGGTAATTTCGAATGCGGGTCACCGTAGCTGTTGATTGCATGGGGGGCGACCACGGCCCGTCCGTGACTGTTCCTGCCGCGCTGGCGTTGTTGCGCGTAGACCCTGCTGCGGGCGTCATACTCGTTGGCCTGTCGGCTGACATCGACACGCAACTGCGGCGGGACAAATCCGCTTTTGGCGATCGGCTGGTGGTGCGACATGCCGCCGAGGTTGTCGGCATGGACGAGCCGCCGGCGGTGGCGCTGCGCAGCAAAAAAGATTCTTCAATGCGCGTGATGGCCGAACTGGTGAAGTCCGGCGAAGCGCAAGCGGCAGTGAGCGCCGGCAACACCGGTGCACTGATGGCGATATCGCGCTATGTGCTTAAAACGCTGCCGGGCATCGACCGGCCCGCGATAGCGTCGGTTATGCCTACCTATAGCGGGCGTGTGTATGTGCTTGATCTGGGCGCGAATGTCGATTGCACGGCCGAGCATCTGCTGCAGTTTGGCATTATGGGTTCCGAATTGGTCGCTTGTGTCGAGCACAAAACAGCGCCCAGCGTCGGGTTATTAAATATAGGCGAAGAAACCATCAAGGGCAACGAGGTGGTCAAACGTGCCGCCGAGTTGTTGCGCGCCAGCGGGCTTAATTTCTACGGTAATGTTGAAGGCAACGACATTTTCAAAGGCACCACCGATGTGGTGGTGTGCGATGGCTTTGTGGGTAATGTCGCGTTGAAATCCGCTGAAGGCCTGGCGCATCTGATGCGCTCGTTCTTGCGCGAGGCGTTCGACCGCAACATTTGGACGCGGCTCGCCGCAGTGATCGCCATGCCGGTATTGAACGCCTTCAAGAAGCGTGTCGATTACCGCAGCTATAATGGCGCCAGCCTGTTGGGATTGCGCGGTATTGTGCTGAAAAGTCACGGTTCCGCGGACGCCTACAGTTTTGAGTGTGCGTTGAAGCGTGCGGTGGAAGAAGTGCGCACCGGAATGCTCGTCCATATATCAGAGCGCATGGCGCATCTACATGTGCAGGCAACTGCGCAAAATAACGGAACCAGCGCTTGAGCCATTATTCCCGCATTGCCGGCACGGGCAGCTACCTTCCAGCGAAGGTGCTGACCAACAAGGACCTCGAAGCCAGCGTTGAGACGTCTGACGAATGGATATTCAGCCGCACCGGCATCCGCCAGCGGCACATCGCCGCGGATAACGAATGCGCGAGTGATCTCGCACTGCACGCCAGTCTGCGCGCGCTCGAAGCCGCCGCGGTTGCGCCCGAAGATTTGAGTTTGATTATTGTCGCTACTACCACGCCGGATATGGTATTTCCGAGCACGGCGTGTATTTTGCAGGCCAAGCTGGGCGCAAAAAACTGTCCGGCCTTCGATGTGCAGGCGGTGTGCAGCGGCTTCGTCTATGCGCTGACGATTGCGGATCAATTCATGCGCTGCGGTCAATATCGCAATATTTTGGTAGTGGGCGCGGAAGTGTACTCGCGTATCATCGATTGGCAGGATCGTGCCACCTGCGTGTTGTTTGGCGATGGCGCGGGCGCGGTGGTGTTGCAGCGCAGTGACACCGCCGGCATCTTGTCCTCACATCTGCACGCGGATGGCAGCCACGGGCACATTTTGTCTACGCCGGGTTCGCTCAACGGCGGCAAGGTCAGCGGACGTCCGTTGCTGCAAATGGAAGGTAATGCCGTATTCAAATTCGCAGTACGTGTGCTGGGCGAAGTGGCCGCAGAGGCGCTGGCCGCAAATCACATGGACCCGTCGCAGATCGATTGGCTGATTCCGCATCAGGCGAATATCCGTATCATTCAAGCCACCGCGAAAAAGCTCGGCTTACCGATGGAAAAAGTGGTCACCACAGTGAATCTACATGCCAATACCTCGGCGGCGTCGGTGCCGCTGGCGCTGGATGTGGCGGTGCGCGACGGACGCATACGTGCCGGGCAGCACCTGCTGCTCGAAGGTGTGGGCGGCGGATTCACCTGGGGCGCTGTTCTTGTTAAAATGTAAGCAACTGATTTTATTGAATATTTAAAATATGACGCTGGCACTGGTATTTCCCGGCCAAGGCTCCCAATCGGTGGCGATGATGCAGCCTTTTGCGCATGAGCCGGCCGTAACGGACACCTTTGCTGAGGCTTCCGAAGCGTTAGGTGTGGATCTGTGGAAGCTGGTCGCCGCAGGGCCCGCAGAGCAGTTAAACACCACCGTCAACACCCAGCCGCTCATGCTGACCGCGGGCTACGCCGTGTATCGGGCGTGGCAGGCAGCGGGCGGGCCTGCGCCGTCGATGGTGGCAGGCCACAGTCTGGGCGAGTACACGGCGCTGGCTGCTGCGGGTGTTATAGCGTTTAAAGACGCAGTGCCGCTGGTGCGCTTTCGTGCACAGGCGATGCAACAGGCGGTGCCCATCGGTAGCGGCGCGATGGCCGCGATTCTCGGCCTTGACGACGACGCGGTGCGCGCCGCATGTGCCGAGAGCGCGGATGTTGCGCTGGGAGAGGTGGTCGAAGCGGTGAATTTCAACGCGCCGGGGCAGGTCGTGATCGCGGGCAGTAGCGCCGCGGTGGAACGCGCCATGGCGGCCTGCAAAGCCAAGGGCGCCAGACGCGCACTGGCGCTGCCGGTAAGCGCGCCGTTTCACTCATCGTTGTTAAGACCCGCCGCCGAGCAGTTGGCTGACTACCTGCAAGGTGTCAGCTTCAACGCGCCGAAAATTCCCGTGGTGAATAACGTGGATGTGGCCGTGCTGAATGATCCCGCCGCCATCAAAGCCGCGCTCGCGCGGCAGGCCTGCAACCCGGTGCGCTGGGTGGAAGTGATCAAACGTATGGCGAGCACCGGTGTGACTCAGGTGGCGGAGTGCGGTCCCGGCAAGGTGTTGGCGGGCATGACTGTGCGCATCGAAAAAAGCCTGCAAGGCTTTGCGATTACCGATCCGGCGTCGCTGGCGCAATTGATCGCGGCATTAAAATGACAGCGACAGTACTCAGCGGCAAAGTCGCGTTGGTCACCGGTGCCACCCGCGGCATAGGCCAGGCTATCGCGCTGGAATTGGGCAAGGCCGGTGCCACCGTTATCGGCACCGCCACCACAGCTGCGAGTGCAGAGATCATTTCGCAGGCGCTCAACGAGGCTGGCGTTACTGGCATCGGCGTCACGCTAAATGTCAACGACGCGGCGCAGATCGATGCCGTGCTGGCCGCGATCACCCAGCGCTTCGGCGATATTGCCATTCTGGTGAACAACGCCGGTATCACGCGCGACAACCTGCTGGTGCGGATGAAGGAAGAGGAGTGGGATGACATCTTCACCACCGATCTGAAGGCGGTGTTCCGGCTGTCAAAAGCGGTGCTGCGCGGCATGATGAAAGCGCGCGCAGGACGTATTATCAGCATCGGCTCGGTGGTAGGGGAGACCGGTAACGCGGGGCAGGCCAATTACGCAGCAGCCAAGGCTGGCATGATAGGTTTTTCCAAATCGCTGGCGCGCGAAATCGGCAGTCGCAATATCACCGTGAACTGTGTCGCGCCGGGGTTTATCGACACTGACATGACGCGCACCTTGAGTGACGAACAACGTAAGGCGCTGCTGGGCCAAATTCCTCTGGGGCGCCTTGGCGCGGCGGCGGACGTTGCTGCAGCGGTGGTGTTTTTGGCCTCGCCCGGCGCGGCTTACATCACGGGTGCGACCTTGCACGTGAATGGTGGCATGCATATGAGCTAGATGCCGGAGTAGCGGGAAAGTTAGAGGCAATATCTTAAGACATTGTTTTTAAACAATATTTTGTATTTTTTCGGTTTAAAATTGTGGTAAAATGCGCGGCCAGTGTGATTCAGCCAAAGGCGGAAAAACACGGGTCAAACACTAGAAAAGGGGAACACCATGGAAAATGTCGAGCAACGCGTCAAAAAGATTGTTGCCGAACAACTGGGCGTGGCGGAAGCCGACGTCAAGAACGAATCATCGTTCGTCAATGATCTGGGCGCGGATTCGCTCGATACGGTGGAGTTGGTGATGGCGCTCGAAGAGGAGTTCGAGATCGAAATCCCGGACGAGGCCGCTGAAAAAATCACCACTGTCCAGCAGGCTATCGACTTCGCGACGGCGCACGTCAAGAGCTGACCACGTACCCTAATGCGGATTAAGGCGGCTCTACCAGGGGCCGCTGACTTTACCCTCGCCCAGCATTTATTCCGTGTGTTTTTGCTGTAACTCTCCAAGGTAGCTTTACCGTCATGCCGCGTTCATCCACACGCAGAGTTGTCGTCACCGGATTGGGCATCGTATCGCCCGTGGGTACCGGCATCGCCGTAGCCTGGGGCAACATCCTGGGCGGCAAATCGGGCATCGGACCGATCACGCGTTTTGATGCATCCGGGTTTACCTCGCGCATTGCGGGTGAGATCAAAGACTTCGATGTGGGGCAGTGGCTGAACGCCAAGGATGCGCGGCGCTTCGATAATTTTATTCATTACGGACTGGTGGCCGGTATTGAGGCGCTCAAGGATTCCGGTCTGGACCTGAGCAGCGATCGCATCGACCTTGACATGGCCGGCGTGTGTATAGGTTCCGGCATCGGCGGGTTGCCGTTGATCGAAAATACCCACGATGCCATGCTGGCCGGTGGCGCGCGTAAAATAGGCCCGTTTTTTATACCCGGATCGATCATCAATATGATCTCCGGGCAGTTGTCGATCATGTACGGTTTGCGCGGTCCCAATCTGTCGGTGGTCACCGCCTGCACCACAGCCAATCACAGCATAGGCGAAGCGGGCCGGCTGATTGAATACGGCGATGCCGACATCATGCTGGCAGGGGGGGCAGAAGACGCGATTTCCAGGCTAGGCGTCGGCGGATTTTGCGCCGCGCGCGCACTCTCCACACGCAATGACGATCCGGCAAGCGCCAGCCGTCCGTGGGATAAAGAGCGTGACGGTTTTGTAATCGGAGAAGGGGCGGGGGTGCTGGTGCTGGAGGAGTACGAGCACGCCAAAGCGCGCGGCGCCCGTATTTATTGCGAACTCGCTGGCTACGGCATGAGCGCGGACGCCTACCATATCACCGCCCCCCGTGAAGATGGTGCAGGGGCAGTGCGCTGCATGAGCAACACGCTGCGCAATGCGGGGCTGAACTACGATCAAGTGGATTACGTCAATGCCCACGGCACTTCCACGCCGCTGGGTGATGTGGCCGAAACCATGGCTGTTAAGCGCGCGTTTGGTGATCACGCCAAAAAACTCGCCATCAGTTCCACCAAATCGATGACCGGTCATTTGCTGGGTGCCGCGGGTGGCGTCGAGGCCGTGTTTTCGGTGCTGGCAATACGCGATCAGGTAGCACCGCCGACCATCAATCTGCGTAACCCCGATCCGCAATGCGATCTGGACTACGTGCCGAACACCGCACGCCCGATGAAAATTGATGTCGCATTGTCGAACTCGTTTGGCTTTGGCGGCACTAACGGCAGCATCGTTTTCCGCAAAGTCTGATTTTCCGCCGATCCCAACCCGGATTTCGGCCATGATGCTTGTCAACGGCGCGCCGGCTGACACCATTCCCGCCACCGACCGTGGCTTGGCCTACGGCGACGGCGTATACCGAACGCTGCGTGCGCAAAACGGCGAACCGCTGCACTGGCCACGCCAGTTTGCCAAGCTGCTCCACGATTGCAACGCATTGCAGATTCCAGCGCCGGGCGAAGCGCCTTTACTGGCCGAAGCGCGCACGGTTGCACGCGCCTATCCGCACGGCGTGGTCAAGATCACGGTCACCCGCGGCAGCGGTCCCCGCGGCTACGCGCCGCCGTCGCCGCCGACCCCGCTGCGCATAGTGATGAGCGCAGCGCTGCCGCAGTATCCCGCCGCCTACAAGGCGGGTATCCGTGCTCACCTGTGTCAATTGCGGCTCTCGCACCAGCCCCGGCTGGCTGGCGTTAAGCACCTAAACCGATTGGAAAATGTACTCGCGCGCGCGGAATGGAGCGACCCCGCCATCACCGAAGGCGTACTGCTGGATCAGGAGGGCATGGTGACCGGCGGCACCATGAGCAACCTGTGCATAGTCGAAGGCGGTAATCTGATCGTGCCGATATTGTCGCGCTGCGGCGTCGCCGGCATCACCCTGGACCGCGTGCTCGACCTTGCTGGCAGCATGGGCGTGGCCTGCACCCCGACGCACATCCCTTTGCAGCGCATGCTGGATGCCGATGCAGTGTTTTTTGTCAATAGCCTGATCGGCTTATGGCCGCTGGTGCGGCTGGGCGAGCGCACCTGGCGCGCAGGCGAGACTGCTGTCGCCCTGCGTTCAGCGCTGGAAGCCGAAGATGGAGCTTATTGATACTTGCGCTACAATCTGTCGCGCTATAGTCTTGACAGGTCCGGCGCGAGGTAGGCACCATCAGCCTTGGTCCGACGCAACAGAATCAGGCCAGAACCGACTTCTGCATCCATTTTTATCCCAGGAGAACAAGACCATGAAAACGGGAGTACGTACCCCCACGGCTTGGATGATGGCAGCGGTATTGCTGGCCGGTTTGAGCGGAATGACGCAGGCGCAACCACTCAAAAACTCCTGGTACCTGACGCCGCAGGCTTCCGCCTTTGATCCGGATAATTCGTTTGGCACGACGGGCACCGGCAGGGGTGCCAGCCTGCTTTTGGGCAAGCAGGTGAGCGATAATTTTGACGTGCAGATGTTGCTGGGTCATTCACGCCGCTCGGAGCTGAGCAACAAAATGCAACAAACGCTGCTGGGCGCGGATGCGGTTTTTGTGTTCAGCCGTGGCGAATGGCAGCCCATTTTCTTCATGGGCGTAGGCGCCGAGCGCGACCAGCGCACGCTGGCTGGCGCTACGACCAATGGCAGTTCTCCCTACGCCAGTGCCGGTGCGGGCCTGCGCTGGATGTTCAACGACCAATTAGGCGTGCAGCTCGACTATCGCCGCGTGGAAGGCTTCCTGCGCGATACCACAAAGTGGGGTTTCAATCGCAGCGGTAGCAACTATGTGAACGTGGGTTTAGTGTGGACCTTTGGCGGTGAATTGGCGCGCCCGCCGGTGGTGGCTGTTGCGCCGCCGCCCGCGCCTGCACCGAAGGTCGTCGCTGCGCCCTCACCGCCGGTGGTCGCACCGCCGCCCCCACCACCCCCGCCGGCTCCGCCAGCCCCGCCGCAGCGCATTACTTTGGCGGCCAGCGAATTATTTGCGCTGAACAGTGCGCGCCTGACCCAATCTGTGGCGGAGCTTGACGCTTTCGCTGCGGCCATGAACAGCAATCCGCAGATAGTCAATGTGGTGATCTCTGGTCATACCGATCAACTGGGCACGGAAGCCTACAATCGCGGGCTGTCGCAGCGCCGCGCCGATGCGGTGAAGGGGTACCTGGTTAAAAAGGACATCGCTGCAGGCCGCTTGACAGCGCAGGGCATGGGATCCGGCAAACTGGTGACGGACTGTAAAGAGACTACCCGTGCCGCGATGATTAAATGTGGCACCCCCAATCGCCGCGTGGAAATCGAGCCGATTACGGTACCCAAGTAAATGCAGGGTGGGGTGTGCCGGGTACTGACAGCACACCCTGTACGCCTGATGTGTTCCATAGCCGCGGGCTTGCACCAGGCCCGCTACACTTTGTTGGTGGCTGTCATCGCATGTGTGGCCGCGACAACTGCCGTGGCGCAGCCGCCTGCCGTGCAAGCTGCAGGCGCGCCGCAAACGCAACCGCTGGAACAGTCGATCCAGCCGCCGCCGCCGCCCCTGTGGCAGCAGGGCCGTCCCGATGCCATGAGGGACTCGACGCTCACGCCCCATGCGCCGGGACTTACCGCGATGCCCGCTGCGCAAATGAAGCTCGATCAAATCAGGTTGCCGCCGGGATTCACGATTGAGTTATGGGCCGAGGGTATGCCCAATGCGCGCTCCATTGCCGTGGGCGCGAAAGGTACGGTGTTTGTCGGCACGCGGCTGGTGGGCAATGTCTATGCCGTTACCGACAAGGGGGGGGCACGCGAAGTAAAAACCGTCCTCAAGGGCATGAACATGCCCAATGGGCTGGTGGTCAGCAATGGCGATCTGTATGTGGCTGAACACACGCGCATACTGAAGTTTGCGAACATCGAAGCGCATCTCGACAACTCGGCCAAGCCGGTGGTGGTGTTCGACGGCTTGCCCACGGATGCGCCGCACGGCTGGAAATACATGGTGATGGGGCCTGATGGCTGGCTCTATTTCAATATCGGCGCGCCCTGCAATATCTGCGTGCCGCTGGATACGCATGCACAAATTGTGCGCGTGGACCCCGTAAACGGCATCTTGGAGACAGTTGCCAGAGGTGTGCGTAACAGCGTTGGCATGGCGTTTCATCCGCAGACCAGGGAACTGTGGTTTACCAACCACGGGCGCGACTGGATGGGCGACGATGTGCCGCATGACACGCTGCACCGGCTGTCGAAAAAGGGTATGCATTTCGGCTATCCGTACTGTCATCAGGGGGACCTGCCCGATCCGCAACTGGGTAAGGGCCGTGCCTGCGCTGAATTCGCGGCGCCCGCACTGAAGCTCGGCCCGCATATCGCGCCGCTGGGGATGCGCTTCTACAGCGGGAAAATGTTTCCAGCCGAGTATCGCAATCGCATAATCATCGCCAATCACGGCTCGTGGAACAGGCGCAACAAAATCGGGTTTAACCTGATGCAAGTCACGCTCGACGGCGCGGGCAAGGTGGTAAGGTATGAGCCGTTTGCCGAGGGCTGGGCGCAGGGCAACACTTACTGGGGCCGCCCGGTGGATGTGCACGTGATGAGTGATGGCGCGCTGCTGGTATCTGACGACGTGGCCGGAGCGCTGTTTCGCATCAGTTACAAAAAGTAGCGAAACGCACAGGCTAGCGAAAATCTGGCACACTGGCTCGCGCACCACACATAAAAACAAACAGTCACAATACGGAGCATGAGTATGAGTATGAAGTACACGTCGTTGCATATTGCCGTTGCCGCCGCGCTGGCCTGTGGCAGCGTCTACGCGCAACAAAGGCCAACGACATTGCCTGAAGTGTCAGTAAGCGCCACGCGCGTCGAGCGCGACAACATGGATATTCCAGCAGCCATCGATAGCATCGATCAGCGCACCATCCGTGAAGCTAATCCACAGGTGAATCTGTCGGAAGCACTGGGGCGCGTGCCGGGCATCACGGTGTCGAACCGCCAAAACTACGCACAGGATTTACAGATATCGTCGCGTGGTTTCGGCGCGCGTTCGACGTTTGGCGTGCGCGGCTTGCGCCTGATTGCCGACGGCATTCCCGCCACCATGCCCGACGGGCAGGGGCAGGCGGCAACCTTCAATCTGTCATCGGCGAAAAACATAGAAGTGATGCGTGGTCCGTTTGCCAGTCTGTATGGCAATGCCGCGGGTGGTGTGGTGCAAATCTTCACCGCGGACGGTCCGCAAGTGCCCACCGCTACACTCAGCGCGCTCTACGGCAGCTTCGATACCTACAAGCTCGACGCGCACTACGGCGGCCAGCATGGTGCGCTTAACGTGGTGATAGATACATCGCGATTCGAGACCAATGGTTATCGTGATCACAGTGCAGCGCGCCGCGATCATCTCAATGCCAAATTCAAATATGACCTGGGCAGCGCTGGCGTGCTGACACTGGTGCTCAATGCGCTGGATCAGCCGGAGACGGAAGACCCATTGGGGTTGACCGCCGCGCAAGTGGCGCTCAACCGGAAACAGGCTGGCGACAACGCCTACAATTTCAATACGCGTAAAAGCATTGCGCAAAATCAGGCAGGGCTGACGTATGAGGTGTCGCTGGCGGCGAGCACCAAACTGAATGCGCGAGCGTACGCGGGCGACCGGCAGGTGACACAGCATTTGGCGATTCCGAAGACTCCACAGGAGGCACCGAAACACTCCGGCGGTGTGGTCGATCTGGATCGCGGCTATGGCGGGGCAGCGTTGAGGCTTACGCATGAGAGTCAACTCGCCGGCGCGCCGTTTACGCTGAGCGCGGGGCTTGATTACGACCGCATGCAGGAGCGCCGTAATGGATTTTTGAATAGTTTCGGTGTCACCGGTGCCTTGAAGCGCAATGAGGACAACACGGTAAGCAATACGGATGTCTATGCGCAGGCCGAATGGCAGATCATCAGGAATGTGAACTTACTCGCGGGTTTGCGCCACAGCCGGGTCGGGTTTTCGTCGGCCGACTATTTCATTACGGCGGGCAACCCCAATGACAGCGGCGCAGTGGATTATTCGCGCACCACGCCGGCCGCGGGTGTGACCTATAAAATGAGCCCGACGTTGAATGTTTATGCCAACGTCGGCAAAGGTTTTGAGACGCCAACGTTCGCGGAACTGGCTTACCAGCCGGGCGGTGCCACGGGGCTGAATTTTGCCTTGCGCCCGGCACACAGCCTGCATCGCGAAATCGGCCTGAAGTCACTGCTGGGTGACAACGGACGTGTGAATGTTGCATGGTTTCGCATTGATGTCAGCGATGAAATCGTGGTCAACAGCAACGTCGGCGGACGCTCGGATTTCAAAAATGTTCAGGGCACACGCCGTGAAGGTCTTGAATTGGGCTATGCGCAAAAATTCACGCACGGCTTTGAAGCCGCACTGGCATACACCCTGCTCAATGCGCGCTTTATGCAGCCTTTTGACACGGTGGTGGCGGGCAGCAAGCTGCCGGGCATAGCCGCTAATACGGTGTTCGGCGAACTGGTGTGGCGTTATCCTGCCTATGGCGTCCACGCGGGGGTTGAAGTGCGGCACAGCGGCAAGGTCTGGGTGAATGATCAGAACGCGGCATTCGCCGGCGCGTACACGATTTTCAATCTGCGCGCGGGTCTGCAGCAGCGCGGCAAAAACTGGAAGCTCACCGAATTTGTGCGGATCGATAACGCCGGCAATAAAGGCTACATTGGTTCAGTGATAGTCGCCGAGGCCAACAGCCGTTACTACGAACCCGCGCCGGGGCGCACTGCAATGATCGGTATCAACGCGGAATTGGCGTTTTAAAACTCTGGCGTCATTTGTCTTTCATGTATTTCAGGCGCCACGTTTCTACGAGAGGGATGACATGAATACCGTATCTGACCCAAGTACACCGCTGGTGCGCCACAAACTGCCAGCCGTGTGCGGTGCGCATCTACTGGCGCGCGCGTTGAAGCGCCACGGCGTCGAGGTGTTGTTCGGACAAAGCCTGCCGTCTGCGCTGCTGCTGGTGATACCCGAGTTCGGCATGCGCCAGATTGCGTATCGAACCGAAAATGCGGGTGCGGCGATGGCGGACGGCTATGCGCGCGCTGCGCAAAAAGTGGGTGTGGTCACCGCGCAGAATGGGCCGGCAGCGGCCTTGCTCGCGCCGGGATTGGCAGAGGCGCTGAAGGTATCGGTACCGATAGTTGCCATCGTGCAGGATGTGCGGCGCAACCAGACCGACAAGAATGCGTTTCAGGAACTCGATCACTTCGATATTTTTCGCGGTTGCACAAAATGGGTGAAGCGCGTCAGTGAAATCACCCGCATAGAAGACTATGTGGATATGGCGTTTACCGCTGCTGCCGGCGGAAGGCCGGGGCCGGTGGTGTTGTTGTTTCCGCAGGATTTGCTGTTGGAACCCGTGACCCAGGATATAGGTGAACAGCGGCGCGCGTCGCTAGGCAGCTATCCGCTCGACCGCTGCGTGGCGGACCCGTCGCGCATCGAGGAAGCCGCGTGCTGGCTGGCGCAGGCGCGGCAGCCGTTGATAGTTGCCGGCGGTGGAGTGCATCTATCTGCCGCGCATGAGGTGCTGGCGCAGCTGCAGGAATCAGCGAGCCTGCCGGTTGCAACCACCAGCATGGGCAAGGGTGCGGTAGCCGAGACGCACGCGCTGTCGCTGGGGGTGATCGGCTACTTCATGGGTACCCGCGGTATGGCGCGGCATCTGCGCGCGCTGGTCGAGCAAGCAGACTGCGTGCTGTTCGTGGGCGACCGCACCAACCAGAACGGCACCGATTCGTGGACGCTGTTTCCGCAGGATGCGCGCTACATCCACATCGACATCGATGGTCAGGAGGTCGGGCGTAACTACGAGGCCTTGCGGCTGGTGGGTGATGCCAAGCTCACGCTCAGTGCGCTGAGTGACGCCATGGTGCGCCTAGATTTGGGTAAACGCCGCGCGGCGCGCAGCGAAGTCGAGCGAAAAATCGCGGCGGGCAAAAAAGCGTTTCAGGAGGAAGCGCGCGGCATGTTGAATGCGGACGCCGTGCCGATACGTCCGGAACGCTTGATGCGCGACCTGAATGCAGTGATTTCGGCTGACACACTGATGGTGACCGACGCCAGTTACTCGTCGATCTGGGCGATGAATTACCTGGTTGCGCAACGCGCGGGGCAGCGCTTTCTAACGGGTCGCGGGCTGGCGGGTTTGGGTTGGGGGTTCCCCGCTGCACTGGGCGCAAAAATCGCCCATCCGTCGCGTGACGTGGTGTGCATCGCAGGCGATGGTGCCTTCGCGCACATGTGGTCAGAGCTCGAAACCGCTGTGCGTATGAAGATCAAGGTGGTAATAATAGTTCTTAACAATCAAATACTGGGATATCAGTGGCACGCGGAGGAAGTGATGTATGGCAGCCACACCGAGGCGTGCCAATTTTCACCGGTCGATCATGCAGCGATTGCACGTGCGTGTGGCTGTGAGGGTGTGCGCATTGAAAACCCGGCAGATTTCAAACCCGCGTTGGAGCGTGCGCTGCGCGCTTCGACCACCACCTTGATCGATGTCGTGATAGACCCGCAAGCGTATCCGCCGATTACGCTGTACGAAGGCAGGATGGGCTAGGTCGGAACGCGCAGCGGCGGGCGCGTAAGCTGAAACTATTTACACCAAGGATGGCTGACGATGGCGAGCATACAGGCGGGTCAGGCGGTAATCGAAACGCTGGGAGCGGAAGGCGTTGAGTATGTGTTTGGGGTGACGGGCAGCACCACCAACACCATGGTGACCGCGTTGCATGGGCGCAGCGATATGCGCTTTCTCGACACGCGCCACGAGGAAGGGGCTGCGTTCATGGCCTACGGCTATAGCCGCGCGTCGGGCAAGCCTGCGGTTTGCATGACGACTTCGGGCCCGGCAACGATCAACCTGCTGACCGGCATTGCGCTGGCCTACAAGGGCCGCGCGCCGGTGGTGGTGATCGCAGGCGACGTCGAACGCTCGAACCTTGACCGCGACGGGGCGCAATCCTTCGACCTGGTGAACCTGTTAAAGCCGGTCACTTATCTTGCGCGGCATGCGCACCAGACCGAGCGCATACCGCAACTGCTCCACGACGCGTTCCGCGCCGCCCTGGCGGGAAAGCGCGGCCCCGCTTTTGTCAACATACCGCGTGACCTGCTGGAGAACCAGACCCTGGACGTGGACTTGGCGCGGCCTTCCTCGTACCGGCCGGTCGAATGGCGCATGCCGGGGGATGCCGACGCCATCCGGCGCGCGGTGGAGGTGTTGTTAACTGCGGAGCGGCCGCTGTTGCTCGCAGGCGGCGGCATCATCGACAGTGAGGCGAGCGGGGAGGCAACAGCCCTTGCGGAACTCGCCGGCATGGCGCTGGTACCCTCGTACGGGCACAACGATGCTGTGCCGAACAGCCACGCGCTATTCGTGGGGACACCCGGCAATCGGGGCGCGCCGGAAGCGCTGGAAGCGATCCATCGCGCGGACGTCATACTGGCGCTGGGTTCGCGGCTCAACCAGCATTCGACGCACTGGAACTACAGCATCATTAACCCGAAAACGCGCATCGTGCAGGTGGATATAGACGTGCAGGAAGTCGGGCGCAACTATCCGGTGGAAGTGGGCATCGTCGGCGACGCCAAAGCCGTGGCGCAGCAGTTGTTGCAGGCGCTGCGCGCCGGGAAACAGCATCAACGAGCGGCATGGCGTGCGGAAATCGCTGCGCTCAAAGCGCGACGCACGGCTCGTCTTGACGCGGAGCTGTCATTGACGGGTGACCCCATGATGCCGCAACGCGTGTATCCGGAGTTGCGCAAGGTACTGCCAACCGATTGCATGGTGACGCTGGACGCCGGCGTAGCGCCGGGGCTGACTTATGACCGGCTGAATTTTGAGCTGCCCCGTACCTTCTTCAATTATTCAGGACACGGCGGCCTGGGCATGGGCTACGCCGTGGGGCTGGGCACCAAGCTCGGCCGGCCTGAGCGGCCCGCGATCAGCATCCAGGGGGACGGCGGCTTTCTCTACACCTCGCAGGAGATCAACACCGCGGTGCGCCACCGCATCCCGCTGGTGAGCCTGGTGCTGAACAACAGTTGCCATGGCGCGGAAAAAGCGCAGCAGCAGCGCAACTTTGGCGCGCGCTACGTGGGGGTCGATCTGGTCAATCCACGCTTCGACCGCCTGGCGGAGGTTTACGGGGCACGCGGCTACTATGTCACGCGCCCGCAGGACATCGCCGAGACCGTTGCCGCCGCGCTCAAGCTCGATGGGCCGAGTGTGATCGAAATCCCGGTCGCCGAGCATTTTCCGCTGGCGGCGAAATTGCCTGGGGCCGCGGGTGGGCACTGAGGGCTGGCACCCGGGTTGAACACGGTGGATTGCGGGTCGGCTATCGAACGGGTAATCTTGTGGCTGGGGCGCTTCTTGTTGTGAGGTTAGGAACCTACGTCAGGTTATTTTTAGCCTGATTCGGCAGAGTTGTTAAAACGATTTTGTTGAGTTGAGGAGGAAGGGCTGATGAAGAGGGATGCGCGCATTTCCGCACAACGATTCCTGGCTGCAGCAGTGGTGCTGGCATTTTTGCCCGTATCGGTGCAGGCTTTCCAGATCAAAGATCAGGACGGCAAGGTCATAGGCAGTTTTGACACCACGGTCAGTATTGCCGGATCGTGGCGTGCCCAGGGACGGGATGCGTCGCTGGTGAGCATTATCAATGGTGGCACTTCGCGCGATATCAACAACGACGATGGCAATCTCAATTACAACAATAATAAGCTGTACTCCAGCCCGATCAGGGTTACCCACGAGCTGGGGCTAAAGCAGGGCAACTACGGCCTGTTCGCCCGCGCTACCTATTTTCATGATTTCTCCTATCACCGCCAGGACGAGAGCGTGGCCAGTGGATTCGGCGCTACCGGCAAGGACCGTTTGGGCCAGAACGCGGAACTGCTGGACGCGTTCGTTTACGGTGCATTCAATAGTTTCGAGGGACGCAAACTCAATGTCAGGCTAGGCAATCAGGTGCTCAATTGGGGCGAAAGTAGTTTTATCCCCAATGGCATTAACGTCATCAATGGCGTGGATGTGGCCAAGCTGCGCAATCCGGGTGCGGATCTGAAAGAGGCGCTGCGTCCTACGCCGATGATCTGGGCCTCGCAAGGATTGTCCGACCAGATCAGCGTGGAAGGTTTTTATGCATTCCGCTGGCGGGATACACGCATCGATCCACGGGGTTCGTACTTCAGTACCACGGACGTGCTGTCGCCTGATGGGGACAAGGTGTATGTCGGCAGCGGCCGCCGTGTGGACCAACACCTTGCGCCCGGCTCGTTCACTCTAACACCCCAATCCGCGGCGATATGGGCGCCGCGCTCAGCGGATCGCACGCCTGGCAATAGTGGAGAATTTGGCGTTACCTTACGCGCGCTGGTGCCTGCGTTGAACAACACTGAACTCGGCTTGTCTTTTGTCAATTATCATAGCCGCACGCCTTTTCTCTCGGGGTTTCGTGGCGGCGCTACGGTGGCGGCGAGTACGGGTATCGGCGGTTGCTTGACACCGAATTTTGGTTCTCTGGCTACCGGGGGCACCATCGGTGCACCGTGTACAGCACCTGTCACCTATTTCGCTGATTACCCGGAAAACATACGCTTGTTTGGCTTGAGTTTTAATACCGCCGGGCCCTGGGGCATCGCGTTGCAGGGTGAGTACTCGTACCGTCCGAATCAACCACTACAACTCGTCCCCATCGAATTGGTTCTCGCTACCGGCGGGCTCGCCAACAATATCACTGGCGGAACCGTAGCGGCTGCCAGCGTTCCTATCGGTCGCGAGATCACCGGCTATCAGCGGGTAAATATGCACCAAACGCAATTGACCGCGACCAAGATATGGGGGCCTACGCTGGGGGCGGAGTCGCTGACGGTAGTCGGCGAGGTCGGTGCCTCCTATCTGAATCTGCCCTCGAATGTGTTGTTCGGCGGACCGGGGGTGGTGCTGCCCGCACTGGGGTCTTCGACGGCGACGACCGCAGGTTCGACGCAGCCCGGGATGGCGGGTTATGCCACCAAACATTCCTGGGGCTACCGGCTGGTGGGGGCGCTGTCTTATCCCAACGCCATTGCCGGTGCGACGCTGATTCCTCGGCTAGCGTTTTCTCATGACGTGCATGGCGTGGGCCCGACTTTCAATCAGGACGTCAAAGCCGCGACCTATAGCCTGAGTGCGATTATCAAGCAACAATGGCAGGCCGACATTGCCTACACCGCTTACTGGGGCGGGAGAACATATGCTGGCACGGATCCTGGGCCCGTTCCCGCAGGACAAAGCGCGCCCTATGCCACCAGCGCCAATGCCATCAAGGACCGGGATTTTATCTCGCTCAGCCTGCGCTACTCGTTCTGACCCGCGACAAGAATCCGAGGAGAAAATCACATGCGCCACTTTCGACACGCGGTGCTGAGCGTCATCACGCTCTCGCTGTCACTCACGCTGGCGCTGGCGGCAGTGCCGGCGCAGGAGGCTGCACAACTGGGCAAAAATCTCACGCCCATGGGTGCCGAGCGCGCCGCCAATGCGGCTGGCACTCTACCCGCCTGGGAGGGCGGCTTCACCAAGCCGGTCGCGGGTTACACGGAAGGGGGCCATTACCCCGATCCCTACGCCGGCGACAAACCGCTGTTCAGCATCAATGCCGCCAGCATGGAGAAGTACAAAGCGCAGCTCACGCCGGGGCAGATGGCACTGCTCAAAACCCATCCCACCTGGAAAATGAATGTCTACCCTGCGCGACGCAGCGCATCGTTTCCTGAAGGGCATTACAAGGAGACCGCGGCTAACGCCAGCAAAGTCAATCTGGTAAGCGGTGGTAACGGTTTCTCCGGCACCAAGGGCGGCATTCCATTTCCACTCCCCAAGAGCGGGCTGGAAGTGATGTGGAATCATCTGGCGCGCTATCGCGGTGACACCTATAGCCTGAACTGGAGCCAAGCGTCGGTGCAGCGTGATGGCAGTCATACCCTGGTACGCTTCGAATATGAGTACGATTTTATATACGGCAACCTGTCCAAGCCGGAAAATACACGCGAAGACAACAAGCTATTCAACTTTCTGCAGACGGTGACCGCACCGGCGCGCCTCGCCGGCCAGGTTTTGCTGGTGCATGAGTATGCGGATCAGGTGAAGCAGGCGCGCAGTGCATGGACTTATAACCCGGGTCAACGCCGGGTGCGTCTTGCGCCGAACGTGGCTTACGATAATCCGGGCACAGCTGCCGATGGCTTGCGCACCAATGACGACTTCCTGATGTTCAACGGTGCCACCGATCGCTATGAATGGAAGCTGCTCGGCAAGCGCGAGATCTATATCCCGTACAATTCCTACAAGCTGACCGGTAACTCGGTGAAGTATAGCGAGGTGCTGAAACCTGGGCACCTCAACCCCGAGCTTGCGCGCTACGAGTTGCATCGGGTATGGGTGGTGGAAGCGAGCCTCAAGGACGGCACCAGTCATGTGTACAAGAGGCGCACTTTCTACGTCGATGAAGATTCATGGATGGTGGCGGTAGTGGACAAATACGACGCGCGCGGCGAACTGTGGCGCGTGGCGGAGCAGCACAGCATTAATTTCTACAATATTCCGATGACCTATCCGACCTTGGAAGTGCATCATGATCTGCAATCCGGCCGTTACATCGCCATGGGGTTGCGCAACGAAGAGCCCAAGGTCTATGAGGGCATCAAGCGCACTGACGCGGATTTTTCACCGGCGGGCTTGCGTGGTATTGGCAATCGCTAGTGCCGGCTTAAGCTTTTCACGCGCTAAGCGCTGGGGGCGAACCTGGTGCTGTACCGTGAGCGGCACGCCCCATCGCTAGTCATGGCGCCATGAGCAGGTGCGTCGGCATTCTGTTCTCGATGGCCGTGTTACTCGGCGCACTGTTCGCTTTTTCACCGCGACCCACGCCGCTGTTCCCTGTGGCCGGCCTGCGCATCGATACCGTTCTGCTGCTCGATGCGGCACGCGCCGGTAAACGGCTGGTGACGGCCGGGGAGCGCGGCCGCATTTTTTTATCGGATGACGAGGGCGCAACCTGGCGTCCCGCGGTATCCCCGACGCAGGCGACGCTGACCACTTTATATTTTCACGATGCGCAACAGGGCTGGGCTGCCGGACATGACGGCGTGGTGTTGCATACCGTGGATGGTGGCGCGCACTGGCAGCAGTTGCGCCATGCGCCGGGGGACGAGCGGCCCCTGTTTGTGATTCGCTTTGACGACGCGCTGCAGGGAACAGCAGTAGGTGCCTATGGTGCTTATGTGCAATCCCGTGATGGCGGGAAGTCGTGGGCGGAACGCAAAATCGCGGCGTCGGACCGCCACTACAACGCCATGACGGTGAGCGCCAGCGGGCAACGCCTGATCGCCGGCGAATCCGCTACCTTGCTGGCGTCCTCAGATGGCGGCGACTCGTGGACAACACTGCAGTCGCCGTACCAGGGCTCTTATTTCGGCGTGGTGGCTAGTGGAAATTCGAATCTGAACGTTTTCGGACTACGCGGCAATGTTTTTCATTCGACTGATCAGGGTGCGCAATGGCAAACGGCACAAAGCCATACCCAGGCATCCCTGATGGGTGGACGGGCGTTGGACGCCGGCACCACCGTGCTGGTGGGTCAAAACGGCACGCTGCTGCTCAGCCGCGACGGCGGTCAGACCTTTGCGTTACATCGCGCTGCGGGTGGCGCGGCGTTCGCTACTGTGCTGCCTGTCGCCAACGGTGATCTGTTGGCATTTGGCGAGCGCGGCGTAACGCGTATCAGCGGGCTGGCCAAGCCATGACGCTCACGCCGTTGATCGAACGGATTGCGGATTTCGTATTCGTCCGCCGGCGCAGTCTGCTGGCCGCGTTTGCTGTGCTGACAGCACTGTTTGTATATACCGGAACAGGGCTGCGTGTGGATGCGGGATTCAACAAAATGATCCCGCTGCAGCATGAATACATGAAAGTGTTCAGCGACTATCAAAAAACCTTTGGTGGTGCGAATCGTGTGTTGGTTGCTGTCATGCAAAAAGACGGTAAGGAAATATATAACCCTGAGTTTTTCAGAGCCTTGAAGCAGGTGACCGACGCGGTATTTTTTATCCCGGGGGTGGACCGCCCCACAGTCACTTCGTTGTTTACACCCAATGTGCGCTTTATCGAAGTGGTGGAAGAAGGGTTTTCCGGGGGCAACGTCATTCCTGCGAATTTCAAAGGTACGGCGGACGATTTGGAGACAGTGCGGCGCAATGTACTGAAGTTTGGAAACGTGGGGCGGCTGGTTGCCAATGACTTTAGCGCGGCCTTGGTGCGCGCAGATTTGCTGGAGATCGATCCGGTGAGCGGGAAGCGCCTGAATTATCGGCAGGTGGCGCAGCAACTGGAACAGATACGGGCCCAGTTCCAGGATGAACGACACAGTGTGCATATCATCGGCTTCGCCAAAGCGGTGGGTGACATCGCACAAGGCGCGGTGGGCGTCATCGCATTTTTCGGCGTGGCGTTTGCCATTACGGCGCTGCTGTTGTTTTTTTATTCAGGCTCGTTGCGCCTGACACTGCTGGCCCTGGGCTGTGCGCTGATGCCGGTAATTTGGCTGCTGGGGCTGCTGCCGCTGATCGGATTCGGTATAGACCCGCTTTCCATACTGGTGCCGTTTCTGATTTTTTCCATCGGCGTTTCCCATGCAGTGCAGATGACCAATGTGTGGAAGGCCGAGGTGGTGCAGGGTGCCACCGGCGCTGCTGCTGCGCGCCATGCTTTTTTGCGCCTGGCGATTCCCGGCACGGTGGCGCTGATTACCAATGCATTAGGTTTTATGGTGATCATGCACATCAAGATTGATATCGTGCGCGAATTGGGCGTCACCGCCAGTCTGGGCGTGGCGCTGATGATACTCACCAACAAGATGCTGTTGCCCATAGTGTTGTCTTACGCCAGGCTGGAAGCGGCGGCCTACCGGCGCGCCGGCGCGATGGGGAGCGGGCTTGACGGGGTGTGGCGCGGATTGGCGCGACTCACGCGGCCGCGCGCGGCATTGATCATGGTTGCGGTGGCGTTGGTTTTGCTGAGCGGCGGTGTGTGGAAGGCGCGCGATATCAAGACCGGGGACTTGGGTAAAGGCATACCGGAATTGCATGAGGACTCCCGCTACAATCAAGACAACGCGCTCATCGTAGCCAAGTTTTCTATCGGTGTGGACGTGATTTCGGTGATCGTGCAGACGCAAGGCGTGACGGGCGCCTGCACCACCTACGCCATCATGGACACCATAGACCGCTTTGAACTGTATATGCGTAATGTCTACGGCGTGCAGTCAGTAGTGGCGCTGCCCGGGCTCGCAAAAATCATCAACGCCGGGTGGAATGAGGGCAATCTGAAATGGCGTGCGCTGTCGCGCAACCGCGATGTGCTGGCGCAATCCGTCACGCCGGTAGATACCGCCACCGGCCTGCTCAATAGCGATTGCAGTGCCATGCAAGTGCTTGTTTTTACGAAAGATCACCAGGGGGAGACGATTGCCCATATCGTGCGCGAAATCAAGAAATTCGCGCATGAGCACAATTCAGAGCAGCTCAAGTTCCTGCTCGCCAGCGGCAATGTGGGGGTGATGGCTGCCACCAACGAGGCAGTGGATGCCGCTGAAGTGACCATGCTGATGTCCATTTTCGGCACCATCATTTTTCTGTGCTGGATGATGTTCCGGCAATGGCAGGCCGTGCTTTGCATCATCCTGCCGCTGGCGCTGGTGTCGATACTGTGCAATGCGTTGATGGCAAGCCTGGGCATTGGGCTCAAAGTTTCCACCCTGCCGGTAATTGCACTGGGCGTGGGCGTGGGTGTGGACTATGGCATTTATCTCTACGAGCGTTTCAAGCACCATCTGCTGGTATCTGGCGCGAGTATCGAAGCGGCATTTTTCGAGGCATTGCGCGAGCGTGGCACGGCTGCGGTATTCACCGCCATCACCATGAGCGTGGGCGTCGGCTCGTGGGCTTTTTCGGCGCTTAAGTTTCAGGCCGACATGGGCATACTGCTCGCCTTCATGTTTCTGGTGAACATGCTGGGCGCCATCCTGTTGTTACCGGCGCTGGCGGCATTACTGTTGAACCTGCCGCAGGCTGAAGCTGCGCGCGCGCGGGTCGAATCCGCAGCGCGGCGGTGAAGTGGTTGGGCAGGGAAACGGATTGCGTTGCTGAATGCGACCCGCTGGCGCTACTCGCGTCCGATTTCTCGCAAGGTGTCGCCCACTATGCCCACCAATTCATCAATCTGTTGCTTGCTGATAATCAGCGGTGGTGACAACGCGATGATGTCGCCAGTGGTGCGGATCAGCACGCCTTTTTCATAGCACTTCAAAAAAGTGTTGAACGCGCGCTCGGTGGGCTTGCCGGGTTTGGGTTCGAGTTCGATGCCGGCGACCAGGCCGATATTGCGGATGTCGATGACGTTGGGCATTTCCCGCAGCGCATGCACCGCTTGCTCGAAGTAGGGCGCGAGTTCGCGGGTGCGTTCGAACAATCCTTCTTCTTCGTAAACATCGAGCGTGGCCTCGGCGGCTGCAGTAGCCAGCGGGTGGCCGGAGTAGGTGTAGCCGTGAAACAGTTCAACGGTATCGGGCGGCGCTGCATTCACCACCGTATCGTAGATGCCCTTGCGTACCGCGACGGCACCCATCGGCACCATGGCGTTGGTGATGCCCTTGGCCATGGTCATGATGTCGGGTATTACGCCAAAAGTTTGGGCGGCGAAGGCGCTGCCGGTGCGGCCGAAACCGGTGATAACCTCATCGAAGATCAGCAGTAGCTTGTGCTTGTCGCAGATTTCACGCAGACGCTTAAGATAACCCTTGGGCGGAATCAGCACGCCCGCCGAACCCGCCATCGGTTCAACAATCACGGCGGCGATGTTAGAAGCATCGTGCAGCGCGATGATGCGGGTTTCGAGTTCATCTGCCAGATGTGCGCCCCAGTTCGGCTCACCGCGCGTGAAGGCGTTTTCCTTGAGGTTGTGGGTATGCGGTAGATGATCCACACGGGGCAGCAGGCTGCCGTACATTTTGCGGTTGGCGGGCATGCCGCCGACCGAAATGCCGCCAAATCCCACACCGTGATAGCCGCGTTCGCGGCCGACGAATACATTGCGATGGCCCTCACCGCGCACGCGGTGATAGGCGAGGGCTATTTTCAGCGCTGTATCCACTGCTTCGGAACCGGAGTTGCAGAAGAACACATGATCCAGATCGCCCGGCAGCATTTTGGCCAGGCGCTCAGCCACGCGGAATGATCCGGGATGCCCCATCTGGAAACCCGGGGCGTAATCCATGGTTGCGGCCTGTTTTTGTACCGCCTCAACAATTTTCGTGCGGCAATGGCCGGCGTTGGTACACCACAGCCCCGACGTGCCATCGAGCACCTTGCGGCCCTCGTCGGTTACGTAATGCATATCCTTCGCGCCGACTATCATCCGTGGCGCCGCTTTGAATGCGCGGTTGGACGAAAATGGCATCCAGTGGGCTTCGAGCGTAAGGTCGTTGGGCGGCATGGTGGTTATCGCTGGTTAAGGGTGTGCGGGGAAGATTCTACACGGGCTGCTATTCAGCGCGACAGCCATGGCATCAGCCGTGGGTAGACCTTGAGCGCGTTACCGCTGAATATTTGCTGGCGCGCAGCAACAGACACGCCGGCGGCAGCCTCGATATAACGCTTGGTGTCATCAAAATAATGCCCGGTTTCCGGATCTATGCCTTTGACCGCACCGACGATTTCCGAGGCGAACAACACATTGTCGTGCGGAATCACCTTCAGTAACAAATCGATGCCCGGCTGGTGATAGACGCAGGTGTCGAAGTAGACGTTCTTCAGCAGTTCGGACAGGGGCGGACGTTGCATGTCCTGCGCCAGCCCGCGATAGCGGCCCCAGTGATATGGCACCGCACCGCCGCCGTGCGGCACGATGAAACGCAGCGCAGGAAAATCCTTGAACAGATCCGCCTGGATGAACTGCATGAAGGCGGTGGTGTCGCCGTTAATGTAGTGCGCGCCGGTGGCATGAAAATTCGGGTTGCACGACATGCTCACGTGCACCATGCCGGGCACATCGAGTTCGACCATGGCCTCGTATAGCGGGTACCAATGGCGGTCGGTGAGTGGCAGGCCGCTCCAGTTGCCATCGGAAGGATCGGGGTTCACATTGCAGCCGACGAAACCCAGTTGCTCAACGCAGCGCTTCAACTCCGGCACGCAATTCGCGGGACTCACACCGGGCGACTGCGGCAACTGGCAAACGCCGGCGAAATTGTCGGGGTAGAGCGTGCATACGCGATGGATCATGTCGTTGCACGCCTGCGTCCAGTGTTTGCTGGTGGTCTCGTTGCCGATGTGATGCGCCATACCGCCGGCTTGCGGCGAGAAGATGGTCAGATCGACGCCGCGCTCACGCTGGATGCGCAACTGATTTTTTTCAATGGAGTCCCGTATCTCGTCGTCGCTGATTTTGAGCGCAGGCGCGAGTGGTGGTTGCGCGGGAACATTCAGTCCTGCGATCTGCTGCTCGCGATAGGCTTTAAGCGCCCTCGGTGCGGTGGTGTAATGCCCGTGGCAGTCGATGATCATGCTATAAATTACTCAATAAAAACAATGGAATTTCAATCACGCGCCGGCCACACCGGTGCATGCGAGCCGCGCGGCGCTGCGGGTCGCGCCCAGTGCCCCGGGGTCGCGGAAAGCTGCACCGCCGGCGCCAGATGTGTGACACGGCCCCACGGCGCATCGTGCTCCATCAGCAGGCGCTGTACTATTTCAGGCGGGAATTCCGCCGGCTGACTTTGGTACTCAGCCGGAGTAAAGCGGCCCATGCCGCGAAACCATTCTCCGGCGCCTGCGAGCGAGGTGCGCACCAGCCAGCTGCCGCCGATGGTGGCGCGGCGATGCAACGCGACCATGGTGGCAAAGGCCAGCACATAACCCGCGATGTAGTCGTGCGGCGAACCGGGCAGGAATGCGGGTTTTTCGTTGTTCGCGCGCCAGGCCATGCCATTAAACGTCTGCACCACGGTGTCGTAGCCGCGCTGGTCCTTCCACGGACCTTCGTGTCCCCAAGCCGAGAGCGTTACATAGACTATGCCAGGACGTGTTTGCGCGAGCGCCTCCGCTGATAATCCGCGAGCTGCCAATGCACCGGGGCGATAAGCCTGCAGGAACACATCGCAATCACGCACCAAACCGTGCATGGTTTGCGCCTGCGCCGGATCGCGCATATCAATGTGCGCCTGAATTTTTCCGATGCCGGTATCCACGTCGGAAGGCGGCCCCAGATCGGGCAGGTCTTTGCGGGTGATACGCATCACATCCGCGCCATGCTCCGCGAAAGCCTTGGCGCACGAGGGGCCTGCCAGCACACGCGTGAGGTCGAGCATGCGGATGCCTGATAACGGGCGCTCGCCTTTGGGCAGTGGCTGAGGCGGCGCCTCGCCGATTTTCACGATTTCAAACAGGGGAATATCCGCTGCGCTTTTCTGATGCGCGCAGCTTTCCCATTCCGCTTCTGTTCGTATCAGGCCGCCACAACCGCCGGCGGCAAACATGGCGGCTTCAAGTTCAAGTCCTTCGCGCTGCGCTACTGCCTTGGTGACAGCGTCTTTGTCCATCGGCACGCCTAGCGCTTTGAGGTTGCCGTCGCGCACATTGGGGAAATTGCAATGCAGATAAATCCAGCGGCCGTTTTTCAGCTTATAGAATCCAGTGACCTTCGCCGCGTCTTCCTCGGGCCTCTTGCCGTCGATCTTGAGATAGCGCGGGCTGCGCAGCGCAGCAGCGGCGGCATAGGTATCGAGGCGCACTTGCTGCGAGCGGCCGGTTTTCAGCTTCCACAGTTCGGCAGCGGCGAGGCCGGTTGCCGCGATGCAAGCCGCGCCCGGTGCGACGAATTTATAGGGCGTCGCCAGCAGTAAATCAGAGCCGGTGATTTCGACGTTATCTGCGGTAGTCGCGGGCAGACCGGCGAGGTGCAGCAGATGATGCAGGTGTGGATTGGACATGGCAGGTCCTGGGTTAGGCTGTGGCGGGCACTTTGGGGCCGGCGTACAACTCCGGCCAGCGGCGCAGGGTTTCTTCGCTGTGTGGCGTGTACATGTGGCAGGTATTGAAAGTGCGTGGCATCTCGCCCGGCTGGTGTTTTCGCGTGGCCTGCCGCGCGCGATTGGTGGATTGGTAAGCGACCGCAGCGATGCGGCCCAGCAATTCCCACTGATGGGTGCAGCCATGAGCCCCGCCGATAATATTGCCAAGGCCGCGGGTCCAGCCGCGCGTAATGCGATGGCCCTTGAGCTTCTCGAAGCGGGGCGTGATGTCTCCGCACAGCGCATAGGGGCTGCTGTCGGTGGCGGCTACGCACTCATGGATCAGCATGTCGAGGTCGATGGTGAGCCTGATCCACATATCATGCGCGGGCACACCGGCGGGCAGGTCAGCGCTGCCGCTGCGGTCGAACCAGGTTTCGGTTTTAACGTCAGTGAGATGGCCTTCAATATCCCACAGGCCGTCGTCGCGTTCGTAGCCGCGGCAATCGATGACGCGGTTGTGGCTGAGTTTTCGGGCAAGCGGGCGGGGAAGGGGCATGACTAGCTTAGGGATGGAGTGCAACCAACGCATCGACTGCCTTGACGCCCTGGCCTTTGGGCATCACCAACAGCGGATTGATGTCAAGTTCGGCAAGCTGGCCGTCGAGATTTACCGCCAGATGCGACACCTGGACCAGCACCTGTGCCAGCGCCTCTATGTCGCACGCGGGTTTGCCGCGAAAGCCCTGCAGCAGTTTCGCGCCTTTAACTTCGGCTATCATTTCGTGCGCTTCAGCCGGCGTGATCGGGCAGTGGCGCATGGCCACATCTTTGTAGACTTCAACCATGACGCCGCCGGTGCCGAATAACAGCGTCGGTCCGAGTTGGGCATCGTAGCTCACCCCAACGATGACTTCGACGCCACCGCTCACCATCTCCTGCACCAGTACGCCGTTGATAGTGGCGTTGGGCGCGTGGGATTTTGCATTGGCGAGTATCGCCGCATGCGCCGCGCGCACCTCATCGGCATGGCGCAGATTCAGGCGCACCACACCCGCTTCGGTCTTGTGCGGAATGTCTGCAGAATCGACTTTTAAAACCACCGGATAGCCTATTTTCTCGGCGGCTTTCACGGCGCTATCAAGGTCTGTGGAGCAAACTTCCAGCGAGATCGGCACGCCCCAGGCAGCGATCAGTTGTTTGCTTTCGGATTCAGACAACGCGCTGCGTTTCAGGGCCTGCACTTTCGCCAGCGCTTGTTTCTGCAGCGTGTTGATTGCCGGCGTGCTGGCAAAGCCTTGCGCCATGCGCTTCTCATGCCAGGCGTGATAATCGATCAGATGCCGCAAGCCACGCGCCAGCGAATCCGGCGTGTAGAACAAGGGCACACCTGCAGCCTTGAGTTTGGTGAGGGTGGCGCTGCTGTCGCGCGTGCCGGTCCACATGTAGGCCACGTTCTTGTCGGTTTTTTCGCGCAGCGCAATGATTTGATCGGCCTGCTCTTCGCGCCCTGCACTGGCGATGGCCAGTGTGCCCACACCGGGTTCGTTGATCATCGCCTCCATGATCTCGGGGAATGCGTCGCTGTTGGCCTTGCCGGTGACATCGGCGGGATTCGCGGCCCAGCCAAACCCTTTGAGTATGCCGTCAATAACGCCGCGTGCCTGGTCGCTTAGCAGCGGCAGATCGAGTCCTTGTTGGCCACACATATCTGCGGTGAGTGAGCATATGCCGCCGGAGTGCGACACCACAGCGATGCCCGGTTGTTTGGGCTTGCGCGATTGCGCCATCAACTGCGACACCTCCAGCAGATCGTCGTAACTGGGAACGCGAATCACACCGTATTGTTTGCAGATCGCGTCGTACAGCGCATCGCTGCCGGTGAGCGCGGCGGTATGCGAACTGGCGGCGCGCTTGCCCAGATCCGAGCGGCCGATTTTGATCAGCACAATCGGCTTGCCGCGCTCGGCGGCGATTTTGGCCACTTCAATAAATTTCGCCGCGTTCTTGAAGCCTTCAACAAAACCCGCGATGACCGTGGTGCCTACATCGTCGAGCAAATAGCGCGCGAAATCAGCGAACTCAAGATCGGCCTCATTGCCGGTTGAAACCACATAGCTCATGCCCATGCCCGAATCAGCGGCGCGCGCGAGAAAAGGTCCGAACAGTGTGGCACCGCTTTGACACACCAGTCCGACTTTGCCGTTAGCGCCGCTGGTCTGGCGGCTGGAAGAGGTGAGCCAGATGTTGTCGCGGATGTTGGCAAGGCCGAGGCAATTGGGGCCGCTGATGCGCAGGCCCGATTCGCGTGCGTAGGTCGCGACTTCTGTCTGCAAATCGGCGCGATCACTCAGGCCACGTTCCGAGAACCCCGCGGAGATCACAATCGCTGCGCGCGTGCCTTTGGCATGCGCTTCCTTCAAGGTACTCAGGACGTGATTGTAGGGCACCACCACTGCCACTACGTCCGGCGTTTCCGGCAGGTCGGTGATGCTCTTGTACGACTTCACGCCGAGGATTTCCTCGTACTTGGGATTCACTGCGTATACCCTGACCCGGTCCTGCATCTTCAAGGCGGCAGCAAGCATGCGTCCACCATATTGTTGGCGTGGCGTGGCACCGACGATCGCAAACGAGCGCGGGTTGAGCATCGTATGTATCGATGCCATCTGATCTTTGGTCCAAATCTCCACTAACTTCCTCCAATTAAAGTCGTTTGCCTGACACAGGGTAGATCGCGCAAACACGCTATCCGCCACCTTTGAACCGCAATGTAACGGTGCGCATCGGTGTGCGCAAGCCTTTGCGTTCCGCACAGTGGAATGAGCTAAACTTTCGCGCGCAGGCCCCCGAGCTTCTTGGCGCGAGCCGCCTTTGCACGTGACCCATGACCGATAATCCACTTAAAATTCAAAAGATAAGACAGGATTAACAGGATAGACCCGGGTGGAGGTTTTATCCTGTGCATCCTTTGCATCCTTTGCATCCTTTGCATCCTTTGCATCCTTTGCATCCTGTGCATCCTGTTAATCCTGCCGAATTGTTCTTGGGCAATCCACTTGAAATTCAATAGCACCACCAAAAACGTTCTCGCGCCAAGACGCAAAGATGCAAAGTTTTAAACCCCCCACCAACATTTGCGAGGTGTCCCATGGAAAAGCAATTCATCAACCCGGCAGGATTGGTAAAACCCGGCGTTTACACACTGGCCATCAGCGTTGTGGGTGGCAAAACCATATACGTGTCGGGTCAGGTTTCGCAGGACGCCGCAGGCCAGCTCGTCGGCAAGGGCGATCTGCTCGTGCAAACCGAACAAGTCTACAAAAACCTGGGACTCGCGCTGGCCGGCGCGGGGGCAACCTTTGCAGATGTGGTGAAGCTCAACGTTTACGTGGTGGGATTTCAATCCCAGCAACGCGCGCTGCTGCAATCGGTCAGGGAAAAATATGTGTCGAAAGAAAATCCGCCCGCCAGCACGCTGGTGGGCGTGCAGGCCCTGGCGCGGGCGGATTTTCTGGTGGAGATCGAGGCGGTGGCGGTGGTGGGGTAGAGCGCGTAGCCCGTAACAAGCGCAGCGTATTACGGGGAACTGGCTGTAGCGAGAGCCACAGCATGCTGTGGAAACGCCTTCAATAGTTTTCCATCCAGGGTGACGAGTTTTGTTTGGAGCTTCATTGCCAGCGCAATAAATTCACAGTCGTATGCCGAGCAATTACTGTCACGCACCAGTTCAAGCACGCTGAGGGAGTCCACCTCGAATTCTGTGGCTGCGAGCAATCCTTCGGCTTCGCGCTGCAGTGCGACGGCTTGTGCAAATGTGATGGTCCCGCGTCGCAGGTATCCCGCCAGAATGTTACGAAACTCGCTGCGCCACAGTAGTGGCACTGCCCATTCCGGTTCGCGCTCCAGCAGGGCTTCGGCGCGCGCGCTGTGCTCGCCCGGCAAATACAAATAGGCGAGCACGTTGGAATCAACAACAATCACGCGCGGCCTTGTTTCTTGAGCGTGTCAACGTCGCGGGCGTGGAATTTCTTCGGCGCCAACGCCGCCCGTAGATCGCGCGCTCGCGCAAGTCGTTCGTCCAGCGTGATTTTCGCCGGCAGCAATACGCTTTCCAGACACACAATCGCTTCGCTGTTGAGGCTGCGGCGATGCACTTCGGCCGACACCTTCAACCGTTCGTAAACGGTGTCGGGTATGTTTTTTAGCGTTAGCGTCGTGGGCATATAGACCGCCTTCCAAAAGGAACCATTATGGTTCCAATTTGGATTGCAGTCAAGTTACTCGAAGGATAAAAACACATTAACTAATTGTTATTAAAGACATATTTAAATCTCTCTGTGAAACAGAGTTTACGCTGCTGCCGCCCCCAGCACACTGTCCGACACATACTTCGCCAGCCAACGCTTGTTGATGATCATGTTTTCTTGCCACACCGCTTCGATGTTCGGCACGGTGGAGGATTTCACCGCCGGCGAAGCGAGCAGGGCATCGCACCAGGCTTTGAGATGCGGGAATTTCTCGATGATGCCGAGCGGGCGCAGGTTATCCATGAAGGCATAGCGTTGCAGGAAAGGGGCGTACGCGGCATCCACCAGTGACAGTTTCGGGCCGTTGAAATACGGGCCGTCGTTGCCGCGTTTGGCCAATGCCGCATCGAGTTTGCCGAACACCTCGGCGATCTTGGCAGCTCGCTTGTCGAAATCTTCTTCCGAATCCGCGTACGCGGTGGTCGAAATCGCGCTGGCAAAAGTGGATACGTAGTCTGTCCAGGCGCGGTTGCGGGCACGGGCGAGCGGGTCTGCGGGATGCAGTTGCGGCGCGGCTGTTTCGTCTAGGTATTCGGCGATGGCGTTCGATTCAAACAACGCGTCATTGTCGCCGATGCGCAGCACCGGCACTTTGGCGTGCGGTGAAATTTTCAGGAACCATTCGGGACGGTGGTTGCGGTCGATGTAGGTGATATCGTATTCAATGTTCTTCGCGCGCAATACGATGGCGGCGCGTTGCACCCAGGGGCAGGTTTTGAAACTGCACAGCATGATTTTGGACGACATGGTATCTCCTTGTTAACTGCAGTTAAATGACTTGAATCAGGTTCGGCGGGCGCACATTCCGGACTTCAGTGCCAGCAGCATAGCGCATTGTATTTCAAGTTAGATATAGAATGGCGCATGGGTAAGCAGAATCAAATCAACGGGAGAACACCATGGGTCAAGAAGATATCGGCGTCAGTCTTAACGGGTATGTGGCAACGGTCGAACTACGGCGGCCGCCCAACAACTTTCTCGATATGGAATTTATCGGCTATCTGGCGAATGCGCTGGAGGATCTCGACAAGAACATTATGTGCCGCAGTATCGTGCTGGCTGCCGCGGGCAAGCATTTCTGTGCCGGCGCCAACCTGGTTAAGCGCGTAGACGATGAGGCTGCGGGCAGAAAGGTCATTACCCAGCCACGGCACCTGTACCACGAGGCGCAGCGCCTGGTGCAGACCAAGAAGCCCATCGTCGCCGCGGTACATGGTAGCGCCATCGGCGCTGGACTGGGATTGGCGCTGGTGGCGGATTTTCGCGTGACCTGCCAGGAAGCGCGGCTCGCCGCGAACTTCTGTGCGCTGGGCTATCACCCCGGGTTCGGCATGACGTACACGCTGCCGCGCCTGATAGGGCATCAAAAAGCCAAATGGCTGTGCCTGACGGGGAAACGCATTCCCGGTGACGAAGCGGTTGCGATGGGGCTCGCCGACCGCTTGGTCGCGCAGGATAAAGTGCGGGAAGTGGCAACCGAAATGGCGCTGGAGCTGGCGAAATCCGCACCGCTGGCAGTGCAGGCCGCGCGCGAGACGCTGCATTGCGAACAATTTGCAGCGTTCCGTGCGGCGACCGAGCGCGAGGCGTTCATGCAGAACATGCTGCGTGAGACCAACGACTTCAGGGAAGGCGTAAAAGCCGGGTTTGACCGGCGCGAGCCGGTGTTTACGGGGACGTAATACCGAATTAGCTGCGAAAGTCCGCCTGCCGTCGATCGAGCATGCGTAGCAGCGCCGGCCATTCCCGGCGCTCGCTCACATTGCGCGGCTGGTTGACCTGGGCGCGGGTACGCTCGACCGCGCTTTCAGGTATGAGCGTGATGCGGTCGCGTCCGGCGGCCAGGGCATCGACCTGAATCCTGCACGACTGTTCGAAGTTATACATCAGCATAAACGCCTCGCGTACGGTGCGACCCAGCGCCAGCAAGCCGTGGTTCTTCAGCACCATGCTGCGGCTGGTGGGCCCAAGGTCGCGGGCGAGGCGAGTACGCTCATCGAGGTCGAGGGCGATGCCTTCATAGTCATGATAGGTCACGTCCCCGACTATGCGCGTGGAATGTTGGCTGAGGGGCAGCACGCCTTCGGACATGGCCGACACGGCAATGCCCGCCCGCGTATGGGTATGCAGGACGCAATGCGCGTCGGCTCGCGCAGCGTGTACGCAGCCGTGGATGACAAAGCCCGCGCGGTTGATGCCCATGCCGGTGATGTCCTCGAGAATGCTGCCTTCGTGGTCTACTCGCACGAGATTGGAGGCGGTGACCTCATCGAACATCAGGCCATAAGCATTGAGTAGAAATTGGTCGTCAGCGCCGGGCACGCGTACCGAGAAATGGGTGAGGATGATGTCTGTCCAACCGTAGATCACGGCCAGGTGATAGGCAGCGGCAAGGTCCGTTCGTACCGCCCACTCTTCGGCGCTGACACGTTCTTTCAACGATGTTTGTTTCCGGGCATGCTCGCTCGCAAGTTGGGTCACCGCCATGACATCTCCTATGACTGGTTAGGGATCAAAACGAAATTTCACCACCTGGACTGCTGGCGCCTCAAACTCACAATCTACTCCAGTGCCTCGCGAATTACTACTCACGCTACAATGGGCTTGTGAAAACCTCAGGAGTTTTAGCATGCCCCAACACAACCCCATCGATGACACCGTCCCGCAACGGGTGGCGCGCTATGCAAAGCTGATCCCCTACAAGGATTCCATGAATGACGCCAATGGCATTCCGCAAGAGGCGATGCTGATGATGTCGCCCGATAAGGTGATGCCCATCATGTCGCCGCTGGGCTGGGAAGGCCGCAGCAAAGTGGCGCCGGTCAAAGGCGCGCCCGGGTTGACCGTCACGCTGGCCGAATGTCCGCCGGGCGACAGTGCGGGCTTGCACAAGCACACGGCGTCGGTGGAAAACTTCTTTTGCGTGCAAGGCCGCTTCGAAATTCTCTGGGGGGACCAGGGGCAGTTTTCCACCGTCCTCGAGCCGCTGGACTTTGTATCCGTGCCCGCAGGTGTTTATCGTGACTTTAAGAACGTGGGCAGCGAACTGGGGCGCTTGCTGGTGATGATACAGCCTGAACCCGGAGATCAGCAGGATGCTGTCTACCACGCCGCAGCGTGCGGTGAAGAAATCGTCCGGCGCTGGGGGCAAGCTACTGTGCAGGCCATGGCCGGGGTAGGCATTCGATTTGGTGAGCCGGCCTGAAACTCGCGTAGGCGTACGCTCAGGTGTTAGCTACCTGCAGGCCGCTCGAACTCAATCCGCGTATCGGCATCGCTGCGTCCGCGCGCAAATATTTCCCGCGTATTGGGGCGTTCCCAGACGATTTCCAGCAGGTTGTCGTCGGGATCGAAGAAATAGATGCTTTTCTGGCTTTCGTGATCGACCGCACGGTGGATGGCGACGCCTGCTTGTTCGAGGGCGAAGTAAGCATGCTTTAGATCATCTTCGGTCGCAACCGCGAAGGCCGTATGCTTGACGCCCAGGCCTTCCCTCATGCCGAGCCCGGCTTTTTGCCGCGGATAGGCATCGGGATTGGTGCTCGGGAAAAGATCGAGCGTGTTGCCGTATTCGCCCAGCGACAAAAACAGTCCGCCGTGGTGCGGATCCTGTTCGAGCACCTTGAATCCCAGAATGTTGGTGTAAAACGCTTTGGAACGCTCAAGATCGCGAACGGTAAACAGAATATGGCCGATGCGCTGAAGTTTGATCATCTTAGCCCCCTGGCTGGTGATTTTTCGGCGACGCGATGCAGGTGAATCAAGCCCACATTATGCTGCGCTACGCCCTAAATTTATGCGCCCAGTATACGCGCCTCCAGCACGGAAATTTTTACTTTCCTGCCGGCAAGGCGGACGCCGGGGTACAATCGCCAGCGCGCGCAATCCCCAAGCGGACGCGGATGCAGTCTGCATCGTGTGCGGCTGCATTCACAGTTAAGTAAAGGAAAGTCACTATGCACTGGCTCATCAAATGCCGCTCTTGGCCGGGTACCGACGCCCTGCGCACGGCGACTTTCGACGCCCACTGCAATTTCCTCGACGGCTATCCCGAAGTCACTTGGTACTCGGGGCCGTTGTTCACTGACGACAACAAAAATGCCATCGGCAGCCTGCGGCTGATCGAGTTCCCCGGGCGCGAGGCCGCACTCGCTTATATTCATGCCGATCCCTATACCAAGGCCGGCATCTTCGAGGCGATCAGCGTCGAACGCTGGAAGCCGGGCCTCGATGTGCGTCAGCGCGACTATGCGCGCAAGGACGGCCGCATGCAGTTTGTCGTCCACTGCCACGACCAACCCGACGGCAGCGCGCGCCGGGCGCCGCTGCGCGCTGCGCATCTCGACTATCTGAAGCGCCATCAAGACCTCATCGTCGCGCGCGGCCCCTTGCTCGACGATGCGGGGGTGAAAACCATAGGCAGCGTGTTGATCCTTGACCTCGCCGGCAAGGCCGAGGCGGAGGCGTTCTGGGCCGACGAGCCGTTCAACCGCGCCGGTGTTTACCAGCGGACGACGATCGAGCGCTGGCGCTTCGGCCATGTGTGAGCGATACGTGCAACGCGGTGCGGCTTACGCAGCTACCAACCCCAGCACACTCTCCAGCTTCTTGCGGTGCAGTCTGGGCGCACCCAGGCAGTGAAACAGCGAGCGCGACATCTTGGTGTGCAGTGTCAGTCCGTATTCGCGCGAGACGCCGATGCCTGCATGCACTTCGTGCGCGTAGTCGCAGGCGCGCATGTAACTTTCCGAGGCTACGGACTTGGCGATATGACAGCTCGCCGTAGCATCCATGCCACTGTCGAGTTTCGACAGCGCTTCGTAGGTGGTCCAGCGCGCTGAATCGAGATAGTTGACCAGGTGGATCAGGTGATCCTGCACGCGCGCGAAACGGCCGATGATCTGGCCGAATTGCGTGCGATCGCGCGCGTAGTTCAGCGACAGGTCAAACACGGTTTTGCACGAACCCACCTTGTAGGCGCAAAGCACCGGCGTTACCGTCAGCATGGCGCGCTCCGCCACGGGCCAGGCGTCGACCATGACATCGCCGGCACTGACTGCCACGTTATCAAGCAGCACTTCGCAAATGCCGGTGACAAAACCATCGAGCGTGCGTATGGCAACACCGGGCGCCTTAGCATCGACGCGCAGCACGCTAACGCTTTTGCCGCCCTCGATGCGCGCAACCACCAGTAAATCCGTAGCAAAATTCGCGTCGTGCACAAAAACTTTCGTGCCGGTCAGCGTGTAATCGCTGCCCGCGCGTTTGGCTGTAGCGCGCACACCATCGGCTGACCAGGCGTACTGCGATTCCGTGAGTGCCAGAGCAAATACGCGTTCGCCGCTGGCGATGCGCGGCAGCCAAGCGTTTTTCAGCTCGTCACTGCCGGCTTCCATCAGGATGCGCGCGCACAACACCGCTGACGAAAACAACGGGCCGGGAACAGGGCCGCAGCCGAGTTCTTCGAACAGCACGGCCACGTCGGTGAGGCTGTTGCCGGTGCCGCCATACTGTTCCGCTATCGCCATGCCGGCCCAGCCGAGTTCCGCCATCTGCGGCCACAGCGTGGTCATCAGTGTGGCGGGGTCGCGGTCTAGTTTAAGCAACTCGTCGCGATTGCACGAGCCGCGTACGAAGTCCCGGGCCGAGTTCTGGATGAGTTGCTGAGTGTCGTTGAGTCCTAAGTCCATGCTTTTCTCCTATCGCAGGTTCGCTGCTTTTTCGCGTTCGCGTCCGCCGATGCCGAGGCGCCGCGCCATGATGACGCGCTGTATGTCGGTGGTCGCACCGGGATGCAGTGAGGTGATCGAGTCACGCTGAAAATATTCGATGGCGCCATTCAGCGGTGCCCAGCGTTTGTCCTTGGTCAGCACCCGCGGACCGGCAATACGCACCATCTTTTCGCCCATGTCGAGGCCCGAGAGTTTGCGCCGCAGGCTGTATTGCGAGCCTTCGTACGAACGGGGTTGGTTGGCATGCGACAGCCAGTGATTGCGCAGCGCGAACAGCCGCGTGATCTCGGATTCGATGTAGAGGTTTACGATCTCCTCCCGCGCATCCGGATCGTCGGCAATGGCCCATCCGTCCTCGCGCTTTTTGCACAGATTGATGAAATCGTAAACCACGCGGCGGTCGGCTAGCCGACCCATGCCGCCGTGTTCGACTTCCAGATGCGTGGTCGCCACTTTCCAGCCGTTGTTTTCTCCGCCGACGAGGTGATCCGCCGGCACCCGCACGTTGTCAAAGAACACTGCGTTCTTGACCCCGCAACCGCTGCCGCCTTCGCCGCCGGTGGCGAGCAAATCCATCGGTGTTACGGTGATGCCCGGCAGGTTCATCGGTATCATCAGCCACGACAAATTCTTGTGGCGCTCACCTTTGGGATCGGTGACGAGGATGGTCCACGAATAATCCGCGCCATGTGAACTGCCGACGAACATTTTTTGGCCGTTCACCACATACACATCGCCATCGCGGATCGCGGTGGACTTGATGCCCGCAAGATCGGAGCCCGCGCCCGGTTCGCTCAGCAATTGCCAGGTGCGCACCTCGCCGCGGCAGATCGGCGGCAGAAAACGATTCTTGTGTTCTTCGGTACCCCACACCAGTATGGTGGGTGCGCCCATGCGTCCGCCGGCATCGTAATAGGGTGGTAGAGACAGGCCGATGCTCGTCAATTCGTCATGCAGGATGGCTACATGCTCAGCGGAAAGATCGCCGCCACCATAGGCCTTGGGCATCGACGGGTAGAGCCAGCCCTGTGCGCCCAGCTTGCGCCCGAGATCGCGCCGCAACTGATATTGCTCGTACGACATGTCGCACGGGTCCGCCATATGCTCGATAGCGGGCGACACATTTTGTTCCAGAAACGCATGCACTTCTTTGCGAAATGCGCTTTGTTCTGGTGAGTCTTCAATCGCAAAATCCATAGGTACTCCTTAGCTAAGGTGCGACGGTTTCGATTACGCCGTCGGAATTTCCACGTTGCGAAATACTTTCGCAAAGCGCTGGTGTTCGCTTTTCCAGAATGGGATGAATGTTGCCGGCAATTTTCTGGTGACTATGCTCACCCCGCTGTCGGACATGCGTTTCTGTGTCGTTGGATTCATGGTGTGGGCTTGTTCAAAACGCCTTCAGCTCGTCATCTTCTCATCTTCCGGCGTGATCGGTAGCTTCACCGGCCGCTTCAAGCGTGCAGAAAGGTCTATCGCTTTGGTCAGCATCAGGCGATTATGGCCTTCGCGCGCAGTGGCGTGTTGCGTGGTGACGCCGAGCGACACGCGATTGAGCCAGGCATTGGTTTCTTCGCGCATTGGGCCGCGCAATTCGCCTAGCGCCATGTCACCCACCGGATAGCTGGTCAGAAAATCCACATGACGGCGTTTGTCCGGCGCGTAGCCTTCGGCCTGAATCAGGTTGGTGGCAAGCACCATGTCGCGATGCGTATCGTCGATGGTGAGCACGCCTTCGGTGCCCACTGCACCGACTTCCAGAGAATACACTGCGCCGGGCCATACTTCCGGCAACGCCCATGAAATCACACCGTGGTAAATCGCGCCATCGTCAAAGCTGATGGTGTAGCCCGTGCCATCGACGCCCTGCCATGTCGGGCCGAGCGCCTTGTTCACCGAGCGTGCGTAAACTTCGACCGGTTTCTTGGCTTCCATCAACCACATCACAATGTCCAGCGCATGGGTGCCGGAAATGACCATCGGCGTCACTTCAGCGCGATTGTCGCTGCGCTTGTAATTGTCGATGGCCACCAGCCGATTCATGAAGGCGCGCGAGGTCACCATCGTCACTTCGCCGAGCGCGCCGGATTGCACTTTTTCCTTGGCCACCAGCCAGCGGCGGCGAAAGCGCTGGGTGTAGCCGATCACCGCATCGACGCCGGATTTTTCGATGGCAGCGAGTGTTTGCTGTGACTCGGCAAGATCAGTGGCCAGTGGTTTTTCGATCAGCAGTGGCAGCTTACGCTCGGCGGCGAAGATCACTGGATCGACGTGCAGGTGTTCGTCGGTGCACACCATGACCGCATTCACTTCGGGCCGCGACAGCAGATCGCGGTAACTGGTGGTCACAAAATCCGCATTGCACTTTTCGCGCACAATCTCGCCGCGCTCAGGGTGTTTTTCAGCAATGCCGATCCAGCCGACTGACGGATGACGCGCAGCGAGCTCACCGCGAATCAGACCGACACGCCCCGCGCCGATGATTGCCAGGCCGATCTTTTTGGGGTTTTTAATCATCGCGCCGCCGCAACCGCAGCACGCGATTCCGGCAGCGGCAGGTTCACCGGCTCATGACGTTCCGCCGACAGATCCGCGGCGATGTATACCTCCATCACCTGTCGCGCCTCTACGCCGGTGACCAGCACTGGCCGGTCGCAGGCGACCGCTTCGATAAAATGCACGGTTTCAGCCGCCATCGGGCCGGCGTAGGTGTGCTCGACGGGCTCACCCGGCATGGTGGACATGGGATGCACGATGCCCGATTTCATGGTGGTCAACTGCGTGTCGCGATGGGTGTCGTCGATGATCAGCGCGCCTTCGGTGCCGATCATTTCGATCCAGGTCATGGAGAAATTCGGATACGCCGGCGGCAGGCTCCAGCCCGCGCACACCACGCAGGACACGCCATTGTCAAAAGTCACCGTAATGTATTGGGTGTCGGGTATGTCGGCGCCGGTAGATTCGCGCATCGCGCCGTAGTTCACCGTCGAATACACGCGCACCGGTTTCGCAGGTTGTAAACACCACATCACAAAATCGAGATCGTGTGTGGCTTCCATCGCAGCGGGTGAAAGTTTGGAGCGCCCGGTGATTTTTTTGCCCAGGCCGCGGCCGATGTGGCGGCTGACCAGCGCGCTCACCGGCTTGCCCAGCGTGCCGTCGCGCAGCGCTTGTTTGACATAAGCGAATTTCGGATTGAAGCGCTGCGAGTAACCAATGCTGAATTTCAGCTTATTCTTGCTGGCAAGGTGATTCAGTTCATCCGCTTCGTGAAGTTCCAGGGCAATCGGTTTTTCCAGAAACACATGCTTGCCGGCCAGCAGCGATTCGCGCGCCATCGGATAGTGCAGCGCTTCGGGCGTGGCGGAAATGAACACCGCATCGATGTCGTCGCGTTTGAGGACTTCCCGGTAATCGGCGGTTGCGGTTTTGACGTTGATTTTGGCGGCGATCTCAGCCAGTCGTTCGGGCCGTGTTTCAACCACGTGCAAATCTTTGACCAGCGGATTCATGGCGCAGGTTTCCGCGCGTATGCCACCGCACCAGCCGGTGCCGATGATGGCTACATTGATTTGTTTCACTGATTTTCCTAGAGGATGGACGGACGGGTGCAGCGTTTGCAGGCGCGTATTTTAGCTGATTGAAGGTCTAGTGCTTTTAACCACGGATGAACACAGATAAATACAGATGAAGGCCAACATAAAAACGAATGTAACTATTTGTTTCTATTGCTGCTTTTTATTGATCGATTTTGATCTTGATGTTATCTGTGTTTATCTGTGTTCATCTGTGGTTAAAATAGTTTTCGTTTTCCTCCCAACACGCATGACTTTTATCCTCGCACTCGATCAAGGCACCACCAGTTCGCGCGCGATCGTGTTCGATCACGCGGGTGCGATACGCGCAGTGGCGCAACGCGAATTGCGGCAGATCTTCCCACAGCCGGGCTGGGTTGAGCACGATCCGCTGGAAATCTGGGAAACGCAACTCGCCGTTGCACGCGAGGCGCTGGCGTATGCTGCTTTGACTGCGCGCGATATCGCCGCCATCGGCATCACCAACCAGCGCGAAACCACCGTGCTGTGGGATCGTGTCACGGGCACGCCGATACACAACGCCATCGTGTGGCAGGACCGGCGCACTGCGGCGCATTGTGATGCACTCAAGGCGGCAGGTCACGGTGCTGATGTGACGCAGCGTAGCGGGCTGGTGGTGGACGCGTATTTCTCTGCCACCAAAATCAGCTGGCTGCTGGACAACGTAGCGGGCGCACGCGCGCTGGCGCAGCAGGGGCGGCTGGCATTTGGCACTATCGACAGCTGGTTGCTGTGGAAACTGTCGGGCGGCGCGGTGCATGCCACGGATGTCTCGAATGCCTCGCGCACCCTGCTCTACAACCTGCAGCTAGGGGCGTGGGACGAGGTATTGCTGGAACGCTTTGGCGTGCCGCGCAGCCTGTTGCCCAAGGTGGTGCGTTCGAGTGGTGTGGTGGCGCACAGCCTGGCGCAATGGCTGGGCGCGCCGCTACCTATAGCGGGCATGGCCGGCGATCAGCAGGCAGCGCTGTTTGGGCAGCGTTGCTGCGCGCCCGGCACTGTGAAAAATACCTATGGCACAGGCTGCTTTATGCTGATGCACAGCGGCAGCGAAATCGTGCGCTCAAAAAATCAATTACTGGCAACCTGTGCCGCGCAGGCGGGCGCCAGCCCCGAATACGCAGTGGAAGGCAGCGTGTTTATAGGCGGCGCAGTGGTGCAGTGGCTGCGCGATGGCCTGGGTATCATCGATTCGGCGGCCGCAGTCGAAGCGCTGGCTACCAGCGTTGCGGATAACGGCGGTGTTTATTTTGTGCCGGCGTTCGCCGGACTCGGCAGCCCGCACTGGGATCCTCATGCACGCGGCACTATCAGCGGCCTGACGCGCGGCAGCACCGCGGCGCATATCGCGCGCGCGGCGCTGGAGAGTATTGCCTACCAAACGGCCGACGTACTGGACGCGATGCAGGCCGATGCCGGCATCGCCATCACCGAACTCAAGGTCGATGGCGGCGCGGTGCACAACGATTTTCTGATGCAGTTTCAGGCGGACATCCTCGGCGTGCCGGTGGTGCGCCCGCGTGTCACAGAAACCACCGCGCTGGGCGCGGCTTACCTGGCGGGGCTGGCGGTGGGCTACTGGAAAAACGCTGCCGAGATCGACGCGCAGTGGCAGCTTGAGCGCAGGATTGAGCCGGCGATGGCGCCCGTGCAAGTGCAGGCGCTGCGCGCCGAATGGCGGCGAGCGCTGGAGCGCACCCGAGAATAGACTTGCTGGTGTTTGACGGCGTGGCTTACACTACGCTCAGTTGGATTATAAAAACATATTTAAAAACAAATAGTTATATGAAAAAACCATGCACGGTGGGGCAGGTAGGGCTGGGCATCATGGGTGGCGCGTTTGCCAAGCATCTGCTGGCGGCGAAGTTCGCTGTGCTGGGTTTTGATCCGGATAAAAAAGCGCGCGCGGCGCATCACACGCGCGGCGGCGACTGCGCTTCGTCGGGGGCGGCGGTCGCGCGCCAGTGCACCGTGTTGATCACCTCTCTGCCTAGCATCAAGGCATGCGAAGCAGCGTTCTTTGGCAAGGAGGGCATTGCCGCGGGTGCGCGCAAAGGATCGGTGGTGATCGAAGCCAGCACCCTGCCGCTGGAAGTGAAGCACGATTTACGCGCGCGTTGCGCAACCCACGGCATCACGCTGCTCGATTGTCCGATCAGTGGCACCGGTGCGCAGGCGGCGGCGAAGGATATTTCGGTTTACGCCAGCGGTGACGCCGCTGCGGTCAAGCGTTGCGATGCGGTGTTCAAGGGGTTTGCACGCAGCATGCATTATTGCGGCGAATTCGGTAATGGCTCCAAGCTTAAATTCATTGCCAATCTGCTGGTGACGATACACAACGTATCCACCGCTGAGGCGATGGTCATGGGGATGAAAGCCGGGCTGGATTTGAACCTGCTGTATAAGGTGATCAAAGATGGAGCGGGTGCCTCGCGCATGTTTGAGGTGCGCGGCCCGCTGATGATTAAAGGCGATTACCGTGCCGCAACCATGAAAGTCGATGTTTATCAAAAGGATATTGATATCATCGGCGCTTTCGCTGCCCGCCTTAATATTCCCGTGCCGTTGTTCGAGGCGAGCAAGGCGTATTATTCGTCTGCGCTGTCACAGGGGTTTGCAAAAGAGGATACTGCCGCGGTGTGCGCGGTGCTGGAGCAGATGGCAGGAAATCCACGTAACAGCGCGCGTGGAACCGCACGCAACAAAAAATCAATCAACAAACGGAAAGCACAGTAATCATGAGCGAAGCAACACCGATGTCCCCGCAAAGCCAGGCGTCACAAACGCTGGCATTCAATATGAAGCTTTTGGCCCAGCACGAAATGGCAGGTTTTGGCGGCATGGGCGAGGGCATCAATATGCAGATCGCCAAGGATGGCCGCCGCATACTGTGGATGGCGCACGAGTCCGCGCCCAAGAACTTCACTGCGCTGGATGTGAGTGATCCGCGCAAACCCAAATTTGTGATTCAGACTGATCTGCCGCATGGCAACGTCCGCTCCAACTCGCTCGACGTGGTGGGCAATACCATGGTGGTGGCCTATCAAACCAAGGGTTTTGATGACAAGCCGGCGGGTTTTGACATCTTTGATATTACGGTGCCGGAGAAACCCAAACTCATTTCGCACTTTGATGCCTCGGGAAAGTTCTCGCGCGGCGTGCACGCGGTGTGGTTTGACGATGGTGAATTCGTGCATATGGCAGGCGGCGCTGAGGATTTCGAGCCGACCAACGACAAGGACGATCAGTTTTATCGCATCATCGACGTGCGTAATCCGTCCAAGCCGACAGAAGCGGGCCGCTGGTGGATGCCGGGCACGCGCAAAGGCGATGCGGTGGCGCCGCCGCCGCGTCTGAAGATCGACGGTGGTTATCGTGCGCACAACACCAATGTGTATGCGAAGCAGCGTCCCGATCGCGCCTATGTCGGCTACATAGACGGCGGCGGCTACATACTCGATATCAAGGACAAATCCAATATCCAGGTGGTGTCGCGCTGGAAAAACTCGCCGCCGTTCAACGGCTTCGTGCATACCGTGATGCCGCTGTTCAGCAATAACCTGCTGATTGTCACCGAAGAATGCGTGCGCGATAACGGCGCCGACTGGCCGAAGATGACGTGGGTGCTGAACGGCATCGACGAAACCAATCCAGTGCCGATTTCCACGGTGCCGCTGCCTTCGCCGGAGAGTTTCAGCAAGCGGGGCGGGCGCTTTGGTTCGCACAACCTGTGGGAGAATTATTCCGCCGATTGCGCATGGCGTTCGGACAACATCATCCTCGCCACCTTCTTCAACGGCGGTTTGCGCGCCTATGATTTGTCCAATCCGTATCAGCCGCAGGAAGTCGCGTATTTCGTGCCGGGCACGCCGAAACTTTCGCCCAAAGGCGCAGTGCAGATCAATGACGTTTACGTCGATGATCGCGGCGTTGTGTATTGCCAAGACCGCTTCACCGGTGGTTTGTACATCGTTGAGTGGACGCAGTAATTCACTCTTTCCCCTTCAAGGGAGGGTTAGGGTGGGGATGGGGTAGCACTATGACCCCACCCCCATCCCAACCTTCCCCCTGAAGGGGAAGGAGTTCCATTGGTAAATTGAAACTCTAAGGCCCGTCAACTATGGAAGCTCCCGTACTAGGCCGCAGCGCGCTGTCCGGACGTATTCCGGTCAGCGTGGTCACAGGTTTTCTTGGCAGCGGAAAAACCACGCTCGTCAACAAACTGTTAAAGCGCCCGGAGATGAACCGGGTCGCGGTGATCGTCAATGAACTCGGCGAGCAAGCGATAGACAACGATCTGGTTGAAGTGTCATCGGAACAGATGATGCTGCTCAACAACGGCTGTCTGTGTTGCGTGTTGCGCGGTGATTTGCAGGAGACCATGCGCGATTTGTTCGTCAAGCGGCGCAACGGTGAAATCATCGATTTCGACCGGCTGGTGATCGAAACCACCGGGCTGGCCGATCCGGCGCCGGTGATGCAAACGCTGATGACCGATACCCTGCTACAGGCGCAATACCGGCTGGACTGCGTGGTGACGCTGGTGGATGCGGTGAACGGTCTGGAGCAACTCAAGACGCTGTCCGAGCCGGTGAAGCAGGCAGCGCTGGCCGACCGGCTGGTGATGACCAAATCGGACTTGGTGGATGAAGCGCAAGCCGCAGCGCTGGAGTCTGCGCTGTGCGCGCTGAATCCACGCGCGCCGGTGAAGCGCGCGATCAACGGTGAAATCGAACTGGCGTTTTTAATCAACGTGGCACTGCGCAGCATGCAGTCGCGGCTGGAGGATGTTGAGCGCTGGATGGGTGCCGACAATGCAGAAGATCACGGTCACTACGGCCACGATGAGCATGGCCATGCGCATCGGCACGACACCCATGTGACGTCGTTTTGCCTGCGCTACAAAGAGCCGTTCACCTGGGCATCGTTTTCACAGTGCATGGAAGTGCTGGGGACCTTACGCGGTGCGGATTTGTTTCGCGTGAAAGGATTGGTGAATGTGGCGGGGCACCAGGGGCCGCTGATCGTGCAAGGCGTGCAACACTTGTTTCACCCGCCAATAGAACTCGAGAAGTGGCCGGGCGACGACCACGACACGCGCATAGTATTTATCACACGTGGCATTACCCAGCAGACGGTGGCGAATCTGTTTGCGGCCATCACCTCGGTCGCCGCAGTTACGGTCTGAAAAGCTTTAAATAAAACAACGCGTTAAGTTAGGCCGGTGTTCCCGTACTGTCGGGGGTGATGATCTCGACATGATCGCGGCTGACATTCACAAACGGTGAGGTCATGATCTGGCGGCCAGCGAGATCCCATACCTCGACGTTGGTGAGTGCCAGGAAATCTTTGGACTCGATCATAAAGTCGGTCACGCGCGCACCCGGATGCAGATGTATGTAACCTTTGATGCGAAAGCTGCGCGTCAGAATGATGACTTTGGTTCTGGATGCTGCTTCGCTCATGAATGACACGCCTCCCAGAGATTAGATAACGGGGTGCCCCCCATAACCTACGTGCATGGTAGCGGGAATAGTGGGGAGGGGCAATGTGCCTGCGCGAATCGCAATCTCGAGTGAATAGGTGCATTGCGCCAGAAGGAGGTTTTCGGCATTTGTTGCTGGAAGTCCGCGAAGTGCGGGACGGAACACGCGTGGCGGTACGGTGGTTGTTGGGGCGCTAAATCTCGGTGGGTCTGTCGAAATGATTCCGAATGCGGTACGAATCGTTGAACTGGCGATCGATAAGCAGGCGCAGACGGTTTTGATGCCAGTGGCGGTACGGCGGCAGTTAAATGATTTGCCCGATGACCTTTGGACGAAGATCAATATTGAGTTTTACAAGGACTCGGCGGACGCGGTGTTTAAGGCGTTGGTGGAATGAAATAGCAGGCGCTACCAGTAGCGGGGCAAAAGAAAAAGGCTTGCATCGCTGCAAGCCTTTTCTTTGTATGGCTCCCCGGGCTGGGATCGAACCAGCGACCAATCGATTAACAGTCGATTGCTCTACCGCTGAGCTACCAGGGAATATTCAGTAAACTACTGAAAAGAGCGCGCATTCTAGTCATTTAGGGGGTTGCGGTCAATGTCAGTGACTGAGCTTACGCGCATTGCGCAGGAAATTTCCGTGCGTCTGCGTCAGCCGGCAGCAATGAACGCATTACGCTACACCAGCACGCGGGCGATGGCATCCGCCACGTAATCCACGTTTTTGGAGTTAAGCGCCGCCACGCAAATGCGTCCGCTATCCAGCGCATAGATCGAGTATTCCTCGCGCAAGCGGCGCACTTGTTCCTTGGTCAAACCGGAATACGAAAACATGCCGCGCTGTTCGATCACGTAACTGAAATCAAAGTCACTGCGCTGTGCGCGAATTTTATCGACCAGTTCGCGGCGCATGGTTTTGATGCGCTCGCGCATGTGGCCGAGTTCCTGCTCCCACTGCAGCCGCAGATCCGGCGTGGTGAGCACCATCGCGACGGCTTGCCCGCCATGGGTCGACGGGCTGGAATAATTGGCGCGTATCACGCGCTTGATCTGACTCAACACCTTGGCTGCCTGGCCGGCATTTTCGGTGACCACGCTGCACGCGCCCACGCGCTCGCCGTACAGCGACAGCGATTTTGAGAATGAGCTCGACACAAACACTGCCGGACAGGCCTGGGTAAACGCGCGTACGGCGGCCGCATCGGCCTCCTGTCCATCGGCAAAGCCTTGATAGGCAAGATCCAGAAACGGCATCAGGTTGCGCGCTTTGACCACGGCTATGACTTTTTCCCACTGCGCCATGGTGAGATCCACGCCCGTCGGGTTGTGGCAGCAGGCGTGCAGCACGACTACCGCGCCGGCAGGCAGTTGGTCAAGGCAGGCCAGCATGTCGTTAAAGCGCAGACCATGCGTGGCGGCGTCGTAGTACGGATAGGTGTTCACTTTAAAGCCGGAGAACTCCAGCAGCGCGCGATGGTTTTCCCAACTGGGATCGCTGATCCACGCTTCGGCGCCGGGATTCAGGCGCCTCAGATAATCCGCGCCGACCTTCAGCCCGCCGGTGCCGCCGAGTGTTTGCACGGTCACTATGCGTCCGCTTTTCACCGCTACGCTGTCCGCGCCGAATACCAGCGCTTGTACGGCTCGGTTGTAGAGCGGCAGGCCGTCGATTGGCAGATAGTTACGCGGCATCGCGGTGGCGGCGAGTTGCTGTTCGGCGCTGCGCACGGACTGCAGCACGGGCACTTTGCTGTCATCGTCGGTGTACACGCCCACCCCGAGATTCACCTTTTTCGGATTGGTATCAGCGACATAGAGTTCGGTGACACCCAAAATCGGGTCTTTGGGGGCCATTTCGACGTTAGCAAGCAGTGAAGCGTTCATGTCAGTATTTATGTGTTGAGGGTGGATGTGTGCAGCGCAATATTTTACCTGCGGAAGCGCCTGCGAGGCTAGGCCAAGTTCGCATGTCGCTGGAAGATCGTGAGAAAATGCGCGGTTACCCGGCGAATATACCCATGGCGCGCGCAAAAAACCCAGTTCAGGACTCCGCTGTCGTTCCCTTGCCCGGCCACCAGCCGGTCAGTGTGCTGACGTTCCCCGATAGCCCGTACCGGCTGCATCAGACGTTCGAACCGGCAGGAGATCAACCCCAGGCCATCGCCAAGCTTACCGAGGGTCTGCGCGACGGCCTCGCCTATCAAACTTTGCTGGGTGTTACTGGATCCGGAAAAACCTACACCATGGCGCATGTGATTGCGCGTCTTGGCACAGCGGCAATCATCATGGCGCCCAATAAAACGCTGGCGGCGCAGTTGTATTCCGAGATGCGCGAATTTTTTCCGGAAAACGCGATCGAGTATTTTGTGTCGTACTACGATTATTACCAGCCGGAAGCCTATGTGCCGTCGAAAGACCTGTTCATAGAAAAAGATTCCAGCATTAACGAGCACATCGAGCAAATGCGTTTGTCGGCGACCAAATCGCTGATGGAGCGGCGCGACACCATCATCGTGGCCACGGTGTCGGCGATCTATGGTATCGGCGACCCGGTGGATTATCACGGCATGATTCTGCACCTGCGCGAGAACGAAAAACTGGCGCAACGCGAGGCCATCAAGCGCCTCACCGAAATGCAATACCAGCGCAACGACGTGGAATTCAAGCGCGGCGTATTTCGCGTGCGTGGCGATGTGCTGGATATTTTCCCGGCGGAAAACGCCGAACACGCGGTGCGGCTGACGCTGTTCGACGATGAAGTGGAAAGCATCCACGTGTTCGATCCGCTGACCGGCCACATACTGCAAAGAGTAGGGCGCTTCACGGTGTACCCGTCAAGTCACTACGTCACGCCGCGTGCCACCACCTTGCGCGCGGTGGAAGCGATCAAGCAGGAACTGCGCGAGCGCATCGAGTTTTATCAGAAGGAACAAAAACTGGTCGAATGCCAGCGCATCGAGCAGCGCACGCGCTTTGATCTGGAAATGCTCAACGAAATGGGCTTTTGCAAAGGCATTGAGAATTATTCGCGGCACCTGTCGGGCCGCAAACCGGGAGAGCCGCCGCCGACACTGATCGACTATCTGCCGCAGGATGCGATCATGTTTCTCGATGAAAGCCATGTCACCATTCCGCAAGTCGGCGGCATGTACAAGGGCGACCGCGTGCGCAAGGAAAATCTGGTGAATTACGGCTTTCGCCTGCCTTCGGCGCTGGATAATCGACCGCTCAGGTTCGATGAGTTTGAAAAACTCATGCGCCGCACAATTTTTGCCTCGGCCACGCCGTCGGTGTATGAAAGCGCACATCAGGCTCAGGTGGTGGAGCAGGTGGTGCGTCCCACCGGGCTCATCGACCCGCGCATAGACGTGCGCCCGGCTGTCACGCAGGTGGACGATTTGATGTCGGAAATTTATCTGCGCGTGAATATCGGCGAGCGCGTGCTGGTGACCACGCTCACCAAACGCATGGCGGAGGACCTCACCGAGTATTTTTCCGAACATCGCATCAAGGTGCGCTACCTGCACTCGGATATCGACACCGTCGAACGCGTGGAAATCATCCGCGATCTGCGGCTGGGCGAGTTTGATGTGCTGGTGGGGATCAATCTGCTGCGCGAGGGCCTGGATATTCCGGAAGTGTCGCTGGTGGCGATACTCGATGCCGACAAGGAAGGCTTTCTACGCTCGGAGCGTTCGTTGATTCAGACCATAGGCCGTGCGGCGCGGCACATCAATGGCATGGCGATACTGTATGCCGATCGCGTCACCGATTCCATGAAACGCGCCATTGGTGAAACCGACCGCAGGCGCAGCAAGCAGGTCTTATTTAACCAGGCCAACGGCATCACGCCCACCGGCGTGCAAAAGCGCATCAAGGACATCATCGATGGCGTTTACCAGCACGATGAAGCAAGGCTGGAGTTAAAGGCCGCGCAGAATCAGATGCGATACGAGGCGATGGGGCCCAAGGATATGACGCGCGAAATCAAACAAGTCGAAAAAGCCATGTTCGACGCTGCCAAAAATCTGGAATTTGAAAGAGCGGCGACGCTGCGTGACGAATTGCGGGTATTGCGGGAGCGCTTGTTTATACGCGCGGCATAGGGCGTAGGTCGCGACAACGCCCGGCTGCGGTTTTCCACAACGCACGGGTCAATGCATCCGATTCTGTCCGCGCAGCGTTTGCGGCTGCAACGGACAGGGGAATATTTCCTGGCTAGCCCTGACTCGGTGGCTGTTGGGTTTCTACCTGCTTCAGCGGTTCCTCAGCGATGGTTAGCGGCGCCGGTCGCGTGCGTCGCACACGGGGTGCGGGCGTTGCATCGGGTGCCAACGCGTTTTGCTCCTTGCCTTGCACTGTCTCGATTTGCGTCAGGCCGCTAGCCCAGTCGAATTGGAGCGGCGCAGGCGACACGGGCACCGCTTTAGCAGCCGCTGTCACGACCGGCGGCACGCTGGCGGGCGCAGGCTCTGCTGCGACGAGGGGCACTGCCTCCACCGGCGGTGCCTGCACGGCTACGACAAGCGGCGCCGTGATCACCGGCGCTACCACAGGCACCGGTGCTGCGACGGACTCTACTGTGTTTTCCAGCGCTGCACTCAACACCGGTGCTGCCGGCGCTGGCGCTTCGGCCATGGGCGGCACTGGAACGGATGGCGGCACAGGAAATTCGACATGCGCAAGCGCTGCAGGTGTTTCGGCGACAGCGTCCGCAGGGTCAGCGTAGCCGGTGCGCGGACGTGGCACAAACGGCGTGCGCGGATAGCGGTAACGGCGCTCGCCGCGTGGTTCATGCTCGGAGGCCGTGTCGCCCGCGTCATTAGCGGTTGCGCCTGCTGCTACGGTTGCGCCAGGTGCACTGCTGTCCGGCGTTTGTGCTTCACCGCGCCCGCGGCCGCGACCGCGCCCACGGGGACGGCCGCGGCCGCGATTTTCATGGGGGCTGCCGGTGCCGGTATGACCAGCAGCGCTGGCCGTGTTGGCGATATCTGCTTGATCCTGCGGTGGCGCCAGTGCTGTTGTGGCGTCGATCGGCGCTGCAGTTGTTTCCTCACCTTCGCGCTTGGGCACATTACGCTGCTGCTGGCCACGGTGACGGCTATCGTCACGCTCGTTCTTGGGCGGACGTTCGCTGCGCTCACCTTCAGCGCCACGAGCGCCACGCTCCGACCGATGACGATTGCGTCCGCTGTCGCGGTTGCCGTCGCGATCCCGGCGCGGCCCCCCTGAACGGGGACGGTCGCGATGGCCTTCTTCGCGTTTTTCGCGGCTGCCGGGAGCTGCTGCGCTTGCGGTGGCTGCTACTGCCGTAGTCTCTGCAACGGTCTCCAGCGGCTTGTGTCGGAACCAGCCAAAAATCTTGCCGATGATCGACGGTTGGTCCGATGCGAGGTGCGCGACCGGGGCGGGTGTGGCGGTGGGCGCTGAGGTCTGCTGCTCCGTTGCGGCAGGCGCGGGCGGACGCTCGGGTGGCAGGATGCCCTTGACCGCGGCTTCCTGACGCGGCGCGGCAGCTTCGGCGGCTGCAGCAGGCTTTTCGACGGCTTCCGGCGCTTTGACCATCGCGTAGCTGGGCGGCAGCTGCTCGCTTTGATTCAGATCGTCGTGGCGCAGTCGGCTGATCGAGTAATTGGGCGTTTCCAGATTGACGTTCGGTATCACCGTAACGGTGACGCGATGACGCGTTTCAAACTGCTGAATATCGAGGCGCTTTTCGTTGAGCAGGAACGTCGCCACGTCGACCGGCACTTGTGCATGCACGGCGGCGGTGTTTTCCTTCATCGATTCTTCCTGCAGGATGCGCAAGATGTGTAGCGCGGTGGATTCGGTGCCGCGAATGTGGCCGGTGCCGTGGCAGCGAGGGCAGGGCTGATGGCTGGATTCGCCGAGAGATGGACGCAGCCGCTGGCGCGACAACTCCATCAGCCCGAAACGTGAAATCTTGCCCAGTTGTACGCGTGCGCGGTCATAGCGCAGCGAATCGCGCAGCCGGTTTTCGACTTCGCGCTGATTGCGTTGATTTTCCATATCGATGAAATCGATCACCACCAGACCGCCCAGATCGCGCAAACGCAGCTGGCGTGCTACTTCTTCGGCAGCCTCAAGATTGGTGCGGAACGCGGTTTCCTCGATGTCGTGGCCGCGCGTGGCGCGCGCGGAGTTCACGTCCACCGACACCAGCGCTTCGGTGTGATCGATGACGATGGCACCGCCGGAAGGCAGATTCACCGAGCGCGAATGTGCGGTCTCGATCTGATGCTCAATCTGGAAGCGCGAAAACAGCGGCACATCGTCACGATAGTGCTTGACCAGACTCACCTTGGTCGGCATCACCACCGACATGAAGTGCTGTGCCTGCTCGTGTATGTCTGCAGTGTCGATGAGGATTTCGCCGATTTCATCGTGAAAATAATCGCGAATGGCGCGCACCACCAGATTGCTTTCGAGGTAAATCAGGAACGGCGCTGGGTTCAGCCGCTTGGGCTTGCCGCTGCTGCCTTCTTTGACCTCTTCGTGCTGCGGCTTGGAAGCGCTGTCGATGGCCTCCCACAGCTTCATCAGGTAGTTCAAATCCCACTTGAGTTCTTCGGCTTCGCGGCCGATGGCGGCGGTGCGCGCAATGACGCTCATGCCATTGGGGATTTCGAGATCGTCGATCACATCGCGCAATTCGTTGCGGTCCTCGCCCTCGATGCGGCGCGACACGCCGCCGCCACGCGGGTTGTTGGGCATCAGCACCAGATAGCGGCCCGCCAGACTGATAAACGTGGTGAGCGCGGCGCCTTTGTTGCCGCGCTCGTCTTTATCCACCTGAACAATGATTTCCTGGCCTTCGCGCAGGGCTTCTTTGATGGTCGCTTTGGCGGCATCTACACCGGGCTTGAAGTAAGCGCGGGCAACTTCCTTAAACGGCAAAAAGCCGTGGCGTTCAGAACCGTAATCGATAAAAGCGGCTTCGAGGCTGGGCTCGACGCGGGTGATAATGCCTTTATAGATATTGCTCTTTTTTTGCTCTTTGGACGAGGATTCGATGTCGAGATCGACCAACTTTTGACCATCGACTATCGCAACGCGCAGCTCCTCGGCTTGCGTTGCGTTAAACAACATTCTTTTCATCTTGTTCTCCCGCGCTCAATGTGCCACGGGATGGGCAAAGCCGTCGCCGCTGCGTTCTCACGCAGGCGGCAATACTTAATTTCAGTCTGTAGCGGTATAAAACATACTGGCTGATTCGAAGTTTTTGGTTTTGCCGGTTGCGGACCCGCCTCTGTAAAGTCAGGCGTATCCGTAATATTCAAACGGTGTCTTGAGCGCGTATTTCGACTACTATCGCTACTTCGCGGTGAGCGACATTAACCGCTGTTCCCGGGCCTGCGGTTGCGTATTTGACGCGGCTTGGCAGGGACGGCTCTGGTTCTGATTCTGACGTACTGGTGCGATCCTTGTTCATCCGTGGGCTACAGGCCGTAAAACCGCTTCGCATCGTGGAAGCTGGACCCTGCAACCCTGCGGCTTACGTCCTGAACACGCGAAAAAAATCGCGCGATTTCCGTGAAGTCCGCATCAGATACTGGGGGAACCAGGATGGTGCACTGAGAAATAGTATAATCAAATGAAGCAGTTAAGTAAAGAAAAGGTAATTTGGTGCGAAGTAGGCGCCGAAGAATCCGGCCAGCGCATAGACAACTACTTGATAAGATGGCTTAAAGGGGTGCCCAAGAGCCATGTCTACCGCATCCTGCGCAGCGGTGAAGTACGCGTCAATAGCGGGCGCATCGGCCCGGATTACCGCTTACAGGACGGGGATAAAGTGCGTATTCCACCCGTCCGCACGGCGCCACCCGCGCTGCAGGCGGCACCCAAGCCGGGCGCGCGCATCACATTCGACATTGTGTACGAGGACGCCGCACTGCTGGTGATTAACAAAGCCTCCGGTGTGGCAGTGCATGGGGGTAGTGGTGTGAGTCTGGGCGCAATTGAACAACTGCGCGCGGCGCGGCCCGAGGCTAAATTCCTGGAACTGGTGCACCGCTTGGATCGCGATACCTCGGGCGTGCTGATGCTGGCGAAAAAGCGCTCTGCGCTGGTGAACCTGCACGCGCAGTTGCGCGAGGGTCGCGTGCAAAAAATTTATCTGGCGCTGGTGTCCGGTCACTGGCACGACGCCAAACGCGCAGTGAAACTGCCGCTGCAAAAACATCTTTTGGCCAACGGCGAGCGGCGGGTTGCGGTGAACGACGAGGGGCAGGCGGCGCATACTATATTTCGATTGCGCGAATCGTGGCCGCACGCCAATCCGCCCTTCAGTTTGCTTGAAGCGGAGCTTAAAACCGGGCGCACGCACCAGATTAGAGTACATCTGGCGCATCTCGGATTTCCAATTGCCGGCGACGATAAATACGGCGACTTTCCTCTAAATAAAATACTTAAAAAACAGACACTTAAGCGCATGTTTTTGCACGCCTGCCAAACCACCATCCTGCATCCGGACAGTGCGACGCCGCTGCGGTTTGAAGCGCCGCTGCCGCAGGAGTTGCGGGCATTTCTCGAACATCTAAAATCAGGCCATGCCCAGACAATTTGATCTATTGGTATTCGATTGGGACGGCACATTGATGGATTCGGCAGCGGCGATTACCGCATCGCTGCGTCAAGCTTGCGCTGATCTGGAGTTGCCGGTGCCGAGCGAGGAAAACGCGCGCTATGTGATTGGTCTTGGCCTTTCCGACGCACTGAAATATCTGCTGCCGGATTTCCCAACCGCAGGCTATCCCGCGCTGCTGGAGCGTTACCGGCTTCATTTCACCCGACAGGATAACGACACTACCTTGTTCAGCGGGGCGACGGAGATGTTGCGTGCATTGCATGCTTGCGGGTTCATGCTGGCGGTGGCCACCGGCAAAAGCCGCCGCGGGCTGGATCGCGCATTGCAGAGTACTGGCCTGAATCATCTGTTTCACGCTACGCGCTGTGGCGACGAAGGCTTTAGCAAACCGCATCCGGGCATGTTGTTGTGGCTGCTGGAAGAACTTGATATACCGTGCGAGCGCGCACTGATGATAGGCGACACCTCGCACGATATGGAAATGGCCGTCGCAGCACAGGTGGCGCGCGTGGGTGTGGCGTATGGTGCGCATCCGCGCGCCAATTTACTGGCGCATGATCCGCTGGCGTGTCTCGATTCATTTGGCGAACTGGCAACATGGCTGACGGACCACGCGTAATTTGCGCCAGCGGCGCGCTTACCGACGGTAGCGTAGGCGTGCGCTTCACGGTGAGCACTGCGCAGGGTGAACAGCCGGCTTTTGCGGTGCGCTACGGCGGCACGGTCTACGCGTACCTCAATCGCTGTGCGCATGTGCCGATGGAAATGGACTGGGCCAGCGGCGCGTTTTTCGACTATTCCAAGCTATACTTGATTTGCGCCACGCACGGCGCGATGTATTTGCCGCACACGGGCGTCTGCGTGACAGGACCGTGTCCGGGCAAGCGTCTCGAGCCCGTCGCCATCGTAGAGCGCGATGGCCAGGTTTTACTGATGAAGGAAATTTAAAATGGCCGAAAATAATCCCGGCTGGGAACGTGAGGTACTGGAAAAATTAGCGCTGGCAGCAGTGACTGAGCAGCGCCGCGCGCGGCGCTGGGGCATACTTTTCAAGTTTCTGATATTTGTCTACCTCTTCATCGTGCTGTTTATCGCTATGGGCTGGTTTGGCAAAAAGGACGGCGCGCATGGCAAGCACACCGCGCTGGTCGAAATCAACGGCGTCATCGCATCGGGCGCGCCGGCGAGTGCCGATGCAGTGATGCTGGGGCTCGCTGAGGCGTTCAAGGATAAACGCACGCAAGGCGTTATTCTGCGCATCAACAGTCCCGGCGGCAGCCCGGTGCAATCGGGCTACATCAGCGATGAAATTAAACGGCTGCGCGTCAAATATCCCGACATACCGCTGTATGCGGTGGTTGAAGATGTGTGCGCGTCGGGCGGATATTACGTGGCGGTGGCGGCGGACAAAATTTACGTCAACAAGGCCAGTCTGATCGGCTCCATTGGTGTGCTGATGAATGGCTTTGGTTTTACCGGCACCATGGAAAAACTCGGCGTCGAGCGGCGGCTGCTGGCGGCAGGCGAAAACAAGGGTTTTCTGGATCCTTTCTCCCCGTTAAACGATCAGCAAAAAACACATGCGAAACAAATGCTTACGGAGATACATGAGCAGTTTGTCGAGGTCGTGCGCAAGGGGCGCGGCAAGCGCCTGAAAGAAACGCCGGATATGTTTTCAGGCCTGGTATGGGTGGGGCAAAAGAGCATCGAACTCGGTCTTGCCGATGCGCTGGGCAGCACCGAACAAGTCGCGCGCGATGTGATCAAGGCGGAAGACATTGTGGATTTCACGCCGCGCGAAAACGTCGCCGAGCGTTTTGCCAAACGGTTTGGTGCGGCAGCAGCGGAGTCGCTGGTGAAGCTGGGCGGCGCTGGCGCGTTAAATTTCCAGTTTCGTTGATGTGGTGCCGATGCCCGCCGACCTTGGCTGCATGATACTGGCGGCATTCGATAGCGTGCGCGCTCAGGCGGCAGCGCAGCATTCCGCTGCAAAATAAAGCGGCCTCGCCCGGACGTGGGGCGTCCTGGCGAGGCTCGGTGCTGTTACTGGTGCTTGAGCGTGGTGTTCACCGGCCTGGCGGAAGTTGCTGTCGGGCCGACGCCGAGTTGCTCGGTCTTGCTGAAAACCCAGCAAACGGCGCCAACGATCCTGTCCGCGAGTTGCAGTGCCCACATCGCTTGCGAGCGCACGCTGGGGGACAACTCAAGTGCATCAATTTTTCTAAACAATTCTGAACTATCCGCTACTATCAAAGTCTTTTGCATGCTAAGTCTCCTAGTTATTATGTAAATCGTCATCACAGTTAGAAATTATTAGGTCCGTAATATCAATTACTTACTGCATACCTGTAGACTGGATTATGATTATAATGCTGCACCGCATCAACCTACATCTATTGAAATTTTAGATTAGATAAACTAAATAGAAGAAATCATGCCGGTACGCCTACCCCCACTAAATTCGCTGAAGGCTTTCGAGGCTGCCGCGCGCCACTTAAGCGTTAAAAAGGCTGCACTCGAACTCAATGTCACTTCTGCCGCGGTGAGCCATCAGATACGCACGCTGGAGGATTACCTCGGCGTGCAACTGTTCCGCCGCTACAACCGCGCGCTGGAGCTCACCGACGTCGCCAAGGCCGCATTGCCCAAGCTGGGTGAGGGCTTTGACTGTTTGGCGCAGGCAGTGGCACACCTGCGCAGCCAGCAAGGCGGTGGATCGCTTACGGTCAGTGCTGCGCCATCGTTTGCATCGCGTTGGCTGATGCCGCGTTTGCATCGGTTTATCGCTGCGCATCCGGAAATTGACGTGCGTATTTCCGCGCGCATGCGCCGGGTCAGTGTGGATGGCAAAGGCGATGTCGCGGAGCGCGCCACGGTTGAGGCCTGGCTAGCGGATTCGGATGTGGCGATATTTTATGGCCGCGGTAATGTGCCTGGCGTGCAACTGGAACGCCTGATGGATCTCAGTATTACGCCGATCTGCAGTCCGAAGTTGCTGGCAGCGGATCATCCGCATCCGTTAAAAACGCCGGCAGACCTGAAGCATCACCTGCTGCTGCACGATGACACCGGCGCACTCTACGACAACGAGCCGTTCTGGGGATGCTGGCTGGATGCGGCGGGGGTGAGTGACGTGGATGCCAACAAAGGTCCGCATTTCAGCCATGCAGTGCTGGCTTTCGAGGCGGCAATAGACGCCGTGGGCGTGTTGACCAGCATGCCGGTGCTGGCGACCGAAGATATCGCCAGCGGTAAGCTGGTGGCGCCGTTTGATCTGCTGGTGAATTTGCCCGACGGTTATTACATGGCGTGCAGCGAACACGCGGATGAGCGCCCGGCGGTGGCGGCATTTCGCGCATGGCTGCGCGGCGAAGCCGCAAGGCCCATGTCCTGAACGGCGTTCAGGCAGGTGCCGCCGCGGCGCGCGGAATCTGACGCTCATCCACCGGCAGGGTGAGCAGCGCCGCAACGAAACCGGCGATGATGATGATCCACCACATCTGGGTGTAGGCGCCGGTGCTATCAAATATGCGGCCGCCGAGCCACACGCCGAGAAAGCTGCCGACTTGATGAAACATAAAGGCGCAGCCGCTGAGGGTGGACAGATAACGTGGGCCGAAAATTTGCGCGATCATGGCACCGGTAATCGGCGCTGTGCCGAGCCATAAAAATCCGATGGCCGATGAAAATAGATAGACCGTCATCGGCGACAACGGCGACAGGACGAAGGCCAGCACCACCATCGAACGTGTGAAATACAGCGTCGCCAGCAGGTATTTTTTGGTGTAGCGGCTGCCCAGCCAGCCCCAGGTGTAGCTGCCAAAGGTATTGAACAGCCCGATCAACGCCAGTGCGATCATGCCGGTGACGGGCGTCATTTTTTGATCGATCAGGTAGGCCGGAAAATGCACCGACACAAATAACAGTTGAAACCCGCACACCGTATAGGAGATGCACATCAGCACAAAGCCGCGATGGCTGAAGGCCTCGCGCAGCGCCGCCGGGATCGATTGCTTGAATAAGGCCTGCGCCTGCGTAGTTCGGTCTTCAACCAGTGCGCTTGAGAGTGGCAGCAGTAGCAGCACCGTAAACGCCAGAATCAGCAGCGCTTGCTGCCAGCCCATATGGTTGATCAGCAACTGGCCGTAGGGCAGCATCAGAAACTGCCCCATGGAGCCAGCCGCACCAACGATGCCCATCGCCGTGCTGCGTTTATGCGCGGGCACCACGCGCCCGATCACACCGTAGACTGTGCTGAATCCGCAACAGCCCATCGCCATGCCGATCAACAGTCCCGCGCTCAGATTGAGTTCCATGCCGGTGGTCGAATGCGACATCAACACCAGACCAGCGGCGTAGCCTATGGTGCCCGCGGCCATGACCCGTGCCGCGCCGAATTTGTCGGCGATCATGCCGGTAAGCGGTTGCGAGAAACCGTAAAACAGGTTCTGCAGCGCTATAGCGAACGAAAACACTTCGCGGCTGATGCCCAGATCGAGCGTCATCGGTTGCAGGTACAGCCCGAAACCGTGACGCGTGCCGAGCACTATGGTCATCGCCAGGCCGCCGCAGGCAATAACGACGGCTGGCGTGCGCCAGTTTTTCTTCTCAGACATGGGGTTAGTTGCTTAAACCGCCGAGTTTAACGTAATCTACCCGGGTGAACGACGTAGAGGGCGATCGCCACACTCTGCCAAGAGGGCGCAATTCGGATAAAATGCGACCTCAGTCAGGGTGTAGCGTAGTCCGGTAGCGCGCCGCGTTTGGGACGCGGAGGTCGTGAGTTCGAATCTCACCTCCCTGACCATCTTTTTTTCAGGCGGCTCAATCTTTTAGATGAAACGGATTGAAGTTGGTCTGCCGGTCGTAATAGTCTTCATTTTCCGCGCGCTTTAACCCGTTGACGATTTTGTAGGTCAGCGGCGTAAACAGCACTTCGACGCTTACTTTCAATACAAATTGCGCGAGCATGATCATCAGCAGTTTGTCGTTGGGAATTATCCCCGAGCCGTAAAACGCCAGCGGATAAAACAGCGCCGAATCCACCGCTTCGCCGGCAATAGTAGAGCCGATGGTGCGGCGCCACAGGTGCTTGCCCTGGGTCATGATTTTCATTTTCGCCAGCACCAGCGAATTGACGAACTCACCACAGAAATACGCGATCATCGACGCCAGCACGATGCGCCAGGTGGAACCAAAGGCCACCTCGTAGGCGCCCTGATGTTTCCAGAACGGGGCCGGCGGCAGGGCGACCACTATGCTGGCCATGAGCGAGGCGAAGGCCAGCGCGGCGAAGCCGCTCCAGATGACTTTGCGCGCACGCGAGTAGCCGTAGACTTCGGTGAGGATGTCGCCGAACACATAAGAGATCGGAAAAAACAGCACCCCCGCACCGAAAGTGAGGACGCCCCAAACGGGCAACTCGATCTGCGCGATTTTTGCCGGTCCGATCAGATTGGAGCAGATCAGCACCGTGACAAAAGCCACCAGCACCAGGTGGAAGTAGCGGTACTCGCGCGCAGGCTCGTTTTGAGTGTTCATGGGCAATTACTCCGCTGTGATGTGGTTATCGCGTATGACTTTGCCCCATTTTACGGATTCCGAGCGCAGCCATTCACCGAACTGCTGCGGCGAGCCGCCGACGGTTTCGTAGCCGAGTGTGCTCAAGCGTTCCTTCACCTCGCCGTTCACCAGTATTTTATTCACTTCGGTGTTCAGGCGCTGCACGATGGCGTGCGGTGTGGCTGCCGGCGCCAGCATGCCGACCCAGGACTGCGCTTCGAATTGCGGATAGAACTCGCTGAGCGAAGGCACGCCGGGCGCAAGCGGGGAGCGCTGCCTGGAGCTGACGGCCAGCGCATGCAAACGGCCGCTCTTGACGTGGCTTAACACCAGTCCCGCCGAGGCGATCATCACATCGACGTGGCCGCCGAGCAAATCGTTGAGTGCCGGGCCGCCGCCCTTAAAGAAAATGGTGGTGCCGTCGAGGTTGCTGAGTGATTTGAATAGCTCAACCGACAACCGGCTTGAGGTGGCGGCACCCGCAGTGGCGTAGCGGATCGTGCCCGGCCGGGCTTTGGCTGCGGCAACGAATTCAGCGAACGTTTTCACGCCGAGCTTCGGCGTTGCCACGAATATCTGCGGACCGCGTATCAGCAGAGAAATCGGCGCAAAGTCCTTCAGCGTGTCATAGGGAATCTTGGTGAAAACATGCGGATTGGACACAAAACTGTCGAATACGGTAATCAGCGTATAGCCATCCGGCGTCGCCTTGGCGACAGTATCGGTGCCGATGATGCCGCCGGCACCCGCGCGATTGTCGACCACCACGGATTGCCCCAGTGCTTCGGACAGGTGCGGTGTCAACACGCGGGCGGCGATGTCGGTTACGCCCGCTGCGGCGGCGGGCACCATCATGCGCAGCGGCCGCACAGGGTAGGCGGGTGCTGAGCCCGTCGAAGTGGTTTGTGCCACGGCGGGCAGGGCGGGGCACAGTAAAAAAATTGCAGTGGACAGTTTCATGATGGATAAATAATGCAGGACATGGAATGGTAATTGGAAAAGAGGCCGCCGAAAACAACTATTCCCTAATCCCGTCAAGCGCATTACCATGCGCGACCCCTTAAATTAGCGTGGATAAAAAGCATCAGCGTATGTCGATACATAACTTTGTGGCTTTGCTGATACGCAGAATGCTCATTGCGTTTATGGGTGCGTATGCGGCGCATGGCGTGGCGCAGTCTACGGTGACTGGCTCGGGACAGGCCTATCCCAACCGCGCGATACGCATGGTGGTGGCGCTGGCGCCCGGCGGCGGCACCGATGTCACCGGGCGTATTGTGTCGCAAAAGCTCGCCGAGCAAATGGGCGTGCCGGTGGTAGTGGAAAACCGTCCCGGTGCGGGTACCCTGATCGGTACCGAAGTCGTTGCGAGAGCGGCAGCGGATGGTTATACGCTGATGACCTCATCGCCCGAGTTATCGATCAATCCCAGCCTCCAGGCAAAGCTGCCGTATGACACGCTCAGGGATTTTGCCGCCATCTCGCAGCTCACCACCGGGCAGTATTTTTTGTCCACGCATCCGAGTGTGCCGGTAAAAAACGTCAAGGATTTGATCGCGCTGGCCAAAGCCAAAGCAGGGCGCGTGAGCTATGGTTCATCGGGCAACGGCAGCGCCAATCATTTGGGCGGCGTGTTGTTTCAAAGCATGACGGGAACAACGCTGGTGCATGTGCCGTACAAAAGCGCCGGGCAAAGCTCGATAGCATTGATGAGCGGCGAAATCGATTTCATGATGAGCAGCACCAGCGCGGCGATCATGCCGATCAAGTCCGGGCGGCTGCGCGCAATAGCGGTCACCGGGCCGAAACGCCTGTCGCTGACACCGCAAATTCCCACTGTATCCGAATCCGGCGTGCCGGGCTTCGAAGTCACCGGCTGGTACATGATGCTCGCGCCTGCCGGGGTGCCGCGCGAGATCCTCTACAAGCTCAACAGCGAAATCGTCAAGGCAGTGCACAGCGTGTCAGTGAAAGAGCGTTTTGCCGCGCTGGGCACTGAGTCGGTGGGAAACTCCGCCGAGGTGTGCGGAGAGTTTCTGCGCGCAGAGATTGCGAAGTGGACGAAGGTGGTGCGCGCGGCAGGGGCGAAGGCGGATTAAACCCGCGCCAGTGCTTCCAGCATGCGCTGCGCAGTAATCGGCACTTTGCGCATGCGTATGCCGGTGGCGTCGAAAATGGCATTGGCAATGGCCGCTGGTACCGTGCGATGTGATGGTTCGCCGGCGCCTTGCGGTGAAATTTCAGGTCGATCTATCAGCGCGATTTCGATGGCCTCGGGCGCATCCGCCAACTCCAGTATCGGGTAGGTGGCCCAATCTACGCTGAGTACTTGGTTTTGATCGAATTGCACTTCTTCGAGCAAAGTGCGCGAGGTGGCCTGTACGATGTTGCCTTCGATCACGGTGATGAGGGTGCCGGGATTGATGATCTGCCCGCAGTCGTGCGCGCACCAAAACTTTTTTGCCCACACGCGGCCGCTGCGGCGATCGACTTCAACTTCCGCCACCAACGCGACCACTGTGCCATTGCGTTCGGTGTAAGCAAAGCCGCGTCCGCGCATGACATCGCCTTTGCCACGACTGCCGCGCGCGCCGGCTTTCCAGTGGGCTTTTTCAGCGGCGGCTTTGATCACGGCCACATCGCGTTCGCGCGTCAGATATTTCAGTCGAAAGGCTACCGGGTCAGCGCCGGCAGCAGCGGCGATTTCATCGATAAAAGATTCACTGGCGAAATGGGTTTCGGGACCGAGCGGATCGCGCAGATGCCCGGTGCGCAGTGGCGAACCGCGCTCCAGCAGCGGGGGTATGGTTTCCCAGCCGCAACGCTTGTTTTCGAAGGTGTAGGCTTCGGCGGGCACCTGGAAAATCGGATTGCCCTTGGGCGCGAAACGTGTGAATTGCCCGGCGAGCGTGTCTTTAGGGTCGGTTTCCACCTGCATTACGTCCTGCCGCGAAAAGCCTTTGCCGTTGAAGTCATAAGCAGTCACATGGTTCGCCGCATCAAGGCAGGCGCGTCCGTGATACACGCCGGCTGGGCCTTTCGGATCCCACGCGGTGGCGTCGTGACGCATATATTGCAGGCGCACGGTTTTGCCCGACAACTTGGAAATCAAAGCGGCGTCCACCGCGCAATCACCGGCATCGTTACGGCCATAAGAGCCGGGGCCGGGTATCCACGTCGAGCGCACTTTTTCCACGGCAATGCCGGCTATGCGCGCGCAGCCGGAGCGCCCGTAGTGCGGCTTTTGCGAGCCGGTCCACAAACGCGGCGTGTCGCTGTTCATATCGGCGATGGCGCAGGCCGGGCCCATGCTGGCGTGTGACTGCAGCGGCCACTCGTATTCTGCCTCGACGGTTTTGGTGGCGGTTTTGTATGCTTCATCGACATTGCCGCGATTGACCGGGGTTTCTTTTTTAGTGACAGCAGCCTTGCGTATATAGTCGTGCAAACCGGCCATCAGCGGAAACGGCTGGCACTGCGCCGACCATTCCACTTTCAATGCTTCGACGGCACGCACTGCATCCCACTCCTTGTCCGCTACCACGGCGAGGAAATTCTGCTCGCGTACCAAACGCACGCCGGGGATGTGCTTGATTGAGCTTTCATCCACGGTAACCAGTGAGCAACCTGCGTTCAACGGACGCACCACCCGCGCATGCACCATGCCGTCCACCTTGATGTCGGTGATGAATTGCTGCCGGCCCATTACTTTTTCAGTGATGATTTTTTGCGGGAACGATTTGCCGACGACTTTGTATTGCGAGGGCTGCTTGGGTTGAGCAGCGCCTTTCACCGCCAGCGGATTGCCGTAGAGCTTGTTCCACTCGAGCTTGTGGTGAAAATACTGACCACCGATCAAGTCACCATAAGCCGCGCGCTGCGCGCCTGCCACCACGACACCGTTATCCACTTTGAGTTGTGCCGCCGGCACGCCGAATTTTTGCGCCGCGCGCTCGACCAGCATGCGCCGCGCCTCAGCGGCGGCATTGCGCAGTGCGACGCCACCACGTTGCAGACCGGTACTGCCGGACGCGCCGCCCTGATTACACGTATAGGCGGTGTCGCCCATGATGACGTTAACGCGCTCGAATGCGAGATCAAGTTCTTCTGCCACCATCTGCTGCACGGCGACATCGACGCCTTGCCCCATGTCCATCTTGCCGAAAAATGCAGTGGCGTTGCCGTTGGGCAGTATGGCAATCCAGGAATCGAGTTCATCGGGCAGCAGCGGCGGTTTGCCGGAAGCGGGTTGGCTGAGCGCCAACTCAATCGAGGCGGGAAGGGCGACGCTGATCACCAGTGCGCCGGTAGTTTTGAAGAACGCGCGACGCGAAACAGGGTTCATGTCCATGATCTTTTCCTAAGCGCTCATGGTTTTGGAAGCACGCTTGATCGCACGCAGGATTGCCATGTGCGTCCCGCAACGACATTTCACTCCGGTCATCGCCTGTCGAATTTGCGCATCGCTGGGCTTGGGGTTGTCGCGCAGAAACGCGGACGCCGTCATTATCCAGCCCGACAGGCAAAAACCGCACTGCGGTACGCCTTCGTCGATGTAGGCTTGTTGCAATGGGTGCGGTTTCGCAGCAGTGCCCAGGCCCGCCAGCGTGGTCACGCGTTTGCCTTTTAGCAAACGCACTGGCGTCACGCAGGAGCGCATCGGCATACCGTCCACATGCACGGTGCAGGCGCCACATTGCGCTTTGCCGCAACCGAACTTGGGATTGGCGAGACCGAGTTCCGAGCGCAGCGCATACAACAGGGGCATGGCGGGGTCCGCTTCTACTGCAACGGATTTTCCATCAACGATGAAACTGAATTTCTCGGTCATCGATGCCTCCCGCAACTAGGGTTATAAAAAAAATATTTAAAACAATGGCTTATGTATTATTCCGGATGAAGATCACTTCTTATAGCATGCATCAACCCTTGCTCAGCCGCGCGTTAAACGCGGCAAAAAACTCGCCAGCGATTTTTTTCGCCACGCCGTCAATCAAGCGCGAGCCGACTTGCGCGAGTTTGCCGCCGATCATGGCGGTGGCCGCATACGCCAATTTAGTGCCGCCATCCTGCGGTGTGAGATGGACGCTGGCCTCGCCTTTGGCGAAGCCGGCAACCCCGCCCTGACCTTCGAACGCCAGCCGGTAAGAGGTCGGCGCCACGATGTCGGAGAGGGTCATTTTGCCTTTGAATTTGGCGCTGACAGGGCCGACCTTCGCGATCATCACCAGCTGATACTCGTTGTCGCCGCTTTGCTCAATCGACTCACAGCCGGGGATACAGGCTTTCAGCACCTGCGTATCGTTGAGCGCTTGCCACGTCACATCCTGTGATTGCGGGATGAGTTGTTCGCCGGTCATTTCCATGCTGCTGCTCCGTTACTTTTTTCGATGGGGATTACTTAAAACGCATACACGCGCGAGGCGGCGCAGTTCGTGGGTGGCCGCTACGCGTTGTTCGCGCACATAGGCTTCATGATTGTCTTCGATTTGATCCAGGTGATAGACGTAATTGATCATCATGCCCGCGCAGTTTTTTAGTCCGCGCTTCGAGGTATCGGCAAGCCAGTTCAGGCGCTCGGCGCGGGCACCGTTACCCAGATGAAAACGCGCCACCGGATCGGCCGGCGCACCGTCACGCATGGCATGGAGCAGATAGTGCGCGCACAACGGCACCAGGGCTTGCTTCAGGGTCGCGGCGAGTTCGGGCTGTAGATGCCACTCGGTGGTGGCGAGCGCGTGGAGGACATTCTGCGCAGGCCGCGCAGGGATAACGCCTGCTTCGCGCGCCAGCCACGCCGCGAATCCCGGTATCGGCGACAGCGTTGAAAATGTTTTGATGCGGGGAAATTCTTCGCCCAGTTTCTGCGCCACCTGTTTAATCAGCAGATTGCCGAAAGACACCCCGCGCAAACCCGGCTGGCAGTTGGTGATCGAGTAAAACACGGCGGTATCCGCTTTTTCCGGAGCGGTGACTGGCGCTTCGGTGTCGAGCAATGGTTGGATCGAACTGCTGATGCCTCTGACCAGCGCCACCTCGATAAAGATCAACGGTTCTTCGGGTAATGCCGGATGAAAAAAAGCAAAGCAGCGGCGATCCGCTTGCAGCCGCCGGCGTAGATCGCGCCAGCCCGAGATCTCATGTACCGCTTCGTGCTTGATCAATTTTTCCAGCACAATCGCCGGCGTATGCCAGTCGATGCGTTGCAAGGTAAGAAAGCCGCGGTTGAACCATGAATTGAAAAGATGCACCAGGTCGGTGTCGATCACATGCCATGCGGGATGTCTGTTAAGACCCATTTGCAGATGTTCGCGCGCATTCACCAGCGTGCTGGTGCCATGGGGCGCCTGATTCAGACGCCGGAATAATTCCTGACGCGGCGAGGCAGCAGCCTGCTGCAGTTGCAATAGATGCGCGGCCGTCGGCTGCGCGAGATAACGTTCAGCGGCGTCGCGCAACGCCACTTCCGCGGGCGCAAACTCGGCGGCCAGCAGCGAAAAAAATTCCGGCAGATAAGCCACTTCAAGATCACGATAGGCGTCGAGCGCTACACGCGCTATGGCCGCGCCCGAGACTTCGCCGCGATCCGACAGCAATTCGCGCCAGGCGTCGATGACGCGTGTGGCGTGACGGTGAGCGCGTGCAGCCTCATTAGGGGGCGGCACCACCGTGCGTACCAGTCGTTTCAGAATAGACCCAGCCATGCCGCAATGATAGCAGGCGCGAGAGCGCGATGAAGCTTAGATCAGCATGCGCGGGGGAGTGTGATCTCGATCACTCGCTGGCCATGGATGCGCGTCACTTTCCTGCCAGCGCCGCAGCAACGGCACGCTGCGCCAGCACCGTGATCAGGTGCGAGCGGTACTCCGCACTGGCGTGCAGATCCGAATTCAGTTTATCGGCGGCGACTTTTGTTTTCGCAATTGCTTCCGGAGCGAATTTTTCAGTGAGCTTTTTTTCCATGTCTTTCACACGGAACACGCCCGCACTGCCTGCGCCGGTGACCGCCACGCGTACATGGCCTGCGCCTTCGCTCACGAACACCCCGACCAATGCAAAGCGCGACGCCGGATTCTTGAATTTGATATAAGCGGCGCGCTTGGGCAGCGGGAATTCGACCGACACAATAATCTCGCCGGGTTTCAATGCGGTTTCAAACAGGCCGCTGAAAAATTTGTCAGCACTAATAGCACGCCGATTGGTGTGTAGGGTGGCGCCTAGACCGAGCACTGCTGCCGGATAATCCGCAGCCGGGTCGTTGTTGGCGAGCGAGCCGCCCAGTGTGCCCATATTGCGCACTTGCCGGTCGCCAATGCCGGCGGCGACGCGCGCCAGCGCAGGCACACCTATCAGCACATCTCGCGCTGTCGCCACCTCGCTGTGGCGCAGGCCCGCACCCACAGTGAGCACGGCGGCTTCGAGTTTGACGGTGCGCAAATCGGCAAGGGCGTTGATATCCACCAGCGCCGCGGTTTGCGCCAGGCGCATTTTCAAAGCGGGTAGCAGGCTTTGTCCGCCCCCCAAAATACGCGCGTTCTCGTTTTTCTTGAGGAAAGTCGCCGCATCTTTGAGTGTGGCAGGGCGATGATAGTCGAATGCGTGCATATTTTTCTCCAATCGGCACGTCATTCCGGCGGCAGCCGGAATGACGATGGGGGTTGTTAGCGAGCCTTCTTGCCCTTGGTATTCAAAGCCCGCCACACGGTTTCCGCGGTGGCCGGCATCGCAATGTCTTTGACACTCAAGGCATCGGTGATGGCGTTTATCACCGCGGCAGGTGCGCCAATCGCGCCGGCTTCGCCGCACCCTTTTACGCCCAACGGGTTATGGGTGCAGGGCGTGACCTTGGTGCTGACCGTGAACGACGGCAAATCGTCGGCACGGGGCAGGGCGTAATCCATGTAACTGCCGGTGAGCAACTGACCGCTTTGCGGGTCGTAGATGCAGCCTTCGAGCAGCGCCTGCCCGATGCCCTGCGCGAGGCCGCCATGCACCTGGCCTTCGACGATCATGGGATTGATCACATTGCCGAAATCATCCACCGCGGTGAAATTAACGATGCGCGTGGCGCCGGTCTGCGGGTCGATTTCCACTTCGCAGATGTGGCTGCCAGCGGGGTAGGTGAAGTTCGTCGGATCGTAAAACGCCGTCTCATTCAGCCCCGGTTCCAGCTTGTCCAGCGGATAGTTATGCGGCACGTAAGCGGCGAAAGCCACTTCTGCAATGGTCTTTTTGCGCTCAGTTCCGGCCACGGTGAATACACCGTCTTTAAACACAATGTCGTGGTCAGTCGCCTCCAACAGATGCGCGGCGATTTGTTTGCCTTTAGCAATGATTTTATCGAGTGCCTTCATCAGGGCCGAGCCGCCCACCGCAATCGAGCGTGAGCCGTAGGTGCCCATCCCGAACGGAATGCGCCCGGTGTCGCCATGCACCACGTCGACGTTTTCAAGCGGAATACCGAGGCGGTCGGCAACCACTTGCGCGAAGGTGGTTTCATGGCCTTGGCCGTGACTGTGCGAGCCGGTGAATACCGTGACGGAGCCGGTCGGGTGAAAGCGCACTTCACCGGTCTCGAACAGCCCTGCACGCGCACCCAACGCGCCCGCGATGTTGGAGGGCGCGAGTCCGCAGGCCTCGATGTAGGCCGAATAACCCAGGCCGCGCAGCCTGCCACGATCAGCCGCTAGTTTGCGCCGCATCTCGAAACCGGCCACGTCCGCGAGCTTCATCGCCTCGGTGAGTGTGGCGTCGTAGTTGCCGGTGTCGTAACACAAGGCCACCGGTGTCTGATAGGGAAACTGCGTGATGAAGTTGCGTCGCCGCAACTCCGCCGGTGCAATGCGCATTTCCCGCGCCGCGGTTTCCACCAGACGTTCGACGACATAGGTGGCTTCCGGACGTCCCGCGCCGCGATAGGCATCCACCGGTGCGGTGTTGGTGAACACCGCGGTTACTTCACAGTAAATCGCCGGTGTGGTGTACTGGCCGGCGAGCAGCGTGGCGTACAGTATCGTCGGTATGCAGGATGCGAACGTGGACAGATAGGCGCCCATGTTGGCTGTGGTATGCACGCGCATGGCGAGAAATTTTCCATTCTTGTCCAACGCCAGTTCAGCCTGGGTGACGTGATCGCGGCCATGCGCGTCGGTGAGAAACGATTCGGAGCGCTCGCACGTCCACTTGATGGGGCGATTCACCCGTTTGGCTGCCCAGGTAATGACGGTTTCCTCGGCATACAAATAAATTTTGGAACCAAAGCCGCCGCCGACATCGGGAGCGATCACGCGCACTTTATGTTCGGGCAGTCCCAGCACAAAAGCCGTCATCAACAGGCGCTCGACGTGCGGATTTTGGCTGGTGACATGCAGCGTATAACTATCGTCGCCACGAGCATACTGCGCCACTGCCGCGCGCGGTTCAATGGCGTTGGGGATCAGACGGTTGTTGGCAAATGCTAGCGTGGTCACATGTTTGGCGGAGGCAAATGCCGTGTCTACGGCGGCCTGCGTGCCGATCGACCATACATAGCAGGTGTTGTCGGGTGCGTTATCGTGTACCACCGCCACACCCGGTTTGCGGGCATCGGCGGCGCTGACCACGGCAGGCAACACCTCATAATCGACTTCGATCAGCGCGGCAGCGTCTTTCGCCTGATGGAGCGTCTCGGCGATAACTACCGCAACCTGATCGCCGACGTAGCGCACTTTGCCCTGCGCCAGCGGTGGATGCGGCGGCTCTTTCATCGGCTGACCGTTGACGTCGGTGATCAGCCAGCCGCAGGGCAGGCTGCCGACTTTTGCAGCGGCGAGGTCATCTCCGGTGTATATCGCGACCACGCCGGGCGCGGTAGTGGCCTTGCTCACATCGATGCCGCGTATGGTGGCGTGGGCATGCGGCGAGCGCAGAAAGTAGGCATGCGTCTGACCTGCTACCGTCACATCGTCGGTGTAGGTGCCTTCGCCGGTGAGAAAGCGTTGGTCTTCCTTGCGCTGGATGCTTTGGCCGATATAGGGAGCATTCATGATGTCAGCCTTTCATGCCGGCAGCGCCGGCGATAACCGCTTTGACTATATTGTGATAACCGGTGCAGCGGCACAGATTGCCCTCCAGCTCGGCGCGCACCGTATCTTCACTGGGATGGGGGTGCTTCTGCACCAATTCGATGGCACTCATCACCATGCCGGGCGTGCAAAACCCGCATTGCAGGCCGTGATGCTCGCGAAACGCCGCCTGCATCGGATGTAATTCGCCATGGACCCCGCTGATGCCTTCGATGGTGGTGACGTGAGCGCCTTGTGCTTGCGCAGCCAGAATATTGCATGCCTTCACCGCGCGCCCATCCAGATGCACCGTGCAGGCGCCGCATTGGCCGGTGTCGCAGCCGATGTGGGTGCCGGTCAGATGCAGGTTTTCGCGCAGTAGTTGCGCGAGCAGGGTGCGCGGGTCTACATCTGCTGTCACCGCTTTGCCGTTGACAGTTAAGGAAACAGAGAGAGTCATAGTGGAGGCTCCGATAAGTCCGAATGTGAGCAATGCAAAATACGGGGTGGAATCGCAACCATGCTAGCGCAGGGTCGTGCGGTGTGCAACCGAAAATCCGTCGCCAGGGGGTGCGGCGTGGCGTGTGGGCAGCAGACGCTGGGGTGAACGGCGGACCCGCATCAACTATGGCGTTGGAATAGCACCGGCGGCAGTGACGACAGCTATGTAATAATCGCGACATGAAAATTGCCATTCTCAATGACTACCTGCGCCGCGCGCTGGCCTCAGCTGATTGGTCGAACATTGCCAGGACCTGCGACATCACCGTGTTCGACTACGCCATTGCAGCGGAGGATGCTGCGCGCACGCTGGCGCCGTTTGACATTATCTGCACCTTGCGCGAACGCATGCCCATTGCACGGGAGTTGATTGCGCAGTTGCCGAATCTCAAAATGATCGCGGTGACCGGCCTTTACAATCGCACGCTGGATGTCGCGGCGGCCAGTGAGCGCGGCATCGTGGTGTCGTTTACCGAATTACGCGGCAGCTATCGCAAAGCCACCTGCGAACTGACGTGGGGGTTGATGCTTGCCGTGGCGCGACATATTCCTTTTGAAGCGAACCAGATGCGCCAGGGCGGCTGGCAGAACACCGCCGGCTTCGTGCTGGCCGGGCGCACACTGGGCTTGCTGGGGCTGGGACGGCAGGGGCGCTACATGGTGCCAGTAGCGAAGGCGTTCGGCATGGAAGTGATCGCGTGGAGCCAGAATCTCACCGCGGAATATGCGGCGCAGCACGGGGTGCGGCGTGTGGAAAAAGATACCTTGTTCAAAACGGCTGACGTGCTGTCGGTGCATCTGGTGTTGGGTGAACGATCACGCGGACTGGTGGGTGCGCGCGAATTGGCGCTGATGAAATCTTCTGCGATAGTGGTCAACGCCGCGCGCGGCCCCATCATCGACGAAAACGCGCTGATCGCCGCGTTGCGCGAAGAACGCATCGCCGGCGCTGGACTGGATGTTTTTGCGCACGAGCCGTTGGCCGACGACAGCCCTTTGCGCGCGCTGCCCAACGTGGTGCTGACGCCGCATCAGGGACACAATGTGCAGGAATTTTTTCAGGTGGCTTACGCCGACGTGGTGGAAAACATCAGCGCATTCCTCAGCGGCAAGCCGATACGGTTGCTGACGGCCGAGCGCAACGCGAGCACGGTGCAGGTGCTTTAAGGGGCGTAAAGTTGCTCCGTATCGAAACACGATATAAACTCTACGGGTGATTCTGTCTTTCAAATGCACCGACACCGCAGTCCTGCACCGGCGCCGCCGGGTGGCGCGTTGGGTGAATATTGAAGCTGTGGCGCGGCGCAAGCTGGATCAATTGGGTGCGGCGAGCGTTTTGATCGATATGGCGTCGCCGCCAGGCAACCGGCTGGAAGCCCTGAGCGGCAATCGGAAAGGGCAGCACAGCATCCGCGTCAACGATCAATTCCGCGTGTGTTTTGTGTGGACGCTGCAAGGCCTGAAAGATGTGGAAATTGTGGATTACCACTGACCGACACTGAAGGAGTATGGCCATGAGCAAGAAGCTGCGCCCGATTCACCCTGGCGAACAACTACGGGAAGAGTTCATGATTCCGCTGGGGCTTTCCAGCAATGCGTTGGCGCGTGCGCTGAACGTGACGCCTGCGCGCATCAACGAGATCGTGCGCGAACGGCGCGGCATCTCCGCCGATACCGCGCTACGACTGGCGCGCTTCTTCAACACTTCGCACCAGTTCTGGCTGAACCTACAAAGCAACTACGACGTGCAGTGTGCGGAGGATGCGGCAGGCCGGGTCATTGCGCGTATCCGGCCTTGGCAGAAGGCTACTGCACATGAGGCGTTGGCCTAACCACGCGCTGCCATGCCCATGTTGTCGAGAACATCACCGCGTTCCTCAACGGCAAACCGATACGGTTGCTGACAGCTGAGCGCAACGCGAGCACCGCGCAGGTACTTTAAGCGTCAAACCTATGCATACAATCCATAGCGCATCAGTATTAAGCACCCTTACTGCCGTAGTCCTGGCAACCGTGTGTGCGGCAGTGGCGGCGCAGCCGCTGCAAACTTATCCGCGTAAACCGATACGTTTGATCGTCGGTTTCCCGCCAGGAGGCAACGCCGATGCTTCCTCTCGTCTGATCGCGGCGCGCATGGGCGAGGCGCTGGGCACTACGTTTGTGATTGAGAACCGCGGCGGCGCCGGTGGTAGTGTGGCGACGCAAATTGCTGCGCGCGCACCCGCTGACGGTTACACCTTGCTGTGGTCCAGCCCCGGGGCGCTCACCATCAACCGCATACTCGAACAAAATCTTCAGTATGACCCCGATACTGCATTTAACCCGGTGGGACGCACTTTTACATTTTGCAATGCCTTGATCATGCGCCAGGATGCGCCGGTGGCTACGCTGGCGCAGTTTCTCGCACTGGCTAAAGAAAAGCAGGGGCAGTTGCAGTACGGCACGCAGGGCGTAGGCTCGGCGGGGAACCTGTCGGGGCAGATGCTGCAAAACCTGACGGGAGTGGTATTGACGCATATACCCTACAAGGGTGGCGGCGAACTTATTACTGCGATCATCGGCGGCGAGACGCCCGCGGCGTTTGTGAGTACGCTAGGCGCGGGCAGCATGCGCAGCCGGCTGCGGGTGCTGGCAGTGACCAGTGCACAGCGCGATCCCAGCTTGCCCGATGTGCCATCGATGCAGGAAGCGGGGGTGAAGAACTACGATGCGTCGTTCTGGTTCGGCGTGATGGTGCCTGCGGGAACACCGGTGGCGATTGTGAACCGGCTGAACAAGGAATTACACGCCGCGCTTGCGGATCCCGAAGTGCTGCGGATCGCGCGCGCTCAGGGCTTGAATCCGGCGCCGAGCACGCCGCAGGCGTTCGCCGCCATCATCAAAGCCGACTACGAGAAATGGAAAAAAGTGATCGCACGTTGAGCGGCGCGCGAGGCTTGACCCAGCAGCTAGGCTGACGTAATCTAGAGGCTAATTTATTGGTATAACTATTTGTTATTAAAGGAAGTTTTATGGACAGCGTAGACCTGCAGGTACTTAAATCTGCGTGCGAGTGGATGAAATCGGGACATCGCGTGGTGATGGCGACCGTGGTGAAAACCTGGGGCTCGGCGCCGCGGCCCATCGGTGCGCTGACGGCGATACGCGACGACGGCATGGTGGAGGGCTCGGTGTCCGGCGGCTGCGTCGAAGACGACATGATCTTGCGTGTGCGCAATCGCGAACTGGTGCAGGACAAACCCGCGACCACGCAATATGGCGTCACCGCCGAGCAAGCCACGCGTTTTGGCTTGCCGTGTGGCGGCACGCTGGAACTGGTGCTGGAGCCGCTGAAGGCCGAAAGCGGTCTGGATAAATTACTGGCACATGTGGAGCGCCACGAGTTGGTCAAGCGCACGCTGGATATGGATAGCGGCCTCGCTACCATAGAATCCGCAGTGAATTCGGATCAACTGACGTTTGACGGAAAGCGTTTCGTTACCGTACACGGTCCGCGCTGGCGTCTGCTGATCATCGGCGCGGGCCAGTTGTCGAAATATCTCGCGCAAATGGGTCAGGCGCTCGACTACAACGTGGTGGTCTGCGATCCGCGCGAAGAATACACCGAGGGCTGGGATGTTCCGGGCGTGGAAATCAAGTGCGGCATGCCTGACGATGTGGTGACTGAACTCAATCTCGATGGCCATAGCGCCGTGGTGACACTCACGCACGACCCCAAGCTCGATGATATGGCGCTGCTCGAGGCGCTGAAGTCCCCGGCGTTTTTTGTAGGCGCCATTGGTTCGAAAAAGAACAACGACGCACGGCGCGAACGTCTGGCGTCATTTGATTTGTCGGCCGGTGAAATCGCCCGCCTGCGCGGGCCGGTGGGCCTTAAAATTGGCAGCAAAACGCCGCCGGAAATCGCCATCGCCATTCTTGCTGAGATGACGGCAGTGAAAAACGGCGCCAAAATTGTCGAAACCGTGGAACTGCCGAAGGCCACCGTGGCCGGCTGCACGGTAGTGACTTAGGGACGTTTAGCACCATGCGGCTTCACCCGCGGCGAGTGAAGCATTTATTGTTAGCTGGCGCGCTGCTGTTCACCGCGCCGATCGCGGCGCAGGAACAGGAACAGGAACAGGAACAGGATGTCATCGCCAACGGCGTTTTTCTGGTGGCGCAACCGTCGCTGACTGAACCCACGTTCCATCGTACCGTTATTTTGATCACGCAGCCGCCGCGCACCGGGCCGCTGGGCGTGATCATCAACCGCCGCACCGCGACGCCGCTGAGCGAGATTTATCCAAAACACCAGCAGCTCGCGGCACAGCAACAGCTGCTGCATTTCGGCGGCCCGGTGCAGCCGCAAGGCGTGCTGTTTCTGGTGCGCACGCAAATGCCGCCACCGCGCGCGCTGCGGGTGCTACAGGATGTGTATCTGATGAGCGATGCGGATTGGGTGAATGGTGCGCTGGGCGATGCCCAAGCACTGAGTGCAGTGCGCGCATACGCCGGCTATGCGGGTTGGGCGCCGGGTCAATTAAGCAATGAACTGGCGCGTCAGGGCTGGTACATTTTGCCCGCCGACAGCGCAACCCTCTTCGACAAAAATCCTGATGAAATCTGGGAGGAATTATTGAAGCGCGCCGTACTGCGCCCTACGTATGAAATAAACTATAATAAAAACAATATGTTACAAATAACTACCCAATCTGCGATGGCGGCCGAGGCATCCTGCTCCGATGTGCGCTGACGTGGCTAGCGGATTTTCAGGCTGGACAGGAAAACGGATGAATAGCAAATACGTGATGTGTCTGCTGTTGCTCACTGCAGCGTGCGGCGCACTGGCAAAAGGTGAGCCTGCGGAGGACGGCGTAAAAGTCGGCAGGGCGTCTGCACTGCGTAATCTGGTTCCCGCCGAAGGGCTGGAGAAACAAGCGGCGCAGCAATATGCGGAACTCAAGCAGCAAACGGCGGCGCAAAAAGCACTGGCGCCCGATACCGCTCCTGAACTGGTGCGGCTGCGCACTATCGCCAAGCGCATTATCCCGTATGCCACACGCTTCAATCCGCGCGCGGCGAAATGGCAGTGGGAGGTGAATCTGATCGGCTCCAACCAGATCAACGCCTTTTGCATGCCGGGTGGGAAAATCGCGTTCTACACCGGCATCCTGCGCACGCTGAAACTCACCGACGACGAAGTGGCGATGGTGATGGGTCACGAAATCGCGCACGCGCTGCGCGAGCATGCGCGCGAGCAGGCCAGCAAGAATGTGCTGACAAAAATCGGTGCGGTGGGTTTATCGGTCGCCACTGGCGGTAGATACGACGGTCTGGTGCATGCCGGAGCGAACTTGTTGTCCCTGAAGTATTCGCGCAGCGACGAAACCGATGCTGACTTGGTGGGTTTGGATATTGCGGCGCGCGCCGGCTATGACCCGCGTGCGGGTGTGACGTTGTGGCAGAAAATGAGCGCCGCCAGCAAAGGCGCACCACCGCAATGGATGTCCACGCATCCGTCGGGACCGACCCGTATCAAGGAAATTCAGGCACACTTGAAAGAAGCCATGCCGCTTTTTGAGCGCGCGGAAAAGCCCAAGCCGTGGGTGCCGCCGGTAGCGCAGGCAACTCGGCCTTGAAGCCTGCTGCCCACCCCATCGGGGCTGTCAATCGCAGTACAATCGGGCCAACTTGAACAGGTAAACTGAATGCGCGTAGCCATTATCGGCGGCGGTACCATTGCCACCTTATTTATCGAACACATTCATCGCGGCGATCTGGACGATGCGCAAGTGGTTGCACTGGTCGGGCGCAACGAAGCGTCGCGTGGTAAGCCGCTCGCGCTCGAGCATGGCATCGCTTACGTCACCACGCTGGAGGAACTGCTAGCGCAACAGCCCGAAGTGGTAGTCGAAGCCGCTTCGCACGAAGCCGTGCGTGAGTTCGGCGAAGCGTTGCTCAAGCGGGGGATTGCGTTGATCGTGCTGTCGGGTGGGGCGTTGTGCGATGACGCCTTGCGTATCCGGCTGGAGCGCGCCGCGCATGCTACCGGCGCGCTGCTCTACGTGCCGTCGGGTGGCATCGGCGCGCTGGACGCGCTAAAGGCCGCGGCCTTGTCCAGCATGGATTCCGTCACCATCTCCGTGGCCAAGCCGCCGGTGGCATGGAAAGGCATCCCCTACGTTGAACGTCTCGGCATCGATTTGAACGGGTTGCGGGAAGCGGTGGTGTTGTTTGACGGCAGCGCGCGCGAAGGGGTGCCGCATTTCCCCGCCAACGTAAACATTGCCGCGGTGCTGAGTTTATCCGGCATCGGCTTTGATCGCACAAGATTGAAAGTGATTGCCGATCCGTCGCTAACCGACAACACCCATCACATCGAAATGCGCGGCAAAACCGGCAACATCAGCATCAAGTTCGAGAACGTGCCGTCACCGGACAATCCGAAAACGTCCTGGCTCGCCTGCTACAGCGCACTGGCGGCGTTAAAGTATGCGAAGTCACCGGTGCGATACGGCACCTAAATCAATCGTAAATAGTCGGAATCGCCTGGCGTTTGTGCTGGGTCGCCTGGTAAATCCCCACCAGCTTGTCTTCAATTGCCTGAGTGACGACTTTGCCTTCCAGAAAATCGTCAATTTGTTCGTAGGTCAGGCCCAACGCCACTTCATCTTCGAGCAAGGGCTTGTGGTCTTCGAGATCGGCGGTGGGCGCCTTTAGCACCAAACTCCTGGGTGCGCCAAGGTGGGATGCCAATTGACGCACTTGGCGTTTATTCAGGCCAAACAAAGGTGCCAAATCGCATGCGCCATCACCCCACTTGGTGTAAAAACCGGTTATGTTTTCGGCGCTATGATCGGTGCCAACCACCAGGCCCCCTACCAATCCGGCCACTTCATATTGGGCGATCATGCGCATGCGCGCTTTCACATTGCCTTTAACAAAATCCGCTTTCGCGGCGTCGGGTGTCGGCAGGCCCGCTTCTGCAGCGGCCGCCAGGGTGGCATTATGCACACCGTCAACGCCTTGATGCACGTTGATCGTGACCAGTTTTGACGGCTGGATGAACTGACACGCTATCTGCGCTTCGTCCTCATCTTTTTGCACCTGATAAGGCAAACGCACCGCAATGAACTGATAACCAGCGCCTGGCGTTTCGCGATTCAAACTGTCTACTGCCAACTGGCACAAACGCCCTGCCGTCGAAGAATCGACGCCGCCGCTGATTCCCAACACCAACGCTTTGCAGCGGGCCTGTTTCAATTTGCCCTGGATAAACGCCACGCGGCGCTGAACTTCGAACGCGGGCTCAATCGCCGCCAGCACTTTCATTTCCTGCAGGATTTGCGCTTTCATCGAAAATTCCACTGACGAGTATTGAGGATTATTATTATCGCACTATGGCACAGCGTTGACGCGTCAAAACCCAAATAACGCTGCGTGTCCCTGATGCGCAATCGCCTGTGACGCACGCAGCAAGCACAGTTGATTGGTGCCGTCCGAATGCAAAAAGCTCGACGCATCGCGAAGATATTTTTCAATCGGATGTTCATGCATGATCGATGCGCCGCCCAGAATTTCCCCGGCTAAACGGCAGCATTCAAATGCCGTTTCCGAGGCATTGACCTTGGCGAGCAAGCCCAGCGCGCGCGCTTCGGGCTGTTGGCGGTCGGCGAGCCATGCGGCTTTCCAGATTTGCAGGCGCGCGGCGTCGAGCTTCATCGCCATGATGCCGAGCATCATCGCCACCGCTTGCTGTTCGACTATGGGTTTGCCGCCTTGCACGCGCTTTTTCGCGTAATCCAGCGCGTACTCGTACGCGGCGCGGCCCACACCCAGCGCAGTGGCGGCGGCCTCGGCTTTGCTGCCCCACATATAATCGCTGCGTAAGCGGCCGAGCAGACCTTCGCCCACCAGAATATTGCTCGCCGGCACGCGGCAATTCTCGAAGTGAAAAGTGCCATTGGTGGCGAGCCGCTGACTGCTTTTTTCATGGAAGAATCCCGCGCGAAATCCCGGCGTGTCCGCAGGTACGACAAAGATGCTGCCGCCTTCACGCAACGTTTTTTGCGGGTCGGTGCGCGCGACCACGAAATAAAGTTTGGCCATGCAGCCGTTGGAGACATAGCGTTTGCTGCCGTTGATCACATAGTCGTCGCCGTCACGCACCGCTGTGGTTTGGAAATCGATATCGGGCGAGTCGTAAAACCCCTGATGGTCGGAACCGGCGCCGGGTTCGGTGATCGCAATCGCGGTAGTGGCCTCCGGGTCGGCGACGAATTTCGGTATGAATCGTTGCTGCTGCTCGGCGTTCATTGCGGCGCTGAATAGATGCGCCATTTTCCAGCACTGATCCATGATTACCGCGAAGCCCAGATCACCGACCGCGAGTTCTTCGCCGACCAGACACAGGGTAAAAATATCGCTGCCCGCGCCGCCAAATGATGCAGGCACGCCCAGCGTGCGTATGCCCTGCTTGTCCGCTTCGCGTATCCAGTCCCATGGTATGCGCTCGGCGGCGGTGGGCAGTCGGTCGCGGCGCATCACATCGGGCTTGATGATGTTTTCGGTGAATTCGCGCGCGCGATTGCGCCAGCGTTGTTGGTCTTGCGTCAGTGAAAAATCCATAGTGGGCGTATAGCGGCTGTTGAGAAGTAGGTATTTGTTTTTAATAATCTATTTGGCAGGTTGCGCCTCGATGCTGATCCCCGAGGCTTTGATCACCTCGGCCCAGCGCCGAACTTCGTTGCGGATCAACTCGGCATATTCTTCGGGCGTGCTACCCACCAGTTGCGCGTCTTGCGCGGCGTAGCGCTCTTTCACGCTGTTCACCGTCAGCGCCTTGACCACTTCGCCGTGCAGTCGCGTAACCACGACGCGCGGTAACCCGGCCGGACCCACCAGTCCGTACAGTGCATCGATCGCCATGCCGGGAACGCCCGCTTCGCTCATCGACGGCACTTCGGGCATCGACGATAAGCGTTTGCCATGGGTGGTAACGGCCAGTGCGCGCACCTTGCCGGATTTGACCAGCGCAGCCGCAGTAGGTATTGCGGCGAATAGCATTTGAATCTCGCCTGTGATCAGCGCCGTCATCGACTCTCCACCGCCGCCTTTGAACGGTACGTGTACGAGGCTGACGCGCGCGGCTCTGCTGAACAGCTCCGCATATATGTGTAACGGACTGCCGGCACCGCCCGAGCCGTAGTGGTAGGCGCCAGGATGGGCTTGCGCGAGTGCGATGAATTCCCTGAGCGTAGCGGCTTTGAGCTGTGGCGACACCACGAGCACTTGCGTAGCACCGATGATTTGCGTGATCGCGGTGAAATCCCGCACCGGGTCGTACGGCAGTGACTTATGCAGGTTGGGCACGATGGTGAAGCCTGGCGTGGCCATCATCAGGGTGTAGCCATCCGGCGCTGCCTTGGCCACGTAGCCGGAGCCGATGATCCCGCCCGCGCCGGTGCGGTTTTCAACCACGAATGAGCGTCCGGTCTGTTCGGTCAATTGCGGCGAAATGATACGCGCGGTGATATCGACCACGCCGCCGGGCGCAGCGGTTACCACTAGCCGCACCGGGCGGCTGGGATAAGTGTCCTGCGCCGCGCACAGCAATGGGGCATTCAGTATCAACATCAACCAGCAGATATTACGCAAAATCAATTCTCACGTTTTATCTTGGCCGCAGTCATAACCTTGCGCCATTTTTCGACATCGCGTCGAATGAGGTCGGCGAATTCCTGCGGCGGGCCGCCGGCGGATTCCAATCCTTCCGCGCGCGTGCGGTTTTTCATTTCTTCGATGCGCAGAATTCTCGCCACCTCCTGATTCCAGCGCGTAACGATAGCCTGTGGCATGCCCTTCGGCCCCCAGATGCCATACCAGTGCACGACTTCGAACCCGGGTAAGCTTTCATTGATGGCCGGCAGTTCCGGCAACAGGCTCGCTCGCGCGGGCGTGGTGACACCCAGTGCGCGCAGCCGCCCGGCCTTGATATGCGGGATTACAGCGACCAGACTCAGTGTCGTGAGCTGTACTTCAGCTCCGGCCAGCGCAATCAATGCCGGACCAGCGCCCTTGTAGGGAACATGCACCATATCGATGCCTGTCTGCAGTTTGAATAGCTCTTGCGCGAAGTGCGGGACACTGCCGGCACCGACTGAAGCATAGTTGAGGCGGCCGGGGTTGGCCTTGGCGTGATCGATAAGTTCGCGTACGCTTTTTGCCGGGATGGAAGGATGCGCCGTCATCACCAGCGCGGTGGTGCCGAGCAGGATGATCGGTACTATACCTTTGATGGGATCGAACGAGGGCGGGCTATAGGCAGAAGTCGCCGCATAAGTACTGGCAACGATGATAATGGTGTATCCATCGGGTGCGGCGCGCGCCACCAGTTCCGAACCCGTGGCGCCACCGGCGCCGGGCCGGTTATCGACGATCACGGCCTGGCCGAATGCCTCGGACACCGGTGTCGCAATCGCCCGCGCCAATATGTCAGTGCCGCCACCGGGCGCGAATGCTGAGATCATGCGCATGGGTTTGGTGGGATAGTTTTGGGCCCAAGCGACCGCAGGTAATACCAATGCAAATATTGCGAGCGGCGGGCACAAGGCAGTCTTCATCCGCACCACAGCTCTAGCGCGAGGTTTGTTGGGCGCTTACAAACCGCACTCTATCAAACCGGCAGACGCCACGAATTGCGCGCATGCATATTGTTGACGATGTCGAATTTGAGGCCATTCGGATCAACATACTTGCGCTGCTCCTGTTGCTTACCTTCAGTGGTGACCTGGCCGTCTTTGAGTTGGCCGCGGTTGGCAAAGCGTTGCGCAACATTTTCCGCTTTGTCGGCATACACTGCGCCGCAGTTTTCAGCTTTGCCTGCGGCATCATCCACATCGTCCGCAATAAAACCGACGTGATGCAGGCCGTTATGGCCAATCGCCTCGTGACTGGTCTTGTTGTCGAGGATGGCGAGGCTGATCACACCATCGGTCAGCATGACCGAGCTGGCCGACTGGCGCACCCGCGTCATGCCGAACGCCTGCTCGTAGAATTTTGCCGCCTCATCGGTATTTGGAACGGCTATGGCAATGTGGCGTAATTTACCCATCTTTATCTCCTGGTGGTGATGCGGGTTAACAGTGAATCACGGCTGTTTGATTGTATGCCTTGCCGCGTGTTTACAACAGAGAGTCTATCCGGCGTTAGCGATTGACCACCCGCTGACGCAGCAATATAGTCCATCCGGGAAATTAACGATTGGCCGAACCGATGTGCAGGAATTACCACAGGGCAGCCCGCAATGGATGAAGACTTAACTCGAACCTTCGCCAGCTTCGCCTCGGCGTTGCGCTTTGAGGATATTCCCATCCGCGTGCGCGAGCGTTGCAAGGACCTGCTGCTCGACGCACTGGCGTGTGCGCTCGCCGGTTATGAGGGGGAGGATAGGCCCAAGGTGTCGCGCTTTGCCGCCGCGCTTGGCCAGTCTCAGGAGAGCAGCATCATAGGCGGCGGGAGGCTTACACTGACCGGTGCCACAGCGCTTAATGGCTTTTTGATTACCTCGGTTTCGCTGTGCGATGTTTACCGCCCGACAGCCACGCACCTGCAACCGGTGGTGGTGCCGCCGGCGCTGGCCATCGCTGAGCGCGAGAATGCCAGTGGGCGCGAATTGCTGACGGCATTGGCGGCAGGCTTTGAAGTGACCACGCGCATTGGCGCTGGCCTCGACTATCGCGCGTTTCGCAGCCGCGGCTGGCATAGCCCGGGGGTGATCGGGCCTTTCGGCGCGGCTGCCGCTGCCGGCCGCCTGTTGCAATTCGATCCAGATAAAATGGCCATGGCATTCGGGCTTGCCGGCAGCCAGGCCGCGGGAACCTTTGCGGCGTGGGGCACCTCATCGGTGAAATTTCATCAGTTTCGCGGAGCGCTTTCCGGTCTGATGGCGGCGCTGCTGGCCGAGCAGAATTTCGTTGCGACACGTGAGTTTTTAACCGCACCGGACGGTGGGTTTTATGCCACCTACAGTGGTGGCGCGCCCGCGGACGCTGCGACAGAAGGACTTGGCGCGCGCTGGGAGCTGGAACAAATCGCCCTGCGCCCGTGGCCAACGTCGGCCGCCAATCAGGCGTTCGTCAGTGCCTTGTTCGAGCTGATACAGCAGCATGATCTCAAAGCTTTGGCGGTGAGCCGCCTGCACATACATTTGAGCCAAGCATCGTTTGACGCCTATGCGCACCGCCGTGGCATCAGCGGCAAATGGGAGGCATCAGGCTCGGTCTACTACACGGCGGCGATAGTATTGTTTGACCGTGAATTATGGATGGATCAATTCGAGCCGGCGCGTTTTAACGATCCTGAGGTGCGCCACTTTGCACTGGAGCAGGTGGAACTCATAGCCGATGCGGCATTGAGCGGCGTGCAGGCCATCGTCGATGTGGAAATGAAATCCGGCGTAGTTTTCACTGCACGTTGCGATGCGCCCAAGGGCACAGCGGAAAATCGCATGACGCGCGCCGAGATTGAAGCCAAGTTCCGCAAGGGCGCGCAAGGGCGGCTCGATTCCGCACCAGTGGCTTCGGTTCTCGATACCATAACGCACATTGAGGAACTGCAATCGGTGCGTACGTTAATGGATGTGCTAAGAGCGGGCTGAAACCACCATAAACTTCCCCAGTCCGTTCTTGCAAAAAATCACGGCCGCGGGTTTTGGTGTATTGTCCTCAACCATCCGTTAGCAATAACCTAAGCCGCCTACCGGTGCATCAAAGCCGGCGCGCAGGGAGCAGGCGTGGATCGATCGTGGCTGTCACTGGACATGCTGTGGGTGCTCGGCAGCCTGTGCCAGCTTAATAAAATTCCGTTTGATCCGGCGCTGGTCACGCAACAACATCCGCCGCCCTATGCGGAAACCACTTTCATCGAAGCGGCCGCCACACTGGGGTTCAAGGTAGGGCGCTGCGATACCACGCGCCGCAAGCTGAGCGAACTCACCCTGCCGTTTGTGGCGCTGCTGCGCGACCCCGCACCCGCTGCTAACGCCGCCAGCGCCAATCTCGCACTGGTGCTTAAACGCGACGGCGAACGCCTGCTTTATTACCGCGCCCGGAACAACAGCGCCGAAACCATCGCCATCAGCGAATTCGACCAACACTTCGAGCCGGTGGTGTTGCTGGTGGCGCATGAAGCGCAACCGAGCGCACCTGATGACGAGCTGCGGTCGTGCGCTCCGAAGACATTCGGCTTTCGCTGGTTTTTGCCTGAATTGCTCAAGCACAAAAGCATCTGGCGCGATGTGCTGATCGCTTCGCTGGTGCTGCAGCTGGTGGGATTGACCACGCCGCTGTTTACCCAGGTCATCATCGACAAAGTGGTGGTACATCAAGCGCAAAGCACCCTCATCGCTATTGCGCTGGGATTGATTATCTTCTTGCTTTTTAATGCGTTTTTAACATGGCTGCGGCAGTATTTTATTCTCCACACCGGCAATCGCATTGATGCCGTGCTGGGCAGCCAGGTTTTTCGCCATCTGCTGCGGTTGCACTTGCGCTATTTCGAGCAACGTCCCACCGGCACGCTGATCGCGCGCATGCAGGGCGTGGAAACGGTGCGCCAGTTCATCAGCGGCGCAGCGGTGACGTTGTTTCTGGATCTGCCGTTTCTGTTTGTATTTCTGGCGGTGATGTTCTGGTATAGCTGGCAACTGTCGCTGATCGCTGTGGCCACGGTCGCGTTGCTGGCGATACTCAGCATCGTCATCACACCTTTGTTGCGCCAGCGCGTGAATGATCAATTCCTGCTCGGCGCACGCAATCAGGCGTTTCTCACCGAATACGTGGTGGGCATGGAAACCGTGAAGTCGTTACAGATGGAGCCCTATCTTGAAAAACACTATGATGATTTGCTCGCCGCGTATCTTGCGGCAGGTTTTAAAACGCGGCAGTTGTCCAACACCACCCACACGCTGGCCCATGCCATAGAGCAGACGCAAACACTGGCCATACTGTGCGTGGGCGCGTTGATCGTGATGCGCAACGAAGGCTTCACCATCGGCATGCTGGTGGCGTTTCAAATGTTTGCCAGCCGTATGGCGCAACCGATGTTAAGGCTGGCCTCGCTATGGCAGGAATTCCAGCAGGCCGATATCGCCGTCAAGCGCCTGGGGGACTTGATGGATGCGCCTGCCGAGCCCTACACACTCACACCTTCGCGCGCGGCAGGCGGGGCAGGGCGGATCGTCGTTAGCGGGCTGTCGTTTCGCTACAGTGAAAATCATCCTTATCTTTATCGCAACCTGTCGCTTGCACTGAAACCGGGGCAACTCACGGTGCTCAGCGGCTCCTCCGGCTGCGGCAAGAGCACATTGGTCAAGCTGCTGCAAGGCTTTTATCCCGTGCAGGAGGGTCGTATTGAAATCGACGGCCGCGATATCCGCCATTTATCGGCGAATGAACTGCGCCAGTATTACGGCGTGGTGCCGCAGGACACGGTGCTGTTTGCCAATACCGTCTACGAAAACCTCAGCATGGCCAGCCCGCACGCAGGGTTCGACGATGTGATCACCGCCTGCCGCATGGCTGAAATTCACGAGGTGATCGAAAAAATGCCTCAAGGCTATCAAACCCACATCGGCGAACATGGCGTGGGGCTATCCGGAGGACAGAAGCAGCGCATCGCCATTGCGCGCGCGCTGCTCAAGCGCCCGAAGATTCTGATTTTTGATGAAGCCACCAGTGGCCTCGATCCACAAACCGCCGAGCAATTTGCGCAGACCATCAATCAGTTCAAGGGCAAAGTGACGATGCTGTTCATCGCCCACAATCTGCCGCGCACGCTGGCGGTGGATGAAGTAATTAATGTCGGGGCACCACCGGCAGCTGAAATGTCTGCCCGCTAGTCGTAGCGCAGATACGCGCTGCATTACAGAATAAGTTTGCCGTCTATGGCAGGGTGTAGAGTATCTGATGCGGATTGCACGGTGTGGATGGAGGATATGTCCAGTCCTTTACAGAGTGCGGTCCACACCGTTATAATCGGCAGCCTTTCGTGGGGGTATAGCTCAGCTGGGAGAGCGCTTGCATGGCATGCAAGAGGTCAGCGGTTCGATCCCGCTTACCTCCACCAGCAATACCCGTCGTTCGTTTTTGCAGCACCTGCCTCGCAGTCCCTATCGTCTAGAGGCCTAGGACATCGCCCTTTCACGGCGGTAACCGGGGTTCGAATCCCCGTGGGGACGCCAATGTAATAAAAGGGTTACGGTAATTCGTAGCCCTTTTTTATTTACCTGGCAAACGGGTGCCAAACCGGGGTTGCAAATCCTAAGCGCCTGGTGAACGACGGGGGTAGGGCGGCTCAGCTTTCGAGTGATCCGAAGGGGTAAGGCACGGCTTTGCCATTCCTCATCGGCAGGATGATGACCGCGGAGCCGGGCGTGCTTTCGAGGCCGCTGTCGTTTCTGATGCCGATCTCGCACTCGACGATGCCGCACCCATCCTTCTCATAGGTATGGGTCACTCTTCCCCATGCGGTGAGGGTTTCCCATTCAATGTTCATGGCGCGGTACTGGAAGGAAATCTTCGCGACCCATCCTTCGAGGCCGGCCCATTCATCGAGCATCTGGGCGAGGAGGTGCTGCTTCCAGGATCCGTTGATGAGCAGACCGGGGTTCTTGTCATGGCCGGTGGTAAAGGGGTAGTCATAGTGGATTCGATGCCAATTCTCGGTCGACGCTGACCAGCGCATGATGTGCGCCGGACTCATCGGTCCCTTCTCCACTGGGGTAAGCCCATCCCCGACCTTGACGTCGTCGAAGTGGCGCTGCGTTGCATATCCCATTGCGGTGACTCCGTGACTTGTCGTGGTTAGCGAAAAATGGCGGTCTGCCGTGCTCGCGCGATGAGGTCGCCGTCGTCGTCCTGGAAGAGCGTCTCGGTGATGATGATTACCATAGGGCCCGTGCTGCCGATGCGCTCCTGGATGTCATAGTAACGAGTCTTCGTGCGGGCGCGCTTGCCAGGCCGAATGCGCTTGTAGAGGTCGATTTCCGCGCCCCCGTTGACCATGCGTTGGAAACCGTGCGGCACGGGCGGCAGGGCTTGTCGATTTGCGCCGCCGCCACCGTAGGCATCCCAGTCGCGGTCAGTCTTGAGACGGTCGAGCTGGTCCGGGGTGCCATGCGCGCGCCGAAAGGCGAACGAAGCATAGAGGGGCGGACAGACCACTTCCCCGTACTTGGTGCTGCGCGCATACGCCTCGTCGTAGTAGAGGGGGTTGTCATCCATAATGGCGTGGACGAAGCGGCGGACTTCAGAGGGCGAGATGGGGTCGGAATAGGCGCTCCATTCGGTTTCCACTCCAATGAAGGCCTTGACTTCGTTGGTCAGCACGGATTTGTGCGCGGGGGTCATGAGGTGCGGTCCCTGGTTTAACATGGCGGGCGCGAAGCGTCCGCAGCTATGGACTGTAGCAGGGTTTCGTCGTAAACAATCAATCAATCGCTGTTAGCGGAACTGGCCACTACCGAATCCGCGTTACACCTTGCCAGACACAGTATCAATCGGCTGAAAGCTGTCGGCACCAACGCGATGCCAGTAGGAGCTCAAGCGGACATCCTCCACCGCCTTTCCATCGATGAGCGCATTCGGAGAAACTTTTGGATAAATTTGATCAGCCAATTTGATTTCGCTCGCTGACAATCGGCGAACAATATGGCGGCGGGTAAGGTCGCTAGGGTGGCTAAGCCCTGCAGCGCCCAGCATCTCGGCCACCGCATGCAACGTATTGTGATGAAAATTAGCTACACGCTGCGCCTTCAGATCTACATCCAATACACGATATCGGTTGGGATCCATCGTGGCGATCCCCGTAGGACAACGTCCGGAAGAACAATTACGCGCTTGGATGCAACCCAGGGCGAACATAAATGGACGCGCCATGTTGCACCAGTCGGCCCCTAGTGCACATGTTCGCACCACATCATAGGCGCTAACAATTTTGCCCGAAGCACCTATTTTTACGCGTTGGCGCAAACCGGCTCCGATGAGTGTGTTATCCACGAATACCAGCGCATCATGCAAGGGCGAACCCACGTGGTCGGTGAACTCTGCCGGGGCGGCACCCGTTCCCCCTTCGGAACCGTCTACCGTGATGAAGTCAAGATACAACCCGGTCTCAACCATCGCACGTACTATAGCGATAAGTTCCCAAGGATGTCCGACACACAGTTTCATGCCAACAGGCTTGCCACCCGACAAAGTGCGTAGGCGTTGCGCAAACTCCAGCAGCCCTCTGGGCGTTGAAAACTCGCTGTGACGGGCGGGTGACACACAATCCTTTCCCACCTCAATACCGCGGATGTCGGCGATTTCCTGTGTGACCTTCGCCCCCATCAGGATGCCACCGTGACCTGGTTTTGCGCCCTGACTTAATTTAATTTCTATCATTTTCACTGGGTCGGCGATCGCTTTGACACGAAATGCCTCTGGGTCAAAACGCCCGTCTATGGTTCGGCATCCAAAATACCCGCTTGCCACCTGCCAGATCACGTTACCCCCTCCAGCCAGATGGTGCGGTGAGAGGCCTCCCTCGCCTGTGTTGTGCGCACAACCCGCTAAACGAGCGCCGCTGTTCAGAGCGCGAATCGCCGGCGGGGACAACGAACCAAACGACGTGCCAGAAATATTGAGCACAGACATCACATAGGCGCGCTCACCTTCCCCCACCTGCGTCCTGAAGTCAAAGTGATCGACATTAACTGGCTGCATCGAGTGGTTTAACCACTCGTGATCTTCATGATACATGTCAACTACGGAGCCAAAAGGCCTAACCGCCACTTGTTCCTTAGCGCGCTGGTAAACCATCGCACGCTGCTCGCGGGAATAAGGTAGCTCATCGCTGTCCGATTCAAAAAAATACTGGCGGATCTCTGGCCGTACGCTCTCGAACATATAACGAAAATGTCCGAAAAGTGGGTAATTCGCTAGTACGGGATGCTGCGTCTGCCAATAGTCGCGAATGCCGATCATCGTCAGCACCAGCAAAAACGCAGATACCCCCCAGAGCATAGGTGTATTAAATGCAAAGCTTGCGAAGATTAGACTGCCGCAAGCGGAATAGAACAGCCCACTGAATCGACCACGTAGCATTTCCATCGCCTCCTCTTTGAGAAACCACTGCACTGCCGCCGCAGTGCGCAACCGACTGCGCGCAGGTGATTCCGATCCCGCATGCCCCGCCAGTATTGAGCGTGAGCAGTGCCAGAAAAAAATGAACAACACTCATGTAATTCTCTTAGAGCGCTAGACGATTCAGGCCGTCCAGCGCGGCGGTCTTGTAGCACTCGGCCAGAGTGGGAAAGTTAAAAACAGCATCAGCAAAATAATCAATCGTACCGTTGTGGGCCATGAGAGTCTGGCCAATATGGATCAGTTCGCTCGCCCCTTCACCCATGATGTGCACACCGAGCAGCTTCTTGGTATCGGTGCTGAAGATGATCTTGAGCATGCCGGTACGGTCACCAATAATCTGACCGCGAGAGATCTCGCGATAGTTGGCCTTGCCGATTTCATAGGGAATGCCAGCTGTAGTCAGTTCGTCTTCGTTTTTTCCGATCGTAGAAATTTCCGGAACGGTATAAATACCGTAAGGAAATAATCCAATGCCGCCTTCATGGCCTACCCGAAAACCAAAGGCATGGCGGCTTGCTGCACGGCCTTGCTCATAGGAGGTGGAGGCCAGCGACGGAAAACCAATCACATCGCCAACGGCATAAATATGCTCGATATTGCTTTGAAAATGTTCATTGACCGGGATGCGTTCACGATCGTCTTTTTGCACGCCGGCTTTTGTCAAATCGAGCCGCTCTGTTGCGCCCACACGACCGATTGAATAAAGCGTTGCCTCCGCATGCAGAATCTTGCCGCTTTTCAAGCGCACTTCAACCGGCTTGGAGGTGTCCTCAAACAGGTGAATCTCGGCAACTTCTTCGCCCAGTCGCATGGTGACATTGCTTTGCTGGACGACATAGGTGAATGCGGCGGAGATCTCATGATCCAGAAAGGGCAGCAGCACCGGGCGCTTGTCCACGATAGTGACGCGAACACCCAGCGCAGCAAACATGGTGGCATATTCCACACCAATCACGCCGGCACCGACCACGATCAGTGAGCGCGGCAAAATCTGCAAGCCAAACACATCATCGCTGGTAAATACCCGCTGACCGTCAAAAGGAATATGGCTGTCTCGCGCCGCTTCGGTTCCACAGGCAATGATAATCTTTGCGGTGGTAATCTGACGGCGGCCATGACCTGCTACTGATTGCAACTCGATGGTGTGGGGGTCGGCAAAGCGTGCGGTTGCCTCGATCAACTCGACCCGGTTTCGCGTCATTTGATTACGAATGACATCAATTTCGGATCGCACCACTTGTTCCACGCGATAGAGTAAATCGTCAATGCCGATATCATGCTTGACGCGGTAAGATGATCCATAAATGCCGCGTTCACGAAAGCCTGATAAGTGCATCACGGCTTCGCGAAAGGTCTTGGAGGGAATCGTACCTGTATTGACGCACACGCCGCCCACTGCACGGGCACGCTCAATCACGACGGCACGCTTGCCGAGCTTAGCGGCCTGGATCGCCGCACGCTGTCCCGAGGGGCCGGATCCGATCACTACAATGTCGTAGTCATATTCCGATTTTTGTGCCGCCCGGGCTACCTTGCTCGAAGGTTTACCAGTGTCTTCGGGTCTTGAATCCATTGCGTTGCTCCTTGGAGACGTATAGTTGCGGAGGCACTGTCAGGTTAAATACTCGGAGTTCAAAAAGTCCCAGTCGCACGCGACTCGCTATGCAACCGCCCGGACAAGGGCAGTAGCGTTCCATGCCTCAAAGCGGCAGCAGCATGCCGTCGGCAGCAGACGGTTTGAGCCTGTGACAGGAATTATTATGCGGCTTTTTGCAGCTGAATGACAGTAAGCCATAGACCCTAGAGCGTAGGCGAGGGCGGGAAGAGTTCTATGACTGCGTATTTACTACGATCGGTAGATGCGAGGTGCACCGTAGCGGCCCCGGTGGCCGCCATAATGCCCGCTGGATGGCGGTGCTCAGGCTGTCGCGCTCTTGTACGCGCTGAGGCGGGGCCTTTTCCGAATCCCCGTGGGGACGCCAGCTTCACCCCTGTGAAGGCGCTATAGCCCCGCGATGATGTTAGGGGTGCGCCAAGGTGTTTGCTCCACATTACAGCATCCGCTCGTCGGGACCGATCAGATTGAGCGGGGTCTCGCCCAGCAGGGCACGCCGGCAATTGGCGACGGCGCGGCGCAGCGACACCTCGCGCCACACCCCGCCGCCCGCTGAATTGTGCGGCGAGCCGATCACATTGGGCAGGTCGAGAAACGGATACCCCATCGTGAAGCGGCCATGGCGCACCGGCTCGACCCACCAGGCGTCGATCCCGGCGCAAAACCGTGGATGCACTGTGAGGTGCGCATAAAGCGCCGCCTCGTCGACGATCTCGCCACGCGCGACGTTGACGAGGATCGCATCCTCCTTCATCAGCGCCAGCTCGCGCGCCCCGATCAGCCCATCGGTGGCGGTGGTGAGGGCCGCGCTGATCACCATCACGTCTGACGCGCGCAACAGGTCGTCGAGACGCTCGGTGGTGCCGATCCACTCGGTCGGTTCCTCGCTCGCGCCGCGCCGGTTGACCGCGTGGATCTTCATTCCGAAGGCGCGCATGAGCCGCGCCGTCGCGACACCGACCGCGCCAAAGCCGAGGATGCCGCACACTGCGCCGCGCAGCATGCGGTTGGGGCTGCGCTGGTTGAATGTCCCGCGTTTCAATTCGTCATGCTCGGCGAAGAGTCGCTTCGCCGCAGCGAGCGTCAGCGCCGCGATATGCTCGGCCATCGGCTCGGCTGAGGCGCCCTTGTTGCCGGCGACCGGGAGTTCAGGCGGCAAGTCGCGCGTTGGGACCCAGTCGACCCCGGCGGCACTGAACTGCAGCAGGCGTGCCTTGCCGATCAGCGACGCTTCTCCGGGGTGCAGCTCCTTCGAAATATCGTTGGCGAGGACCGCACCGGCCTGGCGCAACGCGCCCGCGCGCGCTTCCGGGGCGAGGTCCGTGAGGTAGATCGTCTCGCCGGCCCCGGCGAGTTCCTCGGCGACGATCGCGCGGCTGCGCGCGTTCATCGGATAGGTCACCATCAGCGGTCCAGTACTCATCCCGTGATCTCCAGTCTCCAAGGCCTCGCGACGCCGTAGTATAGGCATCTCTACGCTATACTTTCCGAGCATTTCGCTGTCTGCGTGGTGTTTTACGGCACCGTTCGCACCTTTCTGGGAGAACACAAATGATTGAACGCACACTTAAGGTCGCGACATCCGACGGCAACATCGAGACTTTCATAACGCACCCCGCAGGCAAGGGGCCGTTTGGGGCGGTGGTGCTATATATGGATGTGTGGGGGCTGCGTGAGGAGCTGTTCGATGTCGCGCGGCGCATTGCGACAACGGGTTATTACTGCATGGTGCCGGATTTCTATTACCGTTTTGGGCGCGTGCGGCATGAATTCCGCGATGACAATAACCGCATGATTTCCATGGAAAAGCTCGACCTGGCGCGCAAGGAGAAAGTGCGTGCGCCGATGTGGCAACTTTCGGATGCGATGGTGGTGGAGGATACCGGGGCATTGCTGAAATTTATGGATGCGGGTGAACCCGTGAGCCCCGGTGCCGTCGGCTCCATCGGATATTGCATGGGCGGGCGGCATGTGTTCTGTGTGGCGGGAAGTTTTCCGGATCGATTCCGGGCATCCGCGAGCCTGCATGGCACGCGGCTGGTGACGGATAGCCCCGATTCTGCGCATCTGACGGCCATGAAGGCGAAGGGCGAGCTGTATTGCGGTTTCGCCGAACACGACCCTTTTGCCGCGCCGCCAACGGTTGAGGTGATTACCGAAACCATGCGCACGGCTAGTGTGAAATTCAGTTGCGAACTGCACAAGGGCGCTGAACATGGTTACGCCCTGCCGGATCGCGATATACACGATAAACAGGCAGCCAATCGAGACTGGGAATTGATGTTTGCCATGTGGCGGCGGCAACTGGCGGGATGATGCAGATGGCCATACACGCTTTGCCTCAGCTTTACCTCTGCGGCTGCCGGCGCCTGAATTCATCAGCGGCTTCATCCACGCGCATGAACACCGCGCCTTCATTTTGCAATTGCTGAAGCATGCGTTCCAGCACCATGATGCGATGCCCGCGCCCGCTGATGAAGGGGTGGCAGGTATAGGTCAACACGCCCCACGCCACAGTCTCGCGCATATAACGAAAATCATCCACCCAGTTTTGTTCGACGTGGTGTGCGTTTTTCAGCCCTTGCCGCAGTGATGTTTCGGCACGCACGAATTCGTAATGCGGCGAATCGTCGGTAGACCAGTGTATGGGCATTTCCACCAACGCGCTTGCCGTGCCGAATGTCGCGGGCCGCTCCAGCGCGATCTCATCGCCTTGGCGCGCGTAGTACGGCGTGTAGTCGTTGCCCATCATGCTGCTGTCGTAGGTAAATCCATATTTTAAAAACAGTTTCACCGAGTGCGGCGACAAATCCCATGACGGCGAACGATAGCCACGCGCGTAGTGGCCGGAGATTTTTCGGATCGACTCATTGCCGCGCACCAGCTCGCGCTCCTCATCCGCCGCGCTCAAACTAGCCGGTGGCCGATGCGTCCAGCCGTGATGCGCCAGCTCGTGTCCGGCGGCGATCACGGCCGTCACTGCAGCGGGAAAGGTCTCGATGGTGTGTCCCGGCACATACCACGAGGTGCGGATATCGTACTTGCGGAACAGCTCGAGCAAGCGCGGCGCCCCCACGCGGGGGCCAAATTCCCCGCGCGAAATCCACGACGGCCCCACTTGTCCGCGCGATATAAAACCGGAGAGGCCGTCGAAGTCAAAGGTCAAGCAAACTATATGCATAGTTTTGAGTCAGGGGGAGGCGTTGCGAGTCAGGTGCGCTAATGAGATCATATCAAAACGCCTCACCCCTCACGCCTTACTTCTCACGCCCAAAAAATGGAACATCTCGTCCAGAACTGGAATGTCCGCAAGCCCGTGGCGCGCTCACGTGGTGGCATCGTCGCTGCGCAAAATCGCATCGCCGCGGCAGCGGGTATCAAAATACTCAAGGCCGGGGGCAATGCTGTGGATGCGGCGGTCGCCACTGGCCTGGCCCTTGCCGCAGTTGAGCCCTGGAACAGCGGTCTGGGCGGCGTGGGTTTCATGCTGGTGTATCTGGCAAAAGAAAAACGCGTGCAGGTGGTTGATTTCGGCCCGATCTCGCCGCGTGCTTTGAATGCAGCGGATTTCCCACTGGCGGGTGGTTTTACCAGCGACTTGTTTACGTGGCCGACGGTGAAGGACGACCGCAACGTGCACGGCCCCAATGCCATCGCCGTGCCCGGCCATATCGCGGGCTTGTCATTGGCGCTGGAAAAATTTGGCAAACTCAAGTTCCGTGAGGTGATACAACCCGCCATCGCGCTCGCCGAGCAGGGCATCGCGGTCGACTGGTACCTCACTTTGAAAATCGCTATCAGCGCGAAGGAACTGTCGCGCTATCCGAGCGCCGCCAACGTGTATTTGCCGGGTGGATTTCCACCGGTAACCGTGGCGGGCGCAGCCTTGGAGCGCCTGCAACTCAAGGGCCTGGCGAAAACCATGCGCCGCCTGGCCGACGCCGGCCCGCGCGACTATTACGAAGGCGAAATCGCGCACAGCATCGCCAAAGACATTAAGGCGCTGGGCGGCATACTCAGTGCTGAGGATCTGCAGCACTACCACGCGCGCATCGTCGATCCCATCAACACCGAGTATCACGGTGCGCAGTTGGCGCTCGCGCCCAACCTCACTGCCGGGCCGTCGATGCTGCGCACACTGGATAATCTGCGCGGCCTCCCTTTCACGGCAGGTCCGCCCAATGCCGATGCGTTTCTCGCTTACGCCAGAGTGCTGCGTGAAGCGTTTGCAGTACGGCTTGCCACCATGGGTGACGACAGTGATCATCGTGATCCAGCGTGCACCTCGCATTTCAATGTGGTGGATAGCGAAGGCAATATGGTGGCTCACACGCAAACGTTGTTGTCGGTGTTCGGCTCCAAAGTGGTGCTGCCGGAAACCGGCATACTCATGAACAACGGCATCATGTGGTTCGACCCGCGTCCCGGCACACCTAATTCGCTCGCGCCCAACAAACGCGCACTCACCAATATGTGTCCGGTGATCGCGCACAAGGAAGGTCAGGCATGGTTTGCCATCGGCGCATCAGGCGGGCGCAAAATATTTCCGGCAGTGCTGCAACTGACTTCGTTCATGATCGATCACGGCCTGAGCCTGGAACAGGCTTTTCACCATCCGCGTATCGATGCCAGCGGCGATGACTTCGTCGGTGTCGATCCACGCATGCCTGAGGCGATCATCCACAGGCTGCAAACGGAATTTCCGTTGAGCCTGACGGAACTTGCGGTCTATCCAACAAACTTCGCCTGTCCCAGCAGCGTGTATCAGGCCGCCGATGGCGAGCACTACGGCATCACTGACGTGATGTCGCCATGGTCGGGTGCAGTGGCGGAATAACGCCTTAAAAACAAATACTTATAGGGCTACCATGCTTAACGCAGCCATCGTGGGCCTCGGCCGCTGGGGACAAAATCTGGTCAACAGTATTCACGGCAAGAGCGACAAAATCCGTGTGGTGATGGGGGTGCTGCGCCACCCGCAAAACGCGCGCGAGTACGCGCAGGCAAAAGGTTTTCCGCTGGTGGACAGTCTCGATAAAGCGCTGGCCGATCCGCGGGTGGAAGCGATCCTTCTTGCCACGCCGCACACCGCGCATGCTGAGCAGATCGTGGCTTGCGCGAAGGCCGGCAAATCGGTGTTCACCGAAAAACCTTTTACGCTGACTACTGCAAGTGCGGTGGCTGCGCTACGCGCCTGCGCCGAGGCCAAGGTCACGCTTGCGGTCGGCTACAACTGGCGCTTTCAGCCGGCATTGCAGGAAATGAAGCGCGCGATCGCGGACGGCCGCCTCGGCAAATTGCTGCACATGGAAGGCAATTTCAATGGCCCCAGCGTGTATCGCGTGGGCCGTGAACACTGGCGGCAGAATCCCGAGGAAGGCCCTGCCGGCGGCATGACCGGGCGCGGCGTACATGTGGTCGATGCCATGCTCTACCTTGCCGGGAAAATCGACACGGTGTACGCGCAAAGCTCACGCCTCGCACTCGATTATGGAACTGATGACACCACTTCCATGCTGTTCAAATTCAGGAGCAACGCCACGGCGTACCTGAGCACCGTGATCGCCACCGCTGAAACGTGGCGGCTGCAGATACTCGGCACCAAAGGCTGGATGGAAGTCGGCGATGTGCAGCATCTGACCACATGGACACTACGCACGTGTTTTTTTGACCCGGCGTATCCCTACATCCATCCGCAACCGCAGAGCATCCGCTTTGCCGATACCAGCAGCGAGCGTGCAGAGCTGGAAAACTTTGCCGATGCGGTGAAAGAAAAACGCGCACTGGCCGCAGCCGGTGGTGATGAGCAGCACAACGTCAGCGTGCTGGAAGCGATACTGGCGTCGGCGGCGCAGGGCGTGACGGTACGCGTAGCAGATTAAATTGCGGATCTTGGCGGTTGATGCGTTTTACGCTAGATCAAAACCGCGTCACCCGAAACGGCTGTAGATCCACGCTCGGCGGCCGTCCGGCTATCAGGTCAGCGATCGCGCGGCCGGTGGGCGCACCACCACACAAGCCCACATGGCCGTGACCAAAGGCGTACCACACGTTGGGCACCTTGGACGCCGCTCCGATCACCGGCAGCGAATCCGGCATCGACGGCCGCCGGCCCATCCATTGTGTGGCGTCCGCATTACTGATGCCCGGAAATACTTTTTGCATGTGCAGCGCCAGCACCTCTGCCCGCGCGTAATTGGGTTCGGCGTCATTGCCCGCGAACTCGCTTTGCCCCGCGATGCGTAATCCCATCTCCATCGGCGTGACAAAAACCTTCTGTTGCGGCAGGAAAACCGGCATCGGTAACGTAAATTGCGGGTCGGAATAGGTGACGTGGTAGCCGCGCTCGGCCTCCAGCGGCACGGGGTCGCCCAGCATCGCGGTGAATTCATGCGAGTGCGAGCCGGCGCAAATCACCAGCGTCTGCAGCGCCATATTTTGAGCGTCGGTTACCAGGGTACGCGGCCCGTCGGGCGACACCTCGATGTCCAGCACCTTGCGTTGCACGATGGTGCCGCCATCTTTTTGAAATTGCGCCGCGAGGGATTGCGTCAGCCGCTGCGGATTAGTCACATAACCCTGCTCGGGCAGGTAGAGCCCTGCTTGGTAATGGCCGCCGAGTTGCGGCACTTTTTGCCGGATGCCGGCGGCGTCGAGCTCTTGTATCAACACGCCGCG
>CAMDRT010000015.1 GCA_945906815.1 Bordetella parapertussis
GACGCATTGGGCTGGACGAACTGTACGTTGTTGCCCGCGCCGATGGAAAACGAGCGCCAGTCGATGACTGCCTTGGGGCTGGCTTGCGTGACCACCGCGTGATTGGCCGCAGCGGCGGAAAAGCTTACTGCGCCCGCACGCACACTCGCACCAGCGGGCATCTGCGCCAAGGCTGGCAGCACGCACACCCAGCCCGCAGCGGCAGCGAGGGCACTCAGCAGATGGGGGGCGCGGCGAAACCCGCCCCTGGATGCTGGCGCACGACTGCAAACCGCCGCTATTCGGTGGTTAAATATTGATGCTGCCTCGTTATCTTGATCGAGTAGCCCGCGCGCTCTGCTGGTTAGAGCCGCCGGGGTTCGATCACAAGCTGGCTGTCGAAACTGTGAACAGCCCCCCCCCCCCAATGCAAGTGCTGCAATTTTAGGTGATCTCGCACCTAATTTCAAACAAAATCAGTGCGTTAACTTGTGTCGTTATGCTGAATAGGTGAAATCGGGCTAGCGCCGCTCCTGCTGCCACAACATCGCCACCGCCATGCACAGGAACGCCGCAGTCGGCAACAATGCGCTGGCCGGCGCCGGCCAGTCATTCAGCAGACCCAGGTGCGCCGACAGCTGATTCAGAAAATAAAACGCCAGCCCCAGCATGATGCCGGCGAATATGCGCCCGCCCACGCCGCCCTGACGCCGCTGAAAATACGCAAATGGCAACGCCAGTGTCATCATCGTCAGCACCGCCAGCGGATAGGTGAGCTTCGACCACAGGGCGATTTCGTAGCGCAGTGATTTCTGGCGATTGTCGCGCAAATGCTGCGCAAACGAGTGCAGGCTGGTCGCCGACATTTGCTCCGGATGCACCCTCAACACGTTAAGCAATCGCGGCTCCAGCACCGAACTCCAGTGCGCCACTGCCATTTTTTCGACCGTCGTGCGCACGTCGGTGAACGAGGTCGTTACCACCTCGCTCAGCAACCACTGGCGCTCACCCTGATACACGCCACTTTGCGCCGCACGCACCGAACGCAGACGCAAAGCGTCGTCGAATTCGTAAATGTGCACCCCTTTCAACTGTCCGGCGCTGGTCACTTCGCGCACATTGATAAAACTTTTGTCATCCTTCAGCCACAAGCCGGAGCGAAACTCCTGCGCGACAATGCCGGTGATCGCACGCGAGCGCAACTGCTGCGCCAGTTGCTCCGACACCGGTCCGATGTATTCGCCAAACACAAAGGTCAGCGCCGCGAACAGCAGCCCCGCAGTCCATATCGCGCCCAGCACGCGTGTCACCGACACCCCTGCCGTGCGCATCACCGTGTATTCGGAACTGGCCACCAGTTGTGCCAATGCAAACAGGGTGCCGATCAGCGCGGCTATCGGAAAAATCTCGTAGACATGCGCCGGCACCGACAACAGCACGTGGTGCACCACGTGCCGCAGCTGATAGCCGCCGCGACCCAGGTCTTTAATCTCGTCCACCAGGTCGAAAAACGCAAACAGCATCAACAGCGCCACCATCACCATGGCGCTGGCCAAAACAATCTCGCGAACGATATAACGGCGCAGCGTTTTCATCTCATTATCGTTGCCACAAGCGCCGCCACGAAAACACACTGAGGCGGCGGTAGAACAACGCAATTAACAGCAAAGCGACCGTCGCATGCACCAGCAGCAGGCCCGGCACCAGCGCGATACGCGATTGCGCTATATACGCCTGCACCACCGACAACAGATTAACGTAGACCATGTAAACCAATACCGCGATAATCAGGTTCATCGAACGCCCGGCACGGGGATTAACGAAAGCCAGCGGTATCGCCAGCAGCGCCAGCAGGAGCGCGCTCACCGGCAGCCCGATGCGCCACGACAATTCACCCAGGTGGCGCGGCCCGCCCTGCTCCAGCAACGCCAGCGTGTGCGTATTTTTGGTGCCCGGCGCGCGCAGCGCTTCACGCGCCTCAATGCGCATGGCGTGGCGCTCGAATTCATAAATCCTGAAATCTGCGCGGCCCGGCTCACCCTCGTAACGGTGCCCATTCAGCAACACCAGAAAGCGATCACCATTGGGCGCGGTTTCCTGAAACCCTTGCCGCGCCACCATGACGCCGACTTTGCCGTGCTGCGTGGAACTCACAAATACGTTGGCGACGTGATTGTCGCTGCCGGCTACCGCTTCTACAAAATAAACGCGGTCGGCCTGCCGCGATTCGCGAAACACACCCGGCAACAGGGAAGATGCATCGTCGCGGCTGTCGAGCATTTTGCGGTAGTCCTCGGCCTTGCCCGCAGCCCACGGCGACAGGCCTAGCCCCAGCAGCGCAATAGTAAACACCAGAGGCAGCGCGAACATCAGCACCGGCTTGATCCAGCGCGCAAGACTCAAGCCGCCGGAAAACCACACCACCATTTCCGAATCGCGGTAGGCACGGCTGAGAGTCATCAGCACGGCTATGAACAGCGTCAACGACAGCAGCGACGGCAGCAATCCGATCGAGGTAAAGCCCAGCAATGTGAGCACACTGGTCGAAGTAATCGAGCCGCCGGCCGCCTGCGCCAGCAAGCGCACCAGTTGCGTGGTGAGCACTATGCCCAGCAACACCAGAAAAGTGGCTAGCGCAGTACTGCTTAACTCGCGCAGCAGGGTCTTGTGAAATAGCATGCGGGCGTTTTGCTTTTCGTGGAAAAACCGCCGATAATCAGAGCCCTATCGCCGCTAATTTTCGATGCGTTGCGCTGAGTTTCAATGTGTTTCGAGGAGGAGTCTGCCGTGGAATTTAGCACAAAAAGTATGGCGCCGGGATTGTCAAAAAGCGGCTGCGTGGTGGTCGGTGTATTCGAATCACGCAAGCTTTCGGCACCTGCTGCCGCACTCGATCGCGTGGCAAAGGGTTATCTCACGCAAGTCGTGAAAAGCGGCGACATGGACGGGCGCGCCGGTAGCGTGTTGTTACTGCGCCAGGTACCCCACACCGCCTGCGAACGCGTGTTGTTGGCCGGACTGGGGCCGGAAGCATCGTTCAACGAAAAAGCATTTCGCAGCGCGCTGGGTAGCGCGCTGCGCGCTGTCAGCGCCACCGGAGCGGTGGATGCGCAATTTCATCTTACCGCGCTGGACGCGGGCGCGTCAGACATCACCTGGCGCGTCACACAGGCGGCCACGCTGGCCATCGACACGGCCTATCGCTTTGAACAAATGAAAAGCAAGCGCGAGCATCCGCCCGCGGCTTTGCGCCAACTCACTTTTGCCTACGCCCAGGCCAGCGAACACCAAGGTGCGCTGCGCGGGCTCGCGCAAGGCGTCGCCTTGGGTCACGGCGTGAGCCTCGCCAAGGATCTGGGCAATCTGCCGGGCAATGTGTGTACGCCCGCTTACCTCGCGCGTGAAGCGCGCGCACTCGGCAAGCGCTACAAAATGAAAGTCAAAGTGCTGGAACGCGCCGACATGCAAAAACTCGGCATGGGCTCACTATTGTCCGTGGCGCGCGGCAGCGCAGAACCCCCCAAGCTGATTGTGCTTGAATATAACGGCGGAGCACGGCATCAAAAGCCGGTGGTGCTGGTCGGCAAAGGCGTTACCTTCGACACCGGCGGCACCTCGCTCAAGCCCGCGGCGGAAATGGACGAAATGAAATTCGACATGAGCGGCGCGGGCAGCGTGTTGGGCACCTTGCGCGCCATTGGCGAAATGCGCCTGCCGCTCAACGTGGTCGGCATTATTCCCGCCACCGAAAACATGCCCGGCAGCCGTGCCACCAAACCCGGCGATATCGTCACCAGCATGTCGGGGCAGACGGTGGAGATTTTGAATACCGATGCCGAAGGGCGTTTGATCCTGTGCGATGCGCTCACCTATGCCGAACGTTATGCGCCGGCGGCAGTGATCGACATCGCCACGCTCACCGGCGCGTGCGTCATCGCGCTCGGCCATGTGGTCAGCGGTCTGTTCGCCAACGACGAACCCCTGGCGCATGAAATTCTTGCGGCAGGAGACACCGTACACGACCGCGCGTGGCGCCTGCCGCTGCACGATGAATACCAGGATCAACTGAAAAGCAATTTCGCCGATTTCGCCAACATCGGCGGGCGTCCGGCGGGCGCAGTGACCGCGGCCTGCTACCTGTCGCGTTTCGCCAAGAAATTCAAATGGGCGCATCTGGATGTCGCGGGCACCGCGTGGAAATCGGGCAAGGAGAAAGGCTCCAGTGGCCGGCCAGTGCCGTTACTGACCCAGTTCCTGATCGGCCGCGCAGCACAGAAATGATAACCGTTATAATATAAATTATTGTTATTAATCAATAATTTATATAGATACCACGAGCGTGCGTCGCCCCCCGCCCAGCCCCCAAACGCATGACCCAGATCGATTTCTATACCCACGCCGGCAGCAAGCTGGATGTCGCATGCCGGCTCGCCGCCAAAGCGTACACGCAGGGTCTGCGTGTCGCTGTGCTGTGCCCCGACGCCGTAACCGCGCAATCTTTTGACCGCATGCTGTGGAGCGCACCGCCGTTGGCGTTTGTGCCGCATTGCAGTGCTGCTCACCCGCTCGCCGCGCGCACGCCCATCGTCGTCGATCACGAAGGCATCGAGCCCGCGCATGACCAGGTACTGTTGAATCTGCGTGCTGAATGGCCGCCGCGGTTCAGCCGTTTTCAGCGCTTGATTGAAATCGTCAGCGCGGACGCCGCCGAGAGCGAGCGCGCCAGCGCACGGGCGCGCTTCAAGTTTTATCGCGATCGCGGTTACCCGATCCGCACCCACGATCTTTCCGGCCTGAAGTCGTAATCCCATGGCCCAGGACCAGGACAAAGGTGACGAAATTCTCGCGCGCGCCGACGCGCTGATCGAGCGTCACAAGCGGCCACCGCCACCAGCGCGCACCACCGCTGCGCCGCCCGCCGCTGAGTTGACGCTGTCAGACGACGATGGCATCCCCTTGTTGACCGACGTGGCGCTACCCGTTTCTGCACCCGGGCGCGACGCCATCGCGCCTGCTGCTGGGGTGATATCGCGGGTGCAAAACCAGAACATGGAGCACACCGCTTATTTACGCGTGATGTCGCAAGTCGATGATCGCATCACCAACGTGGTACGGCAGCGCGTGCTGCCCGAAATCGGTTCCGCGTTGGATCACGCACTGACGCGCATTGCCGATGATCTGAAAGCCGGCATCGGTGACATGGTACGCAGTTCAGTGGAGGACGCCCTGCGCACGCACCTCGCCACGCAACTGAGCACCCAACTGGGCACGCAACTGAACGCACCAGGGCATGCATTGCCCAAACCCGAAGGCGCCGCACACGACACTGCAATGGCGCCTCCTCCCCTATCACCTACCCCCGGTAAACCCATGGAACTCGCCAAGAGCTTTGAACCAGCCGCGATCGAAGCGCACTGGTATCCCGAATGGGAGAAAAGCGGTTATTTCAACGCCGGCGCGGACACCGCAAAGCACGACAACTATTGCATATTGCTGCCGCCGCCCAACGTCACCGGCACACTGCACATGGGCCACGCATTCCAGCACACACTGATGGATGCGTTAACGCGTTATCAGCGCATGCGCGGCAACAACACGCTGTGGCAGCCCGGCACTGACCATGCCGGCATCGCCACGCAAATCGTGGTGGAACGCCAGCTGGAAGCGCAGAACATATCGCGCCACGATCTTGGCCGTGACCCGTTCGTCGAGCGCGTGCGGCAATGGAAAGAGACGTCCGGCTCCACCATCACGCGCCAGATGCGCCGGCTCGGCAGTTCCTGCGACTGGACGCGCGAGCGCTTCACCATGGACGAAGGGCTGTCGCGCACCGTCACTGAAACCTTCGTGCGCTTGCACGAACAAGGCTTGATCTACCGCGGTAAACGGCTGGTCAACTGGGATCCGGTGCTACAAAGCGCGGTGTCAGACCTGGAAGTGGAGTCGATTGAAGAAGACGGCAAGCTATGGCACATCCGCTACCCGTTTGCTGCGGGCAGGGAGGGCTATCTGGTGGTCGCCACCACCCGTCCTGAAACGATGCTGGGCGATGTCGCCGTGGCGGTGAATCCTGCCGATGAGCGCTACAGCGCACTGATCGGTTGCAAAGTCGTGCTGCCGCTGTGCGGGCGCGAAATTCCTGTGATTGCCGATGACTTTGTGGATGCCGCCTTCGGCACCGGCTGTGTGAAAATTACCCCGGCGCACGATTTCAACGACTATCAGACCGGCCTGCGTCACCAGCTTGAAGCAATCAGCATTCTGACGCTCGACGCAAAAATCAACGACAACGCGCCGCAGGCGTATCGTGGTCTCGACCGCTTTGCAGCGCGCGAGCGCGTGCTTGCCGACCTGGAAGCGCAGGGTTTGCTGGATAAAACCATGCCGCATAAGCTGATGGTGCCGCGCTGCGGACGCACCGATGCGATTGTCGAGCCCATGCTCACCGATCAGTGGTTCATCAAAATGGAATCGCTGGCGCAACGCGGACTGGATGCCGTCGCGCTCGGGCAGATCAAATTCGTACCCGAAAACTGGGCCACTACCTACAATCAGTGGCTCACCCACATTCAGGATTGGTGTATTTCGCGCCAGTTGTGGTGGGGTCATCGCATCCCTGCCTGGTACGACGCCGAAGGTAACATCTACGTCGCGCGCAGCCAGGCAGAAGCCCTCGCGCAGTATGACGAAAAATTGCCCGGGCGGCTCGATGCCGGCGAAAAAGTAGCGGCCGCGGCGCTGCGTCAAGATGAAGACGTGCTCGATACCTGGTACTCCTCGGCGTTATGGCCGTTCTCCACGCTCGACTGGACGCCGGATTACCCGGCAAAATCCAATCCCGCACTGGATCGTTATCTGCCCTCGTCGGTGCTGGTGACCGGCTTTGACATCATTTTTTTCTGGGTAGCACGCATGGTGATGATGACACTGCACTTCACCGACAAAGTGCCCTTCCACGAGGTGTATGTACATGGCCTGATCCGCGATGCGGAAGGCCAGAAAATGTCAAAATCCAAAGGCAATGTGCTCGACCCGCTGGACATAGTGGATGGCATCACGCTGGATGCACTGCTCGCCAAACGCACGGCAAACCTGCTGGACCCGCGTCAGGCGGAAAAAATCGCCGCCGCCACCCGCAAACACTTCCCCGATGGCATCAGCGCATTCGGCACCGATGCGTTGCGCTTTACCTTCGCCAGCCTCGCCGCCCCCGGCCGTGACATCAAATTCGATCTCCAGCGCTGCGACGGCTACCGCAATTTCTGCAATAAATTATGGAATGCGACGCGCTTTGTGTTGATGAACTGCGATGGCAAGGATGTGGGCCTGGATGACACCTCGACGCTGGCGTATTCCAGCGCCGATCAATGGATGATCAGCCGCCTGCAGCGCGCAGAAGCCGAGGTGACCAGGGCCTACAGCGAATACCGTTTTGACAATCTCGCGCGCGCCATCTACACGCTGGTGTGGGACGAATACTGCGACTGGTACGTGGAATTCGCCAAAGTGCAGCTCAACACAGGCACCGACGACCAGCAGCGCGCCACACGCCGCACGCTGGTGCGCGTACTGGAAGCTATGCTGCGGCTGGCGCATCCAGTGATGCCGTTTATCACGGAAGAACTGTGGCAAATCGTCGCGCCCCTGGCGAATAAATCCGGGCCGTCGATCATGCTGCAGGCGTATCCGGATGCCGATGCCACGCGTATCGACGAGGCCGCGGAGCGCGATATCGACAGCCTCAAGCAACTGATCAACGCCTGCCGCACCTTGCGCAGCGCAATGAATTTGCAGCCGGGGCAGAAAGTACCGCTGATTGCTCAAGGTGATGCCGCGCCACTCGCGACTTACGCGCCGTACCTGGCCGCGATCGCCCGTCTCAGCGAGGTGCAGATCGTGGATACATTGCCGGCCACCGACGCACCGGTGTCGATCGTCGGCGCATTCAAGTTGATGCTAAAAATAGACATCGATAAGGCGGCAGAAAAGCAGCGTTACAGCAAAGAACATGCGCGGATTTCAAGCGAGATCGGAAAGTCCAGGGCTAAACTGGCCAATTCAAACTTCGTCGAACGGGCGTCGCCCGCCGTGGTGCTGCAGGAGCGTGAACGCCTCGGCAAATTCGAGGCGACGCTGGTGGAAATAGACGCACAGCTGGCCAAGCTTGCGTCAGGTGCAGCGCTGTAAGCTATTGTTTTAAAACAATGTGCGCGCTGGCGTGACTCAGCCTGAAAAATAACGTGCCTTCATGCGCTGACAGTAGGCCTCAAGCTGCGGCTGTTTCTGCGCGTGCGCGCGTATCGGCAAATCAATCGGCACCCACAACAGATTGGCGAGAAACGCGTATGCCGTGGCATCAATGGATGTAGGCTGTTCACCCAAAAAATAGCTTTGGCCGCCGAGCAATTCCGCCACCGCGCTTACGTCACGGCAGCCGATGGCGTAAATCTCGTCACGGCTGTGGCGCCCGGTGCCCTGCCCCTGCAACTGGCGGCGCAGGCCGCGCCGCACGAAAACCGGTAGCAGTTGCCGCAGCGGAAATTTAAGCCCCGAGAATGCCGCGTCATTGACCTTGGTAAACCCCGCATCGTCGATCCAGCGCGAGTACAACACCGGCCAGTACAGGCTTTCCTCAAACGTGCGCTGGATCAGCACACCGAGGGCGCGCTGGCGCGGTGTAAGCATGGCGTCGAGCGGGTCGCCGTAGCTTGCCTTGAGATAATCGATGATGAAGGTCGAGTCGGCAACGATCTTGCTGTTGTCTTCTATGTAAGGCAACTTGCCCTTGGGCGATTTGAACAGGTCTGCGCCGCGCGGGCAGGCATAGGGCAGTCCCGTCATGCGCAGGTAAGTTTCCACCTTCATGCAAAACGGGCTCATATTGGGCAAGCCAAAAGCGGGCGCAAATTGATACAGTTTTATCATGGTAGTTTCCACATAACTATTTGTTTCAATTATAATTTTTTAAAAAAATCAGCATAATCACGCGCCAGGAACAAGTATCATACGCGTTGCGCTGAGGTCAGGCGTGGCGCTTAGGTGTCGACCACGCTAGACTAGGCGCGCTGACACATCGCAGGAGAATTTAATGGAAGCCCTAGCCTCATTAGCAACTGCTGCCGGACTCGGCTGGGCCAGCGGCGTGCGCCTCTACGCTGTGGTGTTTTTTCTGGGCCTGCTGCAATTTTTCGGCATCTACACCTTGCCCGCCGATTTACAAACCCTGGGTAATCCGTGGGTAATGGGCGCATCGGGCTTCATGTTTTTAGTGGAGTTCCTCGCCGATAAAATTCCCGGCTTTGATTCGGTGTGGGACGCCGCGCACACCTTCGTGCGCATTCCCGCAGGCGCGCTGCTCGCTGCGGCAGCGGTGGCGGGAGGCGACGCCGACTTGGGCGTGGCTGCGGCGCTATTGGGCGGCGCGGTTGCCGCCGGCAGTCACGTCACCAAAGCCAGCACGCGCGCGCTGATCAACACCTCGCCCGAACCCCTGAGCAACTGGACAGCATCGTTCAGCGAAGACGCACTCTCCCTCGGCGCGGTGTGGATGGCGCTGGTTTATCCGCTGCTATTGCTTGCGTTGCTGGTGGTATTTTTCATACTCGCGATCTGGCTGCTGCCAAAAATATGGCGCGGCTTGAAACGCGTGTTGGCGTCGATCCGGCTGTTAATGGGCAAACCGGTATCGCAACATCATTAGCGTTTAGTAGCGTCCGCCGGTGAACGGCACTTTACGTCCCACCAGACTTTCCAGCATGATCAGCTCCGCGTCCCGGTGGTTCACCACGGGTGCCGGTTCTATCAACGGGCCTTTGATGGATTTGTCCGCCGCCGCAAAAATATAGCGCGGCGCATCGTGATACGTAGTGGTCACCGTCACCCCCTGTCGCGGATCCGCCAGCGGCGTCAGTTGCGCCGAGCCGTAGCAAGTGCAAGCGTAGGTGCAATCGGGAATCAGCTCAATGTAAAGGCCAGTGCCGCGTATACCTATGGTTGCGGTGCGGGTGACGACCTGCATGCGGTTGCCAGGCACAAACACCGATAACACCTTGCCCGCCAGCACGCGCAGCGTGCCTTTGGCCACCGCGCTGCCCTCTGCGCCAAACTCAACGGTAGTGCCGGCACGCACCAGAAACGCATCCCGATCCACCACCACCACGGTATCACCACGCCGGGTCTCCACCACATCGCCGGGTTTGACCATCGCGCCGACTTGCGTGGGCTTGCCGTTGACACGCACATCGCCGTTGACGCGGCTTACCCCTGATTTTATTTCGCCTTGCGCCAACGCTTCACGCAGATAGCCCATGCCGGCAGCCAACGCCGTGCTGCTGCCTGCGATGCGGGCCAGCCATGCGCGTCTGGATAGCAGTAGCATTTTTAGTGCTCCTTGCCTGCGTGAATGATTGCCATCACGATCATCAAGCGCTGCTTCAACACCAGCTTACCGCCAGGCACCAGCATGCCCTATGCGGTCACACCTCGCGCGATGCCCACCCGCGATTAACGCTCATGTTATTTCTTCCGCATAAAGAAAGTAAACACCTTGCCGGATTCGTCCGCCGCCAGCAAGGTATTGCCGGTTTGCTTGGCAAATGCCTGAAAATCCCGAGTGGCGCCAGGATCGGTGGCGATAATTTTCAGCACCTGCCCCGAAGTCATGTCAGTCAACGACTTTTTGGTGCGCAATATCGGCAGTGGGCAGTTCAGCCCGCTAGCGTCGAGCTCCTTGTCAAACGTGGTAGACATCATTTCTCCGTCTGTCGATTCATGAACGCTGAGTGATTTGAGGTGCGCCCTTAGCACCCTTAGCACCCGCAGCGCTGCGCAAATCACCGTAACTGCGGATTATAAGCGAGCGCGCGGCGGGTCTTTTACGGGCACCAAAATTTTATTGTAACTATTTGATTTAAATTGATATTTTTGAAAATATCCGGATTACTTCTATCTGTTACACTCAACGCTCTTCCCCCCACGAGCTACCGCTACCATGTCTGAGCAACCCGCCGCCACTAGCGCGCCCCCGCCGGTAAGTTTTTCCGAGGCATTCTGGTACTGGCTCAAACTAGGATTCATCAGCTTTGGCGGCCCGACCGGGCAGATCGCCATCATGCACCAGGATCTGGTCGAACGTAAACGCTGGATTTCCGAGCAGCGTTTTTTGCACGCGCTCAATTACTGCATGGTGCTGCCGGGCCCGGAAGCACAGCAACTGGCGATCTACATAGGCTGGCTGATGCACCGCACCTGGGGCGGCATCGTCGCCGGTGGATTATTTGTGCTGCCGTCGCTGTTTATTCTGATTGCGCTGTCGTGGATTTATATCGCATACGGCAACGTGCCGGTGGTGGCGGGTCTGCTGTATGGCATCAAACCGGCGGTGACGGCGGTGGTGGTTTTCGCGGCGTATCGCATCGGCTCGCGCGCGTTGAAAAACGGTGCGCTGATTGCCATCGCGGCAGCGGCGTTTGTGGCTATCTTCGCGCTGCAACTGCCGTTTCCGTTAATCATCATCGCGGCGGGACTCATCGGTTACATCGGCGGGCGCGTGGCGCCGGATAAATTCGCCCTCGGCGGCGGACACGGCGCGGCAGGCAAATCCTACGGCGCTGCATTGATCGACGACAACACACCCACACCCGAACACGCGCGCTTCACCTGGGGCCGTTTCATGCGTGTGCTCATGGTAGGGGTGCTGATCTGGGCCGCCGCGATGGGCCTGCTGATTTACACCAGCGGCAGCAACAGCGTGTTGACGCAGATGGGCGGGTTCTTTACCAAAGCCGCGCTACTCACCTTCGGCGGCGCGTACGCGGTGCTGCCGTATGTCTATCAGGCGACTGTGGGCGAGTTTCAGTGGCTTACCGCCGCGCAAATGATAGACGGTCTGGCGCTGGGCGAAACCACGCCCGGCCCGCTGATCATGATCGTTGCCTTTGTCGGATTTGTCGGCGGCTGGGTCAAACAATTGTTCGGACCCGACGCGCTGTTTCTGGCGGGTGCGGCAGCAGCAATGGTCGCCACTTTTTTCACGTTTTTACCGAGCTTTGTGTTCATATTGCTTGGCGGCCCGCTCGTCGAAACCACCCACGGCCAACTTAAATTCACCGCACCTTTGACCGGCATTACCGCCGCCGTGGTGGGTGTGATACTGAACCTCGCGGTGTTTTTCGCCTGGCATGTGTTGTGGCCGGCCGCAACGCAGGCAGCGCCTTTTTCAGGACCATTCGACTGGCCGTCATTGGTCCTGGGCGCAGCAGCAATGATCGCCCTGTTCCGCTACAAGATGGGCATCATTGCGGTGATCGCGGCGTGCGCCGCAGCAGGGCTGGTACTGAAGTTATTGTCAGTGTAGCCGAATGAGGCTGCCGCTCGCATGAGGCAAGCCACGCGGTTTTTGTGTGCTGCAGTTGTGCTATTTGCGGCATCGGGATGTGCGGGTCTCATTTACGAATCCATCTGGGCCCGATACCTTAAGTTATTCCTCGGCCACGCCGCCTATGCACAGACCATGGTGCTGTGCCTATTCATGGGCGGGCTGGCGCTGGGCGCTGCCGTCGCGGCCAAGTATGCGGAAAAAATCCGCAATCCGCTGCTGCTGTACGCTGCGGTTGAACTCGCCATCGGCCTGTCAGGACTGATTTTCCATGACATTTTTACCTGGGCCATGGCATTTCACTACACCCATTTGCTGCCACTTTCCACTGACCCGCTGATCGTCAATGTGATCCAGTTCGCACTGGCGCTGCTGTTGATGGGTCCGCCAACGATCCTATTGGGCACCACCTTCCCGTTAATGACTTCTGCTGTACTGCGCACCTTACCTGCCGCATCGGGCGACAAGATCGCATTACTCTATTTTTCAAACAGTATAGGCGCAGCCGCCGGCGTGCTGGCAAGCGCGTTCCTGCTGATAGCGTGGAGCGGATTGCCCGGCACCCTGTTCACGGCAGCACTCATCAATATCGGGGTAGCCCTTTTTGCCTGGCTGTTGGCGAGATCCACCCCGGCCACGAATACGCCTGCGCAGGGGCACAAAACCAGCCCTGCCGGTGGAGGGTCCGCGGCCTCTGTGTTACTGCTCGCGACAGCGCTGTTTACCGGACTTGCCTCGTTGGTGTACGAGGTGACCTGGGTGCGGATGCTCAGTCTGGTGCTGGGTGCATCCACCCATTCGTTTGAACTGATGCTCAGCGCCTTTATCACGGGATTAGCCCTCGGCAGTTTAGCGATTCGGCGATGGATTTCGCGTATCGATGCTCCCTATCGATTTCTGGGCTACGTGCAAGTCCTCATGGGTGTGTTTGCACTGGGCTCATTATGGGTGTACGGCGAGTCGTTTGAGTGGATGGGCAGCTTGATGCAAGGTATTGCCCGCACCGATCAGGGCTATACGATCTACCTGATAGCGAGCCACCTGTTGTGCTTCGTGGTGATGCTGCCCACCACCTTCATGGCGGGCATGACACTGCCGCTGCTTACCCATGGCTTGCTACGCGAAGGCTATGGCGAGCGTTCTATAGGCGCGGTGTACGCCTGGAACACGCTGGGTAGCATCGGCGGCGTGCTGCTGGCGATACATGTACTGATACCCGAGCTGGGTCTAAAAGCAGCGCTGATAGTGGGGGCGGGCGTGGATATGTTGACTGGCATCGCCCTGCTGTGCGTGGCCGCGGGCACGCTGTTCGAGCCGCTCATAGCAACCGCAGCGGCCTTGCTGATAGTGAGCGTATCAGCCTGGGGCATCGTGCTGGATCCGCGCAAGTTGAGTTCCGGCGTTTACCGCTACGCACGCGCGCAGGTGCTCAGCAATACTGAAGTCATTTCCCATCGCGACGGCAAAACAGCGAGCATTTCGTTGCTGCGCGTGGGCGACCAGCGCTCGCTATTGACCAATGGCAAACCGGATGCCTCGATCAAACCCTACTCCGGGCGCCCGGCCCCCGATGAAGTGACCGGGGTGCTGCTTGCGGGTTTGGGTATGCTGCATCACCCGCAGGCCCGCAGCGCTGCCAATATCGGTCTGGGTTCAGGCGTGACCACACGCATGCTACTCAAGAATCCGCGCTTGCAGTCGGTAGACACCATTGAAATTGAGGCACAGATGGTGTCGACAGTGCGCCAATTAAGCGATCAGGTCGGTGAAATTTTTTCCGACCCGCGCAGCCGGATAATCATTGACGACGCGAAGAGTTACTTCGCTGCTAACCGTTCACGTTACGACCTGATTATTGCGGAACCTTCAAATCCGTGGGTGAGTGGCGTGGCGTCACTCTTTACCGCCGAATTTTATCGCGGCATGCTAAAGCACATGACGGATGACGGCGTATTCGTGCAGTGGATGCAGACGTATGAGACGGACTACCCGTCGATTTCTTCCGTGATGCGCGCTTTGGGGAGCGCATTTCCAAACTACACCGTGTATTCGCCTATAGACGGCGATATCCTGATTGTCGCCTGGAAAAACACACGTCCGCGTGAGCCGGATACCGCATTGTTAGTCTGGCCCGGTCTCAAGGCAGAATTCACTCGCGTTGGCGTTGAGACCCTGCCGGACCTCGAAGCGTTACGCATAGGCGGTCGGGCGCTGCTGGCGCCCTTAATGGCGTCCATTCCAGCAGCGGAGAATTCAGACTATTACCCGTTTCTGGACAGTCGCGCAGCACGCGCCCGTGTTGCGCCTGGCAAGGGCGCCACGCTCGATGTTACGCGGTTGGGCGCCTTGCCCTTGGCATCCCTGCTGGAAAGGCGTGCCCCCCCTTACACAGAGACCCGCATGTCAAAATACGCCTACACCACCAAGGGCATCGCAATGCAAAATGCGCAGGCGCTGCTCCAAGGGCTGATGCCTGTAAAAAGCGCGACGCAACCCCACACCATCAACCGGCTGCAGCTGACTATCCTGAACGCGTTCTGCAGCGCATCCACTGCGGTTCATCGGGACGATGCGCTGAATGCGTTGCTGGATCTCATCGAAGCCACTGTGCCGTACCTCACGACGACGGAAGCGCAGCAGATTCTCACGCAACTGCAGCGGGGAAATTGTTTGGCGCGCATCGGCGCCAACGTCGAAACCTACGTAGCGCTACTGGCGCATGCGCTAAATCGTAACGGCACAGACATGCGGCAAACAGGTGAGCGCTTACTGAGCCTGAACCCCGCTAACGACGCTAAGGCCGACCGCATGTCCGTGCTGGCGCTGGATGCTGCGATGGTGGGCGCAATCCTCGAGGGCAAGCCGCGCGTTGCCACTGCGTTATGGCAAACACATGGCAGCAAAACGGCAGGGGTGCGCCCAGTACCGCTGGGCATAGAACTGACGCTCGCGCTGGCTGTGCCGCAACGGCAATAAAGCCTGTGCGTGCTCGCGCGCTAAGGCTTTTCCTTGCGCCTGCTGTCCTTGCGTTCTTCCGCGTCTAGTCGCCGTAACTCGCGCATGCGTGCTTCGGCAGCCGACAACTGGTAGTAATCACCGTCCCCCGCTTTAAGGCCCAACTGCAATTGTTCGACTGCGGCGGTGAGGCTGCCCAGATGCACATAAGCCTCAGCCTGCGCGCGGTGATGCGCGAGACGTCTGTCAAGCATGGCGTAGGCGCGGGACTGAAACTGATAAAGGCGATAGTCGCCCACATGGGTGGCGAGGCGCGACTCCACCACTTTCAGCGCCTCATGTGGATTGCGCTGTTGCAGCAGCGCTTCGGCAAACGCGTAGGCGAGCGCACGATGGCCAGGATGCACTTGCAGCGCATCGCGAAGACAGATCAAGGCATCTGCCTCGCCGCCGGCAAGCTTGATGCGGCAGCCAAGCAAATCCACCGTCGGGTGCTGCTTCAACAAAGCCTTCAGTGCGGCGAATTCCTTGCGCGCACCGCCGACATCGCTAAAGCGCAGCAACGCTGCGCTCAATCCGTAACGCGCCCCGGCCTCGGAAAGATGGCGCTTTTCGGCGAGCAGTTCGCGGAAATAGGCGATGCTTACGCTTGGCGGCTCCAGTTCGGCTTTGAGCTTGGCGCGCATCAAGTGAAACTCTATCGGATCGGCCACCTGACGGTATGGCAGGTTGGCCGAACGGCCCTGCATATCGGCCAAGCGTTCGTAGGTGAGCGGATGCGTGCGCAGAAAAGACGGTGCGCCACCCTCGTACAAGCGCGTGGCGCGCTGCAGGCGCTCAAAGAAAAGACTCATGCCATGGGGGTCGAAGCCCGATTTTTCGAGCATGTGCAGACCCACACGGTCGGCTTCACGCTCGAAATCCCGTGAGAAATTAAGTTGTTGCTGAATCGCCAGCGCGGGACCTGCGGCAGCGGCAGCTTCCGCCAATTGAGAATTGGAACGCGCGGCGAGTATGGCGACGGCCATAGCGGCCAGCGATATCCATTGATTCGACTGTTGCGTGGAAATCATGCGCGCAATGTGACGCTGCGTCACGTGCGCGATTTCGTGGGCCATCACGCTCGCCATTTCAGATTCGCTTTGTGCGGCAACGATCAATCCCGTGTGCAGGCCGATGTGTCCGCCCGGCAGCGCAAAAGCGTTGATCTGCGGATCGCGTAGCAGGAAAAATTCAAATGCCTGCCGCGTATCGCCGCCGTGCGATGCAAGCCGGTTGCCCACGCGTGTGATGTAGTCAGTGACTTCCGCGTCGTCATAATAGCCGGGATCGCGGCGCACCTCTTTCATGATGCTTAGCCCCAACTGGCGTTCCTGCAACGGCGTCAGCGCCGATTGCGACGGCTCACCCAGTTCGGGCAGGCTCTGCGCCGGCACGGCAGGCCATGTGGATAGTGCGAACAACAAAGCAGCCGGAATGTGACGCGCGCGCATAATGCTATGATAAGCGTTCTTTGCAACGAGCACAGTTGCTGTGTTGCGGGCACCAGGGCAAGATTCCCATGAACAAACTCACACACTTTGGCGCACACGGCCAGGCGCATATGGTGGATGTCGCCGCCAAGCAGGAAACGCATCGCGTGGCGCGCGCGGCGGGACGCATACGGATGTTACCGGCGACGCTGGCGCTGATTGCGGCGGGCGACGCGAAAAAAGGGGATGTAATCGGCATTGCGCGTATTGCGGCGATACAGGCGGCTAAGCGTACGGCGGATTGGATTCCATTGTGTCATCCGCTGGCCCTGACACATGTAGATGTGGCATTCAAACTTGACCGGCTAGCGGTCGCCGTTGACTGCATCGCCACGGTGGAAACACGCGGGCGCACGGGTGTTGAAATGGAAGCGCTGACGGCGGTCACTGCCGCGCTGCTGACCATTTACGATATGTGCAAAGCGGTGGATCGTGGCATGGGCCTGGAAAGCATTGTGCTGCTTGAAAAAAGTGGTGGGAAATCCGGCACCTGGACAAGACCTCTGACGCCGGGCCGCGCGCCCAGAAAATCTGCTGCAGTGAGGCGCACCGGGCGCTAGCCTCAGTGCGCTTGCTTCGCCTTGATCGGCGTACCGCTCTTGAAGGGCGCGATGCCAACAACGGCTGCAGTTTTTGCATCGATGATGACAACGAATTCCGCTGCATGGATGCGGATGGGTTGAAATTTCGCGGACGACTCCCGGTAGCCGCGCTGCGCGAGCCAGGCGTCTATCTCCGCGGTCTGCGTCGCGTTGGTTTTCTTAAGCTCTGCGATGGACTGCGCACGCTCCAGCAATTCTTTCGCCATCGTTTCGTAAGCGACGTGTACCTGTGGTAAATGCCCACGCCCAAAGCCTAACTCTTCGAGGTAGTTGGCGGCATAGGTATCTGCGCTAGCCGTGGGCGCCTGGGTGCCCACCCAACGCGGCCCCCACCAGGGCAGTGTCGTGTTTGCTTTTTCCAGATTGGCATCAGTGACTTCGGTGGCCTGGATGACCTGAAACTTGTCGCCCAGAGCCGCGACGTACACCGGACGAGCTTCGAGCAGCGTGCTGACGCCATATTCCAGAGCCAGTATCTGTAGCAGCGCGATCATCGCAAGATCGAATTTTAAGTTTTTCTTGCCCGTTTTAAAGACCACCAGGGTCAACAGCGGGCCGATAACGACATCGATGCCCACAATCAACAGAAAAATTTCATGCCCGCCTATGGCCAGCAGCATCGGCGCGGGGTACCACACGAACCAGCAAACAGCCAACAGTAGCAGCCCGACGATCAGGCTGATTACAAAATGAATGCCACTGGCGCGAATTCTGGACATGACAACTACAGGGTTAAGGCAGGCGTCTGAATAAAAAACCCTCTCCCGCCTTGCGGCGGGAGAGGGCGGAGTGTAGATAGAGAAACCCTGTCACGGCCCTGCGCTGACCCCGCTAGCGGGATGAGGGCAAGGTGTTAGTGGTTAACTATAGATGCACCCTATTGCATTAGACACCCGTGGTTACGGGCAATCACCCGCGCCTGACTTAAAGCCTCGCGTCGCATTACAAACCGTACCCGTGTTCGTCCACAGCATATTGGCACCACCAGCAGGGATCGTCGGTGTGTTTATGGTTGTAAGTTTCGTGCCGTCAGTTAGCGTTGCGCCGGTCGTGATAGTAATAACGCCGTTAGTCACCGAGGTTACAGTCGTAATATTTTTAGTGGCGGTTATAGTGGGAATGGCGTTACTGGCGGCATTACAACCGGTAAGCGTGCCGATATCGCTGGCACAAACACCGATGGCTTGCCGGGTAGATGCAATTTCCGCAGCAGAGCCGGCGGCGCGGGTGCGGGAAGTGTAGTCACCGTATTGGGGAATTGCGATGGCCGCCAGAATACCAATAATTGCCACCACGATCATCAGCTCGATCAGGGTAAAACCTTTTTGCATACGTGTCATAAAAATTCTCCGTTATGGTTAGACAACAATACCAACTCTCGTTTACGTGCAACACTAAAGCAATTGCAATGCCAACCCTAGGTTACGGGCAATCACCAGCACCTGCTTTAAAGCCTCGCGTCGCATTGCACGCTGTGCCCGTGTTCGTCCACAGCAAATTGGCGCCAGCAGCAGGCAGTGTCGGTGTATCAATAGTGGTAAGGTTTGCCCCTGCGTTGGTGGCGCCCGTAGTAATCCGAATCACGCCGTTAGTCACAGAGGTTACCACCGTAATATTTTTAGTGACGGATATTGTGGGAATGGCGTTGGTACCGGCATTGCAACCGGTAAGCGTGGCAAGATCGCCGGCACAAACACCGATTGCACTCCGGGTAGACGCCAGTTCCGCTGCCGACGCAGCCGCCCGGGCGCGCGAAGAGTAATCACCATATTGAGGGATCGCAATCGCCGCCAGAATGCCAATAATCGCGACCACGATCATCAGTTCAATCAGGGTAAAACCTTGTTGCATGCGGTTCATTAATAATCCCCCATTAATTTTTGATAGCCATACCCACTCGCGTTTAGGAACGTGCAATGCTAATGCCGAGTCGTACACAACATATGCATATACAAATAGATCCCATAATGCCAGAACAAATCTATTTTTCAGAACTATTTTTCTCCGGGCTTTTCCTCTGAATTACTGTTTTTAGGCCCAGCGTATGCGTAATAACGTAGCACCAAAACCACCTTGTGGACTTACGCGGCAGCTGTTAGCCAACTACGCCGCCTAGCCTGTAAATTCCAGCGCCCATTCAGGGCGTACCGTGACAATTTTTGTCACATCGAGGCATAACCTCAAGCCACAGGTGGTGGCACGTAACCCGGCACCTTGCTCAAATCCACATGATCAATTTGCTCCGGCGACATATATTGCAGCGCGTAGGCTTCGTACACCCTCTCCCACATGAAAATATCGAATAAATCCGGGTCTATATGCTGCCCCAGCTTCATTTTTCCCAGGATACTGAGCGATTCGGTGAGCGTTTTACCCTTTTTGTAGGGCCGGTCTTTGGCGGTCAGCGCCTCGAAAATGTCGGCGATGCCCATGCAACGCGCCTGCACCGACATTTGCGCGCGGGTCAGGCCGCGCGGGTAACCCTTGCCGTCCATGCGCTCGTGGTGGCCGCCTGCGTATTCGGGCACGTTGGCAAGGTGCTTGGGCCAGGGCAGCGCTTCCAGCATCTTGATGGTGACCTCAATATGGTGGTTGATGACGGTGCGCTCTTCCATCGTTAGGGTGCCCGCGCGTATGGTCATATTTTTGACTTCGTCATCGGACAAAAAACTGCATTCGTTCCCCGCCGGATCCATCCAGCGGTATGCGCTTGCAATGTGCTTGACGCGTTCCACGTCCTCGTCGCGCATGAACTCGCCGCCGATGTTGGTGTGGCGCAAGAAAGCGCGATCGTCGTCTATCGACTGGTATGTTGCTTCGAGTTGCGCCGCGCTTAACTGCCCGCTCAAGACGCCTATCCGCAGGTCGCGCTTGACGACCTCGAAGCGGGTATCCAGCAAGTTGATCCGGTCGTAAATCGTTTCCAGCTTGGTCGCTTTGTCCACCACATGCACCGGTGTGGTGATCTTGCCGCAATCGTGCAACAGACCCGCGATGCGCAATTCATAGCGGTCGCGTTCGGTCATCGTAAAACTCTTGAGCGGGCCGACGTTGGATTTGGTCACTGCGTCGGCCAGCATCATGGTGAGCTCGGGAACGCGATTGCAGTGCCCGCCGGTATACGGTGATTTATCATCAATCGCGGTATTGATCAGGCTGATGAACGATTCAAACAGCTCTTCCAGATGATTAATCAGCAGGCGCTGGGTTAGCGCAATCGCTGCCTGCGAGGCCAGCGATTCCGCCAGCCGTTGGTCCACCGCAGAGAACGGCTGCACTTTCCCGTTGTCTCTGTCTTTGGCATTGATCAGCTGCAGCACACCGATGATTTCGTTTTCATGGTTCTTCATCGGCACCGTCAGAAAAGACTGCGAGCGGTAACCGGTCTTGGTGTCGAATGCTTTCATGCCGCTGAAATCGAACCCCATCTCGGTGTAGGCGTCGGCGATATTGACCGAGCAGTCTTTGTGGACGGCATACGTCGCCACCATGTGCAGATTGGGCTTGCCCTCGTCCGTAAACAAGTGGATCGGGTAAAACGGAATCTCGACGCCGGTAGTCCCGCCCATCGCGATGCCCAGCGTATCGTTGCGCACAATATCGAACTTGAGCATATGGTCGTCGGCCATATGGTAGAGCGTGCCGCCATCCGCGTGGGTGACGTCTTTCGCCGCCAGCAAGATGGCCTCCAGCAGCTTGTTGATATCACGCTCGCGCGACAGCGCAACACCAATGCCCAGCAGTTGTTCGAAGCGGCCGGAAAGATCCGTGTGATCCGGCGCGGGCAGGCTTGGGTTCATGCTGGCGTTATCTCGCTTACTTGATACACACAGCACGCACCTGCTGTATATCGGTGATGCCCTGCAACACTTTTTCTATGCCGTCCTGCTTCAGCGTGCGCATGCCTTCTTCGAGCGCGGTCGCGAACATTTGCGCGACGCGGGCATGCTCCTGAATGTCTTTTTTCACGCGGTCGGTACCGATCAACAGTTCGTGCAAACCCACACGCCCTTTGTAACCCGAGTCGCCACAGGTATCACAGCCCTTGGCCGAATGCAGCGTGAGATGGCCGTTCTGATCGCCAAACTCCTTGACCCAGAATGCCAGCAGCTTCGCGCGCTCGCCCTGCGGATCTTTTTTCCACGACTCGGTGTTCATCAGTTCGAGGGCGTATTCTTCGAGCAGCGCTTGCACTTCTTCCTCGGTTGCCGGATGCGCCTGCTTGCACTTCACGCACAGGCGCTTGGCCAGACGCTGCGCCAGTATGCCCAACAGTGCGTCGGCAAAATTAAACGGGTCCATGCCCATATCCAGCAAACGGATAATCGATTCCGGCGCGCTATTCGTATGCAGTGTTGCAAACACCAGGTGGCCGGTGAGCGACGCCTCGATGCCGGTGGACACGGTCTCCTTGTCGCGCATCTCGCCGACCATGATGATATCGGGATCGGCGCGCAAAAACGCCTTCATAATGATGGAAAACTCCAGTCCCGCTTTTTTGTTGATTTGAACCTGGCGCAGGCCTTTCTGGGTAATTTCAACCGGGTCTTCGGCGGTCCATATTTTAGTGTCGGGCTTATTCAGATAGCCGAGCACGGAATGCAGCGTGGTGGTTTTGCCCGAACCGGTGGGACCGCACACGAAAAACAGTCCGTAGGGCTTTTCAATGGCCGTCTTGCACTGCTGCAGATTGCGCTTCGAAAGACCCAGCTTTTCCAGCGGAATCGGTTCGCCTGCCGCCAGAATACGCATCACGATGTCTTCAACACCGCCTGCAGTCGGAATGGTGGCGACCCGCAATTCAATATCCAACGGCCCGAATTTTTTGAATTTGATCTTGCCATCCTGCGGCTTGCGGCGCTCCGAAATATCCAGGTCACACATGATCTTGAGCCGTGCTGCGAGCGCGTTACGGTAACTCGCGGGTATCTGTATATAGGGCGTCAGCGAGCCGTCCTTGCGAAAGCGGATTTCCGTCTTGCCTTTGCCCGGATAGGGTTCGATATGAATATCCGATGCCCCCTGCTGATAGGCGTCGAGAATGACCTTGTTCACCAGCTTGACGAGTTCGTTGTCACTGGCGGCGCTCGCGATGTCGTCGCCGCCGGGTTCCAGGCTTTCTTCGTCGTCAAGATCACCGAGCAGGTCGTCAATGTTGCCGGAATCCGCCGACATGGCGCCAAACAACTGATCCAGCGTGGCAATAAATTCACGCTGCGTCGTCACCCGATAGACAATTTTGTTCTTCGGGTACACATTGACAACCATGCGGGAGGTACGCGTGCGCTCCACATCGGGCGTCACCACCACAATGCCGTCCTTGGTGTCGTCCACAGGCACCCACTGATTGGTCAGACAAAACTCGCGACTCATGTTGCGCAGCAGGTCGGGCGGCTTGATGCGGTCCTGCTTGAAAGGTTCGTAGGCAACGCCAAAATACGCTGCCAGCGCGGCGCCGATCACCGGCACTTTTACCTGGAACTCGTCGATCAGCACCGTTTCCAGATCGATGTTCTTGCGCCGGGACGAGCGTTGCGCAAGTTCGAGCTCTTCCGCGGAAATCACCGCATCGGTCACCAGTGCGTCGTACTTGCCGCGCACCTGTATGCGACCGCTCGCGCCCTGGCGTTGCCGGAACGCAATCGCCATGGTTTCGCACAGGTGCAATACGCCTTCTTCCATGTACTGCGCAAAGGGCTGCCCGCTCTTGGTGTTGATAATCTGAATGATGCCAATCAGATCGTTGGTCTTGGCTTCCGCTATCGGCGCCACCAGCATCTGCCGGGTGCGGTAGCCCGTTTTCGCGTCAACCGCCCTCAGAAAATTTAATTTCGGGCTATGCACCTTGAGTTCAGCGGCATCGTAGACGTCGCAAATATTGAGTACACGCCTGTTGACACCTACAAACCCGGCCACCGACTGTTCGTTGATGGGAAGCTTGATGTCCTTGAAGGAATTCAGTCCGGTCTTGACCTTGGAAATAATCGAGCCCTTGTCTTCGCTGGTCAGGTAGATCGTGAGCCGGTCTGCCAGAAACAAGCCGCAAAGCTCGATCGAAACCTCGGTGAGAATCTCCTCGATATCCTTGGTGCCATGAACCTTGTTGGTCAGCGCTTGCAGACGCTGCTGGAAACCCAGCTTTTCAGCCAGAGGATCCTGCGCTGCGGGTTTGCTTTGGAGTACTGAACTCATTTCGCCCCCACCACTATGATTTTGTTCAACACCAACCCAACCCGTCTAGAACTCGAAAACCTGCCGCTGTTGCAGCACGCTCGGATTCCAGCGGGACGCGCCGCGCGCGATCTCCTGCTCCTGCGTGGCGTCGGGAACCGCCGTTTCCACCCTGATATAGCGAAGATTACCAATAGTATTCACTACGCGCCACCAATCACCGCAACTGCAGGTATCGCCGGAAAATACCAGGCTTGCCTTGCCCGAGCGCTAGCGGCGAAAACCGCATCGTTATTTCGTCTCGAAAGTAAACGCACCGTCCCAATCGGGACCTGGACTCTTCTCGCGCAGCACCGGTATGCGCGCCAGAAACAACTCGTAGAGCTTGTCTCCCGGCGACGTTTCCTGCAAATGCCGCAACTGCGTCTCGGCCTTATCCCACTCCTGCCTGCGATAAGTGGCTAATGCCTCCTGATAAACTTCCAGCACCTTGATGATGTCCGCGCTGACCTCGCTGCGCAGCCCGAGCGGCTGATAAATTGTAACCGCGTTTTCCTTGCCCTTGACGCGCACCCGGTCCAGTTCACGGAAAACCATATCCGGCGCCGCCGCCATGGTGTCTTCGCCCACGATAACATTGGCGCCGTATTCCTTGGTGATACCTTCAAGACGCGACGCCAGATTTACCGCATCACCCATTACCGTGTAAGCGCGCCGGATCGTCGATCCCATGTTGCCCACGCTCACGCGACCCGTGTTCAGGCCCACGCCGATTTTGATTTCAGGCCAGTTTTTTGCTTTGAATTTTGGCTGCAATTCATTCAGCACACGATGCATTTCGAGACCCGCAAGCACGCCCGTTTGCGCATGCGCGGCATTGGCAACGGGTGCGCCCCAGAACGCCATAATGCAATCGCCCATGTATTTATCAATCGTGCCGTGATGCTTGAAGATCACATGGGTGAGGGGTGTCAGGAACTCGTTCATCAATTCCGACAGCGCCTTGGGATCCAGCCCTTCTGAGATAGTGGTGAATCCGCGCACGTCGGTAAACAGCACCGTACACTCACGCGAAGTCGGTTCAAACGAAACATTACTGGGGTCCTTCGCCATCTGTGCGACGAGTTCTGGCGGTATATATTGCCCGAACAGTCCGGTAATCAGCCTCTTGCTGCGCGATTCGGTGAAATAGCCCCACACCGTATTCAGCGTATAGAGCGCGAATATCAGCAACACATTGCCCGCCAGCGGCAATACAAAATTCGCATAATGGTACAAAGCGAGATTGACGCCGATAACCAACCCCGCAATAGCGAGGATCACCACGGTTGCCTGGACAATACTCAAGAATGGCAACAGCACCGCCAGCACCAAGCCGATCAGGACGATGACCATCAATTGTGCGCCGTTCGCATACGCCGGATCGCGCTTTAGTTTCTCGTCCAGCATGCCGGCAACGAGATTGGCGTGCGCCTCCACCCCAGGATACACGGCGTCTACCGGCGTCACCCGAGAATCGAGCAACCCCGGCGCCGAGGTAGCGACCAACGCTATCTTGCCGCGCAGCTCGGCTATATCAATCCGGTCATTCAATACATCGGCGATGGATATATATTTAAAACTGCCACGCGGGCCGCGATAAGGAATCAACGCCCGCGCATTATTGTCCACGGGAATCTTCAACCCGCCGATGGAGATTTGCTCGAGTGTCGCTTCGCCGCCGGCATAGTCCTCGAATTCCAGCTTGACCGCAGGCATGCCTAAGTAGCTACGCGTCACCGCCAGCGAAAGCGCTTCGTAGTATTTGCCCTGGAAAGGAATCACCAGAGGCACCTTGCGCAACACGCCATCGGCATCATTCGTGGGATTAAAGTGGCCGCCGCTGGCCGCGGTGTTTTGCAGGACTGCTATGTTACCGCTATACCCTGAGCGGACCTCTTCTTGCGGGATCTTGCGCCCACGAAGATCCGCCTCGGTAAACACCGGCGAGGGCAGCAAGCCTTTGAATTCGCCTTCCTGATTAAAAGTATAGCCAAGCACCACCTTGCGATTGCGCAGCTTGTCGGCGAATATGGCATCGTAGTCCAACTGTGGACGCAACTTGGCGAGCGCGCTCTGAAACTGCGGCACGCCGCTCAACTCCCCGTTTGCCAGGCGGTCGAGCACCCTGACGCCCGACGTTTCATCACGCTCGGCAAACACCACGTCAAAACCCAGCACTTCGATCTGGTACTGGTCAAACAGCTTGTCGACCATCAGTGCGAGCCGATCGCGCGGCCACGGCCAGCGCCCTTCGCCGCCGTGTTCTCTTTCCTTGAGACTTTTCTCATCGATATCGAGTATGACAATTTTCGGATCGACGCCGCCCGGCATGAGAAAGCGCAGGCGCGTGTCGGACGCGAGGTTCTCGAGCTTGCTGATGAACAGCAGTTCATAATCCACGCCGCGCGCATGAACAAAGAACGCCGCGACTATAGCCAGCCCCATGATAATCCGCAGCCCATGTTTTTTCATGTGGATACTTTACTTAAAACGCAGCTCGCAGTTTGCCCTTACGATGCCTAGCGCAGCCGCGGGTGTATGCCTGTGGCACCCTTAAGACTACCTGAAGAAAAATTCCATTTTTACCCCGGCGATTTCGATCACATCATGATCGCCCAGAAAATGCGCCTGCGCGTCCAGTTGCTGATGGTTTAACACCGGGTAATTCACGCCCTCCACGTGTGTAATGAAGTACCCCTGCGGGCGCCTGGCAATCACCGCCACCTGCACGCCGGGCTTGCCCAGCGTGGTGAGATTTTTGCTTAAAGGCGCCTCTTTGCCGGCACCCGGACCGCTCATGATCTGTATCCACGCTTGCGCTGCGGCAGCTGGTACAGCGGGGGCTGCGGGCTGGGGCGCCATCGTCGCTTTGGGTAGCGGCAGCGTTAACGCGTCGGCTTGCACTGCGAGGGCCGGCGCAGCGGGCGCACGCTGGGCCGCGGGCGGCGCATGCAACGCCGTGGTGCGCTCAAAGTCTTCGCTCGATGCCTGATCCTCCAACGGCGCGTCGCTCACAAAATGAAGCGTGTATTTACCGATTTCGATAACGTCGTTATGCTGAAGTATGTGTTTTTTGACCGGCTTGCCGTTGACCCTAGTGCCGTTGGCGGAACCCAAATCCTCCAGAAACGAATCGTTCAATATAGTCACGATGCGCGCGTGCTCGCTGCTGAGCGCCCTATTCTCGATCTGAATGTCATTGTGCGGCTTGCACCCGATCGTCACGCGCTCCTGATCCAGATTCACCTCCCGCATCACCGCGCCTTCAAGACTGAGTATCACCTTAGCCATGATTATTTCCCCGCCTTTGTTTAAACCCATGTTTCAAACGCGCGCTTAAACCCGCTGACGCCTGATCCACCTTACGTACATGCACCAGGATCACTGAAATATTGTCGCGCCCGCCGTTGTCGTTGGCCTGCTGCACCAGTTGTTGCGCCGCCAGCGTCAGGTTGGATTTCAACGACGATACGGTCAAATGTATCTCCTCGTCAGACACCGTGTCGTAGAGTCCGTCGGAACACAGCACGTAAATGTCACCCGCCGCCACTGCATGCGTGTGCACTTCGGGCACCACATTCAGATCAATGCCGCAAGCACGCGTGACCAGATTTTTTTTCTTGGAGGTGCGCGCCTGTTCATAGGTCATCAAGCCGGCGTCGATTTGGTCCTGTACCCAAGAGTGGTCTCGCGTGAGCGGGGTCACCGCGGCGCCGCGCACGCGATAACAACGCGAATCCCCTAAATGGACCACCGTCACGCGGTCGCCATGCCAATAGGCGATGACCAACGTGGTACCCATGCCGCTATACTGCGGTTGGCTTTGCGCCGCGGTATAAATCGCGCTATTCACTGTGGAGGCCTGCGCGGCCATCAATTGTTGCACCGCTTCATCGCTCAGCCCGTGCAAGGCCTGATCAGCGGAAAGCTTGCGCATTGCTTGCGGCACCATCGCCACCGCGATGCCGCTCGCCACTTCGCCGGCATGGTGGCCGCCCATGCCATCGGCAAGCGTCGCCAATCCGAGATCCACATCTGCGGCAAGGCTGTCTTCATTGTGCGCGCGCACCCGTCCCACGTCGGTTGCACTGGCCATCTCGAATTGCTTGCTTGCCATGCTCATCGTTGGCTACCAGGCCATGCGGAACACGAGCTGCGCCGTGGCGTCCCTGGTAGCCGCCACATGGCCGCTGGCCAGGGGGTAGCGCGTCACCCCAAGCGACCACCTATCCGCATGTCCTCCAACCATTTTGCCCTGCAGCTGTGCGGGCGTGCAGGCGCATGTACGAGGGCGTCCCCAGTAGCCTGCTGGTTTTGGTTTTTGAGCCATCGGTGATCCGCGCAGTGCCAAAATCCGTGACCTTTACGCTGTCGGACTCAGGATCATACATGACGTTGGGCGGCTGGATATCGCGATGCACCGCGTAGTGCTTGTGGGCGAGTAGAGGACTTTCACCTTCAAGTCAGTGCGCCCTGCCGGGCGCACCCAAGAAAAAGGGCCGTGGAATCCACGGCCCCTGGCAAGGAACAACGCCACATATTGCTTGGGCGTCACTCAGCTGTCGAACACTATACCGTTCGCAATATTATTCACTTTGGCAAACTCTGCGCCAGACAGTTTTTTGCCGTCTTCGCCACGAGCGCGCAGCACTTCTATCGTGCCACCCTGAGTGGTGACACGAAAGCTTTGCTCACCCACTGCGGAAATCTCGCCTATTTTGCCGGCGACATCCGCAAAACGGCGGGACGGATGCTTGCGTGCATCGAATATCTGCACTTTCTTGCCATTGAGCATGGTCCACGCGCCGGGCGCGGGGTTGCAGGCACGAATCAGGTTGTAGACGGAATCCACGTGGCTGGCCCAATGAATACGCGACTCACTCGCGCGGCACCAGCCCTCGTAGCTCGCCTTCGATTCGTCCTGCACCGTCTCGCTGTGTTTGCCCGCAAACACCAGATCCGCGGCTTCGAGCATGGCTTTTACGCCCAGCGGAAAAAGATGGTTGAAATAAACATCGCCCAGGGTGTCATCGGGGCCTATGGCGCATGTTTTTTGCAGCACCACCGGGCCTTCGTCCAGACCTTCATTCGGGCGAAAAATGGTTAATCCGGTTTGCGTGTCGCCGCGCATGATCGGCCAGTTGATCGACGATGGCCCGCGGTATTTTGGCAGCAGCGACGGGTGATATTGAATCGTGCCCAGACGCGGCAAATGCACAAACGTATCCGGCGCGAATTGCAGCACATAGGCCATGATGCCGATGTCCACACTCAAGCTTTTCAGCGCCGCGTGCGCATCCGGTTCGCGCAGCGATTTAAACTGGAACACTTTGAGATTTTTTTCCTCGGCAGCAGCGCGCACGGGGTCGGGCCGGGCGCCCGGTTTTTCCGGTGCGCAGAACACGCCGGCGACTTCATCGCCGCGCGCCAGAAAAGCATCCAGCACTGCTTTGCCAAAATCCTGCTGGCCAATAATTGCGATTTTCATAGTGTTTGAGTGAACGAGTGAACGAGTGAACAAGTGAACGAGTCATTTCACGGGGCGCGGTGGAAGGGTTTTACCCGTTCACGCGTTCACCCGTTCACCCGTTCACGCCCTTTGGAACTTTAGAACTTCAAACCTTCTTCGGTGGCAACGAGAACGCGCCTGCTGACTTCAACTGCGCAACCTTGTCGTCCGCGTAGCCCAGCACTTGCTTTAACACTTCATCGGTATGCTCGCCCAGCGTGGGCGAACGCTGGATGACTGCCGGTGACGCCGACAACTTGATCGGCATGCCGACGTTCCACCACTTGCCGCGCTGCGGATGATCGAGTTCGACGTACATATCGCGGCCGCGCACATGCTCGTCGGTCGCCAGGTCCGCGGTGGACATAATCGGCCCGCACGGCACATCCAGCGGATTGAGTAGCGCCATGAATTCGCGCTTGCTGTAGTTCGACGCAAACTGGGTAATCAGCGCCCACATCACCTGCTGATTTTTGCGCCGGTCGCCAATCTTGGCAAAGCGCGGGTCTGTTGCCAGATCCGGCAAACCCAGGTCGGGCCCGATGCGTTTGGCAAGGCCGTCCCATACCGCTTCCTGCACCACCACATAAATGTAATCGTTCGGCCCGCCCGGCTTGCATTGAATGGCGTTGCCCAACTGCCCGCCGCCGGAATCATTGCCCGCGCGCGGCACATCACCCATACCCTGCGCTGTGGGCACGGAATACTCGGACAACGACTGGTGCTGGAGCCGCTGATGATCACGCCATTTCACGCGGCACAGATTCATTACCCCGTCCATCATTGCCACTTCGACGTATTGACCTTCACCACTGCGGTTAGCTTGATGCAGCGCCGCCAACAATCCGATCGCCAGATGCAAGCCTGTGCCGGAGTCGCCTATCTGCGCGCCGGTGACAAACGGCGCGCCTTCGGGAACGCCGGTGGTGCTCATCGCGCCACCCATCGCCTGCGCCACGTTTTCGTAGGCTTTGAAATCCGAATACGGGCCGCTGGAACCGAAACCCTTGATCGATCCCATCACGATCTTCGGGTTAAGTTGGTGGATTTTTTCCCAGGTGAACCCGAAGCGATCGAGCACCCCGGGGCCGAAGTTTTCCATGATGATGTCGCATTTCATCAGCAAATCGATGAAGACTTGTTTGCCTTCCGGGTGCTTCATGTTCACCGTGATCGAACGCTTGTTGCAATTCAACATGGTGAAATAAAGACTGTCGGCGTTCGGCACATCGCGCAACTGGCCGCGCGTGGCATCGCCCTGCGGCGGCTCGAACTTGATGACGTCCGCGCCCATCCACGCCAGCAACTGCGAGCAGGTCGGACCCGCTTGCACGTGCGTCATGTCCAGGATTCGAACACCTTTTAATGCTTCCATGCTGCTCTCCTGAAATACAGCGGCGGATGAACGATGGTATTGTTCGTTCCATCCCACCACGTCATTGCGGCGCTCAGCAACGCGTTGAGGCCGTCCGAATAAATAGCGCTAATTGTACAGTGCAGACACGCCGCACCATCCCCAAACCGTTACCTGCTGCGAGAGGGCGCAACTATAGGTAATGGCCGCCACCCTAGCCTTGACCGGAGTCAAGATTCCACGCTAAAAATTTACTTAATAAACAAATAGTTATAGAATTAAATGCCCTGATTTCAACCTCCCGCCATGACCCAGCTTGCGCTGCACCCCCAGTCCAAAATCATACGCCTGCAATTGCGGCAAAACCTGGTGCTGACCAACCTGGGCGTGGCGCAATGGAACGAATTTGAACCGTTGCTGGAAATTATCGACTACACCAAGGGCGAAACACTGGAACTACAGGGCACGCACGCGATGGAGCAGTATTTCGTCATCGATGGCATTTTAAAACGGACGGTCTCCAATGCCCAGGGCAAGGAAATGATTTTGCGCTTTGCCGCGGAAAGCGACATCGACACCAGTTACGCCGCGTGGCGGCTGAAAATGCCGATGCCCTATTCGATACGCGCGGTAACCAAAGTGCGTGCGGCCAAGCTCTCGATGCTGCAGTGGGCGGCGTTTCTCGAACGGCATGCCAAAATCAAGGGCGAGTTCGAGCTCGAAGTGATGAAGCTGATGAGCGAAGTCATGGCACACACCATCACGCTGCATCTGTTGAATGCGCCGGGACGGGTGCAACGCTTTATGCGCAAACACGCTGATCTGGTCGCACGACTACCCAAGAAAGAACTGGCCTCTTATTTGAATTTATCACCGGAAACGCTCAGCCGATTGAAGCGGCGCGGGAAGATTTAGCGCTTTAAATAGAGGCACCCTGCTGCAAAATTGACCGGGATCAAGAGTACATTTAGCGGCCGCGCCCTATGATACTTCGAGTGAAAAACACGTTCAACACACGGCAAGCAGACGAGGCATCTCACCATGACAACTGACGCACCCTCACCCGCACAGACCGACGGATTCCATCTGCTCATCGATGCGCTCAAACTCAACGGCATCGACACCATCTTTGGCCTGCCCGGCATCCCCATCACCGACCTCACCCGCATGGCGCAGGCCGAGGGCATACGCATGATTTCTTTCCGCCATGAGCAAAATGCCGGCCACGCCGCTGCCATCGCCGGCTTCCTGACGCAAAAGCCCGGCATCTGCCTGACGGTATCCGCCCCCGGCTTTCTCAACGGACTTAACGCACTGACCAATGCCACCACCAACTGCTTCCCGATGATCCTCATCAGCGGCTCCAGCGAGCGCGAGATCGTCGATCTGCAACAGGGCGATTACGAAGAGATGGACCAGTTGGCCATCGCCAAGCCCTTGTGCAAAGCGGCCTTTCGCGTGCTGCACGCAGAGGACATCGGTGTGGGCGTCGCTCGCGCCATCCGTGCCGCAGTCTCCGGTCGTCCAGGCGGCGTCTACCTCGATCTACCAGCCAAGCTGTTCGCGCAGAGCATGGATGCAGAAGCCGGCAGAAAATCGCTGATCAAGGTGGTCGATCCCGCGCCGCGCCAGATTCCGGCGCCGGACGCGGTGCAGCGCGCGCTGGATCTTTTGAAAAACGCCAAGCGTCCGCTGATTGTGCTGGGCAAGGGTGCCGCCTATGCGCAGGCCGACGCGGCGATCCGCGAACTGGTCGAAAAAACCGGCATTCCGTACCTGCCGATGTCCATGGCCAAGGGCCTGCTGCCCGACACGCACGAGCAGTCCGCAGCCGCCGCGCGCTCCTATGTGCTGCCTGAAGCAGACGTAGTGATGCTGATCGGTGCACGCCTGAACTGGCTGCTGTCGCATGGCAAGGGCAGAACCTGGGGCGGCAAATCCCCCAAGGACTGGGGTGGTCAAAAATACGTCCAGATCGACATTTCGCCGCAGGAGGCAGACAGCAACGTGCGCATCGACGCACCGGTGGTCGGCGACATCGGTTCCTGCGTAGCGGCCATGCTTAACGGCATTAACGCCTCAGGTGGCAGTTGGCCCAAGCCCTCCGCAGACTGGCTGGGCGCCATAGACCAGCGCAAGAGCACCAACATCGCGAAAATGGCCGAGACGCTGGCCAAAAATCCCGCGCCGATGAATTACCACAGCGCGCTCAATGTCATGCGCGACATCATCAAAGCCAACCCAGATGCCCTGCTGGTCAACGAGGGCGCCAACGCACTCGACTTCACGCGCAGCATTGTCGACATGTACCAGCCGCGTAAGCGTCTGGACGTCGGCACCTGGGGCATCATGGGCATCGGTATGGGTTTTGCCGTCGCGGCCGCCGTGGTCAGCGGCCAACCGGTGATCGCGGTGGAAGGCGACAGCGCCTTTGGCTTCTCCGGCATGGAAGTCGAGACCATCTGCCGCTACAACCTGCCGGTGTGCGTGGTGGTCTTCAATAACAACGGCGTCTACCGCGGCACCGACGTCAATCCCAGCGGCGGCACCGACGTGGCGCCCACGGTGTTCGTCAAAAATGCGCGTTACGACAAGCTGATGGAGGCTTTCGGCGGTGTGGGTGTACATGCCACCACCCCGGCGGAGTTGCGCAAGGCCGTGGAAGAGGCTGTCCGATCGCGCAAGCCTACGCTGATCAATGCAGTCATCGATGAAACCGCTGGCACTGAGAGCGGCCGCATCACCAGCCTGAATCCGACCGCCGCGAAAAAGAAATAAACATCAACACCTCACTGCAATGACGCAAAGGCAAGCGTCTTTGCGGTTGCGGTGTTTTTGCTAGTGGCTTAGTGGTTATTTGCCCCGCAGCTTGTTCACCAGCGGCCAGAACAGCATGATCAGGCCCAGCGTCATGATGCTGCCCACCAAGCCGTTGGTGAAAAACACGCTCAGATTCCCCTGCGAAATCAGCATCGACTGACGGAAAGAATCTTCGGCGCGATCCCCCAGCACCAGCGCCAGCACCATCGGCGCCATCGGGTAATCAAGTTTCTTGAACACATAGCCGATCACGCCGAACAGCATCATGAACCAGATGTCGAGCATGGCATTGTGTACCGTGAAGGCGCCGATCGCGCAGATCACAATAATCAGCGGCGCCACTATCGAAAACGGAATACGCAATATCGCTGCGAACAAGGGCACGCAGGTGAGCACTATAATCAGCCCCGCCAGATTCCCCAGATACATGCTGGCGATCAGTCCCCACACGAATTCTTTTTTCTCCACGAACAACAGCGGGCCCGGCTGCAACCCCCAGATCAACAGGCCGCCCAGCAACACCGCGGCCGTGGGCGAACCGGGAATACCGAGCGACAACATCGGCAGCAACGCCGAGGTGCCTGCAGCATGTGCCGCGGTTTCCGGCGCAATCACGCCTTCGATCTGACCCGTGCCGAATTTTTCGCCGTCGCGCGAGAAGCGTTTGGCGATGCCATAACTCATGAACGATGCGGGCGTAGCCCCTCCCGGTGTAATACCCATCCAGCAACCGACCAGACAACTACGCACCGAGGTCATCCAGTATTTAGGCAGTTTTTTCCACGTTTGTATCACGATCTTGAAATCGATACGCGCTTGGTTGCCCTGGAACGATAAGCCCTCCTCCATCGACAACAAAATTTCGCCAATACCGAACAGCCCGATCACCGCGATCAGGAAGTCGAATCCGCGCATCAGCTCATGAAAGCCGAAATTGAGCCGCAGTTGGCCCGTCATGGTATCCATACCGACTGCGGCAAGCGTAAAGCCCAGCATCATTGCCGACAGCGTTTTCCACGGTGAGCCTTTGCCCATGCCAATGAAGCTGCAGAATGTCAGGAAATACACCGAGAAAAATTCCGGCGGCCCGAACCGCAATGCGAATTTCGCCACGGCCGGCGCGAGGAAGGTAATCATCACCACCGCCACAAAAGCGCCGATGAACGACGAGGTAAACGCTGCCGTCAGCGCCTCGCCGGCCCTGCCCTGCTGCGCCATCGGATAGCCGTCGAAGGTGGTCGCCACCGACCACGGCTCACCGGGGATGTTGAACAGAATCGAGGTGATCGCGCCGCCGAACAATGCGCCCCAGTAAATGCACGACAGCATGATGATGGCCGAGGTCGGCGGCATGGTGAACGTAAGCGGCAGCAGAATCGCGATGCCGTTGGCGCCGCCGAGTCCCGGCAACACGCCGATGATCACGCCCAAGATGACACCGACGAACATCAGCATCAAGTTGAATGGCGACAGTGCCACCGAAAATCCATGAAACAGCGCGGTGATTTCCTCCATTTGTGTACTCTCTTGCGCGTCAGGAAATCATCAGTAACCGAGCACGCTCAACGGGTCGTAAAGCGTGCCTTTGTGCAGCGGCACCTGGAACCAAATCTCAAACATGACGAATACGCTAATGCTCACTGCAATGCCCGACAGCACAGCTTTCCACCACGCATATTTACCCAGCCACACCATGAATACTGCCACGTAGACGGCCGACGCTAAATAGATGCCAAACCACTGAATCACCAGCACGTAGACCAATGCCGGCCCCAGTACCGAGAACACCAGCTTGAGTTGTCCGCGCTCGACAAAACTTGCGCGCGCCTTCGCGGAACGGTCGCGTAGCGCCTGCCCCAGCGTCACCAGACTGGAGATCACGACTAGGAGACCGATGTAGAACGGGAAATAACCGGCTTGCGGGCCGTCGTCACCCCAGCGGGCGCCTAGGCGAGCGCTTTCGCCAGCCACCACCGCGCCAAAAACGAGTATGACCGCCGCCACGATGATTTCCATCGTGCGCATGCTCACCACAGGCCGCTGATCAGCCTGCTTATCTTGATCTGGAGTCATTCAAAAAAAGCGGGGCTCATCCGCCCCGCTGATGGTGTTGGATTCACATCAAGGCTTCGCGAGAAAGCCGGCATCCTTCATCAAACCGCGGTGCAGCGCTTCGTTTTTCTCCACCCACGACGCGTATTCCCGGCCCGCCATGAAAGTCTGATTGAACGCGCCGTCCTCCATGAACCGTTTCCATTCCGCAGTTTCGCGCAAGCGCTTGAACAGACCCACATAGTATTCGACCTGCTCCGGCTTGACCCCGCCTGGCATGAAAATACCGCGCAGCATCAGGTAATCGGTGGGTACGCCTGCTTCCTTGCAAGTCGGAATGTCGTGCCACGACATTTTGTCGGTGACCTTGTTTTTGTACGGCATGCGCTGGCTGTCAAACACACACAGCGGGCGCAACCGCCCGGCGCGCCATTGCGCCACCGCCTCGATTGGATTGTTGACGGTCGAGTGGACATGGTTGCCCACGAGTTGCACCGCCACGTCGCCACCGCCCTTGAACGGCACGTAGATAAGCTTGATACCGGTCGCTTTCTCGAGGCCCACGGTCAGTATCTGGTCTTCCTGTTTAGAGCCCGTGCCGCCCATCTTGAATCGCTTCTGCGTATCCGCCGTGACCGCCTTCGCCGCCACCAGGTACTCCTGCGCGGACTTATACGGCGAATCGGCATTTACCCACAATACAAACTGGTCGAGCGCCAGCATCGCAACCGGGGTGAGGTCCTTCCAGTTGAAAGGTACGCCGGTTGCGAGCGGCGTAGTAAACAAATTGGAGAGGGTAATGATGATCCGGTGCGGGTCGCCTTTCACTTCCTTCACCGACAGAAAGCCTTCCGCGCCAGCGCCACCTGAGCGGTTAACGACGACCACCGCATGCTTCATCAAATTGTTTTTGGCGATGATGCCCTGGATCAGGCGCGCCATCTGGTCGGCACCGCCGCCGGTGCCAGCCGGCACCACGAACTCTACGTTCTTGGTGGGCTCCCACGCTGCCGCTTGTGTCAACGACGCCGCCCCTGCCACACTCATTGCGAGCGTCGCGGCCAGTACGGATTTGAATTTTGAACGCATCATGATTCCTCCCCCCAAGGTTACCGCGATTGACACAAACACCCATAAACCAAACAACCCGCTCATGTGCCACAGTTCTTAGAATTTTCGCGGCGCGCGTAATGATGCGCACTTCCCCAACCAAAAACATTGACCGCCATCAATTTTCCGGATTACGCTTGCATTCTCATTGTATCCATAATTATCTGTAAAAACAAATAGTTATGGCGAGGGCTGGAATCGTGGCGCCACACCGCCTGACACGCACCGCACACCCTGTAGATCCCTACCCTGCAGCACGCGCGATGACCGAAGCATACCTGCGTAAAAAATAGCGCTGTAACGCACAGCTTGCAAATAGCACCAGAGAAATCAGGCGACGCACCATTTAGGCGCAACAGCGCAGTCTTGCGCACTGACCTGGGGCGTTATCCGGATCAAAACTTGGAATGCCGATTGCATTTAATCCGTAATAGCAAGCAACGCGCTGGCTTGGTGCAACTTGGTACGGATCATGCATAGAGCACTCAGTAGGCTATTTTTAAAACACCTTAAACAACCTAGAGGGGCTACCACCATGTCTCACCGCAGATCATTTTTAAAACGCTTTTCAGCGTTGGCCAGCACGCTGGCGATCGCCGCCACTGTAGGCACGCACACGCCAGAGGCTTACGCGCAAGCAAAAACCGTAAAAGTCGGCGTGCTGCATTCGTTGTCAGGCACCATGGCCATCAGCGAAACCGTGCTGAAGGATGTCGCGTTGATGGCGTTTGAGGAAATCAACGCCAAGGGCGGCGTGATGGGCATGAAAATCGAGCCGGTGGTGGTCGATCCGGCCTCCAACTGGCCTTTGTTCGCTGAAAAAGCGCGCCAGTTGATTACCCAGGATAAAGTCGCTGCCGTGTTTGGCTGCTGGACTTCGGTGTCGCGTAAATCGGTGCTGCCGGTGTTCGAGGAATTAAACAATCTGCTGTTCTACCCGGTGCAGTACGAGGGTGAAGAAATTTCCCGCAACGTGTTCTACACCGGCGCCGCGCCCAATCAGCAGGCGATACCGGCGGTGGAATATTTGATGAGCAAGGAAGGCGGCGCCGCCAAGCGCTGGGTGCTGCTCGGTACGGACTACGTTTACCCGCGCACTACCAACAAGATTCTGCGCGCGTTCCTCAAATCGAAAGGGGTCGCCGATAAAGATATCGATGAAAAATACACCCCGTTTGGTCACAGCGATTACCAAACCATAGTCGCGGACGTGAAGAAATTCGCCGCTGGCGGCAAGACTGCGGTGATCTCAACCATCAATGGCGATTCCAACGTGCCGTTCTACAAAGAACTTGGCAATCAAGGGCTTAAAGCTACAGACGTGCCAGTGGTGGCGTTCTCGGTAGGGGAAGAAGAGTTGCGCGGCGTGGATACCAAACCGCTGGTAGGCCACCTTGCGGCATGGAATTACTTCATGACCATCAAATCACCGGCGAACGACGAGTTCACCAAAAAATGGGCGGCTTATGCGAAAGCGAAGAACATCGCCGGACACAAAGACAAGCCACTGACCAACGATCCGATGGAAGCCACTTACATCGGCATCTATATGTGGAAACAGGCGGTAGAGAAAGCGAAAACGTTTGATGTCGCCAAGGTCAGCGCCGCGATGGGCGGACAAACCTTCACCGCGCCGTCGGGCATTACCTCGAAGATGGATGAAAATAATCACCACCTGCACAAAGCCGTGTTCATCGGTGAAATCAAGGCGGACGGTCAGTTTAATGTGGTATGGAAAACCAAGGGCCCGGTGAAGGCTCAGCCGTGGAGCCCGTACATCCCCGGCAACGACAAGAAAAAAGATGAGCCTGCATTGATGGCCGAAAAAAAGAAGTAAAATCAATCAGAGACTGCACGTGTACTGTGGGCGGCGGAGCGCGTTTCTCCGCCGCGCATTAAAAAGGGGCTGTGAGTCGTTACACGGCCCCCTTTTTATGCGCGGCTATTTCATCCTAAGGTCCAAGTTGATGCTGACGCGCGCGCTGTGGGCGTGCCTCTTGTGCCTGTCGTTTCCCGCTGCGGCACTCGACCGCGCCGCGGTGGAAAAACTCGCCTTCGGCGATGGCGATGAGCGCATAGCGGCGATCAGCGCCTTGGTGACGGAGGGTGATCCGCGCGCAGCCGAAATTCTCGCCGCACTCGGCGCGGGCGAACTGCAAATCGCCGGCAAGCACATACTCATCGTCAAAGGCGCTGCTGCCAGCGATGCCATCACCGGCGCAAAACTCGCAACCCTGCCCGCTGAGCGCGAAGATATCGTCGCCAACAACCGCTTGCGCGGCGCGCTGCAGGGTGCGCTCGCGGCACTGAAACTGGTTTCTCCCGAGCGCGCCACACGCCTCGCCGCGGCGAAAGATCTGGCAGGTGCGGTCGATGCAGCCGCCTTGCCGCTGGTGGAAAAAGCGCTCGCCAAAGAGGAGGATCCCGCCATCCGCGCGCTGCTCGAATCCATTGCCGCGACCCTGCAACTCAAGGGCGGTGACGCAAAAACGCGCCTGGCCGCAGTGCGCACGCTGGGGCTATCCGGTGACGGCAATGCCAAGAGCTTGTTGTTGTCGGTGCTGGAGAGTGAGGTTGATTCCGATGTACGCAGCGAGGCGCAGAACAGCCTCAAGCAGATAGAGGGGCGGCTGGTGTGGGGGCAGCGCGCGGGACTGCTATTCGCGGGCGTGAGTCTCGGCTCCATCCTGCTACTGGCGGCGCTGGGGCTGGCGATTACGTATGGATTGATGGGCGTCATCAACATGGCGCACGGCGAGCTGATGATGATCGGCGCTTATACAACGTTTGTGGTGCAAAACCTGTTCCGGGCGCACCTGCCTGCTGCATTTGATTGGTATCTGCTGTGCGCAGTGCCGGTGTCATTCCTGACGGCGGCACTGGTGGGCATGGCACTGGAGCGCTCGGTGATCCGCTGGTTATACGGTCGCCCCCTGGAAACGCTGCTCGCAACCTGGGGCATCAGTCTGGTGTTGATACAAACGGTGCGCACCCTCTTCGGTGCGCAGAATGTTCAGGTGGAAAACCCTGCGTTCATGTCGGGCGGCATCGACGTGCTGGCGAACGTGGTGCTGCCGTGGAGCCGTATCGTCATCGTCTTGTTCGCTGCTGCGGTGGTCACCGGCGTGTGGTTGCTGCTGACGCGCACGCGGCTGGGCTTGTTTGTGCGTGCCGTTACCCAAAACCGCGCGATGGCCTCGTGCGTGGGCGTGCCCACCGCACGCGTGGACATGTTGGCGTTCGGCCTCGGTTCGGGCATCGCAGGGCTAGCCGGCTGCGCCTTATCGCAGATCGGCAACGTCGGCCCGGACTTGGGACAGGCCTATATCGTCGACTCGTTCATGGTGGTGGTGCTGGGCGGCGTCGGGCAACTGGCGGGCACGGTGTACGCCGCGCTGGGGCTGGGCTTTGCTAACAAATTGCTCGAATCATGGTCGGGTGCGGTGCTGGCAAAAATCGCGGTGCTGGTGTTCATTATCATCTTCATCCAGAAACGTCCGCAAGGCATGTTCGCGCTGAAGGGACGCTCGGTGGAAACATGAGTGGTCCGCTCACCAGCACCTTCACGCGACTCTACGGCGCCACAGGCTGGGCTGTGCTGGGCGCGTGCGGGTTGGTGTTATTCGTGGTGTTTCCGCTGCTGAATCTGGCCTTGCCCGCGGACAGCATGTTCCATGTGTCGGCGTACTGGATCACACTCATCGGTAAGATCATGTGCTACGCCATCGTGGCATTAGCGATGGATTTGATCTGGGGCTATTGCGGCATTCTGTCGCTGGGCCACGGCCTGTTTTTTGCGCTGGGCGGTTACGGCATGGGCATGTATCTGATGCGCCAGATCGGCCGCGACGGCCAATATCGCGCCGAGTTGCCCGATTTCATGGTGTTCCTCGACTGGAAGGAATTTCCATGGCAGTGGTGGAACACCGATCATTTCTTGTGGGCGCTGCTGCTGGCGGTGGCAGTGCCGGGCTTGCTGGCGTACGTATTCGGCTATTTCGCGTTTCGCTCGCGCATCAAAGGCGTGTATTTTTCGATCATCACGCAGGCGCTGACTTTTGCCGCCATGCTGCTGTTTTTCCGCAATGAAACCGGCTTCGGCGGCAACAACGGTTTCACCGATTTCAAACGCATACTCGGCTACCCCATCACCACCGCGGAAACCCGAATGGTGTTGTTCACCTTAAGCGGTGCCGTGTTGCTCGGCACACTGTTGTTGGGACGTTACCTGGTGACCTCCAAGTTCGGGCGCGTGCTGGCGGCCATTCGCGATGCCGAGCAGCGTGTGATGTTCTGCGGCTACAACACGCTGCACTACAAACTGTTCATCTGGACCTTGTCGGCGGTGCTGTGCGGTATCGCAGGCGCGCTCTACGTCACCCAGGTAGGCATCATCAATCCCGGCGAAATGTCGCCGGCCAACTCCATTGAAATCGCCATCTGGGTGGCGGTGGGCGGACGCGGCACCCTCACCGGTGCCATCGTCGGTGCCGGCGTGGTCAACGGCGCAAAAAGTTTTTTCACGCAGGCGTTTCCCGAATACTGGTTGTACGTGCTGGGCCTGTTGTTCATCGTGGTGACCTTGTTCATGCCGCAGGGCATCGTCGGCTTGCTCCAAAAATTCAGCGGTTTCGTCCGCGGGCATTTCCCCAAATGAGCAGCGCCACACTGCCGCCGCGCGCAGACGATGAGGCGTCCACGCCCTACACGCATGCGGTGGTGCCGGGGCAACTCGATATTTCGCACGGCGTGGTGCTGTATCTCGACAGTATCAGCGTGAGTTTCGATGGCTTCAAGGCACTCAACAATCTGTCGCTGGCTATCGACGCGGGGGAACTGCGTTGCGTCATCGGCCCCAACGGCGCTGGCAAGACCACCATGATGGACGTGATCACTGGCAAGACGCGGCCTGACGCCGGCACCGCGTTCTTCGGGCAAACCATTGATTTAAAACAATACTCCGAGGTGGAAATCGCGCAGGCGGGCATCGGCCGCAAGTTCCAGAAACCGACCATCTTTGAGCATCACACAGTGTTCGAGAATCTGGAACTGGCGATGAAAGCCGACAAGCGCGTGCTCAAAACCCTGTTCGCGCGGCTCAGCGGCGCCGAGCGTGACCGCATCGCCGAGATGCTCACCCTGATACGCCTCACCGACAGTGCGCAGCGCGTCGCCGGCCTCTTGTCGCATGGGCAAAAGCAGTGGCTCGAAATCGGCATGTTGCTAATGCAGGAACCGAAGTTGCTGTTGCTCGACGAACCGGTAGCGGGCATGAGCGATGAGGAAACCGAACGCACCGCTGAATTGATACTCACCCTGGCGGGCAAACATTCGCTGGTGGTGGTGGAGCACGATATGGCCTTCGTCGAAAAAATCGCGCGCAAGGTGACCGTGTTGCACGAAGGCAGCGTGATTGCAGAGGGTGCCATGAACGAAGTGCAAAACGATCCGCGCGTGATCGAAGTTTATCTGGGGCGCTGATATGTCAAGAGTCCCTAACATACTGAAACCCGAAGGGCTGGCGCGAGTTTTGCCTCAGGGCTTTGTCACGCTCCTCACTAATATTCGCGATATTAGCTTCGTCGCGTTTCGCGCCCTGAGCCAAAATCGTGCCAGCGCAGCACGGGTTTCAGTATGTTAGGGACTCTAACGGTGACGGGCCTCAATCAATACTACGGCGGCAGTCACATCCTGCGGGATCTCGATTTCGAGGTGCCGGCGGGCAAGGTTACCGTGCTGCTCGGCAGAAACGGCGTCGGCAAGACCACGCTACTCAAGACCCTGATGGGTTTGGTTCCCGCGAAAAGCGGCAGCATTACTTTCGCCGGCAACGATCTTACGACAGCAGCACCCTACGAGCGCGCGCGCGCGGGCCTCGGATATGTACCGCAGGGCCGTGAAATTTTCCCTCGCCTGACCGTCGCCGAGAACCTGGAAATGGGCCTCGCCACGCTGCCGCGCGGCGCGCGCCTGCCGGCACGCATCCATGAAATGTTTCCGGTGTTAAAACAAATGTTACGGCGGCGCGGCGGCGATCTTTCCGGCGGCCAGCAGCAGCAGTTGGCGATCGGCCGCGCACTGGCAATGAATCCAAAACTTTTGATACTGGACGAACCGACGGAAGGCATCCAGCCGTCGATCATCAAGGACATCGAGCGGGTGATCCGCTCACTGGCGGCCAGCGGCGATATGGCGATATTACTGGTCGAACAGTACTACGAATTCGCACGTTCGCTCGCCGATCAGTATCTGGTGATGGAGCGTGGCGACATTATTGCCCATGGCGCCGGTGCGGATATGGACCAGGACGGCGTGCGCGCGCTGCTGGCGGTATGATATTCCTATGCAACTGGCTGACCCACCGTTTACCTTACCCGCAGCGGCCTGGCGCGCGCACCTCGCGTTGGAGTACGAGCGCCGTGCAGTACACGGAAGTGAGCACGGCAGTGAGCGCACCGTGCTGGCGGCGCGCCGTCACGACGGCCCGCTGCTGGTGCAAAAATCCCTGTACCCCGAAGGCGACAGCGTTTGCCATAGCATCATCGTGCATCCGCCGGCGGGCATCGCGGGCGGCGACAGTCTTGAAATCGACGCCCGCATCGGTGCCCAGGGTCACGCGCTGCTGACCACGCCGGGCGCGGGGAAATGGTACCGCTCAGCGGGCGCGTGGGCGCAACAACGCAACAGGTTTGTGGTTGACGAGGGCGCATGTCTGGAATGGCTGCCACAGGCGACCATCGTGTTTGACGGCGCGCTGGCGCGGCTGGATACCGAGGTGCGACTGGCCGCCGACGCGCGCTACATCGGCTGGGAAATACTGTGTTTGGGGCGCGCAGGATCGGGTGAACGCTTTGCACGGGGACAGTGCGTTGCGCGGGTAGCGGTGTTGCGTGATGGCAAACCTTTATGGATGGAGCGCGCCGGCATCGCAGCCGGCGGGCTGCTGATGCGCTCCGCGGCGGGTTGGGGCGGCAGCACGGTGTGCGGCACGCTCAACGCGGTCGCGCAAAATGTGCAGGCGCTGGACCTAGGCCCGTGTCGCGCGGTGACGGCAAAATCGGGACACACGGCAGTAACGCGGCTGCCGGGCGTCATAGTTGCGCGTTACCTGGGCGATTCGAGCGAGGCAGCCGCACACTATTTCGCCGAGCTGTGGCGGCTGTTGCGGCCGCTGATCGCGGGGCGCGCCGCGGTAGCACCGCGTATCTGGAATACTTGAGGACGGGTTATGGAACTGACACCGAGAGAAAAAGACAAGCTGCTGATATTTACCGCGGGGCTGCTCGCCGAGCGGCGCAAAGCGCGCGGGGTCAAACTGAATTACCCTGAAGCGGTGGCATTGATCAGTGCCGCGATCATGGAAGGCGCGCGTGACGGGCGCAGCGTGTCCGAGCTGATGGGTTGGGGTGCGACCCTGCTGACGCGCGAAGAGGTGATGGAAGGTGTGCCGGAGATGATTCCCGAAATCCAGATCGAAGCCACCTTTCCCGACGGCACCAAGCTGGTGACGGTTCACAATCCTATCGTTTAACTAGAAACGGCAGCCACGATGATTCCAGGGGAAATGAAAGTCGCGCCGGGCGAGATCGAGATGAATGTGGGGCGCGCGACGCTCACGCTTGAGGTCATCAACAGCGGTGACCGTCCGATTCAAGTCGGCTCGCACTACCACTTTTTCGAGGCCAACGACGCGCTCCAATTCGAGCGCAAGAAAACGCGCGGCTACCGGCTTAATATCGCAGCCGGAACTGCCATACGTTTCGAACCCGGACAATCGCGCACCGTGGAGTTGGTGGCGCTTGCTGGTGCGCGCAAGGTCTATGGCTTTGCCGGTAAAGTGATGGGGGCATTATGAAAATCACCCGCCAGGCCTATGCCGAAATGTTCGGCCCCACCACCGGTGATCGTGTGCGCCTCGCCGATACCGAACTGTGGATCGAGGTCGAGAAGGACTACACCCTTTACGGCGAAGAAGTGAAATTCGGTGGCGGCAAGGTCATCCGTGACGGCATGGGGCAGAGCCAGTTGGTTTCCGCGAAAGTTGCCGACACCGTGATCACCAACGCCTTGATCGTGGATCACTGGGGCATCGTCAAGGCCGACATCGGCATCAAGAACGGACGCCTCTGGAAAATCGGCAAAGCCGGCAATCCCGACATCCAGCCCGGCATCACCATCCCCATCGGCGCGGGCACGGAAATCATCGCGGGTGAAGGCATGATCGTTACCGCCGGCGGCATCGACACCCACATCCATTTTATTTGCCCGCAGCAAATTGAAGAGGCCTTGATGTCGGGCGTGACCACCATGATCGGCGGCGGCACCGGGCCCGCCACGGGCACCTTCGCCACCACCTGCACGCCGGGGCCGTGGCATATGCATGCCATGCTGGCCGCGGCGGATGCGTTTCCGATGAACCTGGGTTTTTTCGGCAAAGGCAATGCCAGCAGGCCCGCGCCGCTCAAGGAGCAAATCGAAGCCGGCGCCATTGGCCTGAAACTGCATGAAGACTGGGGCACCACGCCGGCCGCTATCGACAACTGCCTGGCGGTGGCCGACAAAATGGATGTGCAGGTGGCGATCCACACCGATACCCTGAACGAATCGGGGTTTGTGGAAACCTCGGTGGCAGCGATGAAAGGCCGCGCAATCTGCACCTTTCATACCGAGGGTGCGGGCGGCGGCCATGCGCCTGACATCATCAAGGTGTGCGGTGAACCCAACGTGATGCCGTCGTCTACCAACCCGACCATGCCGTACACGGTCAACACCATCGCCGAACATCTCGACATGTTGATGGTGTGCCATCACCTGGACCCGGCGATCGCCGAGGATGTGGCGTTTGCCGAATCGCGCATTCGCAAGGAAACCATCGCCGCCGAGGACATCCTGCATGATCTGGGCGCGTTTTCGATGATGTCTTCCGATTCACAGGCGATGGGGCGCGTGGGCGAAGTCATCATCCGCACCTGGCAGACCGCGCACAAAATGAAAATCCAGCGCGGCAGCTTGAAGGGCGACCCGCAAGAAAATGATAACGCGCGGGTGAAGCGCTTCATCGCAAAATACACGATTAATCCTGCGATAGCGCACGGCGTATCGCACGTCGTTGGCTCCATCGCGGAAGGAAAACTGGCTGATCTGGTGCTATGGAAACCGGCATTCTTTGGCGTAAAGCCGTCGCTGATCATCAAAGGCGGCATGATCGCGGCGGCGGCGATGGGGGATCCCAATGCCTCGATCCCGACGCCGCAGCCGGTGCATTACCGGCCGATGTTCGGCAGCTTCGGCAAAGCGCTGCGCACCTCGCTCACGTTTGTGTCGAAGGCGGCGCTGAAAAATCCGGCGATCGCAGCGCTGGGTTTATCCAAGCCGCTGGAGGCAATACGCAACGTTCGAAAAATCGGCAAGAAAGACATGGTGCTCAACGACTGGCTGCCGAAAATCGAGGTTGATGCCGAGACCTATGAGGTGCGCGCCGACGGTGAATTGCTGGTGTGTGAGCCCGCCACAGTACTGCCGATGGCGCAACGTTATTTTCTGTTCTGATGATCGAGATCAAAAGCAAGCTGGCTGGCGGCAGTAACGCCGCGCAAGGGCAATTGAAACTACCTTTCGATTTGCGCCAGAAAAGCCGCTTGCGCACCCGGCTGGTCGATGGCGAAGAGGCGTGGTTGATATTGCCGCGCGGAGAAATTTTGCGCGGCGGTGACTTGTTACTGGCTGCCGATGGCCGCGTGGTTGAAGTCGTTGCGGAAACAGAGGAGGTGTTGCATGTGGCCTGCATCAATGCAACGGAACTCGCGCGTGCCGCGTATCACCTGGGTAATCGCCACGTGCCGGTGCAGGTAGGCGCAGGCTTTCTACGCATCGCTGCCGATCACGTGCTCGCTGACATGCTCAAAGGATTGGGCGCGACGCTGACACCGATGCGTGCACCCTTTGAACCGGAGGCGGGCGCCTATGCCGGCGGACATCATCATCACAGTGACGAAGGTGGGCATAGCGGACATAGCGGGCGCATACACGAGTATAAATAATATGCGTAAAAACAAATACTTATATAAAGTTCTTGGATGAGAGATCTGCGCCTGGTACGCCTGCTGCAACTGGCTAGCCCCGCGCTGCCGGTGGGCGCTTACAGCTATTCGCAGGGTCTCGAGTCCGCAGTCGAAGCCGGCATCGTGCATGACGCCGCCAGCGCGCAACACTGGATAGCCGACGTGCTCGAACTATCGCTGGCGAACATGGAAGCGCCGCTGCTGCTGCGCTTGCAAGCCGCCTGGGCGCTTAGGGATTTTGCTGCCGTCGAATACTGGAACGCGCTGTTTCTCGCCAGCCGCGAATCCGCCGAGCTGCGCGCGGAGACGGTGCAGATGGGTTATTCGCTGACACGTTTGTTGCAAGAACTGGGGGAGCCTGGCGTGCCGGACCCCTGCTCTTTTCCGCAATTGCAGCGCATCGACGAGCCAGCATTCCCAACGGCATACGCCTGTGCCGCTGCGCAATGGCGCATCGAACCCTCGTTGGCGCTGATGGCTTATCTTTGGAGCTGGATTGAAAATCAGGTGATGGCTGCGATTAAACTGGTACCGTTAGGACAAACCGCCGGACAAAAAATATTACTCGCCCTGGGTGCCCGGCTGGAGGGCGTCGCGCAAGCTGCCGGCACTTGTGCCGACCATGAACTGGGAAGTTTCGCGCCAGGATTGGCGATACTTTGCAGCCGCCACGAAACGCAATACAGCAGACTATTTCGCTCATGAGCACACCTACAACACAAGCCCTGCGCGTCGGCATCGGCGGCCCGGTCGGCTCCGGCAAGACCGCGTTGACGCTGGCGTTGTGCCGCGCGCTGCGCGACAAATACAATATCGCGGTGGTCACCAACGACATCTACACCGAGGAGGACGCGCAGTTTCTGGTGCGCAACGAGGCGCTGGCGCCAGAGCGCATCATTGGTGTGGAAACCGGCGGCTGCCCGCATACGGCGATACGCGAAGATGCGTCGATTAATCTCGAAGCTGTGGCACGGCTGAACCGCCGTTTCAGCAGCCTCGACATTATTTTCATCGAATCGGGTGGCGACAATCTGGCCGCAACGTTCAGTCCAGAATTATCCGACTTCACGCTGTATGTGATTGATGTCGCCGCCGGCGACAAGATTCCGCGCAAGGGCGGGCCGGGCATCACCAAATCCGATTTGCTGATCATCAACAAAATCGACCTCGCGCCGATGGTGGGCGCCTCGCTCGAAGTGATGGATCGCGACGCGCGCAAAATGCGCGGCGGCAAGCCGTTTGTGTTTACCAATCTCAAAACCGGGCACGGCCTGGACACCGTCATTTCTCATATTGAAAAGGAGGGCATCCTATGTACCGGCTAGCTACGCGTGTTTTCTGTAGTACGATTATTTGCGCCACGGCTACCACGGCAATCGCGCACCAGGGGCACAGCGCGCCCGTCGTTCACTGGCATGCGTGGGACTTCATGCTGTTGACGCTGCTCGCCGGGGCAATCGCTGGCGTAGCGTTTTATGCGGCGCAGACGTTCAATAAGAAAAAATAGCCGTAACACCGTCAACAGCTTAATCCGCGCCGCACGGCGTGCGTTGAGACAAAACAACGCACGCCGCCGGTGTCATGCACTACTTCATATTCGGCAGGACCCAAATCAGCATGGCGAATATGTAGCAGATGACAGAGCAGACGAGTGTAAACGGAACACTCCACGCTAAAAACTCTCGCAGCGACACCTTGCGCCCTTCTTCCTTCTCACCCAGGCTCAGCGCGACGTAGAGTGCGGGGGCACCAGCGATGGTCAGGTTGCTGCCGAGCGTGCCCGCCCACAACACCATCCACCACAGCGGCCACGGATCGACGCCCGCTTTCGCCAGATCTTTGATGGTGTGCAGGAACGTCAATATATAGGCGTCGTGTTCAACCAACCCTACGATCGGCACGGTAATCCAGTACAGCAGGGTCGCGCCCAGTGCATAGTTTTCGAGGAAAATTGGTTTCAATGCGGCGGCCAGCTTGTCGAGTATATGGCTTTTCTCCAACCCGCCCACCAGCGCGAATAGCGCGATATAAAAGAAAATCGCGCGCCAGTCGAGTTCCTGCAGGACTTCCTCGAATTTGGTGGCTTTTACCCGGTCGCCCAGCAGCGTCAGCACCAGCACCAGGGACAGCGCCCCCGTCATCGCGATAAAGCCCAACGACACGCCGATGTATTCGCGCGCCGACATCGCAATCACGGTGCCGAGGAACCAGCCCACGACAACGGTCGCGAACAGCGGGTTTTCGATCTTGGCTTCAACGCCGAGCGAGGCCAAATCGGTAACGCGCTTATGGCCGCGAAAACCGTACCAATACATGAAAGCCAGAGTGATGAGGAAAGTCACCATCAGGATCGGGAACGACGACGGACGGCCCTTATGCCAGATGAAGTCGAAGAACTCCGCGCCCGCCACACTGTGCAGCATCTGCGGCGGCAGGTCGCCAATGATCAGCGCTGTGCCCATGAAGTTGGCGCCAAAGCCGATCATCAGCACCACCGGCACCGCCGGCAATTTCAGCGCGCGGCACAACGGCAGCGCCACCGGCGCCATCATCAGAATGGTGACGACGTTATCGACGAACATCGAGATGAAGCCGGCGAGGAAGGTCAGGATGATGACCAGGAAGCCCGGCCGGCCGCCGGAGAGCTTCAACGCCTGTATCGACAGCCAACTGGGCACACCGGATTTGCCGAAGTAACCGGCGATGATCCAGATGCCGAGCAGAATCGCCATCACGTTCCAGTCCACGTATTTGAAGGCATCGGTATCGGTCATCACGCCAGCCCAGCACATGATGGAAACACCGATCAGCGCGGCGAGCGTGCTGTCGATCCAGTTAGTGATAACCACCAGAATAGTGAGCGCGAACAGGATCAGGGTAAACCACTGCATAGGTTCCATAATTTTCCTTTAAAAACAAATATTTATATAGAATTGGTCTGTACGGTTATTTCGCGGGCTGGGTCACCGCCGGCGCGGACGCTGCGCCCGCCTTAACTTTCGGCGTCGGATGCCAACCACTGACTGCCAACATCACCGCGAAGCCAACGATATACGCCAGCGTCACATGCCATCCAAATCGCAGCCACAGGCCCACGGAGCGCGCTTCGGGGAACATGTTGGCTAGCGCCACGCCCGCCGATGAGCCGAACCAGATCATCGATCCGCCAAAGCCCACGCAGTAAGCCAGCATACCCCAGTCGTAACCATCCTGCTTCAATGCCAAAGCGGTGAGCGGAATGTTGTCGAACACCGCCGACACAAAGCCCAGCCCGAACGCGGTTTGCCATGAGGCGAGGGGCAGTTTTTCCACCGGCATCAGCGACGCGCACAGTATCAGCGACAGCAGGAAAATGCTGCCTTTGAACGCTTCGGGCAGCAGGCTCCAATCGGGTTTGCGGATGGGGATGGCAAGAAAAATCGCAATCCAAACCGCCACCCCAATAAATGGGAACTTGTCGCTCATGTGCGCGAACGTGCTGTTAGCGAGCACGTTGCCGGTGATGGCAAACGCCAGGATCAGCACCACGATGCCCACACGCGCGCCGTCGATGGTAATGATCGCTGACACATCCTTCACTATGGGCGAATGCTTGTGCTGCTGCATCGCCGCCGGAATGCCGCAGATGACCAGCGCCACACTGGCTGCAACGTAGGCGTTAATAACGGCCAGCGGACTCACGCCGTCGATCCACATCATGGTGGTGGTGGTGTCGCCCACCACGCTGCCGGAGCCGCCCGCATTCGAGGCGGCGACAATGGCTGCGAGATAACCGATATGCACCTTGCCGCGAAACACCGTCATGGCTATGGTGCCGCCGATCATCGCCCCCGCGATGTTGTCGAGAAAACTCGACAGCACGAAAATCATCACCAGCAGCACAAAGCCGCCCTTCCAGTCTCCGGGCAGGAACTTCGGCAGCCACGCCGGGATCTTGCTTTCTTCGAAATGCTTGGAGAGGATGGCGAAGCCCAGGAGCAAGCCCAGTAGATTGGTGAGAATCACCCACTCATGCCCCATGTGCGCACCGAAGCCCGCGATGCCGGCACCCGTTTTGAAGCCGGTGAAAATGAGCTTATAGGAGACTATAGTCGCCAGCCCGATCAGCGCCACGCGCAGCGTGTGATGGTGGAACAGCGCGACGCCGAGCAGCGTACACGCAAAAAAAACGAACTCGAGGGGTATGCCAAATAGCGCCGGGCCTTCGCCCGCGGCGTGCGCCAGCGCCGGCAAAGCCGTCAGCGCGGCACCCGAACAAAAAGCGTGAACTGAAAATCGCATGCGTATCCCCCTGTCTAGACGAAACCTGACCGCATGCCGTACGCGCGGAATGCGCGCACATCGCCACGGCCCTTACCCCGTCCGGCATCGTGCGCACCGGTACGTATTTCAGGCAAAGGTCTCGCAGACAAGAACTGAGATTGCCGACGGGGCCGGGGCAACGATAAACATCCGCAGCCCGTGTTGACGGCCCTGCCGCAGCGCCACTCCTCAATGACGCCGTAGCTACTCCCCTTTGAAGCGCACCTCGAATTAACTAGATGCGCGGAAAGCTTTTAACACAGCAATTTCCAACGCGTCAAGGTTTATGCAAGAGATCAAAAACGATAATGCAACGGCGCGGCGCATTATCGTCAGGCCGGTTTATAAAATAGGTAACTTTTTCAGATAGTTATACAAAGTCTAAAACAGCCCCACTACCTTGCCATCGTCCGTAAGATCGATTTTCTCCGCCGAAGGAACCTTCGGCAACCCCGGCATAGTCATGATATCGCCGCAGATCATCACCACGAATTCCGCCCCCGCCGACAGCCGCACTTCACGCACGTTGACGCTGTGACCCGCCGGCGCGCCGCGCACGTTGGCGTCGGTCGAAAACGACGACTGCGTTTTCGCCACGCACACCGGATAGTGGCCGTAGCCGCCTTCCTGCAATTCCTTGATGCGGTTGCGCACTTTGGAGTCCGCCGTGATATCGCCGGCACCATACACCTTGGTGGCGATCTTCTTCATCTTGTCCCACAAGGTGTCGCTATCTTCATACACAAACGTTGGGCTGGATTTTTGCTCGCACAGTTCAACCACGATGTGCGCCAGATTCGCCGCGCCCTTGCCACCTTCCGCCCAATGGTTGGCGACCACCACTTTCACGCCCAGTTTCTCGACGCGCTCGGTGAGCAGTTTCATCTCGGCCGCGGTATCCGCGGTAAAGCGGTTGATCGACACCACGCACGGAATGTTGTAAACATTTTTGACGTTGTTGACGTGACGCTCGAGATTGACTATGCCTTTTTCCAGCGCGGCGACGTTTTCCACGCTCAACGCATCCTTCGCCACACCGCCGTGATGTTTGAGCGCGCGCACCGTGGCCACGATCACCGCCGCCGCTGGTTTCAACCCTGCCTTGCGGCATTTGATGTCGAGGAATTTTTCCGCGCCCAGATCAGCACCAAAGCCCGCCTCGGTCACCACGTATTCTGCAAGTTTCAACGCGGTTTGGGTCGCAATCACGGTGTTGCAGCCATGCGCGATATTGGCAAACGGACCGCCGTGAATGAACGCCGGATTGTTTTCCAGCGTTTGCACCAGATTCGGCGCGAGCTGGTCTTTGAGCAGCACGGTCATCGCGCCGTGTGCTTTGAGATCACTGGCACGCAGCGCCTTGCCTTCGCGGGTGTAACCGAACACGATATTGCCCAGACGGTTCTTCAAGTCCTTGAGTGAAGTGGCGAGACAGAAAATCGCCATCACTTCGGAGGCCACCACGATGTCGAAACCATCTTCACGCGGGAAGCCGTTGGCGGTGCCGCCCAGCGACACCACGATGTCACGCAGCGCGCGGTCGTTCATGTCCATCACACGCTTCCAGGTGATGCGGCGCGGATCGATGCCCAGCGCGTTGCCATGCGAAATGTGATTGTCGATCATCGCCGACAGCAGGTTGTTGGCGAGGCCAATCGCGCCAAAGTCGCCGGTGAAATGCAGGTTGATGTCTTCCATCGGCACCACTTGCGCGTAACCGCCGCCTGCCGCACCCCCTTTGACACCAAACACCGGCCCCAACGACGGTTCACGCAGGCAGATGATCGCTTTTTTGCCGATGTGGTTGAGCGCATCACCCAAGCCGACGGTGGTGGTGGTCTTGCCTTCTCCGGCGGGCGTGGGACTCATGGCAGTGACCAGAATCAGCTTGCCGTCTTTTTTGTCTTTCAGCGAAGCTACATATTCGAGCGACACCTTGGTCTTGTAGTGGCCATACGGCACCAGATGCTCGTCGGGAATGCCCAGCTGCTCGGCGATTTTGTTGACCCGCAACATCTTGCCAGCTTGTGCAATTTCAATATCGGACAATGCCATTTCTTTTTCTCCTGAAAACTAAGTTCTAAAAATTCAAATCGCAGCCATCGCCTGCCCGCCGCCGTAGCTCGACACCGGCGTCAACTCGCCGCCTTTCATGACCTTAACCGCGCAATATTTGAACTCCGGTATCTTGCCCACCGGATCCAGCGCTGGGTTGGTCAGCAAATTCGCCGCCGCTTCGTAAAAACAGAACGGAATGAATACCGCGCCGCGCGGCGTGCCGTCGTCGGCGCGCGCGTACAGCGACACTATGCCGCGGCGCGAAGCGACGCTGATCACCTCGCCCGGCTGCGCACCCAGCGCGTCCAGATCGAGCGGGTGTATCAGCACGGTCGCTTCCGGTTCGATGGCGTCGAGCACCGACGCACGCCGCGTCATCGCGCCGGTGTGCCAATGTTCGAGTTGCCGGCCGGTGATCAGCACGAACGGATATTCCGTATCCGGCCGCTCGTTGGCGGGAATGATATCCGCCGGAACGAATCGCGCTCGCCCTGTCGGCGTAGGAAATTTATCAATAAAAACAATGGCCTGCCCAGGATCCCCTTCCTTCTCGCAAGGATAGGTGACACTGCTTTCGCGCTCCAGCCGCTCGTAAGTAATGCCGGCGATGCTGTTCATGCCCAGGCGCATTTCGTTGAACACATCGGCCGGGCCGCTGTAATTCCAGTCGCACCCCAGGCGACGCGCGAGTTCCTGAATAATCCACAGATCCGGCTTGGCCTCGCCCGGCGCGTCTAGCGCTTTGCGGCCGAGCTGCACCATGCGATCGGTGTTGGTGACCGTGCCGTCTTTTTCCGGCCACGCGGTGGCGGGCAAAATCACATCGGCGTAGTAACAGGTTTCGGTGAGGAAAATTTCCTGCACCACCAGCATGTCGAGCTTGGCCAGCGCCTCGCGCGCATGGTGCGCGTCGGGGTCGGACATCGCCGGATTTTCACCCATGATGTACATGCCGTTGATGTTGCCGTCGAGCGTGGCGTGAATGATTTCGACCACCGTCAGCCCCGGCTTCGGGTCCAGCTTGGCGCCCCACAATTTTTCAAAGCGCGCGTGCGCTTCAGGATTATCTACGCGCTGATAGTCCGGAAACACCATCGGTATCAGCCCGGAGTCGGATGCGCCCTGCACATTGTTTTGCCCGCGCAACGGATGCAGCCCGGAGCCGGGTTTACCGATCTGCCCGGTCATCAGCGTCAGCGCAATCAGACAACGTGCATTGTCGGTGCCGTGCACGTGCTGGGAAATGCCCATACCCCACAGGATCATCGAGCCTTTGGAGGTGGCGTACAGCCGGGCGACTTCCTTGATGGTCTCGGCGGGTATGCCGCACAGCGGCGCCATGGCTTCGGGGCTGTAGCCTTCGACATTCTTCCTTAAATCTTCGTAGCCTATGGTGCGCGAGGCGATGAAAGCTTCGTCAACCAGCCCTTCATGCACGATGGTGTGCATCATGGCGTTCAACAACGCCACATCGGTGTCGGGCTTGAATTGCAGATAGTGGGTGGCGTGACGCGATAATTCCGAACGGCGCGGATCGGCATAAATGAATTTCGCGCCTTTTTTCACCGCGTTTTTAATCCACGTTGCCGCCACCGGATGGTTGGAAATCGGGTTCGCGCCGATCAGGAATATGACCTCGGCAACGCCCACATCGCTCACCTGATTCGATACCGCACCGGACGCCACGCCTTCCATCAGAGCCGCCACCGACGACGCATGGCACAGCCGCGTGCAATGATCGACGTTGTTGCTGCCAAAGCCGGTACGCACCAGCTTCTGGAACAAATACGCTTCTTCGTTGCTGCCCTTGGCCGAGCCAAAACCAGCGAGCGCCGTTTTGCCTTTGTGATCGCGGATTTCTTTCAGCTTGTCGGCCGCGAAATCCAGCGCTTCTTCCCACGTTGCCTCACGAAAGTACTCGAGCGGATGCGCCGGGTCCATGGTGAAGTCGGCGTGCTTGGGCACCCCCGGCTTACGGATCAACGGCTGGGTCAGTCTTTGTTTATGGCTGACATAATCAAATCCGTAGCGACCCTTCACGCACAGCCGATTGTGGTTGGAGGGGCCGTCGCGCCCATCCACACTGATGATTTTGTTGTCCTTGATGTTGTAGGTCAGCTGGCAGCCGACGCCGCAGTACGGGCACACCGAGTGCACCTGTTTGTCCGGTTTGATCAGACCGGCTTCGCGCGCGGGCATCAGTGCGCCGGTCGGGCACGCTTGCACACACTCGCCGCACGCCACACAGGTGGAGTCACCCATGGCATCGTCGATATCGAACACGATTTTCGAATGTTCGCCGCGAAACGCGTAACCGATGACGTCGTTGACCTGTTCCTCACGACAAGCACGCACGCAGCGCGTGCACTGTATGCACGAATCGAGATTGACCGCGATGCCGTGATGCGACAGATCAGCCTGCGGCTGATGGCGTGCCTCGAAGCGCGGCTTGCCCACCTGCAGTTTGCCCGCCCATAGATCCAGCTCGGATTGCCGCGTGTGGCGCTTTTCCGGCATGTCAGAGAGCAGCAGTTCCAGCACCATCTTTTGTGATTTGACTGCGCGCTCACTGTCGGTGGTGACTTCCATGCCCTGGGCCGGCGCGCGGCAGCACGAGGCCGCGAGCACGCGCTCGCCTTTGACCTCGACCACACAGGCTCGGCAATTGCCGTCGGGGCGCATGCCTTCCTTGTAGCAAAGATGCGGGATCTCCACGCCATAACGCTTCGCGGTTTGAATGAGGGTTTCGTTAGCGTCGCCCACCACATCTTTGCCATTGAGCTTGAACTCGATGGGCATGGCGTTTAGTTCTTCTTTGGTGATTGCGGTCATTGCGTTCCTTCAGTGAACGGGTGAACGAGTGAACGGGTAACCCCCTCGCGCTTTGCAACCGTTAGCGCGGACGAAAAAGGCGAAGCAAGCTACTCTCCGCAGACCAAACAATTTCTCGTTCACTCGTTCACCCGTTCACCCGTTCACTGCACTTCTTTGGGAAAATACTTCATTACACTGCGTATCGGATTCGGTGCCGCCTGGCCCAGGCCGCAGATCGACGCATCGGCCATGGCGCCCGAGAGTTCTTCAAGCAAGCCTTGATCCCAGCTGGATTTTGCCATCAGGTTCAATGCCTTGGTGGTTCCTACGCGGCAGGGCGTGCATTGCCCACAGGATTCTTCGGCGAAAAACTTCATGATGTTGCGCGCAGCGGCACTGGCTTTGTCGTGCTGCGACAAAATGATTACCGCCGCCGAGCCGATGAAACAGCCGTATTGATTGAGCGTATCAAAATCCAGTGGAATATCGCCCATCGCCGCCGGCAGTATGCCGCCCGACGCACCCCCCGGCAGATAGGCGTAAAACGCATGTCCGGGCAGCATGCCGCCGCAGTACTCGGCGATGAGTTCGTTCACGGTAATGCCCGCAGGCGCCACATGCACGCCCGGCTTTTGCACGCGGCCCGAGACCGAAAACGAACGCAGGCCCTTGCGCCCGTTGCGCCCGTGCGCGGCAAACCAGTCCGCCCCTTTTTCGACGATGTCACGCACCCAGTAGAGCGTCTCCATGTTGTGCTCCAGCGTCGGACGGCCGAATAAGCCTACCTGCGCCACATAGGGCGGACGCAGCCGCGGCATGCCGCGTTTGCCTTCGATGGATTCGATCATCGCGGATTCTTCGCCGCAGATGTAGGCGCCCGCACCGCGCCGCAGAAATATCGACGGCAGTGGGCAGGGCGGATTTTTTTGCAGCGCCTGGATTTCTTTTTCCAGTATCCCGCGCACCCCAGCATACTCGTCGCGCAGGTAAATATAGACTTCGGAAATCTGCACCGCCCACGCGGCGATGAGCACGCCTTCGAGAAAGCGATGCGGATCGCGTTCGAGGTAATAGCGATCCTTGAAAGTGCCGGGCTCGCCCTCGTCGATATTCACCGCCATCACGCGCGGCCCTTGTTCGCCGCGCACGATGCGCCACTTGCGCCCCGCCGGAAATCCCGCGCCGCCCAAACCGCGCAGACCGGAATGCTCCATCGCTTGGATCAAATCTTCGGCGTCGCGTGTGCCGGCCAGGCAAGCGGCGACTAGCGCATAACCGCCTTGCTTGCGATACGCCGTGTAGCCGAGGTATTTTCCCAGCGCACAGCGGGATTGGTTGGCCTCGGCCAGCGCTTTCACGCTTTCAACGGTCGCATGCGCCACCGGGTTCTGTCCCACTACCGCCACCGGCGCCTGTTCGCAACGCCCGACGCACGGCGCGGCAATCACCCGCACGCCGTCACCGAGCGCGCGTTTGAGTTCAGTGAGCAGCGGATTCGCTCCGCCTAGTTCGCAAGACAATGAATCGCACACGCGCACCGTCAGCGCGGGCGGCGGTGTGTCACCTTCTTTGACGATGTCAAAATGGTGATAAAAACTCGCCACCTCGAATACCTCGGTCATCGCGAGCTTCATTTCGCGCGCGAGTGCTGCGATGTGCGCCGCGGAGATGTGACCGAATTTATCTTGTATCTTGTGCAGATGTTCGATCAGCAGATCGCGACGGCGCGGGGCATCACCCAACAAGGTCTGCACTTGCACCAACGCGTCTGCTTCAACCGCGCGCCCTTTCGGTCTGCCGCGACGGCTACCACCGTCCCCACGCCCTTTATTGAGCTTGCCTTGTTCCAACGCACACCCTCCATGCCCATCACCTACGAGCTGTCAGCGCTCCGGGTCACAACGCAGCGGGTCCATCGGGCGCGCCGTTTTGCCGTTATGCCGGGGAGGGGTGCCGCTGCTGCCAGAATAGCGCGGGTTCGTTAGCTGCCTATTTTAAAACCGATTTCATCAATTTACCCATATCCGCCGGGTTACTTGTGACCTTGATGCCGCACTCCTCCATCACCCGCAGTTTCTCGGCAGCGGTGCCTTTGCCACCCGAAATGATCGCACCGGCGTGACCCATGCGCTTGCCCGGCGGCGCGGTAAGGCCGGCGATAAACCCGACCACCGGCTTTTTCATATGGGCTTTGACCCAGAGCGCGCATTCTTCCTCGTCGGAACCGCCGATCTCGCCGACCATCACTACCGCTTCTGTCAGCGGATCGTCGTTGAACATTTTCATCACGTCGATGTGCTTCAAGCCGTTCACCGGGTCACCGCCGATGCCGACGCACGACGATTGGCCCAGGCCCGCTTCCATCAACTGGCCAACGGCTTCATAGGTGAGGGTGCCGGAACGCGACAGCACGCCGATCGGGCCGTGCTTGTGGATGTGGCCGGGCATGATGCCGATTTTGATGGCGTCGGGCGTAATCACACCGGGGCAGTTGGGCCCGATCAGCAGCGTGCGCTTGCCCTGCATTTTATATTTGGTGCGGATCATGTCGCGCACGGGGATGCCGTCAGTGATGCAAATGACCAGATCGAGATCGGCTTCGATCGCTTCGTCGATGGCGGCGGCGGCAAAAGGGGGCGGCACATAAATCACCGACACGTTGGCGCCGGTGGCCGCCTTGGCTTCCTTCACCGTCTCGAATATCGGTATGCCTTCGTAGGATAGCCCGCCTTTTTTCGGCGTCACGCCCGCGACATAACAGGCCTTGCCGTTGGCGTACTCTTTGCCGGTTTTGGTATGAAACTGGCCAGTCTTGCCGGTAATGCCCTGGGTCAGGACGCGCGTATTTTTATCTATCAGTATCGACATTTCTACGCCCCCTTCCTGACCGCTGCCACGGCTTTTTGCGCCGCATCCGCCATATTATTTGCGGAAAGTATCGGCAGTCCCGATTCGGCGAGTATTTTTTTGCCCAACTCGACGTTGGTGCCTTCGAGCCGCACAATCAGCGGCACCTGCAATTTGACCTGCCGCGCAGCTTCCACCACGCCTTGGGCGATGACGTCGCATTTCATAATGCCCCCAAAAATGTTGACCAGGATCGCTTGCAGGTTCGGGTTTTTCAACATGATTTTGAACGCCTCGGTGACCTTTTCGGTGGAGGCGCCGCCGCCCACATCGAGAAAGTTCGCCGGTGTGCCGCCGTAGATTTTGCAAATGTCCATGGTGGCCATCGCCAGTCCTGCGCCATTCACCAGGCAGCCGATGTTGCCATCGAGTTGGATGTAACTGAGGTCGAATTTCGAGGCTTCTATTTCTGCAGGATTTTCTTCATCCAGGTCGCGCAACGCCATAATCTCCGGGTGGCGAAACATGGCGTTTTCGTCAAAATTGATTTTGGCGTCGAGAGCGATCACCTGCTCGTCGTTGGTTAAAATCAACGGATTAATTTCCAGTAGGGAAGCGTCGGTTTCGTCAAACGCCTGGTACAGCGCCTTGAACATGTCGCGGGTTTGCGCAATCGCGGCGGCGGGCATGCCTATCTTGTGCGCCATGTCCTCGGCTTGCGCGTCGCTTAAACCGGACATCGGATCAATGGCGACCTTGTGAATTTTTTCCGGCGTGTGTGCGGCAACTTCCTCGATATCCATGCCGCCTTCACTGGAGGCCATTAGCACCGCGCGCTGCGAAACGCGGTCCACCACCAGCGCCGCGTAATATTCTTTTTTGATATCCGCGCCTTCTTCGATCAGCAAACGGCGCACTTTTTGGCCTTCGGGGCCGGTCTGATGCGTCACCAACTGCATGCCGAGTATCGAGCCCGCGAGCGATTTGAGTTCAGCCGGCGACCGGGCGAGTTTGACGCCGCCGCCTTTGCCGCGTCCGCCGGCGTGGATTTGCGCCTTCACCACCCATACGCTGCCGCCCAGCGTGTTACCGGCAGCCACGGCTTCGTCTACGGAAAAACACGGCACATTACGCAGGGTGCGCACGCCGAATTTCCTGAGAACTTCCTTCGCCTGATATTCGTGAATTTTCATGGTGAACTCGAAAAAAGCGCGCTGGCAGGATACCGCGCCGGAGGGCTGGCGCGAATTTATTACAGCATTGCAGCAGGAGCCTTGACTGTGGTCAAGTCTGGTTACGAACTTCATCCGAAGTGGCGCCCCCAACCATGATGACACTATCAGACACTACAGTCACAGTACGGTGTTGCAGGGCCGCTGCGGAGTATAACAAGCCGTGCGCGCGCCCATACTGCGCGTTGCGCATCCCGTGAGTCCGCATAGCGGCATACCAACTAACCAAGGATGCTTATGTGAAATTTATTTAGCTCTCATCAGACAGATATCTATGTTGCTAAGCAACACCACTGCTGTAGATATGCCCTATTGATAGCGGATAATCGGCGCAAAAAAAAAGCGCAATCCCGTAGGATTGCGCTGAAGTTCCACCAAAGGAGGAGGTTTTGGGGGAATATGCCCAACCTAGACGCTGAGCATGGGCATATTATGCGCGCATAAGCATCTTCATTCAATATTTTTTGTTGCAATGCAAAATACATTTATTTAATCTTCGAATTATTAAATGTAATTCGAACAATGTAATTATATATAAAAAATCCATTAATTGGACTCATTTAATGGTTCAGGATCTTGGGCGCACTGCCCGGCGTCTGCAACAAAGTGTCGGCTATCGCCCGGGGGTTCTCTAAATTCATGCGGCGCGAAGTGCAGAACTGCGCGAAAATCACCAAAACCTCCGGCACCTTCGTTACGGTCTAGCCGGATGACATTAACCAACTGTTTTTATTGAGTATTTTATGACAATAGCCACGGACATCGCACGCCGCATCACCGCCCTGCACTACCCTGACTTGCCCGCTGACGCAGTGCATTGGGCAAAAGTCGCCGTCATCGACACGCTGGCCTGCGCGCTCGCGGGCGCCAACGAGGATGCGCCGCGCATCGCCGAAAAAGTCGCTGCCAGCTACGGCGGCGCGGGCCCGTCGCTGCTGTGGGGCACTAACCGCCGCATGTCGGCACTCGATGCGGCGGTTATCAACGGCACCGCCGGTCACGCGCTCGACTACGACGACGTCAACAACACCATCGGCGGCCATCCTTCAGTGCCTATCCTGCCGGCGGTCATCGCACTGGGCGAGATGCTCGGCGCCAGCGGCAAGGATTTACTACTCGCCTACGTTACCGGCTTTGAAGCACAAGCTGCCATTGGCAAGGCAGTCAACGTCTACCATTACCGCAAGGGCTGGCATCCGACGGCCACCCTAGGCGTGTTTGGCGCGGCGGCGGCCTGCGCGCGGCTGCTCAATCTCAGTGTGCCACGCACCGCCACCGCGCTGGCGATTGCGGCATCCTTGTCGTCGGGCATCAAAGCCAATTTCGGCACCATGACCAAACCGCTGCACGCGGGGCACTGCAGCCGCAACGGGCTCTACGCCGCACTGATGGCAAAGGAAGGTTTCACCGCCAGCGATGATGCCTTCGAGCACGCGCACGGATTTTTCGAGCTGTTCAACGGCGCGGGCAACTACCACGTTGAAAAACTTTTGCAAACCTGGGCGGCGCCACTGGATGTGCTCGCGCCGGGCATCGGTCTTAAACAGTATCCCTGCTGCGCCAGCACACATTCCGCCATTGATGCCACGCTGCTGCTGCGTGAGCGCCACCATCTGACGCCGGAACGCGTGAAAAAGATCGAAACCATCACCCACGCCCCGGCACTGGCGCACACCAACCGGCCCGACCCGAAAACCGCGCTCGACGCCAAATTCAGCGTGCAGTATTGCGTGGCGCGCGCACTGATGCACGGTGCGGTGACGTTTGATCACTTTGCCGACAGCGCGCTGCTGCAGCCCGAACTGCGTGCATTGCTCACACGCATCGAAGCGCGCACGCACGAACATCTGCCCAAAGACATGGCGGAACACTATCAGGGCATCGTGAGCATCACCACTACCGACGGGCAGCAATACTCCGCGCGCGTGGATCAACCCCTGCGCGGCCCGCAGAACCTGGCGCCGCCCGACCGCCTAGAATCAAAGTTTAAGGATTGCGCGGCGCGGGCGTTGCGGCCAGAGGCGGTGCCGCGGCTATACGAACAACTGCGCGCGTTCGAATCGATTGCGAATGTGCGCGAGCTGACAGATTTTATGGCGGGTTCTGTCATCGACGCCAAGGCGAACCGCGCGGCGGCGTAGGACGCCAGAGAGCACAGCCCATCAACAACACCCATCACAAAACCGATTAATCACAGATAAACACGGATAAGGTCAAAATCTCCGGGAAGAGGATTGGGTGTTATCTGTGTTCATCCGTGTTTATCTGTGGTTAAAAACCTTTTTCTATCGAACCTGCTGGATATTCGCCGCCTTCACCACCTTGAACCATTCGTCACGTCGCGCTGGATCACGTTGCGACTACTCTGCCTTGATCCCCGCCTCGCGCACCTGCCTGCGCCAGCGTTCCAGATCGCCGCGCACGATGGCGGTAAACTCTACCGTGCTGTTGCCTACGGCGTCGGCACCATCCTGCCGCAGCCGTTCGCGCAACTCCGGCATCTGCAGTACGCGCACTGCCGCGCCGTTCAGTCGTGCGACAACTTCGCGCGGCGTTTTCGCCGGCGCGCCGATGCCATACCAGTTGTCCACTGCATAACCCGTCAGTCCGCTTTCCGCCATCGCCGGCAATTCAGGCAGCAGGGTTGACCGTTTCAATGACGTTACCGCGAGCGAACGCAGCTTGCCCGCTTTGATCAACGGCAGGGTGGACACCGGCACGCCAAAGAAAAACTGCAAGCGCCCACCCAGCAGATCCACCAGCGCCAGCGCGCCGCCCTTGTACGGCACGTGGATCAATTCTGTAGCTGTCATCTGCGCCAACATCATGCCGCCAAAGTGTTGCAACGTGCCTACACCAGCGCTGCCGTAATACAGCGTGCGCGGCGCGGTGCGCGCGAGCGCAACCAGTTCCTTGACGGTATGGGCGTTAAGCGACGGATGCACCAGTAGTATGTACGGCTGTGTGGTCATCTGCGTCACCTGCACAAAATCGCGCAGCAAGTCATAGGGCAAGCGCGCGTTGAGCGCCTGATTCAACGGGTGTGATGCGGTCACGGTAATCAGCGTGTAGCCGTCCGCCGGCGCACGCGCCGCGATCTCAGTGCCGATATTGCCCGACGCGCCTATGCGATTGTCGATCACTATCGGCTGGCCGACGACCTCGGAAATGCGTTGCGCCACCAGCCGCGTGGTGAGATCCGCGCCGCCGCCGGCGGCGAAAGGCGAAATCCAGCGGATAGGCTTGTTTGGAAAGACGTGTCCCGAGATTGTCGAAGCAGGCTGCGCGAGTGCGCCGGCGCTGAGGCACAACGCAAGGTTCAACACAGCGATTTTGATCCGCGGTATGGGCATGCCGGCTCCTCCCAAGCAAGCGCCCATCTTACGTGAATGCAGGATAATATAAATATCCGCCCTCAATTATTACCGGAGCAGCCGTGACACCTCGCCGCCTTAACCCCCTTGCCTGCCTGCTGTTGAGCCTGACATTCGCGACGTCCGCTGACGCGCGCATCACCCGCATCGACATTGAAAAAATAGAATCGCCTACCTTCGACGGCATTGCGTTCGGCCACAGCGGCCGCTACGAAAAAATCACCGGCAAAGCGTACGGCGAACTCGATCCCGCTCATGAACTCAACCGCGGCGTGGCACTGCTCGACAAAGCGCCGCGTAACGCCGCCGGGCGCGTCGAATACAGCGTGGATGTCCTGATCCTCAAACCCGTCGATATGAGCCGCGGCAATCGCACGCTGATCTACGACACGGTCAATCGCGGCAATCTGCGGGCGATCCAGGTGTTCAATCACGAAGGCCCGGCAACCAACAATCCGACCACCGCGATAGACGCCGGCGACGGCTTTTTGTTCAAGCAAGGCTACAGCATCGTGTCGAGTGGCTGGCCCGGCGACGCGCTCCCCGGCGGCAACCGGCTCACTGCACGCTTTCCTGTAGCAAAAGAGCCCGACGGAAAGTCAATGACGCAGACCCTCACTGTCGAATTTGTGTTCACCAAGCCCGCCCACTCCGTGAGCATAGGCTACGATGGCGGCAATTCGCGCCCGTACCCGGCTGTGATTGAACGCGCTTCTGAAGCACAACTCTACCGCCGCGCCGGCGCATCGGCGCCGCGTGAAACCATTGCCAAAAACGAATGGTCGTTCGGCAAATGCGCGGATGGCAAGAACGCGACAGCGAGTGCCGTAGACCTGTGTTATCCGGCGGGCTTCTCGGCGAACTACATTTACGATCTGGTATACGTGGCGCGCGATCCAGTGGTGATGGGCCTCGGCTTCGCCTCCACGCGTGATCTGGTTTCGTTCCTGCGCCACGAGCACTCGGATGCCAATCCGATGATGCGGGGTGGCGCCGCGGATGCATTGCGGCAGGCCATCGGCTTTGGCCGCTCGCAAAGTGGGCGTTACATCAAGGACTTTGTCTATCAGGGCTTCAACCTCGACGAAAACAAGCGCGTGGTGTTTGAAGGACTGATGCCGCTGATCTCCGGCTCACGTCTGATGAGCATCAATGCGCCGTTCGGCATGCCGAGCCGTTCGCCGGACCACTACGGCGGCGACCAGTTCCCACATACCTACGCCACACTCGAAGACCCAATCAGCAAAAAGCGTGACGGCTGGCTGGCGCGCTGCACCGCGCAACAAGCCTGCCCCAAAGTCATGCACATGGATTCCGGCACCGAAGCATGGCTCGCCCGCAACGCGTTGGTGATCACCGATGCGTCGGCTACGCAAGACCTGCCCATTCCCGACAACGTGCGCCTCTACTATTTCGCCAGCACACAGCACAATCCCTCGGCCAAAACCGACTACGGCATTTGCAAAAACTTGAGCAACATCAATCCACGCATCGAGAACATACGCGCGCTGCTGGTGGCGATGCAGGCGTGGTTGACCGAAGGCAAGGTGCCGCCGCCGAGCCGTTTTCCGCGCGTGTCTGACGGCACATTGGCGTCGCCCACGCCTGTCGGCAAGTTTGGCTTCCCGGCGATCCCTGGAACGGTCTACAACGGCAAATACAGCGCGCTGTCGATGAAAGACTACTCGGTGCAGCCGCCGCGCAGCGTCCCCGGCACCGCATACCCCGCGCTTGCACCCAAGGTAGATGCCGACGGCAACGACATCGGCGGCATTAGGTCCGTCGCACTCGAAGTGCCGCTCGCTACCTACATGGGCTGGAACCACCGCCGCGCCGGATTCATGGAAGGCGAGCTTTGCGGTCTGCAGGGATCAACCATCCCGTTCGCGAAAACCGCCGCCGAGCGCGGTGCCGATCCGCGCCCGTCGCTGGCGGAACGCTACGGCACACACGCGAACTACGTCGCCAAAGTCGAGGCCGCGGCCGCCAAATCGGTGAGCGAGGGTTTTCTGCTGGCGGAAGACGCAGCGCGGTTGGTCAGCGACGCACGGAAAGTGGATTTGGGATTTTGACGGGCGTTTGAATTTTCCACATGTTCGGCGCAGAATCGCGCGTCGACGATAGTTCAATCGTCACCAACCAGGGGAAGATCAAAATGAAAGTTATGTCTCGAATGGTGATGTGCTTGCTGGTCCTAGGGTTTGCTCTGGCCGGTTGCGCAGTCAACCCGGACAGCGGCGGGTGGGTTACGCTACTGGACGGCGAAAAGGGCATGGAAAACTTTAACCGCATCGGCGACGCCAACTGGCGCGCGGAGGGTGGAGCCATCGTCGCTGACAAGGGCAAGGGCGGGCATCTGGTCACCAAAACAGCCTACAAAAATTTCGAAATCCGCGCCGAGTTCTGGGCCGCGACCGACACCAACAGCGGCATTTTCATCCGCGCCACGGATCCCAACAAGATCGGCTCTGCCACATCCTACGAGGTGAACATCTGGGACATACGCCCTGACCCGAAATACGGCTCGGGTGCCATAGTCGATGTCGCCGCAGTGCCGGTGCCGCTCACCAACCTGGTCGGCGGCAAATGGAATGTCCTGAAAATCACCGCCGACGGCCCGCAATTGACCGTCTGGCTCAACGACTTCATGACCGTAAACACGCGTGACGGCAGATTCGCCCAAGGACCGTTCTCACTGCAATATGGCGCCGGTGTCAAAGGGGCTACCGGCGGTCCGATCAAGTGGCGCAAAGTGCAGGTGCGAGCGCTGTAAGCTGACCCATCGGGAGCTTGCCGCGGCATGTTGCGGCATTTGCCCCTAATGGCGAATAACGCGCGGCCGCTGCCAAAACTGCCGGGCAATCGACGCGATACACGGGTTATCCGTCTATAACCGCGTAACCCGATGGCGTGCCCAGCACCGTGGTGCGTTCCATGTGGCGGCGCTGGGTTTCATCAAAATCACCCAGCGCCTGATGCAGGGTGCAGCGGTTGTCCCACACCACGATGTCATTGTTGCGCCACGGGTGACGGTAGACAAATTCCGCTTGGGTGGCGTGCGCGTTCAGGTACTGGATCAGTGGCTGGCTTTCTGCTTCGCTCATGCCATCGAAGCGTTTGACCTTCTCGCCCAGATACAGCGCCTTCCTGCCTGTTTCCGGATGCACGCGCACCACCGGTTGTGCGATCGGCGGATTCAGTTTGCGCTGCTCTGCGGCACGTTCCACGCCGGTGGGCGCGTAATTGATTTTGCGCGTGCCGGCCAATTGTATGCCGTGCAGATCAGCGATCAATTTTTTCATGCCGCCAGACAAGGTGTCGTAGGCCAGCGTCATGTTGGCGAACAGAGTGTCGCCGCCGACTTCCGGTACCGTCCAGCTTTTGAGCAGCGAGCCGAGCGCAGGGATCGGTGTGAATGACATATCCGTGTGCCACTGGCGGCCGGTGTAACGCGAATTCGACGGCGTGCCGTCAGCGTTCGGCGCATTGGTTACCAGCAGCAGCTCCGGGTATTGTGGATGGCGGTCCTGCGGCAACGACTCGTGTTTATCCAGTTCGCCGAAGCGGCGGCTGAATGCAATGTGCTGTTCGCGCGTGATGTCCTGATGGCGAAACAGCAGAATACCGTGATCGAGAAACGCCTGGTAGATTTCGCCAAAAGCGGCTTCGCTCATCGGTGCGGATAGATCGAAGTCGCAGACCTCCGCACCGAGGGCATAAGAGAGTTTGCGTAATTTCGATGCCATGCGTTGCTCCAGTAGTGTTACGGCTGCCTGACTAATCCCAACGCCGTCATCGCGGTTTTCAGCGCCGCGAATTCCTCGTCCAGCCATTTCCTGGTGTCCGCGGCGCCCTTGAATTCAAGCAGCCATTGGTTCTGCTCGGCGTACTGGCGCAATTCGTCGCTCTGCGACAGCTTGCGCATGACCTCTTCCCAGAATGCAACTTGTGCCGCCGTGATGCCTTTCGGCCCCATCACGCCTTTCCACGAGCCCGAACTCTGGTACCCGAGTTCCTGCCACGTCGGCACCGCGGCCAAAGCGCCGCCCAAACGCTTGCTCGAACTGACCGCGAGACCGCGCATCGCGCCCGAGGTGATGTGCTGCACACTGGTCGACACCGAAGTGATCAGCAGATCGGCATGCCCGCCGAGCACGGCGGTAACGGTCTCGCCGCCGCCTTTGAACGCCGGCATCCTGACCCCCTTCAGCGACACGCCGCCCTTGAGCATCGGCATGCCGATGGACACACGATGTCCGGTGCTGGTGAGCGCGATGCTTAACGCGCCTGGATTTTTGCGCAGCGCGTCGACCACATCCTTGCCACTCTTCAGTGGAGAATCCGCGCGCACCAGAGCGATCATCGGCTCCGTGAAAAGATAGGCGATGGGCGTGACATCGTTGTGCGTCAACGGCGAGCGGCCCTCGACCGCATTCACCAGCATCGGCGTGGACATGACGCCGATAGTGTGCGCGTCGGCGTTGCGCTGCGATATGTAGGTGTAAGCGACGTTGTGTTCACCGCCGCTGCGGTTGGCCACGGCGCTCGACACCGGCAACAGTTTGAGATCGTTCAGCAGTTTGTGTAGGGTGCGCCCCGCTATATCGTTCGAGCCGCCGGGCGATGTCGGAATCACCAATTCGACGTTGCGTTCAGGCTTCCAGCCCTGCGCGATTGCAGCGCTTGCGCACGCCAGGCTGACGCCAGCCAGCAGCAGAACATACCGAGGGGCTTTCGCTACCATTACACAGCCTTTTATTCCTAAAATAAATTCAGGCAACCCGCCGGAATCGGTGCACGCGCCGCCCCCAGTTGGTTTCCGCGACATAGAGATCGCCCTGCGTATCGACGGCAATACAATGCCCGTGCGTGAAATCGCCGAGTTGATGGCCGGGCCGGCCGAAGCTCGACACTATTTCGCCGCTCGCGTGATCCAGTATATGCACCTGCTCGTTGCGGCCGTTCATCACATACAAATATTTTTGCTCGTGGTCGCGCGAGAAGGCCGTCCACCACGCCGTGCCGCGCTTATCCGGCAATGTGGGCGTGCCAGTGCGCACCCAGATGTTGCGCTTGAAATTACCCTGTTTGTCGAATACCTGCACGCGGTCGCCTTGCCTGTCACCCACATACACCAGGCCCTGCCTGCTGATATCCACGCTGTGTACCACCTCGGCGAACACGCCGCCGACGCCCACTTCCATTTCTGCCGGCGTTGCCTGCCGGCCCCACTGGCGCAGGAACTTGCCGTTCTTGTCGAATACCACGATGCGCCGGTTGCCGTAGCCGTCGGCGAAATACACGTCACCGTTCTCCGGATCACAGGCGATGCCCGCCGGTTTGTTGAGCCGGTCATGCGCGGCATTCGCCCCCGGCCCACGCTTCGCGCCGTCGGCGGTGTCGAACACGCCCTTGCTGCCGATTTGCAGCAACAGCTTGCCGTCGTAGGTATATTTCTGCACCATGCCGTCGCCATTGGCGCTGATCCATACATGGTTGTCGTGATCCACCGCGCAACTGTGCGGCGTTGAAGGCATCACGTTCCAGTCGCCCCACGCATCGATCATAGTGCCGGCCCGATCGAAAATCATCACCGGCGGCGCCTGGATGCAGGTTTCGCGTTCTTCGTCAGTGATGTTGCCGCGATTGACTATCAAAATATTGTCGCGATGATCGACGTAAACGCAGGGCAGTTGCCCAGTGATCCAGCCCGCCGGCAGCGGCTTGGGCCATGAGGGATCGAATTCAAAGCGTGGTGCGATGACAGTCATGGCATCATTCCCGTTGGGCAAAATTATTTCCTTGAATAATCGATAAACCCGTCGCGGTTGGGCATTTTGACCTGCGGCAGTGTCTGCGCATTCATCACCGCCGATTCCGCCACGATGCCATTCAGAAACAACACATACGCGCTGACCGCATAGACCTCGTCGTTGCTGAGTGTCTGCGGCGCATTGGTGGGCATGGCGCGACGCGTGTAATCGAACAGCGTGGTGGCGTACGGCCAATAACTGCCGACGGTGCGCATGGGTTTGCCCGACGCCAGCGAGCCCATTCCGCCGACCAGCGGGTCAGCCGGCTTGCCCACGCCTTTGGCGCCGTGACAGTTCTGGCATTTGGCTTCGTATACTTTTTGACCTTGCGCCACGCTACCGCTGCCGGCGGGCAGGCCCGCGCCGCTCGGCGCAATGCTGGTATCCATCGCTGCGAGCATCGCGGGTGTGGGTGTGGCGCCCAGGTTGGGGCCGCGTGTGGGCGTGACAGAGGCTGTGTGGTCCGGCGTGGCGCAGGCGGCGAGTACGGCTATCAGCAGACCGCCAGTGAGTTTTTTATACGAAGACATTGCTGATGCTCCCGTCGGCGGCGATGGCCCAAGTCTGAATATAGTGGTTGTGGTAGTTCATGCCGGGCACGTACTGCGACACAAACGCCTTGCGTGGCGGCTGCACATTGCCCTTTTCGTCGATGGCGCGGCTTTGCAGCACCGCCGCAGTGCCATGCCATTCCCACGGCAGGCGAAAGCGCGTGAAACTCTTGGATAAAATCGGTCCCTGCAAATTGGCGTCGCGCCAGCTTGCGCCGCCGTCGGCGGAAACCTCGACGCGGCTGATACGGCCGGCACCCGACCACGCCAGGCCGCTGAGTTCATACAGACCATGGCGCTCGAGCTTGTGCCCGAACGAGGGAAAGGTAATGATCGATTTCACACCCAGTTCAAAGGTGAACTGGCGCGCCTTGCCGTCTGCTTGCAAATCCGAATACTTCGACGTCTCATCCTTGCTGTGCGTGGGTCCGTCGGTCAGCTTGATGCGGCGCAGCCATTTCACACACATATTGCCTTCCCAGCCGGGCAGCAACAAGCGCATGGGATAGCCCTGTTCGGGGCGCACACGCTCGCCGTTTTGATACAGTGCCACCATCGCATCATCCATGATTTTCGACAGCGGCACACTGCGTGTCATCGCCGCCGAATCGGCGCCTTCGGCGATTACCCATTGCGCGCCGGCAGCAATGCCGGCTTCGTTGAGCAGCAGCGATAGCGGCACGCCCGTCCACTCGCTGACCGATGCCAGGCCGTGGATCGCGCCGGCGGTGCCTTGCGGCGGCTTCGCCCCGGCGTTGCCACCGCTGTTGCCCGCGCACTCGATAAAGCAGGTGCGGGAAATCATCGGATAGCGCGACAATGACGCCAGGTCAAACACCAGCGGGCGTGTCACCAGGCCGTGGATCAGCAGTTCGTGTTGGGCCGGATCAATATCGGGCACGCCATTGTGATGGCGCTCGAAATGCAGGCCGTTGGGCGTGATGGTGCCTTCCAGCGCTTGATGCGGCGTGCGCGAACTGCCGGTGGCGGGGGACACAGAGGCGTAACCTGAACCAAAGGGGCGACGCACCGACGCCTCGAATTTTGACGGCGTGCCGTACGCGCGCATGGGCGCACCCGGCGTTTTCATCCATGCGGGGACTTCCTGCGCCGCGGCGTTGACGGCCACGCCACTGGCCGCCAGCGTGCCCGCGACCGACGCACTGCGGGTCAAAAAGCGCCGGCGTTTATGATCCGTCAACGCCGCTACTGTTGCCGGCACTGGCGCGGCCACGGGTTTTGCTGGAACCTGATTGCTCATCACTTCCTCCCTGGTTACTTTGAGATGAAGCTGAGACTACACCGAAGATGCGCCACTGCAAAGTGTGGGCCTAGTCCAATAGGGTATGCGTCTGAAGGGGTAGCTGGGATCGATCATGATGCGATGCATGGTGGTCGATATGAATGACGCACAGCTGCACACGCTGGATCAGTTGCACTCCTTTCTCAAGGGCACCGTGGCCTTGGGGTTTTCAGTAGCGCCCAATGAGCGCTACGAATTCGTTGCGCGCACGGTGCGCCGCTTCGGCTACGTTCGGCTCATGCGGCCAGTTTGGGCAGATGGCCTACGGCACGGCTGTTGCGGTGAAAGCGAGCGCAAGGTGTGGATAGCTTTGTGTAGCATTTGTATATTAAACTCTGTATAAGCTATATACATACAAAGAGCATGCCATGCCGAATGCACAAACCAGAGAATCCGTTGCCATCAATATCCGCGCCAAAGCGCGCCAACGCGACCTGATCGACCGAGCCGCCGAACGTCTTGGCCGTAGCCGCTCGGACTTCATGCTCGAAGCCGCCTGCCGGGAGGCGGAAGACGTATTGCTCGACCAGACATTTTTTACCGTGGATGCAGGCACCTTTGCCCAATTCCAGGCCCTGCTGGACCATCCCTTGCCGCCGACCGATAAGTTACGCCGCCTGCTCAAGACCAAAGCGCCCTGGGAAAAATGACCCGTCTTGCTTTGACGCCACCCACGCCGATCACGGCGGGACACGCGTTGGCAGATTTTGATTGCGGCGAATTGTCGCTGAACGAATGGCTTAAACGGCGGGCGCTCAAAAACCATGCAGCGGGCGCGTCGCGTTGCTTCGTGCTGTGTACGGGCGCAACAGTCGTCGGCTATTACAGTCTGTCGGCTGGCGCTATCAGCCATGAGTCCGCACCCAAAGCTCTGCGCCGCAATATGCCCGATCCGCTGCCTGTTTTACTGCTCGGCCGGCTTGCCGTTGATAAGCGCTACCACAATCAGCGCCTCGGGCAGGCGTTGCTGCGCGACGCGATGATGCGCGCGCTCAGCGTTGCCAGCGATGCCGGCGTTTTTGCGCTATTGGTTCATGCCCTATCGGATCAGGCTAAACAGTTCTATCTGTCACGCGGCTTCGTGGCATCGCCTTTGCAACCGATGACGCTGCTGGTGACGCTTGAAACGGTGCGCTCAATTTTGGCTGAGGCCGATTGAGAACAGGCTTAGAGGCGATTAGCGCAAGCTTGCGTTAATGCGCTCCAGCGCCTTTGAACCCGGGCACAGTTCCTTCGCGCTCAACTGATTGAGCGGCGTTTCCACCGTATTCAGATGCTCGTGCATATCCACGGCGCTGGGATCGATGAACAGCAGGCCGGTGACGACTTCGCCTTGGGCAGCATGTTCCTGCACGTAGTTCATGGTCTTGATGCGGTCGGTCGGATCGTGATCCGCCGACAACTTGCGCAAACGCAGCACGCTGCCGTCGTGTTGTGTGACGTTGACCACTTCGCCCGCCGCGTAATCGGCGGTAATTTCCTCGCGCGCTTCGATGAAGTCAAGAAAGTTCACCGCTTCATTGTGCTGGCGCACGTATTCATAGCTCTTGGTGGAACCGGCATGATTGTTGAACGCCACGCACGGCGAGACCACGTCGATGAATGCCGCGCCTTTGTGTTCCATCGCGCCCTTGATCAGCGGCACCAGTTGTTTTTTGTCACCGGAGAAACTACGTGCGACGTACGTTGCGCCCAACAGCAGGGCCATGCCGATCATGTCCAGCGGCTCGTCGGAATTGACGATGCCGCGCTTGGATTTGGAACCTTTGTCGGCGGTGGCCGAGAACTGGCCTTTGGTGAGGCCGTAGACGCCATTGTTCTCGACGATGTAGACCATGTTGATGCCGCGACGCATGGCGTGCGCAAACTGGCCGATGCCGATGGAAGCAGAGTCGCCGTCGCCCGACACGCCCATGTAAATCAATTCGCGGTTGGCAAGGTTGGCGCCGGTGAGCACCGACGGCATGCGCCCATGCACACTGTTAAAACCGTGCGAATTGCCGAGAAAATAATCCGGTGTTTTCGACGAGCAGCCGATGCCCGACAGTTTGGCCACGCGATGGGGCTGGATGTCGAGCTCCCAGCACGCCTGCACGATGGCGGCGCTGATCGAATCGTGACCGCAACCCGCGCACAGCGTAGAAATTTTTCCTTCGTAGTCGCGACGGGTATAGCCGACTGAGTTTTTGGTCAGTGCGGGGTGGTGCAGTTTGGGTTTAGCTATGTAGGTCATTGATAATTCCTTGGTAGGGATATTTCCCTCATCCCTGGCCCTTCTCCCGAGGGGAGAAGGGAAGTATTAGGCGCTGATGCGCCCGGTTTGGATTGGGACCACGGTGTGTGCTGCAATATGCTTGGAAATATGCTCGACGATAAAGCGCGCGGTAATCGGCGTGCCGTCATAGTGCAGCACCGAGAGCAGGCGCTTGGGATCGATCTGGCCTTCATTGACCAGCATGCTCTTCAACTGTGCGTCGCGGTTTTGCTCAATCACGAACACCCCCGGATGCGCGGCAATAAATGCATAGACCTCGTCCGCGAACGGGAAGCCGCGCACACGCAGCGCATCGACGTGTATGCCGTTCCCGGCCAGCACGTCGAGCGCTTCCTGCATCGCCGGGCTGGTGGAGCCGTAGAAAATAGCGCCCATGCGTGCGGGCTTTTTCGCCGTATGGAGTAACGGCTGGGGCAGCAGCTTCTTTGCGGTTTCGAACTTGCGCAGTAAACGCGTGACATTCTCGATGTAATCCGGACCCGCTTCGCTGTAGCGCGCGTAACGGTCCTTGGTGGTGCCGCGGGTAAAATAAGCGCCGTGCTGCGGATGCGTGCCGGGATAGGTACGATAGGCGATGCCATCGCCGTCCACGTCGTTATAACGGCCAAAATCCGCGCCGCCTTCGAGCGCTTCGTAGGTCATCACCTTGCCGCGATCGTAGGCATACGCATCGTCCCACGCCAGCGGTTCGCACAGGCGCGTGTTCATGCCGATATCCAGATCGGTCATCACGAATACGGGTGTTTGCAAGCGCTCGGCGAGATCGAACGCCTGCGCCGTCATATCGAAACATTCTTTCGGATCTTCGGGGAACAACAACACATGTTTGGTATCGCCGTGCGAAGCGTAGGCGCAGGCCAACAGGTCGGATTGCTGGGTGCGCGTGGGCATACCGGTCGAGGGGCCACCGCGTTGCACGTCGATCAGCACGACCGGGATTTCGGCGAAATAGGCTAGGCCGATAAACTCGGTCATCAGCGAAATGCCGGGACCGGAGGTGGTGGTGAACGAACGCGCGCCGTTCCAGCCCGCGCCGATGGTAATGCCGACCGAGGCCAGTTCGTCTTCGCCCTGAATGATGGCGTAGCGCGCCTTGCCGGTTTCGGGTTCCGCGCGCAGCTTCTGGCAATAACCGATAAACGCCTCGGCGAGCGAGGACGACGGTGTGATGGGATACCACGCGCACACGCTGGCGCCGCCGTAAACTGCACCCAGGGCGGCGGCGCTGTTGCCGTCGATGAACACTTTGTTGCCGACGTTGTTTGAGCGCTGCACCTTGATGCCGAGCGGGCAGCTCAGGTGTTGCAGCGCGTAATCGCGTCCGAGTTTCAGCGCTTTAAAGTTCGATTGCAGCAGCGCTTCCTTGCCTTTGTATTGTTCGGTGAACAGTTTTTCGATTTCCGCCGGATCCATGTCCAGCAGTGCGGATAGCGCGCCGACATAAATGATGTTCTTGAACAACTGGCGCTGGCGCGGATCGGAATAGGTGGTGTTGCAGATTTCGGTGAGCGGTATGCCGATGAGGTGGATATCGTCGCGGAATTTCGACTTCGGCAGCGGCTTGGTGCTGTCGTAAAACAAGTAACCGCCGGCCGCAATTTCCTTGAGGTCCTGGTCCCAGGTCTGCGGATTCATCGCTACCATCAGATCGACACCACCGCGACGCCCCTGATAACCGGCTTCATTCACGCGCACCTCGTACCACGTCGGCAGCCCCTGAATGTTGGACGGAAAAATATTGCGCGGCGACACCGGCACGCCCATGCGCAAAATCGCACGCGCGAAAAGCTCGTTGGCCGACGCCGAGCCGGAGCCGTTGACGTTGGCGAATTTAACGACGAAGTCGTTGGTTGCGGTAATTTGTTTCATCTTGTTCGTAATTTAGATTCCAGAAAATTTGCCACAGAGGACGCAGAGAGAATTGCGGGTTGATCTTGCAGTAGGTTTCTCTGTGTTCTCTGTGGCCAATTCGTTGCTGAGGTTTACGCGGCTTTACGCTGCGGCTTGCTGCAACCCGGGCCGGCCTGGGTCATCTCGATCAGATATTTCTGCATGTCCCATGCGCCCGTCGGGCAGCGCTCGGCACACAGCCCGCAGTGCAAGCACACGTCTTCGTCTTTGGCCATGATGCGCCCAGTCATCTGCAGTGTTTGCGAAATATACAAGTCCTGCGTCTTGGCGTGCAGCGACGGCGCACTCAACTGATCGCGCAATTCCGCTTCTTCGGCGTTGGGCGTGAAGGTGATGCAGTCCATCGGGCAGATATCGACGCAGGCATCACACTCGATGCACAGCTTCTCCGAAAATACAGTTTGCACATCGCAGTTCAGACAGCGCTGCGCTTCGGCGAACCCCGACTTCGCATCAAAGCCAAGTTCGACTTCGACCTTGATGTCTTTGAGCGTTATTTTCTTGTCTTTCCACGGCACCTTGTTGCGCAGTTGGTCCGAGATATCGTTGTCATAGCTCCACTCGTGGATGCCCATTTTCTGCGAAATCAGATTGGTCATCGGATCCGGGCGTTCCTGGATGTCTTCGCCGCGGCAGAATTTGTCGATCGACACTGCTGCGTCATGCCCGTGCGCCACGGCCCAGATGATATTCTTGGGGCCGAATGCCGCATCGCCGCCGAAAAACACTTTGGGGTGAGTGGATTGCATGGTGACCTGATCGACCACCGGCATGCCCCATTTGTCCCACTCGAGCCCGATGTCGCGTTCGATCCACGGGAAAGCGTTTTCCTGACCGATCGCCACCAGCACGTCATCGCATTCAATCTGTAGTTCCGGCTCTCCGGTAGGCACCAGATTGCGGCGGCCCTTGGCGTCGTACTCGGCCTTGACCTTCTCGAACGTCATGGCAGTCAATTTGCCGTTGGCATGGATGAACGCTTTCGGCACCATGTAATTCAGTATCGGTATACCTTCGTCCACCGCGTCTTCTTTTTCCCAGGGCGAGGCTTTCATTTCCTCGTAGCCTGAGCGCACGATCACTTTCACATCATCGCCGCCGAGGCGTTTGCTGGAACGGCAGCAGTCCATGGCGGTATTGCCACCACCGAGCACGATGACCTTTTTGCCGATCTTGGTGGTGTGGCCAAACGACACGCTGTTCAGCCAGTCAATGCCGATGTGAATGTTGGCTGCGGCTTCCTTGCGGCCGGGCGCTTCCAGATCGCGGCCGCGCGGCGCGCCGGTGCCGACGAATACCGCGTCGTAGTTTTCGGCAAGCACGGCTTTAAGGCTGTCAACGGTCTTGCCGGATTTCAGTTCGACGTTGCCGATGTCGAGGATGTAACCGACTTCTTCGTCGATCACCTCTTCGGGCAAACGAAAGCGCGGCACCTGCGTGCGCATGAAGCCGCCGCCTTTTTGATCTGCTTCATAAATTGTGACGTGATATCCCAGCGGCGCCAGATCGCGCGCCACCGTCAGCGATGCCGGGCCTGCGCCGATGCAGGCGATGCGCTTGCCGTTTTTCTGCTGCGGCGCACGCGGCATGCGGGCAGCCACGCTGTCTTTGGTTTTGTTGTCGGCTGCCACGCGCTTCAAGCGGCAGATCGCCACCGGCTCGGCATGCGGCGTGCCGTGCTCGCTGGGCTTGCGCATCTCGACATTGCCTTCCTCCACACGTCCACGCCGGCAGGCGGGTTCGCATGGACGATCACAGGTGCGCCCTAAAATGCCGGGGAAAACATTCGATTTCCAGTTGACCATGTAGGCGTCGTCATACTGGCCTGCAGCGATCATGCGGATGTATTCGGGTACAGGTGTGTGGGCCGGGCAGGCCCACTGACAATCGACTACTTTGTGAAAGTAGTCGGGGTGCGCAATATCAGTAGCTTTCAATCAGTACTCCGGGATGGGAACGATACACAGTAACTATTTGTTATTATTGAAAAAATAATACAGTATCCGAGGGAACGGGACGGCAAAGTGGCGCTAATACTACCTCTTTGTAAGGACGCTGAGAAGTACAGCTAAAACAAGGCTTTAAAGCCGTCATTCCCATGGCTGTAATGAGCGACTACACTGCGCGTGAAAACACCTTGGAGATTTCATGAAAAAGATTGTTTCCCATCCCGCCATCGGCGCACTGGTTTGCGTAACCGGGTGCGTCTCAGCCACTGCCGTTGCGCAAAGCTACCCGTCGCAAGCGCTGGAACTCGTCGCGCACACGGCGCCGGGCGGCGGCACCGATCAGTTTGTGCGGCTGATGGCGGAAATTTTCACGCGCGAAAAACTGGTGTCGCAGGTGCCGGTGGTCTCAAATCGCGCCGGTGGCGGCGGCGCGATTGCCTATAACTATGTCAAGGGCAAGCGTGGCGACCCGCATGTGATTCTGGCGGTCGCCACGGGCACCTTCATGTCCGCATTGACGCGCACCGACCTCGGCTTTTCGCTCGATGATTTCACGCCGGTGGTGTTCCTCGCCATGGATCCGCAAGTGGTCGCGGTTTCTGGGGACAGCAAGTTCAACAACGTGAAGGATTTGATCGATGCCGCCAAGCGCGAGCCGAACAGCCTGGTAAGCGCGATTGCATCCGCCACCGGATCGGGCCGTTTATTTCAATACATGCTGGAAAAAGAGACCGGGGCAAAGTTTAAATACGTGTCGTTCAAGAGCGGCTCCGAGGCGGGCACGGCGGTAGCCGGCGGGCACATCCATCTCACCACAGAAAACTTGAGCGAGGTGTCGGCGCATCTTGAATCGAAAAGAGTGCGCGTGCTTGCGGTGACCGGCGAACGGCGCATGGCACCACTGCCTGGGGTGCCGACCATGAAGGAACTCGGTTACCCCATCGTCGTTGGCACCGGCCGCGGCGTAGCGATGCCTGCCGGTGTGCCTGCGGCTGCGGTTGCCACGATGGAGGGCATGCTGCGGCGCGCCGTCACCTCGAAGATCTGGAAAGATTATTCAGCGGCCAATAACTTCGAAGAAAACTTCCTCGACAGCGCGCAATTCAGAAAATATATCGATTCGCGGCGCGAGGAATTCCGCGGCTTTCTCACGCATGTCGGGCTGCTGAAGAAGTAGGCGCACGCACGGCACCTGTGGGTGTTACGTCCTCTGTGGCCGCTCCTGCACCACATACCAGAGGACGGCGATACCCGTCAGGGCGACCGGAATCAGCGAAATGGTGTTGAGCAGCGTCCAGCCCTGAGTGGTGACCAAAGCGCCGGATGAGAAGGACGTAATCATCATCACCGTGAACACGCAAAAATTGATGGCACCCTGCACCTTGTCCTTCTCCTCGGGCTGGTACGCCTTGAGCGATAGCGCGGTGCCTGCGGTGAACAGGAAGTTCCAGCCCACACCCACCAGGAACATCGCTATCAGGAAGTGCATCACCGCTACGCCCGACAGCGCAATGGCGATGCTCAACAGGTTGAATAACACACCGGCTGTCAGGATGGGGGTGGTGCCGAAGCGCTTGAGCAGATGTCCGGTGAAGAATCCCGGCGCGAACATGCCGATGATGTGCCATTCGAGCACCAGCGCCGCATCCTTGAACGGGTGGCCGCATATCTGCATGGCAATCGGTGATGCCGCCATCAGAATGTTCATCACACCATAACCCAGTGCTGCCGCTGCCGTGCTCACAATGAACACCGGCTGACGCATGATGACCCCCAACGGGCGGCCACCGCCGGCCCCCGGCCGCTTGGGCGGGACAGGCGGAAACGACACCATCGATATCACGCCCATCGCGATCAATGCGACCACGGCCAGTGCGGCATACGCAGCCGCAAACGGGGCGTCGCCCAGGTGTTGCGTCCATTGCGCCAGATTGGGGCCGAACACACCGCCAATGATGCCGCCGGCCAGTACCATCGACACCGCGCGTTCGCGGTACGCGGGCTGGGCGAGTTCGGCCGCGGCGAAGCGGTACAACTGGCCGTTGGCGTTGTAGTAGCCTGCCACGACGGTGGCCGTCACCAGCAGCCAGAAGTTTTTGTTCAGCACCGCATAGGTCGCCAGCAGCGCCGAGAAAAATGCGGCAGCAAGGCCGATCTGAAAAGACACTTTGCGGCCCCAGCGCGCTTGCGACGACGCCACCGGCCCCGTGGACAGCGCGCCACCGGCCACGTAGCCCAGTATGGGTAGCGTCGCCATCCAGCTCAAGGGCGCCAATGACAGGCCCACCAGCCCGTTAACGGCAACAAACAAGACATTGTTGGTGAGGAAAAGGCCTTGTGCTGCGGCCATCAGCCAGAGATTACGGTTCATGTTGCGGAGGACTTTTCTCGTGTGAGCGGTGTGTACAGCAAGCGGATGGCGTTACAGGTCTGCCAGCAGTGCAAACGCCTGCGCCAATGCGCCATCTGCACGTTCGAGATTGCCCGCAGCATTTTTAAGCCAGGCACTATCCACAGCAACATGCGCACGCGCTTCTGTCAGCATGCGCTGCACTTCGCTCAGTTGCGGCCCGCCTATGCCTTTGCGCCCGAACACCATGTACTCGGCGCTGATCACTTCGCGAAACGCGGATGCACTGAGCGGCAGCGCCTGCTGGGTTTGTTCCTGATAGATGCGCACGGCGTCTGCATACGCAATCTCGTGCAGCTTGAGTTTGTTGCCCCGCCCATAGTCGGTGAGCTGCGAAGCGAAATGGTGGCCGATGCGAAACGGCACGTCGGCTTTTTGCATTAACGCATCGGCTATTTCGGTGGTGGTTGAATAATCGGCCCGCACTTCGGCCAGCGCACGTTCCCGGTTCACCACGATGCCGCCAATCACCTGCTGCAACAGTTTGAACACTTGCAGCGGCCTTGCGCACGGCACTGGATCGTACATGCGGTAATCAAACATGCCGGTGCGGTTATTGTGTGACAGCAGAAACACCGTCTGCATTTCACCCAGCAGGATGCTCGCCTGCGCGCGCAGCTGTTCCAACGCGGCAGGGTTGCGCTTTTGCGGCATGATGCTGGAGACTCCTGTGAGCCCACCCTCTGCGAGCAAAAACCACGGCGCCGGATCGGCGTACTGGGTGTGCAAATCCTGCGCAAACTGGCCGATTTGCACCGCCGCGATGGCCAGCGCAGCGGCCACATCCAGTGCGCTATCCACCGGTGCGAGATGATTGGCGTCATAGGCGTTTTCCAGCAGCCCTTCGAAGCCCAGCAGTGTTGCGAGGCGATGACGATCCAGCGGAAAACTGGAAGTCGCCAGCGCCGCTGCCCCCAGCGGATTGCGGTTGATGCGCTGATAGGCCTCGCGTAACCGCTGGGTCTCGCGCGCCAGCGCCGCCGCCAGCGCATGCAGATAGTGCGCGAAGGTGGTGGGCTGCGCCTGCACGCCGTGGGTGTAGGCGGGAATAATGGTTTCAGTGTGTTGTAGCGCCAGGGTGACAATCTTTTCGCGCGCGAGGATCAGCGCTGCGATTTCCTGCAGCAGTCCGTCGCGCAGATTCATGCGCGCGATGGTTGAAGCGATGTCCTGGCGGCTGCGCCCGCTGTGCAGCCGCGACGCGTCAGGACCGACGACCGCGACCAGCCGCGGTTCGTAGTCCAGATAATCCGCCGAACGACGTGGCGCAGACGCGGCCGCCTGCGCCATCACTTGTGCGATGCCACCGGCGATGCGCGCGGCAGTGGCGCGCGGCACGATGCCGGCCTCGGCCAGCATGACGATGCACGCCTTGTTGATCTGATCGAGAAAGCCGACGGATTTTCCGCCGCCCCGAAAAATCTCGTTGATGTCGAGTGCGCCGGCAGGCGCCGTGGCGTCGCTCATCGGTAAAGGACGCGTGAAAGTTTCATGTCGGAACTACTCCTGAGTGGATGATGTGCGAACAATCGTCGCGTGGGCAGAGTTTGCGCCGCTGCGTGGTAATGTCATGCGTTCATGCTCGCAGCAATTGGTTATTGAAAATATAAATAAAAACAAATAGTTACATACACTCTCGCAGCACAGCGCTAGTGGATGGCGATTCCCGCCGCTTTGATTACCTGCGCCCATTTCTGCATTTCGCCGCGGAAGAAAGCGTCGAATTGTTCGGGTGTATTGAGCACCACGTCGTTGCCTTCGCGCAGCAGGCGCTCGCGTATATCGGGCACCGAATAGCCGCGCGCGATTTCCTGATTCAGGCGTGCAATGATGTCGTTTGGCGTCGCACCGGGCACCGCGACACCGGTCCACGGACTGGTGTCAAAGCCGGCAAGCGTGTCACCAACCGGCGGCACACCGGGCAACGCTGGCGTGGGCTTGGCGCTGCTCACCGCTATCGCACGCAAGCGCCCGGCCTTGATCAGCGGCAGCGTGGGCAAAATTGCGCCGAACAACCATGATACCTCACCGCTCATCAGCGCAGTGATCGACGGTGCCGTGCCCTTGTACGGTACGTGCGTCATGCGCACGCCGGCCATCAGACGCAGGATTTCGCCGCCCAGATGCGTGGACGTGCCATTGCCGCCTGAACCAAACGCAATCTGATCCGGCCGCGTCCGCGCGAGGGCAATCAGCTCACGTACAGAATTCACCGGCAGCGACGGATGCACCACCAGCGCATTGGGCGTGGACACCAACTGGATCACCGGCGCCAGATCGCGCAACGTGTCATACGGCAGCTTGCGCATCAGGCTAGGCGCAGTGGCGGTGCTGGTGGAAGTCATCACCAGTGTGTGGCCGTCCGGCGTGGCTTTGGCAACCAGGTCGGTGCCTATCACTGATCCGCCGCCCGCGCGATTGTCGACATAGACTTGCTGACCCCAGGCTTCGCTCAGTTTCTGCGCCACCATGCGCGCGAGTATGTCGGTCGAGCCACCCGGTGCGAAGGGCACAACGAGGCGGATCGATTTCACTGGAAAAGCCTGTCCTGCGCCTGTCGAAGTGGCCTGTCCTGAGCCCGTTGCCGGGGTTTGTGCGCTCGCGCTACTGAGTGCCGCTGCACCTAGCGCAAGCAGCGCAGTGGCTGCTACCTGGCGCGGCCCGGCGGCACATGCGGATCGTGTGTGACGAGACACCCGAGAAACTCCTTTCCTGTGGCAGACAGCGCGGCGCAGCTTACTTTACTTTACCCTGCAGGTGCACCGCGCCCTCCTGCAGCGGCATTTCGTGCGCGAGCAGAGTCATCGCGACCATGCCGTAGTAGCCCATCAGACAGCCGAGCTCAACAATGGCGGGTATACCGAAAATCTCTTGGGCGCGCTTGTAGGATTTGTCGCTGATGGCGTGGTTGCGGAAAAGCTCGCTGCCGTAATCGTAGATGGCTGCTTCTTCCGGCTTGTCAAATTGCGGACGTTCATTGCGTACCATGGCATCGACAATGCTTTGCGCGAGACCCGCATCGGTGGCGATTTTTTTGTGCGCGTTGAACACGTAATCGCAATCCCAGCAGCGCGCGGTGATGAGGATGGCGAACTCGGACTGATGCAGCGGAAAACAACTTTGCAACCGCAGTTTCTCGCCCAGTGGATGCCACACTTCGGTGACTTCTGGCGCGTGCAGCGACAGCCGGTACGGCCCCGGTATGCGGCCGCCGCGACGGCCTAAAATGCCATCAACCACGCGGCGTTGAATGGGGTTGAAATCGCTTTGTTCGTTGAAAATAGGAATGCGTGCCATGAGCGTGTCCTGTAAGTGAAAGCGATTGAAGAAAGCGCCCAGACGGTAATGGATTTTTAGCGTAAGTGTCAAACGCCCGCGCAGGCTCGTGTGCTGGCACTGCTAAAATCGCTGCCTTGTGAATCCCGCGTGGAGAACTGGCATGGTGCGCTATGGACTTATGGTTGTGGCTGTGACATGGCTAGCCGCCCTGCCGGCAGCGGCACAAAACTATCCGCTGAAAACCGTGCGTCTGATCGTACCATTTCCGCCCGGCGGCAGCACCGAAACGCTGGCGCGTTTGCTGGGCGTCAGGCTCTCCGAGGTGTGGGGCCAGCAAGTCATTATCGACAACCGCCCCGGCGCAGGTGGCATTATCGGTACCGAGTTAGGCGCCAAGGCGGCGCCAGACGGCTACACGCTGCTGATGGGGTCGGGTGCGCCATTGACCATAATCCCGGGACTGCACGCGAAGTTGCCCTATGATCCGCTGAAAGATTTCGCACCTATCATCCTGATGGCGGCGGTGCCGAATGTGATCGCATTGCATCCCGCGGTTCCGGCGCGCAACGTCAAGGAAATGATCGCGCTGGCGCGCGCGCGGCCCGATCAGCTCACCTTTGCCACCAACGGCGCCGGATCGCCGGGACATCTCGCCGGCGAGTTGCTAAAAACCATGAGCGGCGGTTTACGCATGACGCATGTGCCGTATAAAGGTGCTGCGCCCGCGACGCTGGCGGTGGTGTCGGGCGAAGTATCGATGACGTTCACCACCACCACCGCGGTGTTACCGCAGGCGCAAGCGGGACGGCTGAAAATCATCGCGGTGACGACGCTCCAGCGTTTGCCGCAGTTCCCGGCCATTGCGACCGTCGCCGAATCCGGACTGGCAGGGTATGAGGCGATTTCGTGGTTTGGGTTGGTGGCACCAACTGCCATTGCGCCCGAACTGGTGAAAAAAATTCATGCCGACGCGCTGCAGGTCATCAACACCAGCGACATGCGCAGCCGCATTGACAGCCTGGGCGCCACGCCGATCGGCAATACGCCGGAGCAGTTCCGTGCGCAGATACGTGACGATCTTGCGAAGTGGGCGCGCATTATCAAGCTGTCGGGCGCGAAAGCGGATTGAATTCGAAGTGGAATAGTTACAAAAAATCCGGGTTATTATGGATGTCAACTTCTAGGGGAGAGCCATGGCTCAAAAAATGACAGGGGCGCGGCTGTTCGGACAAATTCTGAAATCTTATGGTGTGACGCACCTGTTTTTCATGGACGCGGTGTTGCGGCGCGCGCTGGCCGAAATGGAAGACACCGGCATCCATCGCATACTCGGTCACTCGGAAAAAGCGGTGGCCTACATGGCCGATGGTTACGCGCGCACCTCGGGGCGGCCCGGCGTGTGCATGGCGCAATCGGTGGGCGCGGCCAATCTGGCTGCAGGTATGCAGGATCCGTATCTCGGCCATTCGCCGGTGGTGGCGTTCACCGGCCGCCATATCAGCACCATGCAGCATCGCAATGCCTATCAGGAAGTCGATCACCAGCAACTGTTCTCGGCGGTGACCAAGATGCACGGGAAAATCGAGGCGCTGGATCACATGCAGCAACTCATGCGCCAGGCGTTTCGCGAAGCGACCACCGGCACGCCGCGCCCGGTGCATCTGGACATGGCAGGCTATGCCGGCGATGCGATCACACATCTCACCGGCGCATTCGATGTTATTGCCGATGAAGCGCACACCCGTTACCCAGCGTTTCGCCCGGCGCCCAATGCCACCGCTGTGCTGCATGCGGTAGCGGCGATCAAAGCCTCCAGCCGCCCGGTGATCATCGCCGACCGGGGGGCGACGATTTCTGATGCGGGTGCGGCGATCGCGAAGCTCGCCGAAAAAATCCAGGCGCCGGTACTGGCGACACCCGATGCCAAGGCGATACTCACCGAAAATCATCCGCTGTTTTTCGGCACCATGGGCTTGTATGGCCGCAGCGGCGGCAACCATATCGTGAGCGAGGCCGATCTGGTGATTTACTGCGGCAGCAACACCAGCGATCACACCACGGGCGTCTATAAATTACCGAAGGACGGAACGCCGATCATTCAGATTGACATTGATCCGGTGGAAATCGGCCGTAACTACAGTGGCGTGATCGGCGTGCTCGCCGATGTGCGCACGGCGGTGGAAGCGATTGCGGTGTCGGCCGAACCCGCCAGGCATGACGCGTGGCTCGCGGCCGCACGCACGCATACCACGGCCTGGGCCGCCGAGGCCGAGAAGCATCGTTCTTCAGACGCCGTGCCGATGAATCCCGGACGCCTGTGCAAAGAACTCACTGAGCTGCTGCCGAAAGATGCGATTTTGTTCGCTGACACCGGCTTTGCCGCGCTGTGGACCAACACCATGGTGTATTTCAATCACCCGGCGCAACGTTATTTCCGTGCGGCCGGTTCGCTGGGCTGGGCATTCCCCGCGTCACTCGGTGGCAAGTGCGGCGCGCCCAACAAACCGGTGGTGTGTTTTACCGGAGACGGCGGCTTTTATTACCATTTGCCCGAGCTTGAAACCGCGCGCCGCCGCGGCATCAAAACTGTAACCATCGTCAATAACAACAAGTGTCTGGCACAGGGCATGAAGAACCTGAGCATTGCCTACAGCAACACGCCGGAACCCAATCGCAAAGACGAGTGTTACGAGTTTCTCGAAACCGATTTCGCGCAGATTGCACGCGCCTTCGGTTGCCTGGGCATTACCGTTGACAGACCGCAGGATTTCAAAAAAGCGTTTGAGCAGGCCATGGCATCTGACTTGCCCGCGGTGATCGACTGCAAAACAGAGTTTGCCGCGCAGGCGCCGATGCCATGGATGCCTACTTAATGCGGTGAAGGGTGAAGGGTAAAGAGCACGCTGCAAAATCTGCTGCGGCAATCAAGCCGGCTGCAAAGTCTCTAAATCCCAGCGTGGGCGAACGTTGAAAGCCCGATTGTGGCCAGGGGCGTCGCGGAGTTTGTTTAGCCGTAGCCCCCCCGCCAGCGCAATCATCGCACCGTTATCCGTGCACAATTCCAGCGGCGGGTAGTACACACGACAGCCCCGTGCATCCGTTTTTGCGCTAAGTTGCGCGCGCAGTTGCTGGTTCGCGCCTACTCCGCCGGCGACGACCAATTGATGCAGCCCTGTTTCATCCAGGGCCATCAGCGCTTTGGAGACCAAGACATCGGCCGCTGCAGCCTGAAATTCCGCTGCCAGATCGGCTTTGTCTGCCTCATCCAGCCGTTTGCCGCGCACTGCCGTCAACACCGCAGTTTTTAGGCCGCTGAAGCTGAAGTTCAGATCACCGCTGTTGAGCATGGGGCGCGGCAGGCGGAATTTGCCGGGCTTGCCGCGTTCGGCAAGGCGCGCTATTTCAGGGCCGCCGGGGTAGCCCAGCCCCAACAGTTTTGCGGTTTTGTCGAAGGCTTCACCGACGGCGTCGTCCACGGTTTCGCCGAGCAGCTGGTAGTCGCCCACGCCGCTGACCCGCATCAGTTGCGTGTGTCCGCCAGAAACCAACAACCCCACAAACGGAAATGTGGGCGCAGGGTCAGCCAGCAGCGGCGACAGCAAATGACCTTCAAGGTGATGGATGCCGATCGCGGGAATGTCCAAGGCGTAGGCCATGCCGTGGGCGATGCTGGCACCTACCAGCAATGCGCCCGCCAGGCCCGGTCCCTGGGTATAGGCAACGGCATCAATATCGGCAAGCGCGTGCCCGCACGCCGCCAGCACCTCGCGCGTTAGCGGCAACACGCGCTGGATGTGGTCGCGCGAGGCGAGCTCGGGCACCACCCCGCCGTAATCTGCGTGCATGGCTACCTGGGAATGGAGGCGGTGGCCCAGCAGGCCGCGCCGGGTGTCGAACAAGGCCACGCCGGATTCGTCACAGGACGTCTCAATTCCTAGGATTAACAATGGCTTAGGATGGTCTGGCGGCATAGGAGAGGGGTGGGCGTACTTTGAGTAAAGGCCAGCTGCTTGCTATAATACGGGTTTTTCGACTCGCCAAGGAACGAAGGGCACTCATGACGACCATCCGTATGAAAGAAAACGAACCATTCGAAGTCGCCTTGCGCCGCTTCAAGCGCACGGTTGAAAAAACCGGCCTGCTGACCGACTTGCGCGCCCGTGAGTTTTACGAAAAACCCACGTCCGAGCGCAAGCGCAAGCTCGCGGCAGCGGTGAAGCGCACCCACAAACGTTTACGCTCGCAGACCTTGCCGCCGAAAATGTATTGATCCTTGTCGGGCAGCAGACCTTCACAGCTTGATCGGGTGAAGGGTGAAGGGTGAAGGGTAACCACCGTAGTTTGCGGGCTTAGCAGCAAGCGGTCGAGTTGGTTAACGACATCTATCGACTGACTGCCAATTTCTCCGATACCGAACGGTTTGGCCTCACGTCGCCAATGCGACGCGCGGCTGTATCTGCTGCCGCGAATATCGCGGCAGCGTCGGCATGCGCAGGCACCAAAGAACTCCTTCATTTTCTTAGTATTTCCAGTGGATCACTGTCCGAATTGGATATATTGCTGGAAGTATCTAATCAACTGGGCTACGTGAAAGACTGACTGTCGATTCAACCAAGATCGATGCAGTTTCAGGGTTGATCATGGGGCTACGTGCATCGTTACTGAAAAAGGTTTAACCCTTCCTTTTTCACGTCTTCAATACCAATGGCTCAAAAAAAAGACTACTACGAACTGCTCGACGTCAATCACGATGCATCGGACGATGAGCTCAAAATATCGTACCGCAAGCTGGCGATGCAATGGCATCCGGATCGCAACCCGGATAACCCCAAGGCGGAGGAACATTTCAAGCACGCCAAGCATGCCTACGAAATACTTTCCGACACCAACAAGCGCGCGGCGTACGATCGCCGTGCGGGTGTTGCCCCCGCGGCGGGCGCCGGGTCCAGTAATTTCTCCGATGCCTACGGCGACATTTTTGGCGGCGGACGCCAGCGTTCCGGCGCGGATTCGCGCCAAAACATCGAAGTGTCGTTGGAGGCGTGCGCTACCTGCAAAGGCGCGGGCGCGCAACCGGCCACCTGCTCCACCTGCAGAGGCCAGGGCCAGGTGCGCATGCCGCACGGCTTTTTTTCGACTCAGAAAACCTGTCCGAAATGCCATGGTAGCGGCAAAAAGATCGCCCGTCCGTGCAGCACATGCAGCGGCCCGGGCCGCGTGAAGCAGCACAAGACGCCGGCTGTTAAAATTCCCGCCGGCGCATGCATCTATTCGCAGTACTGTCCGCCAAAGGTGAGGCCTACCCGGGCAGCAAAGATTTCGACCAGCGCATGATGCATTCCGAGGTGAAGGACAAGAAGTAAGTGTTGCGTGAAGGGTGAGGTAAAGCACCTTCGCCCTTTTCGTTTTTTGCAGGAGTCAAACCATGCCGCTCAAAGACCAAATCAACAACGAGCTTAAGGATGCCATGCGCGCGGGTGATGCCCGCAAGCGCGACGCCCTTCGTTTGCTCACGGCAGCCTGCAAGCAAAAAGAGGTCGATGAGCGCATGACTTTGGCCGACGCAGATGTAGTGGCGATCATCGACAAGATGCTCAAGCAGCGCCGCGATTCGATTGCCCAATTCGAAAAAGGCGGTCGCCAGGATTTGGCCGATACCGAACAATACGAATTGAGCGTGTTGCAGGCGTACATGCCACAGGCGCTTTCCGCTGCGCAGATTGACGAAGCGGTAGTGGCGGCTATCCAGGAAAGCGCCGCCAAAGGTGCGGCCGATATGGGCAAAGTGATGGCGCTGCTTAAGCCCAAACTCGCGGGGCGCGCAGACATGTCGAAAGTGTCCGCGCTGGTCAAAGCCAGATTGGCGCAGTGAGCGGCAGGATAAATTTATAACTATTTGTTTTTAAAAATTTTTTAATTTTCGCGACTGGCGCGGCTGCACGGCCTATGCGAATCCGTGCCTGCGCCGGCTCAGCGCTGGTTATACTTCGCTGACACACCATGATTCCGCAGTCGTTCATCCAGGATTTGCTCTATCGCATCGATATCGTCGATGTGATCGACCGCCATGTGAAGCTGAAACGCGCGGGAGCGAATTTCTCTGCGTGCTGCCCGTTTCATTCCGAAAAATCGCCGTCTTTCACGGTGAGTCCGAGCAAACAGTTTTATCACTGCTTCGGTTGCGGCGCGCATGGTACGGCGGTCGGATTTTTGATGGAATATTCGGGGCTCGGCTTCGTCGAGGCAGTGAAGGACCTTGCGCAAAACATCGGCATGGTGGTGCCCGAAGAGCGCAGCGAACAATCCGGCTCCCGTCGCAGCCGCAGCGAAGGTGAAGAGGGCGAAAACCTGAACGAGATCATGCTCACCGCAGCGCAGTTTTATCGCAGCGCGCTGAAGGATGCGCCACAGGCGATTGACTATCTGAAAAAACGCGGACTTTCCGGCGACATAGCAAAAAAATTCGGCGTCGGTTACGCGCCGGACGGCTGGCAAAATCTGCAGCGCGCGTATGCGAATTATCAAGCCAGCGCGCTCACCACGGTGGGGCTGGTCAAGCAAAACGAGGAAGGCCGGCGCTACGATATTTTTCGGGACCGGATCATGTTTCCGATTGTCGATGTGCGCGGTAACGTCATTGGTTTTGGCGGACGCGTGCTCGACGCGGGCGAACCCAAGTATCTGAATTCGCCGGAGACGCCGCTGTTCGAGAAAGGTCGCGAGCTCTACGGGCTGTACCAGGCGCGGCGCGCCATTCGTGACGCCGGTCGCGTGCTGGTGGTCGAGGGCTACATGGACGTGGTGGCACTGGCGCAACATGGCATCGAATACGCGGTGGCGACGCTGGGCACAGCGACCACGCCGATGCATGTGCAAAAACTACTGCGGCAGACCGACGAAATCGTCTATTGTTTTGACGGTGACAATGCCGGGCGCCGCGCGGCGTGGCGTGCGCTCGAAAACAGTCTGGGGCACATCGCCGATGGCAAACAGGTGCGGTTTTTGTTTTTGCCTCAGAGCGAAGATCCTGACAGCTATGTGCGCCAGCACGGCAAGGAACAGTTCGAAAAATTCCTCGCGCAAGCGATTCCCTTGTCGCAATTTTTGCTCAACGAATTATCCTCGCGCGTAGACCTTGGCAATGCTGAAGGCCGCGCGCGCCTGCTGCAGGAGGCCAAGCCGCTGGTGAAGGAGATCGCAGCGCCGATGCTGTCGCTGCTGTTGCGCAAACAACTGGCTGAGCTCAGCGGCGTCACGCAACCGGAACTCGATGCCGAGTTTCAAATCAAAGCACAACCCTTGGCGGTGCCGTCGTATCGCCGGCCGCCGCCGGCGCAGCGCTCGATGGCGCAGACGGTGATGGAACTCGCGGCACTGGATCCAATGTTGGCGCGTCAGGTGGATCGCACGCAGTTGCGCGTGGGGCAGGGCGTGAAGGGCGTGGATCAGACAGAACTGAGCGCCCTGCAGCGCTTGCTGGAGGTGCTCGCAGGCGAGGTTGATTTGGACCCAGGATTGGATGGCAAGCCATTGAATATAGGAGAGTATTTCAGAGGAACTGAAGATGAATCGCAGGTTGCCGCAATTGAAGCCGGCACCCTGCGCTGGCAGGAGAGCGGGCTTTCCGGCGATGAAGTTAAAGCGGAATTTCAGGGTGCATGGCGGCAACTGCTGGATCGCATCCGCCGCGCACGCCTGAACGTGCTTTTGGAGAAGTCGCAGCGGCAGGGCTGGAGCGCCGAAGATCAATCCAATTTTCTTCTGTTACAACAACAGGTTACAGCAGCACCGCCAAAGTAATTTGCAGTGAGTACCGGCGCGCTTTGGCGTATAATCGCCCGCTTCGCGCTACGCGGGCCGCATTGCGGGTGCCGCGTATTAGTGCGTTTTTTAAGCAATTATTGGCGTAATTTTTCAGCGGAATTTCACTCATGGTCAAACCCAAGAAAGCGTTGAAATCATCCAAATCCAAGAGCGTGTCGCGTGTTTCAAGCGGCGGCGCCAAGGGCAAGGCCAAGTCAGCGATGAAATCAACGGCGACACGCACGGTCGCGCACAAAGCGCCAAAGGTGAAAACTGCTGCAGCGAAATTAAAGCTGTCGAAACACGCCCGCAAACCCGTAGCCAGGCCGGTAGCCAAGGCGCAAAAAGCGCCGGCGCGGCAGTCGCCTAAACAAGCACTGTCCAACGCTGGTGGTGCCGCCAAAATGAAAAAGCTGTCAGCGCAAGTCGCGGAAAAACAGGCGCGTGCTGCGCCCAAGGCACAACCTACGTCGGAAAAAGATGAGCGCCTCGCCAAACTGAAGGCGGTCGCCGCGCAAATGGCCAAGACCCACGTCGACAAAACTGCGATCGTGGAGATTGCACCGGAGGTAGCGGCAATACCGCCGCCGGCAGGGGTGGTGGCGGGTAAAGGCGGCAAAAAATCAACGCGCGGCCTTACCGCAAAAGAAAAAGCGCTGGTGAAGGAATTTGAACGCCGTGAACTTTCGCCGGCGGACGCCGAAGCGCGCCGCAATCGCCTGAAAAATCTGATCATGCTGGGCAAGGAGCGCAATTACCTGACCTACGCCGAGATCAATGACCATTTGCCGGATGAAATGCTCGACGCCGAGCAGATTGAAACCATCATCGGCATGATCAACGACATGGGCATTCTGGTATACGACAAAGCGCCGGATGCCGAAACGCTGTTGTTGTCTGATGCCACGCCACCGGTGGCTGACGAGGAAGCCGCCGCTGAAGCCGAAGCCGCGCTGTCGACTGTCGATTCCGAATTTGGCCGCACCACCGATCCGGTGCGCATGTATATGCGCGAGATGGGTTCGGTGGAGTTGCTCACGCGTGAAGGTGAAATCGCAATTGCCAAGCGCATCGAAGATGGCCTGAAGCACATGGTGCAGGCGATTTCGGCGTGCCCGACCACGATCGCAGAAATTCTTGCGCTCGCCGACCGCATCGAAAAAGATGAAATCCGCGCCGACGAAGTGGTGGACGGACTGATCGACCCGAATGCGCCTGAAGAAGAGGCTCTGCGCGCCATCAGCAGTAACGGCGGCAATGGCGCGAGCAGCGACGATGAGGACGACAGCGACGACGAAATCACCAGCGAGGAAGAAGGCGAGGTCGATGAAGAGGCCGCCGCGGCCGTAGTAACCGCCGACCTGCTGCGCCTGAAGACCGAGGCGCTCAAGCGCTTTGGCATCATTCGCACACACTACAACCGCATGATGAAGGTGCTGGCAAAAAACGGCCCGCGCAGCCCCGCCTATCTGGAGGCGCGCGAGGATATTTCCAACGAACTGATGAACATCCGCTTCTCGGCGAAGCAGATCGAAGCGCTGTGCGACTCCGTGCGCAAACGGGTGGAAGAAGTGCGCCGCCACGAGCGCAGCGTGCTTGACCTATGCGTGAACAAGGCGAACATGCCGCGCACGCATTTCATCAAGGAGTTTCCCGGCAAGGAAGTGAGCCTGCGCTGGATCAAGACCGAAATCGAAGGCGGGCACCCGTGGAGCGAAGTGCTCGCGCGCTTCGAACCGCATGTGGTCGAGCAGCAGCAGAAACTACTGGATATTCAGATCCACGTCGGCATTCCGATCAAGGACCTGAAGGAAATCAACCGCCAGATGACCAACGGCGAAGCCAAGGCGCGCCGCGCCAAACGCGAAATGACCGAGGCCAACCTGCGGCTGGTGATTTCCATCGCCAAAAAATACACCAATCGCGGCCTGCAATTCCTGGATTTGATACAGGAAGGCAACATCGGCCTGATGAAAGCCGTGGATAAATTCGAGTACCGCCGCGGTTACAAGTTCTCGACCTATGCCACCTGGTGGATCCGCCAGGCGATCACGCGCTCGATCGCGGATCAGGCACGCACCATCCGCATTCCAGTGCACATGATCGAGACCATTAACAAGATGAACCGCATCTCGCGGCAGATTCTGCAGGAAACGGGTCTGGAGCCGGACCCCTCGACGCTCGCCGACAAAATGGAAATGCCCGAGGAAAAAATCCGCAAAATCCTCAAAATTTCCAAGGAACCGATCTCCATGGAAACGCCCATCGGCGACGATGACGATTCACATCTGGGCGATTTCATCGAAGATCAATCCACCATCGCGCCTAACGACGCAGCGGTGTTCGCCAGCCTGCGCGGCGTGACCAAAGACGTGCTCGACACCCTGACCCCGCGCGAAGCGAAAGTGTTGCGCATGCGTTTCGGCATTGAAATGAACACCGATCACACGCTTGAGGAAGTCGGCAAGCAGTTCGATGTGACGCGCGAGCGCATCCGCCAGATCGAAGCCAAGGCGTTACGCAAACTGCGTCACCCGTCGCGCTCGGAACGGCTGCGCAGCTTTTTGGATAACGAGGGCTGATTCAACAACAACTTTACCGCAGAGGCGCACAGACGCCGAGGTAGCGCAAAGCAAAAACTGGAACGGCGATGCATCGGTTAGGTGAATCGCCGTTTTTTTTGCAAAAACTTTCTTTGCGCCGCTGCACAGAACATGCACGCTTGGCAGGTAGCCCGGCCACAATCGCAAATCGTCACCCACGCGACTCACGGATTATGGTGTGGATGTGACGCGCTGAAATAGGCAACGGTCGTGTCCAGGTGGTGCACGCTCACGCATTTCCTAACGGTGTCGTTTCCCCCTCGAAACCGGTAGAATCACGCCCCTGCGGGCCCTTAGCTCAGTTGGTTAGAGCAGCGGACTCATAATCCGTTGGTCGATGGTTCAAGTCCATCAGGGCCCACCATCCTTTTTTGTGCCGTTTCTTCGACTTAGCCCTGCCAACCCGGCGGGGCTTTTGTCTTTCTGGGACCGCTATATCGAAAGTCCGTGGGTCGGTATAGGGCAT
>CAMDRT010000016.1 GCA_945906815.1 Bordetella parapertussis
CCCCACGCCGCCCTTCTGATTAAACACTGCAATTTTCGCCATAGGGTCCCCGCAGGAAGGCAAGCATATGCCCATAATTAGCCACTTTGCAAGTAGCGGTCAGCACGCTCTACCACCGCCGGCAAAGCCGCCACGGCCGGTTACCACCCTGACGCAGCTGCCCTCAACAAGGGAGTAGAATTATTTATATAAAAACAATAAAAACAACGTGTTATATTTGAAATTGGCTACGGACTATCACGCTCAATGTGGCGCGTTGAGCAAGATTAACCCCGCCGTCGCAGGTATTGCACGGGGACGTAAAAAAAACGCTAGCCTTGGGCGTGGGTACCTGGCCTAGGTTTAACCACTGGCTTGAAGAAATTACATACGTGATTACGCCGCAAACGCCATGATCGATATCGTGCAATTTATGCAACGCGTGCCTCTTTTCGTCGGTCTTGATGCCGACGATTTGCGCTATGTCCTGCGCGCTGCGCGGCGGCTGGAATACGTGTCAGGCGCGACGATGCTGCGGCAAGGCCAGCCCGCCGACAGCGCCTTGTTCATGGAATACGGGCGCGCGCAAGTGATTAGCGCGTTGCCCGGTGGCGGCGCAACGGTGATCGCCGAACTGGGGGCAGGTAGTATGCTGGGTGAAATGGCGCTGCTGGAAAGCGGCGTACGATCGGCGGACGTGGTGGCTTGCGAACCCAGCGCCTGCTGGTGCATGGAACGCGATGCTTTTCGCATGCTGATCGCGCAGGGCAATCGCGCGGTGCTGGAGATTAATCATCGTATTACGCTGTCGTTGTGCCAGCGCCTGCGCGCATTAAACGGCAGGATGCTGGCGCTAAGCGCGCCGCAACAGCTCGCGCCCGCCGCCGCGGCTAACGGCTGCCAGCGGCTGGCGTGTGCCTTTGATTTTCGCGCATTTCTCGGCGTACTGCCGGTGTTGCGCAATTTCAGTACGGAAGAAATAGAGGAATTGCTGGCTGCGGCACAGGTGTTTGATTTGCCGCGAGGCGCTTCGTTGTTTGAGGCGGGAGCGTCCAGCACTGCCTGTTATGTGGTGGTGCGGGGGGCGCTTGAAATCAGCCTCGATCAAGACGGCATATACCGGCGCATCGGCATACTCGGGCCAGGACGGCTGTGCGGGATATTGGCGTTGATTGAAGGGCAATGCCACAGCATGTCGGCGAGCGCACGTGAGCATGCGACGCTGCTGGAAATTCCACACGCCACATTCAAGGGTTATTACGAGGGTGCGGCGCGCGGCGCGCTGAAATTCCAGCAGGCGATCAATCAGGAATTATTGCAGTCGCTCACGCGCACCAATAACCACTTAACACGCTTGATCAGCCAGGCGCAGATTCGCAATCACCGGCAACACGTGGACGAACTGCAACGCGCGCTGGCGCAACAGGATTGCCGCGCTGGCGCTTGAAGCGCATGTCCACAACATTTTATTGTGCTTCAATCTTGGCTGCGCGCACAATTTCAGCGTATTTCTTGAGGTCGGCGCGAAATAACTTGTCAAATTCCGCAGGCGCTGCCGCGGCGGGCTCGTAACCGGTGCTGGAGAAAGTCTCGCGGAGTTGCGTATTTTCGAACGCCTTGCGCACTTCGGCATGAAAGCGGTTGACCAGAGCCGCCGCCATCTTGGGCGGCGCGAATAGGGCGTGCCAGCCGGTGTCGAAATTAAAACCCGGCAGGCCGCTTTCTGCGATGGTCGGCACCTCGGGTAGTGACGAAATACGCTTGTCACCGGTGAAGCCGAGTGCGCGCAGCTTGCCCGATTTGACATGCGGCAGCGCGACGCTGGCGCCGGGAAAATTCAGATGCACTTCGCCGCCCAGCACCGCCGTCAGCACTGGACCGCCGCCTTTATACGGCACATGCAACATCTCGATGCCCGCTTTTTGCGAGAACAGCGCGCCCGCGAGATGCTGGCCGTTGCCGATGCCCGCCGTGCCGTAGCGCAAGTGCTGTTTCCTGGCGAGTGCTATCAATTCCTTGACCGTGGTGGCGGGTAGCGATGGATGCGCGGCCAGTATGTATCCGAGCCCGTTGGCGTAGTTGGTGATGGGGGTGAAGTCCTTTGCGGACTCGTACGGCAGTTTTTTATACATCGCCGGATTCACTGCGAATGCAATCGATGTCGCAAGAATGGTGTAGCCGTCGGGCGCCGCTTTGGCCACGATGTCGCAACCGACGATGCCGTTGGCGCCGCCGCGGTTGTCAATCACCAACGGCTGTCCCAGCGAAAATTCCATGTGCCGCGCCAGTTGGCGAATATAGGTATCAACATTGCCGCCGGCGGGGAACGGCACCACCACGCGCATCGGACGAACGGGAAAAGCCTGTCCTGAGCCGCTTGCAGGGTTTTGCGCGATGACGCCGCTACTGGTCAATGTCAATGCGGCAGCCATCGCGGGAATCAAGAATCTGGACAAGCATTTCTCCTCGGGTTATTGCATAGCGGCGACGATGGCATCACCCATTTCTGTGGTGCCGGCGTTGCCGCCGAGATCGCCCGTCAAGTGTTTGGCTTCGGCAATCACGCGTTCCACCGCCTCATCCAGAATTTTTGCAGCAGCGGTGGCTTTGGCATCGCCGCGTTTGCGTCCCAGCCATTCGAGCAGCATTTTGCCCGACATAATCATGGCGTAAGGGTTGGCTATATTTTTGCCGGCGATATCCGGTGCTGAACCATGTGTCGCCTGCGCCATCGCTTGTGTTTCCCCGGCCACCAGACCCGGCGCGAGGCCTAGACCCCCGACCAGACCCGCTCCCTCGTCGGTGAGGATATCGCCGAACTGATTGGTAGTAACCACCACGTCGAACTGCTGGGGCTTCATCACCAGCTTCATTGCAAAGCCGTCCACCAATACCTCGTTCAGCGTCACGTCGGGATATTCGGACTGCAGCTTGCGGCATTCCTCGGCGAACATGCCACAGACCAGGCGATACACCGGCTCTTTGTGCACCGAGGTGACGATTTTCTTTTTGCGCGTACGTGCGATCTCAAACGCTTCGCGTGCCACACGGCTGGCACCCTTGCGCGTGACCACGCGAAAGCCGACGGAAATATCATCATTCGGGCGAAACTCGCCCGCGCCCGCCACCACCAGGCTCGACGACATCATGCCTTCGGTAGTTTCGCGCAGGAACACGATATCCACGTCTTTGTGGATCGACGGCAGGTTGGGGTAGGACTTCACCGGCTTGATGTTGGCGAAAAGCTCAAATTTTTTGCGCAGCGCCGGCATGACCCAGGTCGGATCGTTGCGCGGATAAGCGTTGTGGCCGATGGGGCCGCAAATCCAGCCGTCGCAGGACTTCAGGGTTTCAAGGGTGATTTTTGGCGAGGCATCGCCGTGCAGTTCGTGCCCGCGCTTGCCGATCGGCAAGTCGATCCACTCGGCCTGCATACCGGTTCTGGCGGCCGCTGCCTGCATGCACTTAACTGCCTCGGGAACTACTTCAATCCCTATATCGTCACCCAGCAATACGCCTATCTTTAACACTGCATTCTCCTTGAAAACATTTTTGCCACAGAGGTCAGGAATTTTCGGAACCCGGATGATTCCACGTTGCACGCCTTACTGCAATCCCCGAACTGGTGCAAAATGATGGACATGACCACACTAAAACTAGCCTGCCTGCAGGCCAATACCGGCAACGACCTGGCAGCGAATCTGTCCACGGTGACAGCGATGGTGCGCGAAGCCGCCCGTGATGGCGCGACATTCGTGCTCACGCCCGAATATACCCTGATGATGGACGGCAGCGGCCGCGTGATGCGCGAGCAGGCGCTGCCTGCCGATGGCGGCGCACCACTGCTTGCGCTACGCGCACTGAGCAAAGAGCTGGGTATTTGGCTGCTGCTGGGCTCGCTCACGTTGCGCACACAAGATGAGCGCATCGCCAATCGTTCTATACTGATTAATGCTGGCGGTGAAGTCGCCGCCTGCTACGACAAGATTCATATGTTCGATGTCACTTTGCCCGACGGCAAAGTCATACGCGAATCATCGGCGTACCGACCCGGAGACAAGACCGTGGTAGTGGAAACGCCGTGGGGCAAGCTTGGCATGACCATCTGCTACGACCTGCGGTTTCCCGCCCTGTTTCGTACGCTCGCACAAGCTGGTGCGCAACTCATCACCGTGCCCTCGTCATTCCAGCGCCAAACCGGCAAGGCGCACTGGCAGGTGCTGCTGCAAGCGCGAGCGATTGAAAACGGTTGCTACATCGTCGCGCCGGCGATGTGTGGTGATCACGCAGGTAACCGGCAGACCTATGGCCATACACTGGTAGTGAATCCGTGGGGCGAGGTCGTTGCGGATGGCGGCGAAACGCCGGGGATTATTTATGCCGAGATTGATTGGGCACGAGTGGCGAAGGTGAGAGGGATGATACCGTCGCTGACGCATGATCGAGCATACGAAAAACCCTAAGCGGTGTTTGCCACAGCAAGCGTAACCCGGATGGAACGAAGTGTACTCCGGGGAACTATTCCCGGAATACGCTACGCTCCTTCCGAGCTACGGGATTTTAATCTGCGTTAATCTGCGAAATCTGTGGCAAAGATTTTGAACTTGATTCTCAATACGACTTTGGCAACCCCAATACCTTCTCCGCGATAAAACACAGAATCATCTGCGAACTCACCGGGGCCAGCCGCGGGATCATCGCTTCGCGGAAGTAGCGCTCGATGTGAAACTCCTTGGCGTAGCCCATGCCGCCATGCGTCAGCATCGCGGTTTCACACGAGCGAAAGCCTGCTTCACCGGCCAGATATTTAGCGGCATTGGCTTCGGCGCCACACGCTTGTTGCTGGTCGTAGAGCCACGCGGCCTTGTAGGTCATGAGTTCCGCAGCTTCCAGCTCCATCCAGCGTTCGGCGAGCGGATGTTGTATCGCCTGGTTCTGACCGATGGGACGATCGAACACGATGCGTTCTTTGGCGTAGGCGGCTGCGCGCTTTAATGCGGCTTTACCGAGGCCTATGGCTTCCGCGGCGACGAGGATGCGCTCGGGATTGAGGCTGTGCAGGAGATAGCGAAAACCTTTGCCTTCTTCCCCAATGCGATCGGCCACTGGCACTTTGAGGCCGTCGATGAACACCTGATTGGAATCCACCGCCTTGCGGCCCATTTTTTCGATCTCGCGTACTTCGACATGCTGGCGATCCATGTCGGTGTAAAACAGCGTGAGGCCGTCGAGGGGCCGCGTATTCCCCGTGGCTTCAAGTGGTGTAGTGCGCGCCAGCAGCAGGATTTTGTTGGTGACTTGCGCGGTGGTGGTCCAGGTTTTCTGGCCTGACACAAGGTAGTGATCGCCTGCGCGCGTGGCTTTTGTTCTCAGCATTGCGGTATTGAGCCCGGTGTTGGGCTCGGTGACGCCGAAGCAGGCTTTGTCTGTGCCGGCAATCATCGGCGGCAGAAAACGTTTTTTTTGTTCTTCGGTGCCGTATACCACGATCGAGTGCAGGCCGAAAATGTTCATGTGCAATGCGGAAGCACCGGAAAATCCTGCGCCGGATTCAGCGACTGCCTGCATCATTAACGCGGCTTCGGTGATGCCGAGTCCTGCGCCGCCGAACTCCGGTGGCATGGCAATGCCGAGCCAGCCGCCGCGCGCGAACGCGGCGTGGAAATCCGCAGGAAATCCGCCTTCGCGATCTTTCGCCAGCCAGTAGGCATCGTCGAAAGCAGCGCAGATTTTTTCGATTGCCGAGCGCACGGCGCGCTGTTCTTCTGTGTAAGAAAAATTCATATCAATCCGATAGTTATGTATTCGTTATGCCTGCGGCGCGCAGCGCATTGATCTGCGCGTCACTATAACCGGCCTCACGCAACACTTCGGCGCTGTGCTCGCCCAAACGTGGCGCGTGCCGGCGCAACTGCGGCTGTGATTTTGACCAGGTGGTAGGGACATCCATTTCGCGTATGCGTCCCTCGCTGGGATGATCGGTCATTTTGAAAAATCCGGTCGCGGCGTGATGAGGATCGTCAAGCAGTTCATCGAGCGAATTGAGCGGCATCACGGGAATGTCGGCTGCGCTCAAAGCCTGCAACCACTCGGCGGAGGTGCGTGTAGCCAGCTCGCGCGCGACCCACGCGTAAGCCTCGTCAAAATGGCGTGCGCGGTTGGTAGGGTTGTTAAAACGTTCATCGCTTTCGAATTCTTGCTCGCGGCCCAGCAATTTAAAAAAATTGCGCCATTGTTTGTCGTTATAAATCAGCGCGCACAAATAGCCGTCGCGGGTTTTATAGGGATTGCGGTGCTTGGTCAATAGACGCGGATAACCCATCGCTGCAATCGGCGGATCAAAGGTGCGGCCGCCCATGTGATCGCTGAGTATGAATTGCGTCAGCCCTTCGAACATTGGAATTTCAATCGCCTGACCTTCACCGCTGCGCTCGCGGTAAAACAGCGCGGCGAGGATCGCATGCACCGTGTTAAGCCCGGTAATACGGTCGCTTACTGTCGAAGGCACAAAGCGTGGTTGATCGGCGCCAGCCTGCACCAGCATCGATGGCAGCGCCACCATGCCCTGAATGATATCGTCGTACGCGGCCTTGGCGGCATAAGGGCCGTTCTGGCGAAAGCCGGTGGAACCGGCGTAGATGATGCGCGGATTGACCGCGCACACGTCCTGGTAGGAGAGTTTTAGTCGCGTCATCGCCTGCGGGCGCACGTTGTAGGCCAGCACGTCAGCGGTTTTTAATAAACGCAGCAAGGCGGCGTGGCCCTGTGGATTTTTTAGATTCAACACGATACTGCGCTTGTTGCGATTCAGGTGCAGGAAGTTCGCGCCCATGCCGGGGTTGCGCTGCGCAGCGACGTAACGGGTGTTGTCACCTTCGGGTGCCTCGACTTTGATCACGTCGGCACCGTAGTCGGCGAGGATTTGCGTAGCGTAGGGGCCGAGTATGACCGAGGTTAAATCGATAATCCGCACGCCGCTGAGGGGGCCACTCATGAGAAACACAACTCCGAATTTTCGTCCGCCGCCGGACACGGCTGCAATGCTAACATTATCGGAAAATCCGTTCAGACTCGGAAGAGTGGAATGTTATAATCTGCACGATTCATGACGCATCAATCCGCCTATCGATTTCCAGATTCCGCCACGCCGCGCGCCGTGGTTTTGCATGCGTATTCTGCTGAGTAACGACGATGGTTACTTCGCGCCGGGCATCGCGGCGCTGGCGCAGGCCTTGTCTGCGCTGGCCACAGTGACAGTGGTGGCGCCCGAACGGGATCGCAGCGGCGCCAGCAATTCGCTAACGCTGGATCGTCCGCTGTCGCTTAAAACAGCCGCCAACGGTTTTCACTACATCAACGGCACGCCCACGGATTGCGTGCATCTGGCGGTGACCGGGCTGCTGGATGGGTTGCCGGATATGGTGGTGTCGGGCATCAATCACGGTGCCAACATGGGTGACGATACGATTTACTCCGGCACTGTCGCTGCTGCCACCGAGGGCTTTTTGCTGGGTATACCATCGATCGCGATTTCCCTGGTGGCGGCGGGTAGCGATAATTTTGCCACGGCAGCCGGTGTTGCCTACGGGTTGGTGGAGCGCTATGCGCGCGCGCCGCTGGGCGAGCCGATGCTGCTGAATGTCAATGTGCCCGATGTGCCGCCGCACGCGTTGCGCGGCATTGAAGTCACAAGGCTCGGTAAACGGCACAAGGCTGAAGCGGTGGTCAAGGCGAGGAATCCGCGCGGCGAAGACATTTACTGGGTGGGCGCCGCGGGCGGTGCGCAGGATGCGGGCGAGGGCACTGATTTTAATGCAGTGGCGCAGGGCCGGGTTTCGGTGACACCGTTGCAGGTCGATCTCACGCGCCTGGCGCAGATGGCGCGTGTCGGCCTGTGGTTGCAAGCGTAATGCAAGTCAGCCACACCGGTATCGGCATGACCTCGCAGCGCACACGCATGCGCATGGTCGAGCGCCTGCGCCAGCAGGGCATACGCGATGAGATCGTGTTGTCGGTGATGGGCGAGGTGCCGCGGCATCTGTTCGTGGATGAGGCGCTGGCGCATCGCGCGTATGAGGACATTTCGCTGCCCATCGGTTTTGGGCAAACGATTTCTAACCCGCACACGGTGGCACGGATGACGGAACTTGCGCGTGCCGGCAATGATCTGAACAAGGTGCTGGAGATCGGCACCGGCTGCGGCTACCAGTGTGCGGTGTTGGCGCGCGTGGCCAAAGTCGTGCACTCCGTTGAACGCCTGGTGCAATTGACGGCTACCGCGCGCAAACATCTGCGTGATGCGCGGGTGTTGAACGCGCGGCTGCGTCATGGTGACGGGCATGCGGGCATGCCGACCGAAGCGCCGTTTGATGTCATTGTGATGACGGCGGCGTCGACGCATGTGCCCAAGTCGTTGCTGGAACAACTGGCGGTGGGGGGTAGAATGATTTATCCGAAAGCGAAGGGCGAACAACAGCATTTATGGGTGATCGAACGCAGCGCGGCGGGTTACACCGAAAAGCGCATGCATGCGGTTAAGTTCGTGCCGCTGCTGCCGGGAACGGGTTGAACCTAGTGCAGGAACGAGTGCTTTGCATACTCTTTCAAAAGCGCTAATTGCCGGGCTCGCCTTGAGCGTGCTCGGGGGCTGTGTCGCGACGCAGCCGGCACCCGTGGCGGAGCGTGTGGTGCCGCCTGCCGTGAAGCCGCAGCCGCGCGTGGTTATCGACAAGCCGGCGACCGGCATGCAAGTGCCCGTCGCGAAGCCCGATGCGGCAGCGGTGGTCAAGCCGCTGGCCGCTGCCGATGCATCGATCTACACCGTCAAGCAGGGCGACACTTTGTTTGGCATTGCCAAGAGCCATGGTGTCGCTGTGCGTAATTTGGCGGCCTGGAACAACCTTGAGGACGCGTCGAGTATCCGACGCGGGCAGCAGTTACGCCTGACAGCGCCTGAGGGCGTGGCCGCTGCGCCGCAAACCTCGCCCGCCGTTACGCCGGATGCGCCGGCGCCGGTGGCGGTAGAGGCGCGCCCGCTCATGAGTTCGCCACAGCCTGGTGATGCCCCTGTTAAAACCCAACCGCAGGGCGTGCGCGTGCCCTACAGTGATCAGGCGTATGCGCAAATGTCTAAAGCAGCGGCGCCCGCCAAGCCCGATGCCATTGAGGTCAAACCCGAGGTCAAGCCTGAAACGGCGCGCGCCGATGGCGAGGTGGATTGGTCATGGCCTGCGCAGGGCAAAGTCATTACGAATTTCAATGACAGTTCGAGTAAGGGCATCGTTATCTCCGGCAAGCGCGGTCAGCCGGTGACCGCGAGTGCGGGCGGGCGGGTGATTTTTAGCGGAACGGGTATTCGCGGCCTCGGCAAACTGGTAGTGATCCGTCACAACAGCAACTATCTGAGCGTATACGGACACAACGACAATCTGCTGGTGAAGGAAGGCCAAACTGTCGGCAAGGGTCAACGCATCGCTGAAATGGGCAGTTCGGATGCGGACCAGGTGAAATTGCACTTTGAGATCCGCCGCCAGGGAAAACCGATTGATCCGATCCAGCTATTGCCGGGTATTTGAGCGCTGGCAGTCGCTGGTGGACGCGCCTGTATGCGCGACGCAACAGCCGCGGAAATTTTTGTCAAGTAGCGTCAGGGCACTTGGAAAAAAAGCTTAATTCATAGATACTTGCGTTCCCATGGCGGGCCTCCCCGCATTGCATGGTAGTGAACCTGGTCAGGTCCGGAAGGAAGCAGCCAAAGCTATTCTCTGCAAGTGCCGGGGGTCAGGCTCGCCACCCTTATTTGTGCTTGCGCGTTTGCGCGTTTGGGTAAGAGTACGAGTGCGCGAAGCAGCGTACAATACGGCTTCCGAATTACTGGTTGCCACATAGTCGTGACGCAGGTACTCGCCCGCAAGTGGCGTCCCAAATCATTTGCTGAACTCGTCGGACAAGAGCATGTTGTCCGCGCGCTCGGCAATGCCTTAAAGCAACAGCGGCTGCATCACGCGTATTTGTTTACTGGCACGCGGGGTGTGGGCAAAACCACGCTGGCGCGCATTATTGCCAAGGCACTCAATTGTGAAGCCGGCATCACCGATACACCGTGCGGCACCTGCCGCGCCTGTAGCGAAATAGACGCTGGCCGCTTTGTTGATCTGGTTGAGCTGGATGCGGCGTCCAACACCCAAGTCGACAACATGCGCGAGCTGCTGGAAAACGCGTTGTATGCGCCGTCCAGCGGACGCTTCAAGGTCTACATCATCGACGAAGTGCATATGTTGTCGCGCTTTGCGTTCAACGCTATGCTGAAAACGCTGGAAGAGCCGCCAGCGCATGTCAAGTTCGTACTGGCCACCACGGATCCGCAAAAAATACCGGTGACGGTGCTGTCGCGTTGCCTGCAGTTCAATCTGAAACAAATTCCACGTGAGCAGATCGCCGGCCGGCTGGCGCATGTGCTCGAGGCCGAGCAGGTGGCGTTCGAACTGCCTGCGCTGGCGCTGATCGCGCGTGCCGCGCAAGGCAGCCTGCGTGACTCGTTGTCGCTGCTCGATCAGGCGATTGCGCACGGTGGCGGCAAAGTCGATGAAGCTTCTACCCGTGCCATGCTGGGCGCGGTTGATCAGCAACATCTGTACGCCCTGCTCGACGCACTGGCGCGCAGTGATGGCGCGGCGATGATGCAACAGGCCGATGACATGGCGGCGCGCAGCCTGTCGTTTGAAGCCGCGTTGCTGGATTTGGGCAGCTTGCTGCACCGCCTGGCGCTAGCGCAGAAAATTCCCGCTACCGTGGCCGCTGACGATCCTGATAGCGAAACGCTGCTGGCGCTTGCAGCGCAATTCGGCGCGGACGAAATTCAGCTGTATTATCAAATTGTTATGCAGGGCCGCCAGGATATCGGGCTGGCACCGGACGAATATGCCGGATTTACCATGACCTTGTTGCGCATGCTGGCGTTTGCGCCGGCCGGCTCACCACTGGCGCGGCAGGCAGCCGCGCATTGCGCGCCACCGCTACAGCCGGCGGTGAGCAGCCCTGCTGCTGCTGTTGCGGCGAACGTGTCCGCGCCGGTAGCGGCACCCGCCAGCATCGCTGTGACATGGAACGAGTTGGTGCAGCAGGCGGGCGTGAGCGGCATGGCCAAACAACTCGCGCAGCACTGCGAGATGGCGCGGCTGGAGGAGACGCAAATCGTTTTGAACCTGCCCAAGGCGCAGGAGCATCTGCTCGAAGGCGCGCATCAGGGACGGCTCAGAGCGGCTTTGCAGCAGCGCTACGGCGCGGCGTTCAAAGTGACTATCCAGGTCGCGCAGGGTGTGATCAATTCTCCCGCGGCCATCGCCAGCCGTGAGCAGCAGGAGCGCCAGGCGCAGGCGGTGCGGGAGATCGAGGGCGATCCGTTCGTCAGGGAATTGGTTGATACCTTCGGCGCGCGTGTGAAAGAATCTTCGATCAAACCCAATGCGTGAACCGTGTAAAAATCGCATCCTGCCCGATGCGGGAACAATGAGGACATCATCATGATGAAAAACCAGCTTGCAGGGCTGATGAAACAGGCGCAGCAGATGCAGGACAACATGCAAAAAGTGCAGGCGCAGCTCGCGACCATGGAAGTCGAAGGTCAGGCGGGCGCGGGTATGGTCAAGGTCTCCATGACCTGCCAGTACGGCGCGCGCCGCGTGACCATCGACGACAGTCTGTTGAAGGATGATAAAGATATGCTCGAAGACCTGATCGCGGCGGCGATTAACGATGCGGTGCGGCGCGTCGAAGCGACGCGCCAGGAAAAGATGTCAGGTATGACGGCTGGCATGCCGCTGCCGCCGGGTTTCAAGATGCCGTTTTGAGCGGCGCGGGAACAGCGCGGTACAAGGTATGAAGCCGCCGTCCGCGCTCGAAGAACTGATGACGGCCTTGCGCTGCCTGCCAGGCGTGGGGCCAAAATCGGCGCAACGCATGGCGTATCACCTGTTGCAGCGTGATCAGGCAGGCGCGGCGCGCTTGTCCGGCGCCTTGCGTGCGGCGCTTGAGCGCATACGTCATTGCGCGAAGTGCAATTCGTTTTCCGAGGAAACGCTGTGCGATTTGTGCGCGTCCACGCGCCGCGACGGCAGCCTGCTGTGCGTGGTGGAATCGCCCGCGGATTTGCTGCGGATCGAACAGACACAGAGTTATAGCGGGCTGTATTTCGTGCTGGCCGGTGTGTTGTCACCTCTCGATGGCGTAGGTCCCAGAGAGATACACCTAGATCGGTTGTTGAAACGCGCTGCCGACGGCTTGGTCAGCGAGGCGGTGCTGGCGACGAACTTCACTGCCGAGGGCGAGGCCACTGCACACTATGTCGGCGAGTTGCTGGGTGCGCGGGGCATCCGCGTTACGCGTATCGCGCGCGGGCTTCCGGTTGGGGGTGAGCTCGATCATGTGGATAGCGGTACCTTGGCGCAAGCCGTGATTGAACGCCGTGCCGTCCGCTAAATCTCCGCATCGCCCGCAGCGGCCACCGCGCCGCAAAACGGCGGCAACGCGGGCGCCCGACGCGGCGCCGCCATCCACGGACGCGCGCGGCGAGCCTTTCGTGCGCGAGCCGCGCGCTCCTCGCGGCCGGCGTGGCAGCGGCGCCGATACTGCGGCGCAAAGCCAGAAGCTGCAAAAAATACTGGCGCAGTCGGGATTGGGCTCGCGCCGTGCCATGGAAACCTGGATCGAGGCCGGGCGCGTCACGGTCAACGGTAAGGTGGCAGGCATCGGTGCGCGGGTGTTGCCGACAGACCGCATACAGGCCGATGGCCGCGATGTGCGCGTCGAAGACAGCGCGCAAATGCCGCGCGTGCTGCTCTACCACAAGCCCGAAGGCGAAATCGTCACTCGCGATGATCCGCAGGGCCGTGAAACGGTATTCACACGCCTGCCGCGTCTGCGCGGATCACGCTGGCTGTCGATAGGGCGGCTCGATGTCAGCACCAGCGGCTTGCTGATCTTTACCACCTCGGGCGCGTTGGCCAACAGCATGATGCACCCGCGCTTTGCAGTAGAGCGCGAGTACGCGGTGCGCGTGTTTGGTAAATTGTCCGATGTGCAAGGCCGTATGCTGTTGGACGGCGTCACGCTGGAAGACGGTCCGGCGCGCTGCGACAGTCTGATCGATGAAGGCGGCGAAGGTTCCAATCACTGGTATCGATTAACCGTGAGCGAAGGCCGCAACCGCATGGTGCGGCGCCTGTTCGAGGCGGTGGGCTTCACCGTCAGCCGCTTGATGCGCGTGCGCTTCGGCGCGCTGCAATTGCCACCGCGCCTGAAGCGCGGGCAGATCGAAGAATTGCCGCCGGCGGATGTCAAGCAACTGGTGGCGTGGCTGGAAAAGCCGGTGAGTTCAAAATCTCACCGCAAAGACGCAAAGGTAACGCAAAGGTAACGCAAAGAGAACCAGAAAACCATCAGCAGTCTGGCGCGAGAATTACCACGCTTTATTGAGCGATTTTCTTTGCGAACCTTGGCGAACCTTTGCGCCTTTGCGGTGATCGGTTGACGTTTTTTGAAGTTAGATCCTCGCGCGTTAAAATAAACACGCAATCGTCACCACCTGAAGTTTCTGCCCACAGGAAGGGCAAGCGCGGCCAGGTGCGTTCCACCAGCGTTCGCGCGTGGCCGCATTCCACCACCAGCACGCCAGCGGGATTCAGATGGCTCGCGGCCTTTGCCAGTATCACGCGCAACGCATCGAGGCCATCACGGCCGGCGGCCAGCGCCAGCGCGGGTTCGCTTTGGTATTCGCGCGGCAGCGTGCGCATGACGGCGCTGCGCACGTACGGCGGGTTGCTCAGGATGAGATCGTAGCGCCGCTTTTGCAGTGCGGAAAAGTAATTTGAAAGTAATAACGTAACCCTGCCCTGCAGGCGGTGTTTGCGTACATTGATGGCAGCGACTTGCAGCGCGTCGGGCGCTACATCCGTCGCCTCCACGCGTGCCGCGCGATAGCGTTTGGCGAGCGCAATCGCAAGGCAACCCGACCCGGTGCACAGGTCGAGGGCAGTATGCATGTTGGCAGCAGCAGGCCAATAGGGAAAATCAGGGTCGAACAGCAGTTCCGCGATGTACGAGCGCGGCACGATAACCCGCTCGTCGACAAAAAACCGCAGCTTGCCGAGCCATGCTTCCTGCGTGAGATAGGCAGCGGGTTTGCGTTCGCGGATGCGCCGCTCGAACAGCGCGAGCACCCGCGCGGCGTCTGCAGCCGTCACTTTGCGTGCAACCGGCCACTGATCCAGCGGCAGTTTCAACGTGTGGAGCGTGAGGTAGATGGCTTCATCACGCGCGTTGGTGACACCGTGTCCGAACGCAATGCGCGCGCGCTTGAACAACCGTACGCCACGGTTGACCAAACCGCCGACGGTGGCGGGGACGGCGGGGCGCACGCGGGTCACGTAACCACGAAGCCTAATTCAACGCATCCAGATTGAGCTTGATGCTGGAAATGTCTGCGGGCGGCTTGGATCTGCCAGGCGCAGCGCTGCCAGCCGCCGACCGGGCATGATCCTCCGCGCCGGACATCGCATTGTCGACCAGCCAGCGCAGATTGGTGGGCGAATCCGCATTGGCGAGTGCTTCGTCCAGGGTAATGGTTCCTGCCTGGTAGTGCTTGAACAGCGCCTGTTCAAAGGTCTGCGATCCGGGTGCCAGGCTTTGCTCCATCGCTGCCTTGATCGCGCCGAGGTCGCCCTTGGCGATCAGTTCCTGAATGTACTTGGTGTTGAGCATCACTTCCACCGCCGGCACGCGGCGCTCGTCCGCGGTGCGCACCAGACGCTGCGAAATCACACAGCGCACGCCGATGGCCAGGTCGGCCAGTACCGCATCGCGCATGTCGCGCGGAAAGAAGTTGACGATACGGTTGAGCGCGTTGTAGCTGTTATTGGCGTGCAGTGTGGTCATGCACAGGTGACCGGTTTGCGCGAACAGCAACGCGCTTTGCAGCGTTTCTTTGTCGCGCACCTCGCCGATCATCAGCAGGTCGGGCGCTTCGCGCATGGCACTGATCAGCGCGGCTTCATAGGAGTGGGTGTCCACCCGCACTTCACGCTGATTGACGATGGATTTTTTGTGCTTGAAGGCGAATTCCACCGGGTCTTCTATGGTCAGTATATGCCCGGAGCGGGTGGCATTGCGATAGTCGATCATCGACGCCATGGTGGTGGATTTACCAGAACCGGTTGATCCCACTATCAGGATCAGCCCCAGCTTTTCCATGATCACTTCTTTCAGTACCGGCGGCAGTCCGAGCGTATCGAATTCGGGTATGGCGGGTTTGATGAAGCGGATCACCATGCCGACGGTGTTGCGCTGCTGAAAAATATTAATGCGAAAATTGCCTACCGCGCCGTCGGGACCGGGCTCGCCGCGCCGTGCGAAATTCATTTCGTGGCTCTCGTCGAACTCCTTGGCCTGTTGCGGATTCATCAATTCGTAGCAGATGGCACGCACCTGATCCGGCGTTAAGCGCTGATCGTTGATGGGCATCATCACACCGTTGATCTTGATTTGTATCGGCGCGCCACAGGTAAAAAACAGGTCCGATGCCTGCTTGTCGGCCATCAGTTTGAACAGCGGCGTGACAAACATGATGTTTCCTCCCGAGGTATGGCGTAGGCAATAGTACGCTAATCCGCGCGCAGCAAGTCATTGATGCTGGTCTTGGCGCGGGTTTGAGCATCCACCTGTTTCACGATGACGGCACAGTATAGATTGCAGTCGCCGCGAGGGGAGGGCAGTGACCCCGGCACCACCACCGAACCCGCCGGCACGCGCCCATACAGCACCTGACCGCTTTCGCGGTGATAGATTTTCGTGCTTTGGCCGATGAATACGCCCATCGAAATCACCGCGCCGGTTTCGACCACCACGCCTTCGACGATTTCGGAACGTGCGCCGACAAAGCAGTTGTCCTCGATGATGGTCGGATTGGCTTGCAGTGGCTCGAGCACGCCGCCGATGCCCACGCCGCCCGACAGGTGCACATTTTTGCCGATTTGCGCGCAGGAACCGACAGTCGCCCAGGTATCCACCATGGTGCCTTCATCCACGTAGGCACCGATGTTGACGAACGAGGGCATCAAAATCACGTTTTTTGCTATGAATGAACCGCGGCGCGCGGCAGCGGGAGGCACCACGCGGTAGCCCGCCTGCTGGAACTGCGCCGACGACATGCCGCTGAATTTTGACGGCACTTTGTCGTAGTACTGAGAATAGCCGTCTTGCAACACCGCGTTGTCCTGCAGCCGGAACGACAGTAACACCGCTTTTTTTGCCCACTGGTGGGTGTGCCACTGGCCATCTATTTTTTCCGCCACGCGCAGGCTGCCGCGATCGAGCTGAGCGATGGTTTCGTTGACGGCATCGCGCAATTCCTGGCTCGCGCTGGCAGGCGATATATGCGCCCGCTGATCCCACGCTGCATCGATAACGGTTTGTAGTGTTGACATTGTAGGCCTTTGTTTTAATTCATAATTCATTTATAAAATCGCGTATGCGCCGCGCGCTTTCGGTGCATTCCTCGAGCGTGGAGACGAGTGCCACGCGCACCCGGTCGGTGCCCGGATTGATGCCTTGTGCGGTGCGCGCAAGGTAGCTTCCCGGCAACACGGTTACATTCTTGTCTATATACAGCCGCCTTGCAAATGCGGTGTCGCTGATGGGGGTAGGCAGCCACAGATAAAACGCGGCGTCCGGCAGGGTGACGTCGCACACGGCTTGCAACAAGGGCAGCGCCGTATCAAATTTTTCGCGATACAAGCGGCGGTTTTCCACCACATGCGCTTCGTCACGCCACGCGGTGGTGCTCGCCACCTGCACCGGCCCGCTCATCGCGCAACCGTGGTAGGTGCGGTAGAGCAAATATTGCTTCATGATGGCAGCGTCGCCCGCGACAAAACCGGAGCGCATGCCCGGCACATTGGAGCGCTTGGACAAGCTTGAAAACACCACCAGCCGCTCGAAATCATGACGACCCAGTTGCCGCGCGGCGTCCAGCGCGCCCAGCGGCGGCTTGCCTTCCTCGAAATAAATTTCCGAATAACATTCGTCCGAGGCGATGATGAATCCGTATTTATCCGACAGCTCGAACAGCGTTTTCCATTCGGCCAGCGACATCACTGCGCCGGTGGGATTGCCGGGCGAGCAGGTGTAGACGAGCTGGGTGCGTTGCCACACGGCATGCGGCAACTCGTGCAGATTCACCGCGTAGCGGTTCTCGGCAAGGCTGTTCAAAAAATAGGGCGTTGCGCGCGCCAGCAGCGCTGCGCCTTCGTAGATTTGATAAAACGGGTTGGGACATACCACCACCGGATCGGCCTTGCGCACGTCGATCACGGCTTGTGCGAACGCAAATAGGGCTTCGCGGCTGCCGTTTACCGGGATCACTTGTGTCTGCGGATCCACACTGACTTGATAGCGCCGCTGCAACCACTGCGCGATGGCGCTGCGTAATTCCGGCTGCCCTGCGGTGGCCGGATAACTCGCCATGCCGGCGAGGTTGTCGATCAGCGACTGCTTGATTAAGGCCGGCGTGGGATGCCGCGGCTCGCCGATGTAGAGTGCGATGGGCGCGAGCTCGGGATTCGGTCTAGCGCCTTCCAGTAGCGCACTGAGCTTTTGAAACGAGTAGCTCTGCAGTTTGTCCAGATCGGGATTCAACGCGGGCCTTCGACTATCCATCCGGCGCGCGCCGCACGCGCGGCCACGGGTAAGCCGTGCAGGGGTATCAGTGCCCGTGTGCGCAACGTGAGGCTTATAGGCCGAAAAACTTTTTCGCCAGCGTGGTCAGCGCGCACGGTCAGCGGGTATTGGGTGGGGTCGGCGTTGTCGCGTACCCGGGCAGCCTGGCGCCGTTCCAGCCGCGCTGTGCGTACTCGGCGGCGACGGTGGTGAAAATGCCGCCGCGCACGTAGAAATGCGCTGCGAGACGCATGTAGCGCGGTCGCAGTGCCACAGTCAAATCATCGAGTATTTGATTGGTTACGGCTTCGTGATAGGCCCCTAGGTTGCGGAAGGCGCCGATGTACAGTTTCAGACTCTTTAATTCGACGCAGCGTTTATCGGGCACATAATCCAGCACCAATGTGGCGAAATCCGGCTGTCCGGTTTTTGGACAAAGACAGGTAAATTCAGGAATTTCCATGTGAATCCGGTAGTCGCGGCGCGGCGCCGGATTGACAAAAGTCTCGAGTGGTGTTGCGGGCTTGATGGGCATTAGGCGCGGGGGAAGTTCACTGAGAATCGGTTAGAATAGCGCGCTGGAATTTGACCCCCGATTATAACCTTTGCCGAAGCTGGAAATTGCGCCTTACTCATATCAATCTCGCCGGCTTTAAATCATTCGTCGACCCCACACAGATTCCGGTACCAGGTCAACTGGTCGGCATAGTCGGCCCCAACGGCTGCGGTAAATCCAATGTGATCGATGCGGTACGCTGGGTGCTCGGCGAAACCTCAGCGCGTCATTTACGCGGCGCCACCATGCAGGACGTGCTGTTTAACGGATCCAGCGAACGCAAGCCGGTCAACCGCGCCAGTGTCGAACTGTTGTTCGACAACAGTCTGGGCAAGGCCGGGGGGCAGTGGTCTGCGTACGGCGAAATTTCCGTCAAGCGCGTGCTGGAGCGCGACGGCGATTCCGCGTATTACATCAACAATATTCCTGTGCGGCGGCGCGATATAGCTGATATTTTTCTGGGCACCGGCCTGGGTGCGCGCGCATACGCGATCATTGAGCAGGGCATGATTTCACGCGTGATCGAGGCCAAACCCGAAGAGTTGCGGGTGTTTCTCGAAGAAGCGGCGGGTGTGTCCAAATACCGCGAGCGGCGGCGTGAAACAGAAGCACGCCTGAAAGACACGCGTGAGAATCTGCTGCGCGTGGATGACATTCGTCAGGAGCTGGTGAAGCAACTCGAGCATCTGCAGGCGCAGGCCGAAGTCGCGCGCCAGTATCATCAGCTGCAGAGCGAGCTGGGCACTTCGCAGAGCTTGTTGTGGTTCACGCGCAAAAAAGAAGCGGTGGCCGCGCGCGCGCGTTATACGCGCGAGGTCGAACGCGCCGGGGTCGAACTCGAAGCGGAAACCGCGCGCCTGCGCGAGGCCGAAAAACGTCTTGAACAACTGCGCAGTGAACATTATCAAGCCGGAGACGCGTTGCATGCGTGTCAAGGTACGCTCTACGAATCCAACGCCGAGGTGGCGCGGCTGGAACAGCAAATTACCCATGTGCGCGAAAATCGCGCACGTATCGAACATTATATGGACACGCTGCGTTCGCAGCGGGATGCAAACCAGGCGCAGTTGTTGTCGGCACAACGCGGGTTGGACGAATCGCGCGTCGCGCGCGCGGACGCGGACTCGCGGCTGAGCGCGTGCGCGACGGCGCTGGCCGCGCAAGCGGAAAAGCTGCCGTTGGCCGAGGCTGCGCATCGCGCCAGTGGTGAGCGGCGCGAGTCGGCGCAGCAAAGTCTTGCGCAGGTGCAGCAGCGCCTGCAAGTCGAGCAGACCCAAAGCGGCCACGCCGCACGTTTGCTGGAACAGTTTGCGCAGCGTGAGCAGCGTTTGAGCGCCGAGCGCAATGCGCTGCCGGTGGTGGAACCGGTGTTGCTGGAGCAATTGAGTGCGCACACCCAGCATTGCGAGCAACAGCTTGCCGAACAGCGCGCGCGCTTGCAGTGCAGCGAGCAGCGCATCCCGCAGTTACAGCAGACAGCACGCGAGCGGCAGACGGAACTGAATACGGCTGCGCAAAAAGTCGCTGCCGTGCAAGCACGTATAGAGGCGCTGTCGCAGTTGCAAGCTAAACTCGCCAGGGGTGCGAACGGCGCGGCGCTGGAAGGCTGGCTAGCCGCATGCGGTTTCGATAAATCGCCGCGATTCTGGCAGGGTATTGAAATTGCCGCGGGTTGGGAAGATGCGCTCGAAGCCGTGCTGCGCGAGCGATTGAACGGTATCGCGATCGACCCTCTGCATAGTGCCGCAGCGTGGTTAAGTGTAGCGCCACCCGGAAAACTGACCGTGATTGATGTGCACGACGGTGCTGCGGCGGCCAGTGCGCAAGACACGCAAGTTGGGGCGCAATTGCAGCCGCTCAAAGACCATGTCATTTGCCGCGATGCGCGTCTGCAGGCTGTGGTGAATGAGTGGTTGCATGGCGTGTACACGGTTGCTGATAGCGCGGCGGGCATGGCACAGCGTGCGCAATTGCCACCCGGCGCTGCGCTGGTGTCCGCGAATGGTTATGTGTTTACGCGCCACAGCGTGAGTTTTCACGCGCCCGACAGCGAGTTGCATGGGGTATTGTCGCGGCAGCGCGAGATTGAAAAAGGCAGTGCTGATCTGCAACTGCTGATGGCGGATGCGGACACCACGAAAACCCTAGTGGCACAAGCGCGCGCTGCGGTTGAGCAGTGCCGCGGCGAAACCGCTGCATTGCAGCAGGCCGTGCAGCAGGCGTTGAGTGCGTTTCATGCCGCGCAAGTCGCAGCCGTTCGCGCCTCAGAGCAGGCGCAGCGCGCCACCCAACGGGGCGAACAAATCGCCAGCGAATTGGCGGAGATTGCGGCGCTGGCGGCGGCCGAGACGGCGCATCGCCATAGCGCTGAGACCGCCATCGCGCAGTTGCAGACGGAACGCACTGCGTTTGCGGCACAAGTGGAACAATCCGCCGCCAGCCATCGCAGCGCGGAGGACGCGCTTAATACGCACAGGAAGTTACTCGAAGGCGCGCGTCAGGCGCAGCAGGAATCTGAGTTCACACGGAAAACAATTGTAAATAAAATCAATGAGATAGAGCAATCCATTGCACGCTTAGGCAGCGCCCTTGCGGCGTTCGAATCCAGTCTCGGCGAGTCGCAGCAGGATTTGTCGGGTTACGACGAAGCGCCGTGGCAAGTGCAACTACAGCGCATGCTCGAGATACGGGTAACGCGCGAGCAGTCGCTGGCGCAAGCTCGCGACATACTGGAAGGTATGGAAACGCAGTTGCGCGGTGTCGAACAGGAGCGCATTAGCTGCGAGCAAAAAATAGGGCCGTTGCACGAGCGCATCGCCGAGGTGCGCTTGAAGGAACAGGAAGCGCGCATCACCGAAGAGCAATACGCACAACAACTGTTCGACGCTGGTGCCGACGAAGCGGCGCTGGCCGCGCTGCTCGAAAAAGGCACGCGCTCAAATGCCTTGCAAGCGGAAATCAATCGCCTCGGCGAGGCCATTCGTGCGCTGGGTGCGGTTAATCTTGCCGCGCTCGAAGAATTGACCGCAGCCACCGAGCGTCGCGATTATCTGGATGCGCAGTCACGCGACCTGACCGATGCCATGACCACGCTCGAAGACGCGATACGCCGCATCGACCGCGACACGCGTGATCGCCTGCAAACCACTTTTGATGAGGTCAACCGGAATTTTGGCGAGATGTTCCCTGCCTTGTTCGGCGGCGGGCAGGCCAAACTGACGCTGACCGGCGAAGAAATCCTCGACTGCGGCGTGCATGTCACCGCACAGCCGCCGGGCAAGAAAAACGCTTCCATACATCTGCTCTCGGGTGGTGAAAAAGCGCTGACCGCGCTGTCGCTGGTGTTCGCGATATTCCGTTTGAACCCCGCGCCGTTTTGCCTGCTGGATGAGGTGGACGCGCCGCTGGATGACACCAACACCGAACGCTTTTGCAGTCTGGTGAAAAAGATGTCGGACCATTCGCAGTTTCTGTTTATCAGCCACAATAAAATCACCATGGAAATGGCGCAACAGCTGCTCGGTATCACGATGCAGGAAGCGGGTGTATCGCGGGTGGTGACGGTGGATATCGAGGAAGCGATGAAATTGTCCGAGGCCGCGTGATTCCAGCGACGGTCATGGCATGAGCGATTTGCACCTCAGCCTCTTGGGCATCGGCGCACTGGTGATCGCCGGTGTGCTGCTCTACAACTATCTGCAACAGCGTCGTTTGCACCAGCGTTTGCGTGCAGCTTTCGATGCGCCGCGGCGCGACGTGTTGTTGGGCGAAGGCGCTCACACGGCGATGGGCGCGGCTGATAATTTTTCTTCGGCATCGCGCATAGAGCCGCAACTGGAGGGCGGGCGGGCCGCGCCGGTGGTGATGCAGCGCACGCCGCTGCCGGTGGCGCTCAATATCGATGAAACCATCGATTGCGTGGCCACCGTTGCCAGCGCGGGTAGCGCTACGCCGCTTACCGCGGCGCAGGTGGCTGAAGTGTTGGCGGGCGTGGCGGCGTGCGGCCGCTCGTGGCGTGCCGCAGGTTACAATATTAGCAGCGGGCGCTGGGAGGAAATCAACCGCGCCGTCACCGCACAATACTCGCGCTTGCAAGTGGCCTTGCAACTGGTCAATCGCGGTGGGCCGTTGAGCGCGCGGCAGCTCGGCGCGTTTAGCGATGCGCTCAATACCTGGGCCGCACGCCATGCGGCACTGACGGATATCCCCGACCGCGACCCGGTATTGGCCGCTGCACGGGCGCTGGACGCATTTTGCCTTGAGGTCGATGTGACGATCGGCATCAACGTGATCGCTACGGACGTGGTATTCAGCGGCGCGCGCGTGCGTGCGCTGGTGGAAAGCGAGGGTTTCAAGCTCGAGCCCGACGGTGTGTTCCACCTTGAAGACGCGGATGAAAACACGGTGCTGACGATAGCGAATCAGGAGGCGGGGGCGTTTCTGCCGGAGGCGGTCAGCGGCATGAGCACCAGCGGCATCACGATTCTGCTCGATGTGCCACGAGTGGCGGATGCCGAGCGGGCGCTGCAACGCATGTTTGAACTGGGCCACAGCCTGGCGGTAACGCTCAAGGGCCGGCTGGTGGACGACAATCGCGCGACACTGAGCGCGGCGAGTATGGATAAAATCCGCCAGCAGCTCAAAGATCTGCACGCGGCGATGAACGCGCGCGGCATTGCGCCGGGTAGTGCGCGTGCGCTGCGCCTGTTTTCCTGATGGCGGCAAGGGTGGCGCCGGCGGCGGCGGTTGCCAGTGGGCAGGCGCTGCGCCAGCAGCTCGAAGCGCACAATCATAGTTATTATGTGCTCGATGCGCCGCAGGTGCCGGATGTCGAATACGATCGCTTGTTTCGCGCATTGCAAGCGCTGGAGGCGGACTATCCTGAATTGCTGAGTGCGGATTCTCCGACACAGCGCGTGGGCGGCAAAGTGCTAGCCGCATTGACGCCGGTGACGCATCGCGCGCCGATGTTGTCGATACGCACCGAAACCGATATCGAAGACAGTGGTGCGGTGAAATTCGATGTCTATGTGCGCAGCGAACTGGGGCTGGCAGACAGTGCGCCGCCGGTGGAATACATCGCCGAGCTGAAATTCGACGGCCTCGCCATCAGCCTGCGCTACGAGCAGGGTGTGCTGGTGCAGGCAGCCACGCGTGGCGACGGGGAAACCGGCGAAGACGTGACCGCCAATGTGCGCACCATACGCGTCATTCCGTTGCGGCTGCGCACCGCGGCGATGGCGGTGCCTGAGGTACTTGAGGTGCGCGGTGAAATCTATTTCACACGTAAGGATTTTACAGCGCTCAACGACGCGCAACGTGCCGCCGGCGGCAAGTTGTTTGTCAATCCGCGTAATGCGGCCGCAGGCTGCATACGGCAACTTGATTCCAGAATCGCCGCACAGCGGCCTTTGTCATTTTTTGCCTATGGCACGGGTGATACAGCCGGCTGGTCATTACCTGCGCGCCATAGTGAAGTGCTGGATGCATTTGCGGCGTGGGGCTTTGCGGTGAACCAAGACCGTGCCGTGGTAGCGGGTGCGGACGGGCTGATGGCCTGTCACCAGCGCATCGGCGCCACCCGCCATGCCTTGCCCTTCGATATCGACGGCGTGGTGTACAAGGTCAACAGCCTCGCACTGCAGCGCCAATTGGGATTTCGCAGCCGCGAGCCGCGCTGGGCGGTCGCGCACAAGTATCCGGCGCAGGAGGAAATGACCGAAGTCCTGGACATCGAGGTGCAAGTGGGCCGCACCGGTGCGATGACGCCGGTGGCGCGTCTGAAACCGGTGTTCGTCGGCGGTGTCACCGTCACCAACGCGACACTGCACAACGAAGACGAAGTGCGGCGCAAAGACATCCACATCGGCGACAGCGTGGTGGTGCGGCGCGCAGGCGATGTGATACCGGAGGTGGTGCGCGTGCTGATCGAGCGGCGGCCGGCGCACGCGCGCGCCTTTACCATGCCGGTGCTATGTCCGTCGTGCGGCGCCGGCGTGCGGCGTGACGAAGACGGCGCCGTCGCGCGCTGTAGCGCGGGTTTGTATTGCCCCGCCCAGCGCAAGCAGGCGCTGCTGCATTTTGCCTCGCGCCGGGCACTGAATGTTGAAGGTCTGGGCGAAAAAATCGTCGATCAACTGGTAGACAATAACAGCGTGCGCACGGCGGCGGATTTATTTGACCTCAAAGTGCCCGCACTCGCGGCGCTGGAGCGCATGGGTGAAAAAGCTGCGGCCAATCTGGTGCAGGCGCTAGAACAATGCCGCCATACCACGCTGGCACGCTTTATTTATGCTCTGGGGATACGCAATGTGGGTGAGAGCACGGCGCGCGACCTGGCCGTGCATTTTCGTGATCTGGATGCGCTGATGGCGGCGGATGCACAACGCTTGCAACAGGTGTTGGATGTGGGGCCTGCGGTGGCGCAAAGTGTCGCGGCATTTTTTGCCGAGCAGCAGCATCGTGTCGTGATCGCCGCATTGCTGAACGCCGGCATCCGCTTCGCGCCTATCGCTGCGCCTGAAAAGCCTGCGCCCGGCGTCGCCGGCAAAACCTTTGTGGTGACGGGAACCCTGCCTACGCTGACGCGCGATGAGGCCAAAGTGCGGATACTGGCCAACGGCGGAAAAATGTCCGGCAGCGTTTCCAAAAAAACGCACTACCTGGTCGCTGGTATCGATGCCGGCAGCAAACTCGTCAAAGCGCGCGAGCTGGGCGTGGCCGTGCTCGATGAACAGGCTTTTCTTGAACTGTTGAATACCTCAGCAGTGTCCGCATAACTAATTGTTTTTATTTATGATTGTTCAATGAAGCCTACGCCTGCGCAAGCACGGGCGATACTGCATGCGGCGCAGCCCGTGTGTTCGGCAGCAGCGGTGACAGCGGCGGTGGCACGCATCGCAGCCGAGCTCAATCGCGCGCTGCGCGATGCGCATCCGCTGGTGCTATGTGTGATGCGCGGCGGGCTGGTGTTCGCGGGGCAACTGTTGCCGCAACTGGATTTTCCGCTGGAACTGGATACGCTGGATGTCACGCGCTACCACGATGCCACGCGCGGCGGCGAACTGATTTTCCGGCATCTGCCGGCAACACCGGTGGCGGGGCGCACGGTGTTGCTGCTCGATGATATCCTTGACCAGGGGCTGACCTTGGCTGCGCTGCGTGACAAACTGCTGGCACTGGGTGCGGCACGGGTGCTGATCGCGGTGTTCGCGCGCAAACAGTCCGGTCGCGCCACGCCGATAGGCGCGGATTTTTTCGGCGTGGAATTACCGGATCGCTATGTGTTCGGATTCGGCATGGATGTGCACGGCTACTGGCGCAATTTGCCGGCAGTTTATGCGCTGCATGAATGAAGTGATTCATCACAGGAAAGTGTTTTCGTGAAAATTAGAAAAGCAGTGTTTCCGGTAGCCGGTCTGGGCACGCGATTTTTACCCGCGACCAAGGCCAGTCCCAAAGAGATGATGCCGATCGTGGACAAGCCACTGATCCAGTATGCAGTCGAGGAGGCGATAGCCGCCGGTGTAACGGAACTGATATTTGTCACCGGGCGCGGCAAGCGAGCCATTGAGGATCATTTTGACCGTGCGATAGAGCTGGAAGTGGCGCTCGAGCAGCGCCAAAATCGGCAACTGCTCAAGATGGTTAGAAACATTCTTCCCGCGAACGTCTCGTGCAGCTACGTGCGGCAGGTCAATCCGCTGGGGCTGGGGCACGCGGTGTTGTGCGCGGCGCCGCTGGTGGGTGATGAACCTTTTGCGGTGCTGCTTGCCGATGACCTGATCGATGCCCCAATACCGGCGCTACAGCAGATGGTGACGCAATTCAACCACTACGGGCGCACCATACTGGCGGTGGAGAAAGTGCCGTATAACCAGACGCGCCAATACGGCATCGTCAAGGTCAAAGGCACCCCATCCAGACTATGCGCGATTACGCAAATTGTTGAAAAACCCGAGCCCGAAAACGCGCCATCGAATTTGGGGGTGGTCGGCCGTTATATTCTTCCGGCGAGCATCTTCGATCATTTGCGGGCGCTGCGTCCTGCGGCCGGCAAGGAGCTGCAATTGACCGATGCGATTTCCAGTCTCATCAGTGAGGAAGCGGCTTACGCCTATCCTTTCGCGGGCGTGCGTTACGATTGCGGCAGCAAGTTAGGTTATGTAAAGGCGAATCTCGCTTATGCACTGGCGCACCCGGAAATCGGCGCGGAGTTTCGTAATTACATCGTGCGTGGCGCGTGGAAACGCCCCCCTGCCAAGGCCGCACGGTAGCGGTGCTGCATGTTGGCGATCATCGGTGGCAGCAGCCTCGGCAAGCTTGCGGCGCTCAAGCTAACGCGGCGTGTCGAAATCGACACCCCCTACGGCACGCCGTCGGGGCCGCTGCTGTGTGGGCGCTTAAATCAGCGTGAGGTGGTGTTTTTGGCGCGGCACGGCGAAAACCATGTGCTGCCGCCACACACGATCAATTACCGCGCCAATTTGTGGGCACTGCAGGCGCAGCAGGTAACACAAGTGCTGGCAGTGGCTACGGTCGGCGGCATCGGTGCTGGCTGGTCACCGGGCACGTTGGCGGTGCCCGATCAGATCATTGACTACACCTGGGGGCGGGCCGCGACTTTTTTTGATGGCGCGGATGGCGTAGTCAGGCACATCGATTTCACCCACCCTTACGACGAAGCGCTGCGTGCGCGCGTGTTGCGCGCGGCCGGGCGTATCGGCGAGCCTCTGCACGTGGGAGGAACCTACGCGGCGACGCAGGGGCCACGGCTGGAAACCGCGGCCGAGATCCGCCGCCTCGCGCGCGACGGCGCGCATATGGTCGGCATGACCGGAATGCCCGAAGCCGCGCTGGCGCGCGAATTGGATTTGCCTTATGCCACTCTGGCGCTGGTGGTAAACGCGGCCGCCGGCACCGGTGCGAGCGGGCAGAAGATAGACCTGGCTGCGGCCGAGGCTCTGGCGCGCGTAGCGATGGCGCGCGTGGTGCGCCTGTTGTGCGAGGTAGCCGCCGATGGCGATTAAGCCTGTCTTGCGCATGGGTGACCCGCGCCTGCTACAGCCATCGCGTGCGGTCAAAAAATTCCGCAGCGCCGAATTGGAGGCGCTCATTGTCGACCTGCGTGACACCATGGCATCGCTGAATGGCGCGGGGCTGGCAGCGCCGCAAATTGGGGTGAATCTGCAGGTGGTCATATTTGGCGTTGATGCCGATAGCGCGGATGCCGAGGGGGTGCCGTTTACTATTCTGATCAATCCGAAGCTGACACCGCTGAACGACGCGATGGAGGAAGGCTGGGAAGGCTGCCTGTCGGTGCCCGGCATGCGCGGCCTGGTGCCGCGCCACGTCCATTTGCGTTATCAGGGTTTTGATGCCGGCGGCAAGAAGATTGACCGCAGCGTAGCCGATTTTCATGCGCGCGTGGTGCAGCACGAATGCGATCACCTGGCCGGGATACTGTATCCGATGCGCATACGCGACCTGCGCAATTTTGGATTTACCGCAGAGCTTTTCCCAGACGAAGATATCGCTGACGACTAGACTTTCAGCGTTTCGATCAACTCGTTTTGCATGCGCACCACTTGTTTCGGGTCGCTCAGTGTGTCGCCGGCAATCAAAAACGTATCTTCGGCGCGGGCGCCGAGCGTGTTGACTTTGGCGGTGTGCAGGCTGATGCCGTAAGCCAGAAATATGCGCGCGATACGTGACAGCAATCCCGGCCGGTCGCCGGCGATGATGGTCAGCACGTGATAGACGCCGCGCTCGTCTTTCTGAATATTGATTTCGGGTGAAATGGGGAAATGCCGCAGTTGGCGCGACAGGCGTGCGGTGGTCAAAGCGGGCAATGGCGCTTTGAGACGCAAGCGCTCGCCCAGTTCATGTTCGATGTAGGCAGTCAGCGCGCGGTAGTCGACACTGTCGTTGCCTGCATCCTGCACCTGAAAAGTGTCGAGCGCATAGCCATAGTGCGCGGTATAGATGCGCGCTTCGTGAATGTTGTAGCGCATGCCCTCAAAAAAGCCGCAGATGCGCGCGAACAGCTCGTGCTGGTCCGCGGTATAAACCATCACTTGCAGCCCTTCGCCGGCGCGTGAAGGTCGCGCCTTGATTATCGGATTAGGAGACTGCGCACGATAGTAGAGCATGCGCGCGTGCCAGGCGATTTCCTGCGCGTCGTGACGCAGAAAATAGGCGGTGTCGAGTTTGTGCCAGAAGGTGTCGATGGCGGCATCGTCGATGGCGTAAAGCCGTAGCGTGGCGCGCGCCTCGTCCTGCCGTGCGCGCTGGCTGTTTTCGACGGTGGGCGCGGTGCCGGCGAGGCGGCGCTGCGCGATCAAAAACAGATCTTCGAGCAGCTTGCCTTTCCAGGCATTCCAGACTTTGGGGCTGGTGCCGCGGATGTCGGCGACGGTCAGCAGATAAAGCGCGATCAGCTGCCGTTGTGTGACGACCTTGGCGGCGAAGGCCTGAATGACTTCGGGATCGGACAAATCCTGCTTTTGCGCGGTGCTCGACATCATCAGATGCTGTTCCACCAGCCATACCACCAGCTCGCAGTCAGCGGCGGACAGGCCATGCGCTTTGCAAAAGCGCGCCGCATCTGCCTTGCCGAGGGCGGAATGATCGCCACCGCGGCCCTTGGCGATGTCGTGAAACAGTCCGGCGAGATACAGCACTTCGGGTTTGTCGAACTCGGACAGCAGGCGGCTGCACAACGGGAATTCATGCGCGAGTTCGGGCACCGCGAAGCGGCGCAGATTGCGAATCACACGCAGGATGTGTTCATCCACGGTGTAGACGTGATACAGATCATGTTGCATCTGGCCGACGATCCTGCCGAACGCAGGCAGGTAGCTGCCGAGGATGCCAAGCTGGTTCATGCGACGCAGTTCGCGCACCACCCGCGTCGGGCTGCGCAGGATGTCGAGAAACTGTGCGCGATGGTGCGGGTCGCGCCGGTAGGCTGGGCCGATGAGCTTGCCGGCACGCCACAACGCACGCAGGGTGTTGGCGCCTATGCCCTTGATTTCAGGGTGCTTTTGCAGGAGCAGAAAAGTCTCGAGTATGGCTTCGGGATGTTTTTCGTAGACGTCATCACGGCGTATGGCGAGCACTTCGTTGCGCAATCCGAAGCGCTCAGCAGTGTGTTCGTTGAGCGCCAGCAGTTTGATATTGCGCGCACCGGTGAGGCGCGAGCGCAGATTTTGCTGCACGATGTTGTCGATCTGTAATACCGCTTTGGCGCTTTGATAATAACGCTGCATCAATTGCTCGCTGGCGAGCCGGTGCGCGCGGTTGCTGAGGCCGAATTGCTGTGCCAGCGCGGATTGCAGATCGAAGATCAGGCGGTCTTCACGACGCCCCGCCAAATAATGCAAACGAATGCGCAGCAGTTGCAGAAAACGCTCGTGTCGCTGAATGGCGCGTGATTCGCTCTCGGTGATGACCCCGCGGCGCACCAGATCACGCCAGCTCCTGCCGTAGCTTGAGGCGCGTGCGATCCACATAATATGGTGCAGATCGCGCAACCCGCCGGCCCGCTCCTTGACATTAGGTTCGAGGTTGGTGTCCTCGAAGCGCGTGTGACGCTGACGTTGTTCCAGGTGTTTGGCCTGCATGAACGCCAGCGGCTCCAGTGCGCGCGTGGTGGCCTCGACGAACTGTTTGTAGCGCTTGCGATCGCCCGCGAGCCAGCGTGATTCCAGCATATTGGTCTGCACGGTAATGTCCTGCCGCGCAATTTCCACGCATTCGTCCACCGTGCGCACGCTGTGACCGGTGTCTAGGCCCACATCCCACCAGGCGCCCACCAGGGCTTGCAGTTTTTCCTGCAACGCGCCATCTGCCGGGGCATCCAGCAAAATCAGCAGATCGATGTCAGAGTGGGGGAAAAGTTGTCCGCGCGCATAGCCACCCACAGCCACCAGTGCCAGTCCTGCGGGAAGTTCGTGGGACTGCCAGATGCGACGCAATAGCGCATCAATCAGCACGCAATGCTGGCGCAACAGATCCGCTGCCGCGGGTTTGGCCTCGAACGCCGCGCGCAGACTGGCGCGACCGGCTTCCAGCAGTTGCCGGTAGTTTTCCGTGGATGACGGCGCACTGCTCTGGGCTAAAGCGGGTGCAGTGCCCGACATGGTGTCAGCCCGTCGCGGGTTCGGCGGGCATGCCGGGAGAAACGGTGAGCACTTCAAACCCGCTATCGGTGACCAGCACGGTGTGCTCCCATTGGGCCGAAAGGCTGTGATCTTTGGTAACTATGGTCCAGCCATCGGCGAGGCCACGGATGTCGGCACGGCCCGCATTAATCATCGGCTCCACGGTAAAGGTCATGCCGGCGCTGAGCGGCAGGCCGGTGCCGGGGCGTCCGTAATGCACTACTTGCGGTTCTTCGTGAAATTTTTTACCGATGCCGTGGCCGCAGAACTCGCGCACCACGCTAAAGCCGTTACCCTCTGCATAGCTTTGTATGGCATGCCCCACGTCACCCAGGCGCGCGCCGGGCGCCACCGCGCGGATGCCGCGCCACATGCATTGGTGGGTGATTTCGCACAGTCGTTTGGCCTGAATGGACGGCACCCCAACGTAAAACATACGGCTGGTGTCGCCGTGGTAGCCGTCTTTAATCACGGTGATATCGATATTGACGATGTCGCCGTTTTTCAGCTTTTTTTCGCCAGGAATGCCGTGACAGATGACATGGTTGACGGAAGTGCAGATCGACTTGGGGTACGGCGAATAGCCGGGCGGGCAATAGTTAAGTGGCGCAGGTATGGTTTTTTGCTCGTTCACGATGTAATCGTGACAGAGCCGGTCGATGTCGTTGGTGGTGCGGCCAGCGGTGACAAAGGGGGCGATAAAATCGAGCACTTCGGCGGCGAGTTTGCCCGCGGTACGCATCTTTTGGATGTCGTTGGCGGATTTGATTTCGATGGGCATGCGGTGTTCGTGCGAACGCACGATGAGTCTAGGTGAAGTCAGGTATTGTATTTCAGAATGCGCAGAATCGAATTTGGCGTAGGGAGATAAATGCAAAAAAGCCAAACTGTACTGACTAACTAATTGTTTTTAAAACCGATTAAAGGATAGTAAGCAAGCTTACGCTTGAATGAATGCTTGAGGGCTGGCAAATTTTCGTGCTAAAATAAAGACTTATCTCATTCGGGATTGTCAGTGATGGTCATTGGCAGGCCGGTGAGTTAAAAATACCCACATCCGCCCCGCAGGTTAGCCTTTGGGTGTCCCTAAGGAATTTTAGGGATATTGGCGGATGGAGGCTCAACCCAAACAGGAGAAGTTTTATGTCAGTCACCATGCGTGAAATGCTGGAGTGCGGCGTTCATTTCGGGCACCAAACCCGTTTCTGGAACCCGCGAATGGCACCGTATATTTTCGGCCATCGCAATAAAATTCACATCGTCAATCTCGAAAAAACGCTAGAGATGTATCAGGCGGCGATTAAATTCGTACGCCAGTTGACGGCCAACCGTGGCACCGTGCTGTTCGTCGCCACCAAACGCCAGGCGCGCGAAATCATCCGCGAAGAAGCGCTGCGTTGCGCGACGCCGTTTGTGGATGAGCGCTGGCTCGGCGGTATGCTGACCAACTATAAAACCGTCAAGCAATCCATCAAGCGCCTGCATGATATGCGGGCAACGGTGGCCGATGGCTCGGTTGAAAAGCTGATCAAAAAAGAAGGCTTGTTGTTCCAGCGCGAGCTGACCAAACTGGAGCGCAGTCTGGGCGGCATCAAGGATATGGATGGTCTGCCCGACGCCATGTTCGTGATTGACGTGGGCTATCAGAAAAACGCCGTGGCGGAAGCCAACAAACTGGGCATCCCGGTGATCGGTGTGGTGGATACCAATCACACGCCGATCGGTGTGGACTATGTGATTCCCGGCAATGACGATTCCAGCCGCGCGATTCGCCTCTACGCGCGCGGCATGGCGGATGCGATTCTCGAAGGCCGCAACGACAGCCTGCAACAGATAGTAGCGCCCGGCGGCGAAGAATTCATCGAAGTCGAAGAAGACAAGTAATACCCAATCCGATTTAACCAGGGGCGGCTCATACAGAGGGGCGCCCCTTTTTTTAAGTGGTGGAGTTTGTGATGGCAGAAATTACTGCGGGCATGGTCAAACAACTGCGCGAGAAGACCGACGCGCCGATGATGGAATGTAAAAAAGCACTGAGCGAAGCCGCTGGCGACATGGGCAAGGCTGAAGAAATCCTGCGTGTGAAGCTCGGCAATAAAGCGACCAAAGCTGCGTCGCGCGTGGCAGCCGAAGGCATCGTTGCCACACACATAGCAGCGGACGGTAAACTGGGCGCCATACTGGAAATCAACTGTGAGACCGACTTTGTGGCGAAGAACGCGGATTTCCTCGCTTTCGCCGCTGCGCTCACCGGCTTGGTAGCGGACAAGAATCCTGCCGATGCCGCTGCTTTGTCGGCGCTGGCCTTGAACGGCGTCTCGGTTGAAGAAACACGCAAGGCGCTGGTGGGCAAAATCGGCGAAAACGTGAGCATCCGCCGCTTCGTGCGTATCGCGACGCAAGGCAGGCTCTATTCGTATATACACGGGGGCGCGAAAATCGGCGTGCTGCTGGACATCGCCGGCGGTGATGATACGCTGGGTAAAGATCTGGCGATGCATATTGCGGCGAGCAGGCCGGTGTCGCTGGCCAGGGAAGAAGTGCCCGCGGAATTGATTCAAAAGGAACGCGACATCGCGACGGCAAAAGCCGCGGAATCGGGCAAGCCCGCCGATATTGTGGCGAAAATGGTCGAAGGCTCGGTGCAAAAATATCTGAAAGAGGTCACCCTGCTGGGCCAGCCTTTTGTCAAAAACGACAAGCAGACCGTGGAGCAGTTGCTAAAAGCGAATAGCGCAAGTGTGGCATCGTTCAAGCTCTACCTGGTGGGCGAGGGGATGGAGAAAAAGAAGGATGATTTCGCGGACGAAGTCAAGAAAGCCGTGGCGCAAGCTCAAAAGAGCGACTAGAACAGCAACGACGGTCTGCGGTAGCATTTAAAAAAGAATTTTTAAAACAATCATTTAGGGATTAATTGCACATGTCCGGCAAGCCCATTTTCAAACGCATACTGGTTAAACTCAGCGGCGAAGCGTTGATGGGTAACGATAGTTATGGCATCAATCAAGACGTGATTGAGCGTATCGTCGGCGAAATTAGTGATGTGGCAAAGCTGGGTGTGGAGATCGCGGTGGTGATCGGCGGCGGTAACATTTTCCGCGGGGTGGCGGCGGCACATATGGATCGTGCCACTGCGGATTACATGGGTATGCTGGCGACGATCATGAACGCGCTGGCTTTGCAGGATGCGATGCGCCGGAAAAATATCAGCGCGCGTGTGCAGTCGGCGCTGAATGTGGAGGCCGTGGTTGAACCGTACATACGCGGCAAGGCGATGCGCTACCTGGAAGAGGGCAAGATCGTGATTTTCGCGGCGGGCACTGGTAACCCATTCTTCACCACCGACACGGCAGCGGCGCTGCGGGGCATGGAGATGAATGCGGAACTGGTGTTGAAAGCCACCAAGGTGGATGGGGTGTACAGCGCCGACCCCAAAAAAGATGCCACCGCGGTGCGTTACAAGAAATTAACTTTCGATGAAGCCATTATCAAGAATCTGAAAGTAATGGATGCCACTGCGCTTACTTTGTGCCGCGATCAGCGGCTGCCGATCAATGTATTCAGCATCTTTGAAGCAGGTGCCCTGAAGCGGGTGGTGACAGGCGAAGACGAAGGCACTATGGTTGTCGCGTGAGTGGTCAGGTGAGCGGGTGAGTAGTCTCAGCGGAGAAAATGATGATCGCCGATATCAAAAAAACTGCCGAACAGAAAATGAAAAAGTCGCTGGAATCCCTGAAAACGGATCTGGCGAAAGTGCGCACCGGTCGTGCGCACGCCGGCATCCTCGATCACGTGATGGTGGATTATTACGGCACGCCGACGGCGATACCGGGGGTGGCGAACGTGACGCTGATCGACGCGCGCACGCTGGGTGTGACGCCGTGGGAAAAAAAAATGGCCAGCGTTATCGAAAAAGCGATACGTGATGCGGATTTGGGTCTGAATCCAAGCACTACCAGTGATATTGTGCGTGTGCCGATGCCCTCGCTCACCGAAGAGCGCCGGCGCGATCTCACCAAAATCGTCAAAGCAGAAGGTGAAAATGCGAAGGTGGCCGTGCGCAATGTGCGGCGCGATGCCAACACCCACCTGAAAGAATTACTCAAGAAAAAATCCGTGGCCGAAGACGATGAGCGCCGTGCGCAGGACGATATTCAAAAGCTTACCGACCGCCACATTGCCGAGATCGACAAGGCATTGCAGACCAAGGAAGCCGAATTGATGGCGGTTTGAACGCGATGCCCGTCGTCGCTTCCACGCCCAGTTCCACGCAAGCCGTTCCTGACGCGCGGTCGGTTCCGCGCCACGTCGCCATCATCATGGATGGCAATGGCCGCTGGGCCAAACAGCGTTTTCTGCCGCGTGTCGCGGGCCACAAGCGCGGCGTTGAAGCGGTGCGCGGTGCGGTGCGTGCCTGCGTCGCGTGTGGCGTTGAGCATCTGACGATGTTCGCGTTCAGCAGTGAAAACTGGCGGCGGCCGAAGGAAGAAGTCAAATTCCTGATGCAGCTTTTTGTGCATGTGCTCGAAGTGGAAGTGGCCAAGCTGCATCACAACCATATTCGTTTGCGCGTGATTGGCGATCTTTCGCAATTTGATCCGCAGCTGGTGCAACTGGTGGAGCAGGCGCAAGCCACCACCCGGCACAATCAAGGGCTGACATTAACCATTGCCGCGAACTATGGCGGACGCTGGGATATCCTGCAGGCGCTGAACCGGATGACGCGCGAGCATCCGGCGCGCGCCGGAAATTATGCCGAAAGCGATCTCGCGCCTTACTTATCGATGCACGATGCGCCGGAGCCTGACTTATTCATACGCACCGGCGGTGAAAAGCGCGTCAGTAATTTTCTATTGTGGCAACTGGCGTACACCGAATTTTATTTCACCGATATGCTGTGGCCGGATTTTGATGCCGCTGCGCTGGATACGGCGATCGTGTCATATCAGCAGCGTGAACGGCGCTATGGGCGCACCAGCGAACAAGTGCAGCTAGACGCGCCGCAGCGCGGCGTGGCCGGCGGCTGACTGCCGCCACTAGTGATGCGTGTGCAACGGCCGCGGTGAATGCTCAAGACCCGCATTCTTACTGTGCTCATTTTGCTGCCGCTATTTGCCGCGGCGTTGTTTTACCTGTCGCAGGCGGGATGGGCATTGTGTGTGGCACCGTTGGCGTTAATCGGCGCGTGGGAGTGGGGCGCACTGGCAGGATGGGGCACCCGGGCGCGTTTCGCGTATGTGGGTGCGATTGCGGTGGGCGCGGCACTGCTGTGGCACTACGGGCACGGCGCTGCGCCAACGGCACCGTGGGTGCTGGTGACTGCGTTTGCGGCCTCGCTTTTGTTCTGGCTGGTGGTGGCACCGCTGTGGCTCGGGAGAGGCTGGCGTGTGAACTCTCCCCTGGCGCTGGCAGGGGCGGGGGCGCTGTTGTTGTTGCCGCTGTGGTCCGCGCTGGTGTGGTGGCACCCTAATCCCGGTCTATTGCTGCTGCTGATGGCTATCGTATGGATATCCGATACTGCGGCGTATTTCTGCGGCCGCTTATGGGGCCGGCGTAAACTGGCGCCCAGCATCAGTCCCGGCAAAACCTGGGAAGGCGTGTGCGGTGCACTGGTGGCTGTCAGCGGGTATTATTGGCTGACCCGTGTGGCCGGTATGGATAGTCCGGCGGTATTGCAAGGCATGAGCGGGTTCGGCGTTTATTGGTTCGTGGCGGTGCTGGGCATCGAGGGCGATTTGTTTGAATCTTGGATCAAGCGCACAGCGGGCGTTAAAGACAGTGGCACACTATTCCCCGGTCACGGTGGCGTCATGGATCGCATTGATGCGCTGACCGCGGGCATACCCGCCGTGACGTTGTTGGCGCTGTTGGCGTTGTTGGCGCAGGGGGTGCGCTGATGCGGACTGCGCCGCAGCTGCAGCAGCTCACTATACTGGGCTCCACCGGCAGCGTCGGTGTCAGCACACTCGACGTGGTGGCGCGCCATCCGCAGCGTTTTCGCGTGGTGGCGCTGACCGCAAAATCGCGTACCGACTTACTGCTGCAACAGTGCAAACAGTTTTTGCCGGAGTTTGCGGTGGTGGTGGACGCGGATGCCGCGCACGCTTTCGAGCAGCGTGTCATCGAAGCGGGAATAAGCACGCGCGTGTTGTGTGGCGTGGAGGCGCTGGAAACTGTCGCCAGCCTGCCGCAAGTCGATGCGGTGATGGCGGCAATCGTGGGTATCGCGGGACTGCGACCGACGCTGGCGGCTGCGCGCAGCGGTAAAAAAGTGCTGCTCGCCAACAAAGAGTCTCTGGTAACCGCTGGCGCACTGTTCATGGATACGGTGCGCCGCAATCACGCTACCTTGCTGCCCATCGACAGCGAACACAATGCCGTGTTCCAGGCATTGCCGGCAGGGTACGGCGGGGATCTTGAACAGGCTGGCGTGCGCCGCGTTTTGCTTACCGCTTCCGGCGGGCCGTTTCGTACCTTGCCGTTAGATCAATTTTCGCAGGTCACGCCGGATCAGGCCTGTGCCCATCCCAATTGGGTGATGGGGCGCAAGATATCGGTGGATTCGGCGACCATGATGAACAAGGGCCTCGAGGTGATTGAAGCGTATTGGCTGTTCAGCCTGCCGCCGCAGTGCATCGAGGTGCTGGTGCATCCCGAAAGTATTGTGCATTCGATGGTGGAATATGTAGATGGTTCGGTGATCGCGCAGTTGGGCAATCCGGATATGCGCACGCCTATCGCGCATGCGCTGGCGTATCCCGAGCGCATCAGCGCAGGCGTGAATTTTTTGGATCTGGCGGCCATCGGTGCATTACATTTTGAGCGACCAGAGCTGCAACGCTTTCCCTGTCTGACGTTGGCGTTTGAGGCCTTGCGCGCTGCCAACGGCGCGGCGACCGTGCTCAACGCGGCCAACGAAGTGGCGGTCGAGCGGTTCTTGCAGCACGCGTTGAAATACGCCGATATCCCGCGGCTGGTGGAGTCGGTTTTGAGCGCGACACCGGCCCCGCTCGCCACGGCATTGGATCAGGTCCTGGGCCTGGATCATGAAGCACGCGAGCGTGCGTGGGCGTGGCGCGAGCGTCCCCTCGTAACGGTATGACTATCATGAGTTTTATTTATACCGTGGCGGCGTTTGTGGCCGCCCTCGGCGTGCTAGTGGTGATCCACGAATTGGGGCACTACTGGGTCGCGCGCTGGTGCAACGTGAAAGTGTTGCGATTTTCAGTGGGGTTCGGCATGCCGCTGCGTACCTGGGTGCGCGGCGCCGACGCGACCCAATGGGTGCTGGCCGCGATACCGCTGGGCGGTTACGTCAAAATGCTGGACGAGCGCGAGGGGCCGGTGGCGCCTGCGGAATTGCCGCGTGCCTTTAACCGTCAAACCGTATGGAAGCGTATCGCCATAGTGATTGCCGGTCCGTTGGCGAATCTGTTGCTGGCGGTGGTCTTGTATTGGGGCATATTCATGCACGGTGTGCCAGGTGTGCGGCCGGTAGTGGGTGCGCCGGTCGCCGCCAGCGCGTCTGCCACAGCGGAATTCGCAGCGGGTGACACGTTGCTGAGCATCGCCGGCGAACGGGTAGGTACGTGGCAGGACGCGCGCTGGGCGCTGCTGAAAAGCGCAGTGAAAAGAGGTCACGACGGTGCCGTCGAAGTGCAGGTGCTGAGCGCTAAGGATGAAGCCGCTACACGTTATCTTGACATGTCGGGACTGACTGCCGCCGATCTGGACGGCGATTTTCTGAAAACACTGGGGATGACGCGGTTTCAAATCAAAGCGCCGCCGGAAATTGGGCGCATCATGGCCGGCAGCGCCGCCGATCGCGCGGGGCTTGCGGTCGGCGATGAAATCGTTGCGCTGAATAACACGCGCATTGAGTCCGTGGAGCAGGCGATCCAACTCATACGCGAGCATCCGGGTAAAGCGATGATCATGGAGATACGCCGCAAGGGTGTGGTGGTGCCGTCGCTGCAAATCACACCGGACGCGGCAAGCGACTCGGGCGCACTGAGCATAGGCCGCATCGGCGCGGTGCTGCAGCCTTTGCGCCAGGCATTGGAAAAACATCGTGTGATCGTGCACTATGGCCCGCTTGAAAGTCTGACCCAAGCGTTGAGCAAAACCTGGGACACGTCGATCTTCAGTTTAAAAATGCTGGGCAAGATGCTGATGGGCGAAATTTCACTGAAGAATTTAAGCGGCCCGATTACCATCGCCGATTACGCGGGCCAATCCGCGCAACAGGGCTGGATCGCCTATCTGGTTTTTCTGGCCTTGATCAGTATCAGTCTGGGCGTGCTGAATCTGCTGCCGATCCCGTTATTAGATGGAGGGCATTTGATGTATTATATCGTTGAGATTTTCAAGGGCTCTCCGGTGTCGGATCAAGCCATGGAAATCGGGCAGCGTGTCGGCATGAGTGTGTTGTTACTGATGATGGCATTTGCGCTCTACAACGATGTACATCGACTGATAAGCGGCTAGTCATGATTTTCAGCGTTTTGCGCGCCTCGCGCTGGTGGTGCTCATCGTGCTTATCGTGCGTATTCTGTTTCGTGTTCCTTGCTGTAATCCACGCGCTACCCGCGCGAGCCATGGAACCGTTCGTCATCAAGGACATACGCGTCGAAGGGTTGCAACGCACCGAAGCGGGCACCATCTTCAGCTACCTGCCGGTGCGTGTGGGCGATACCCTGAACGACGACAAGGCCTCGGAGGCCATACGCTCGTTGTTCGCCACGGGGTTTTTCCGGGACGTCACACTGGAAGTCGATGGCAACGTGCTGGTGGTGGTGTTGCAGGAACGACCGTCGATAGCGCAAGTCGAATTCATCGGTGTCAAGGAATTCGACAAGGAAATCCTCAACAAGGCGATGCGGCAAGTAGGCTTGTCCGAGGGGCGGATTTTCGACCGCAGCACTGCCGATCGCGCGGAGCAGGAATTGAAGCGGCAATATCTGTCGCGCGGCAAGTACGCGGCGGAAGTCACCACTACCGTGACGCCGCTGGAGCGCAACCGCGTGGCGGTCAATTTCACGGTGACCGAGGGTGAGTCCGCCAAAATTCGCCAGATTTCAATTATCGGCGCCCAGGCGTTCACGGAGAAACATCTGCTCAGACTGTTTGTGCTGCGCGAGCCGGGGCTGCTGACCTGGTACAGCAAGCAGGATCAGTATTCGCGTCAGAAATTAGCTGCGGATCTGGAGACCTTGCGCTCCTACTATCAGGATCGCGGCTATCTCGAGTTCATCATCGAATCCACGCAGGTGTCGATCACCCCTGACAAAAAAGATATTTACATCACTGTCAGCATTACAGAGGGTGAAAAGTACAGTGTGGCCGATATCAAGGTCGACGGGCAGTTGCTGATCCCTGAAGCCGAAATTCGCAAGTTGATTGCCATCAAGAAAGGCGATGTCTTTTCGCGGGTGCGGCTCAACGAATCCACGAAAAAAATTGCTGACCGCCTGAGTAATGACGGTTATGCGTTTGCCAACGTCAATGCCGCGCCCGAATTGGACAAGGATAAGCGCCAGGCTTCATTTACGTTTTTTATCGATCCGGGCCGGCGCGTATACGTGCGCCGGATCAATATCGCCGGCAACACCCGCACCCGCGACGAAGTCATACGCCGTGAAATGCGGCAAATGGAAAGTGCGTGGTATTCAGGCAGCAATATCACAACCTCGCGCCAGCGTGTGGACAAGCTGGGCTACTTTACCGAAGTCAACATCGAAAATCCTGCGGTACAGGGCACCACGGATCAAGTGGATTTGAATGTCAGCGTGGTGGAGAAGCCCACCGGAAACGTATTGCTGGGCGCGGGATTCGGTAGCGGTACGGGTATTGTGCTGTCAGGGTCGATCTCGCAACACAATATATTTGGCTCTGGCAAACACGTCGGTGCGCAAATCAGTTCGGGCCAGCTCAATACCATTTATTCGCTGTCGTTTACCGATCCTTATTTCACCAATGACGGTGTCAGCCTGGGCTATGATGTGTTTCACCGGAAGATCGATGCGCAAGGCAGCGGTCAGGGCGAATACGTCACCAAAACATCAGGCGCTGGGGTGAGATTCGGCGTGCCCATCACGGACATAGATACCATTCAGTATGGCGTGGGTTTCGAAGACACAAAAATCAGCATATTTCCCACCAGCCCGCTGTTTTATACCGATTACGTCAGGGATTTTGGTGAGAAGAATACGGCGATCACCGCGAGCATAGGTTGGATCCGCGACGGCCGCGATTCGCTGATTTATCCCACCTCAGGCACCATGCAGCGTGTCTTTGTCGATGGCGGCCTGCCGGGTGGCAGCTTGCGCTACTACCGCACGAATTACCAGTATCAGCGCTATTTTCCGTGGACGCGTGAGTACACATGGATGTGGAACGCCGAGCTCGGCTACGGTGGCGGGTATGGCGGAAAATCGTTACCTTTTTTCAAGAATTATTATTCGGGTGGCGTATCGTCGCTGCGCGGATACCGGCTCAACTCGGTGGCGCCGCGTGATGCCAATAATGACCCGCGCGGCGGCACACGTAAGGTGCTCAGTAATCTGGAGTTTCTGTTCCCGATGCCGGGTTTGATCAATGACCGCTCGGTGCGGATGAGCGCCTTTTTCGATGCGGGCACGGTGTTTGATCCGGATGCACCGCAAATTACGGCTGGCTACTCCAACTACAGCAGCCTGGGGAACGGTATGCGTTATTCGACGGGGGTGGCGCTCGCCTGGGTGTCACCGCTCGGCCCGCTTAAATTCAGCATTGCGGCACCGCTGGTTTCCAATGCGCTGGACCATCGGCAGGTTTTCCAGTTTACGTTCGGCGGTGCGTTTTAGCGCTGTTTGATTTCAAGGATGATGCGTATGCGCGTACATGATTTGCTGTTGTGCGGGCTGACAGCCCTGATACTGTCATGGACTGCGGGTGCTCAGGCGGCGGATCTGAAAGTGGGATTTGTCGACGCCGAGCGCGTTAACCGCGAATCCGCGCCTGCCGACGAAGCCAGCAAGCGGCTGGAAAAAGAGTTCCAGCCCCGGGTTCAGGAAATCCAGCGCCGTGAAGCGCAGATCAAGGCCACGCAGGCACAATTTGAAAAAGATGCCTTGACCTTGAGTGAAAACGAGCGCCGCGGGCGCGAGCAGGAGCTGTCACGGCAACTGGTGGATTTGCAGCGCTTGCAGCGAGAGTTTCAGGAGGACCTGAATCTGCGGCGCAATCAGGAACTGGGCGGGCTGCTGGAGCGTGCCAACAAGATCATCCGGCAAATCGCGGAAACCGAGAAATACGATCTTATTGTGCAGGAAGCCGTTTACCGCAGTCCGCGCGTGGATATCACTGATCGCGTGCTCAAGGCGCTCGCGGGAAAATAGTCACACCAGGGCGGGGCTGTGCCGCGCGCCGATGGCGCAGTCTCACGGCTCAGCTTACGCGACCTTACCCCATCCCAGCGAACCGCATGGCCCCTTCGTACACCCTGCATGAATTGGTGCTCGCGCTCGGTGGCGAGGTTGCTGGCGATCCCCTCACCGCGATAGAGAAAGTGGGCACCCTGGAGAGCGCCGGCCCCAATGCTATTACGTTTTTGACGCAGCCGCGTTTTGTGCGCGCGTTGCAACAAACGCGCGCCGGCGCGGTGATAGTGTCCGCCACCCATCGTGAGGCAACCACGCTGCCGCGCATCGTGTGCGCCAATCCCTATGCCTATTTTGCGCGGGTGTCGGCGTTACTGCATCCGCTGGCCGCGGTAGCGCCCGGCGTGCATGCCAGCGCGTCAGTGGACGCGTCGGCTGTGCTGGGGCAGGCCGTCAGCGTAGGGCCGCATGCGGTGATAGGCGCGCGCGCGTGCATCGCCGACTACGCCATCGTCGGTGCCCACTGCACCATCGGTGACGACGTGCGCATCGGTGCGCACACGCGCCTGTGGCCGGGGGCCGTAATCTATGCGGACTGTGTTGTCGGTGTAAGCTGTATGCTGCATGCGGGGGTGGTGATCGGCGCTGATGGTTTCGGCAATGCGTGGGAAGCGGATGGCGACGGTGGCCACTGGGTCAAGGTGCCGCAGGTGGGGCGCGTGCTCATCGGTGACCATGTTGACATTGGCGCCAACACCACCATCGACCGTGGCGCCATCGACGACACGGTTATCGAAGACGGTGTGCGGCTTGACAATCTGATCATGATCGCGCACAACGTGCATGTGGGGGCACACACTGCGATTGCCGCCTGTACCGGCATCGCGGGCAGCACGCGCATCGGACGTTATTGCCGCATAGGCGGCGCCGTAGGCATTGCGGGTCATCTGACGCTGGCCGATCACGTCGAGATCTCTGCCAAGACGTTGATCACAAAATCGATCACCCGGCCCGGTGTCTATAGCGGCGCCTATCCGTTCGAGGAAAACCGGCAGTGGCGCCGCAACGCGATTCAAATACGCCATCTCGACGCTATGGCCAGGCAGGTTAAACTACTTGAAAAGCGCCTGGCGCAGTTGGAAGGGAAAGACGCATGATCCAGATGAACATACACCAGGTGCTAGAGTATCTGCCGCACCGTTATCCTTTTTTGCTGGTGGATCGCGTGCTGTCGTGCGAGCCCGGCAAGGAAATTTGCGCGCTGAAAAACGTCACTGCCAATGAACCGTTTTTTAACGGTCATTTTCCACGCTACCCGGTGATGCCGGGCGTGCTGATCATCGAGGCGCTGGCGCAGACGGGTGCGATCTTGTCGTTTCTCACCATGAATGAAAAACCCGATGACAATTCGCTCTATTATTTTGTCGGCATCGACAACGCGCGTTTCAAAAAGCCGGTGTTGCCGGGCGACGCGCTGCATTTGCACGTGGTACTGGATAAACACATGCGTGGCGTGTGGCGCTACAACGCGCAGGCGAAGGTCGAGGGTGAACTGGTGGCCGTGGCGCAATTGTTGTGCGCCAAGCGCACTGTCAAGAAGTAGTATTAAGAAAGGATGACATGACTGCGCGCATCCACGGCACCGCCATCGTTGACTCGGCTGCGCGTATCGCGGCAGATGTTGAGATTGGAGCGTATACGATTATCGGGCCGCATGTCGAGATCGGTGCCGGCACTGTCATTGGCCCGCACTCGGTGCTCAAGGGCCATACGCGCATCGGCACCAACAATCGTATTTTTCAATTTGTGTCCTTGGGCGAAATTCCGCAGGACAAAAAGTATCAGGACGAACCCACGCGCCTGGAGATCGGCGACCACAATACCATCCGCGAATTCTGCACCCTGAATTGCGGCACGGCGCAGGACGCCGGTGTCACCCGCATCGGCAACCATAACTGGATCATGGCCTACGTGCATCTGGCGCACGATTGTCAGGTCGGCAACCACACCGTGTTTGCCAACAATGCGCAATTGGCGGGGCATGTGCAGGTGGGCGATTATGCGATTTTGGGCGGCTATACCGGTGTGCATCAATTCTGCCGCATCGGTGCGCATGTCATCACCGGCATCGGCTCGCACGTGCTCAAAGACATACCGCCGTTTGTCACCGCCTCTGGCAGCCCCGCAAAACCCTATGGCATCAATTCTGAGGGCCTCAGCCGCCGTGGTTACAGCGCCGAAGCCGTCTCCGGCATCAAGCGCGCCTACAAAACTGTTTTCCGCTCGGGCGCCACGCTCGAGCAGGCGCGCGCCGAGTTGGCGCTGCAGGTGAAGGCGTGCGCGGAAATTCAGCCGCTGCTTGACTTTCTGGCTGTGGCGGGCCGCGGCATCATACGCTGATCGGCCATGAACGCCGCGCCGTTGGTCGGAATGGTGGCCGGCGAAGCTTCTGGCGATTTACTCGGCGCGCACCTGGTGGAAGCACTCAGAGCGCGCCGGCCCGACCTGCGGTTTGCCGGGATTGCCGGCCCGCGCATGATCGCGGCGGGCGTGCAGGCGCTGCATCCGATGGAAAAGCTGGCGGTGCGTGGTTATGTCGAAGTGCTGCGTCATTACCCCGAAATCGCGGCGATACGCCGCCAGGTGAAACGCCATTTTCTGCAACAAGCACCCGCGCTGTTTATTGGTATTGACGCGCCGGATTTCAACCTGGGTCTTGCGTTTGATCTCAAGCAAGCCGGCATCACCACCATCCAGTATGTCAGTCCGTCGATCTGGGCGTGGCGCGGCGAGCGCATCCACTTTATCAAGCGCGCGGTGGATCGCGTGCTGACGCTGTTCCCATTTGAGCAAAACATTTACGCTAAGGAATCCATCGCGGTGAGTTACGTCGGCCACCCGCTGGCTGACATGCTGGCTGATTATCCCGCGCAGGCTGAGGTGCGCGCGGCGCTGGGCATTGCCGGGGATGCCCCGGTATTTACGCTGCTGCCCGGCAGCCGCGTGAGCGAGCTGCGGGCGATGGCCGCGTTGTTTGTGGCCACCGCCAAATTGGTGGGTGACGCCGTGCCCGGCGCCCGCTTCGTCACACCGCTGGTGAATCGCGAAACGCGCGCGATCTTTGCCGCGGCTCTAGCACGTGAGCCGGGCGTTACGGTGATGCTGCTCGACGGAAAATCGCATGATGCTATCGCTGCCGCAGATGTCGTGCTGGTGGCTTCCGGCACCGCCACGCTGGAAACGGCGCTGCTCAGGCGGCCGATGGTGATTACCTATCGCATGCCGCGCCTGAGCGCATGGCTGATGAAGCGGCGTGGTTATCTGCCTTATGTGGGCCTGCCGAATATACTGGCCGGCGAATTTGTGGTGCCGGAACTTTTGCTGGATGCCGCCACGCCACCCGCCTTGGCGCGCGCCTTGCTCGATCTGTTTCATGATGCGCCGCGGCGGCAACGCATCAGTGAGCGTTTTGCCCACCTGCTGCTCGATCTCAAGCAAGACACCGCGCAAAAAGCCGCTGCTGCGATCATGCCTTATCTAGAAAAAATTCCATGACGCGTCTGTTGATTGCGGGTGTGGACGAAGCCGGACGCGGGCCGCTGGCCGGACCGGTTTACGCCGCAGCGGTGATATTGGATTACGCCAAACCCATAGCGGGTCTGGCAGATTCCAAAAAACTCAGCGCGGGGCGTCGCGCATCGCTGTTTGAGGTGATTCAGCGTGACGCGCTGTGGTGGGCTATCGCCAGCGCCAGCGTGGCAGAAATCGACGCCATCAATATATTGCAGGCGAGCCTGCTCGCCATGAAGCGTGCGGTGGAAGGTCTGGCCACGCAGCCGGATAAAATTATTGTCGATGGTGTGTATTGCCCCGACGTGGTGATGCCGGCGCGTGCCATCGTCAAAGGCGACGCCAAAGAACCGGCGATATCTGCCGCCTCGATACTGGCCAAGGTCGCCCGCGACCAGGAAATGCACCAGCTGCACGCAGCCTACCCGCACTACGGTTTTGATGCGCACAAGGGCTACGGCACGCTGCGCCATATGGCCGCTCTGGCGGCACACGGTGCCTCGCCCGTGCATCGCCGCAGCTATGCGCCGGTTAAGAAATACCTGTCAATCTGAAAACAGCAGACAGGATTAACCGGATGGCGGTTTTATCCTGTGCATCCTGTTAATCCTGTCGCAGTGTGCTTGAGGTTGGCTCTGTCCCATGCCTACGAGATTTCCGCCAACACCCGCTTCAAGGCATTGCGTTCGCTGGCGTAGGTTACCAGCGGCTTGCGTGCGCGGCATTGCGCGGTGAGTTTGCGGTAGTACGTGTTATCCGTTTCCGCGCGCGTGAGTACGCGCGCCAATGCGCGCTCATCTTCGAGCGGGTAATAGCCTGCGTAATCCCTGCCCAGCATGCCGACATTGCCCGCGATGCGTGAAGCGATAACCGGTACGCTATTCGCCAGCGCTTCACTCACCACATTGGCGCCGCCTTCCATGCGCGAGCTGATGACCATCAGACGGCTGCGCGCCAGCAAACGCAGTGCTCTGCCGTGCGTGACTTCGCCCAACCAGCGATAACGCTTTTCGCTGTCCATCCAAGTTCTCGCTAGTTGCGTCATAGCGGATGACATCGCACCGCCGATGTGGGTGATGCGTATGCGGGATGCAGCGGGCAGGTAGGCCAGCGCCGCGGCGGCACGAAAGGGGTCTTTTTCGTCGCGTAGATGGCCGCTGACCACGACTTCGAAGCAGGATTTTAGCGGCGGCAGGCGCCGCACCTGCGGCGCCGATTGATATACCACCTGTGTTTTACGGCGCAGTGCCGGCGTGAGTTCAGCCAGTCCCATTTCCTGCAGCACGATCATGCGCGTGGCCAGTTGCAGCGAGGCCTGCGCTTCGGCGTCGCTGCGTATATCGCGATACAAATCGGTGCCGGTCAGCGCCAGTATCATGGGTTGCCCGGGATAACACATCGCGTAGTTGCGCATCGAGGTGTGACTGCGGCGCGCGTGCAGCGCCAGCATCAAATCGGTTGCGCCGCCATCCCAATCCACCTGGATGCTGACACGATGACCCAGTTCACGCAGCATGCCCGCCCAACGTGTGGCCGTGCCGCGGTTGCCGTGGCGGGAGCCGGGTGCTGCGGGTGTTATCAGTGCGATTTTCATAGGGTCATTTCAAGGGTACACTCGCGCCACTATAGCAAATGAAGCCACTGTACGGCATGCCAACGGAACTACACCAACCCAGCGCCTCAACGCTGTGCAAAATGCTGCATGCGGCGCGTGAGCGTACTCTGGCTTACGCCACGCGCTTGCCAGCGGAGCAATGGCTCGGGCCGTACTTAGAAATAGTCAATCCGCCGTTGTGGGAACTGGGGCATCTGGCGTGGTTTCAGGAGCATTGGTGTTTGCGCTACCGGCCCGATGGTTCGCGCGCCGAGTCGCTGCGGCCAGACGCGGATGCGTTGTATGACTCGGCCCTGGTGCCGCACGCGACGCGCTGGCAGCTGCCGCTGCCCACGCCTGATCAAACGCTGAAATATTTACGCGCCGTGTTCGATGCGGTATGCGAACGCATCCAACGCGAAGGCGCCACCGAACACCTGCGCTACTTTGCGCAGCTCGCCGTGTTCCATGAGGAAATGCACAATGAAGCCTTTGATTACACGCGTCAGACGCTGGCCGATGAGATTAAAAAAGAGCAACAAAAACAAATAGTTACGCAACATCCTCCCCTTGATGATGCGCGCATTACCGGCGGACGTTTTATGCTTGGCGCCAGCGCCAATACGGGCTTTGTTTTTGACAATGAAAAGTGGGCGCACGCAGTGGATGTGGCGCCGTACCGCATCGCGCGCGTGGCCGTCAGCAATGCCGAGTTCACGGCGTTTGTGGATGACGCGGGTTATACGCGGCGTGAGTTATGGCGTGACGAAGGATGGCGCTGGCGTGTGGCGGCTGACGCGACCGCGCCTCTGTACTGGCGCAAGCAGGGTAGTGCGTGGTGGGTGCGGCATTATGATGCGCTGATGCCATTGCAGCCCAACGCCGCAGTCATCCATGTCAACTGGCATGAGGCACAGGCCTACTGCAATTGGGCACAGCGGCGTCTGCCCAGCGAAGCGGAGTGGGAATTTGCCGCGGCCACGATACCGAGCGATGACACACGCAAGCGCCGCTATCCGTGGGGCGACACGCTGCCCACCAGAGCACACGCGAATCTGTACGGCGTTGCCTCTGGCACCCTGGATGTGACGGCTTTTCCCGCTGGCGACAGCGCTTGGGGCGTGCGTCAGATGTTGGGCAACGTGTGGGAGTGGACGGCGGACTGGTTCAAGCCGTATCCCGGCTTCGTGCGCGACCCGTATCAGGAATATTCCGAGCCGTGGTTCGGTAATCACAAAGTGCTGCGTGGCGGCTGCTACGCCACGCGTGCGTGTCTGTTGCGTAACACCTGGCGCAATTTCTACACCCCCGAGCGGCGCGATGTGCTGGCGGGTTTCAGAACCTGCGCGCTGGACTGAGCGCCTGAGCCTCTTTTGCAAGCTATTACCTCGGCGGACAATCCGCAATTCAAAGCGCTGTTAAAGCTGGTGCAGTCATCGCGCAGCCGCAGACTCGCGGGCTATGCACTGTTGGACGGTGTGCATTTGCTGCAGGCGTATCGCTTGCGCCTCGGTGAGCCTGAGCAAATTATCGTGAGCTACGCCGGTGCGGAGGCCCCTGAAATTAGCGCGCTGTTGCAACACGGGGCGTCCCCTGTGTTGTTGAGCGATCACCTGTTCAAACAGCTGTCATCAGTGGCCACGCCCACCGGCATCATCGCGCTCATCAAAACGCCCCGGCGTGCAGGGTTGCCGGCCGCATTGGACACCTGTGTGATGCTCGAAGACGTGCAAGACCCCGGCAATCTCGGTTCGATACTGCGCTCGTGCGCTGCTGCCAGCATCAGGCAAATATTCCTCTCGACAGCTTGCGTCGATGCCTGGTCTCCGCGTGTGTTGCGGGCCGGCATGGGGGCGCATTTCAGCTTGGAGGTTCATGAGCGTATCGATTTGCTGGCATTGACGCGCGCGTTTCCGGGCCGCGTAGTGGTGGCACAGCAGCAGGCCACACATAGCGTTTTCACCACCGATCTACGCGGGAAAATCGCGCTGGTGTTCGGCAACGAAGGCGCGGGCGTGTCGGCCGCGCTGAGGCTATGCGCACATGAATCGGTGGCTATTCCGATGAGCGCTGCGACGGAGTCGTTGAACGTCGCGGCAGCGGCTGCGGTGTGTTTATTCGAGCGCGTGCGCCAGCTTCAGTAAATACGCCGCGCCAGTTGCGCCTGCTGCATGATGGTGGTGGCGAGTTCTTCAACGGATTTGCTGGTGGCGTCCAGAAACGGAATGTTCTCGCGGCGCATCAGCGACTCCGCTTCGCGGATTTCATAGTCGCAGTTTTTCAATTCAGCGTAGCTGCTGTTGGGCCGGCGCTCGCTGCGTATGCGCTGCAGGCGCGCAGGCGTGATGGTCAGGCCGTAGAGTTTGCCGCGCAACGGACGCAGCGTGGCGGGCAGCAGGTGACTGGAGAAATCTTCCGGTATCAGCGGGTAGTTCGCCGCGCGCACGCCAAACTGCATGGACATATACAGGCAGGTAGGCGTTTTTCCGCAGCGCGAAACACCCACCAGAATGATATCGGCTTCGGCCAGATCGCGCGTGGACACCCCATCATCGTGCGCCAGCGCATAGTTCACCGATTCCATGCGTTTATAGTAGTTGACCATATCGTTGACATTATGGGTGCGCCCAATCGCGTGCGATGCGCTGGCGCCGAGTTCGGCTTCGAGTGGCGCAATAAAGATTTGAAAACAGTCCATAAATAACGCGTGGGCTTTGCCAAACTCCGCGGCGATTGCGGTGTTTGCCAGGGTGCTGATAATGATGGGGCGCGCGCCATCGGCTGCGGCGGCGGCATTGATTTTTTGCACCGCCTCCTGCGCTTTGGCTATGCTGTCGATAAAGGGCAGCGTGGTCTCGTGCAAACTCAGGCCATCGAACTGCGTCAGCAGGCTGTGACCCAGCATCTCGGCGGTGATGGCGGTGCGGTCAGATACAAAGAAGGCGCTGCGGCGATAGGAGGTCATGAGGGGTGGGGGGAGTGAAATAGGGGCTGCGCAATGGTATATATGTTGCGGCGCGACAATTTTCTGTAATATACCGCCTTTCGCCGCATCCCAGCGTGTACTTTACTGGAACTTGCCCATGACCGCGCCAGCCTATGTGCTCGACCTAGCCACAGTACGCATCAGTGACGTCGCTACAGTCGGCGGAAAAAATGCATCGCTGGGGGAGATGATCGGCCATCTCGCGCTAGCGGGGGTACGCGTGCCAGGCGGATTTGCCACAACTGCCGCGGCGTACCGGGATTTTCTTGCGCAGGGCGGTTTGGATAAGCGCATCGAACAACGGCTGGCCCTGTTGCGTGTCGATGACGTGCAGGCATTGGCCGCGGCAGGCAAAGACATACGGGGTTGGATCGTCGCGCAATCATTCTCAGGCCTGTTGCTGGCGGCTGTCGCTGATGCCTACCGGCAACTGGTGCTGACAGCAGGGCCCGGGGTCACGTTTGCGGTGCGCTCTTCCGCCACTGCGGAAGATTTGCCGGACGCGTCATTTGCCGGGCAGCAGGAAACGTTCCTGAATGTGCACGGCCTGGATAACCTGCTGGAGGCGGTGAAGCAGGTGTTTGCGTCCTTGTACAACGACCGCGCAATTTCGTACCGCGTGCATCAAGGGTTCCTGCACGCGGAAGTTGCGTTGTCGGTTGCCGTGCAACGCATGGTGCGCAGCGATCTCGCGGCCAGCGGCGTGATGTTCACCATCGATACTGAATCGGGATTCGATCAAGTGGTGTTCATTACTTCCGCTTATGGGTTGGGTGAAACCGTCGTTCAGGGGCAGGTGAATCCGGATGAGTTTTATGTGTATAAACGCGCGCTTACTAATAATCGCCCGGCGATTTTACGGCGCGGCCTGGGTTCTAAAGCGCTGCGCATGGTGTATGACAGCTTGCCCGCGGCGGGCCGTTCGGTAAAAACCGAGCCGGTGCCGGAAGCGGATCGGCGTAAATTTTCGATCAGCGATGCCGAGGTCGAGACGCTGGCGCGTTACGCATTGATTATTGAAAAACACTATCAGCGTCCGATGGATATCGAGTGGGGCCGCGACGGCATCGATGGCCATCTGTATATTCTGCAGGCGCGTCCCGAGACGGTGAAGGCCCGTGAAAACGTCGATACGCTGCGGCGCTATCGTTTGCAGCAGCGCTCCGCAGTGCTGGCCAGCGGCCGCGCGATAGGTCAGCGTGTCGGTAGCGGCCCGGTACGCCTGGTCAGCAGCGCTGCGCAAATGGACCGCGTGCGCGAGGGCGATGTGCTGGTCACCGACATGACTGATCCCGATTGGGAACCGGTGATGAAGCGCGCCTCGGCGATAGTGACCAATCGCGGTGGACGCACCTGTCACGCGGCCATCATCGCGCGCGAACTGGGGGTGCCCGCGGTGGTAGGCTGTGGCGATGCGACACAGGTGCTGCAAGAGGGCGAGGACGTCACCGTGTCGTGCGCCGAAGGCGACACCGGTTTTGTGTATCGCGGTAAATTGGCAGTAGAGATTATCGACTTGTCGCTCAGCGCCATGCCCAAGTCGCCGGTGAAAATCACCATGAACGTCGGTAATCCGGAACTGGCGTTTGAATTCAGCCGTCTGCCGAATGAAGGTGTGGGACTGGCGCGGCTGGAATTTATTATCGCACGCATGATCGGCGTGCATCCCAAAGCGGTGCTGGCGTATCCTGAGCTGCCGGCGGATTTGAAAGCCGCCGTCGAGGAGCGCAGCGCCGGCTACGCCGACCCGGTGACGTTCTATGTCGAAAAGCTGGTTGAAGGTGTGGCGACCCTGGGCGCGGCATTCTGGCCCAAGCCGGTGATCGTACGGCTGTCGGATTTCAAATCCAACGAATATTCCAGCCTCACCGGCGGCACCACTTACGAGCCGCATGAAGAAAATCCGATGCTGGGTTTCCGCGGCGCGTCGCGTTATATTTCCGACAACTTCAGAAAATCTTTCGAACTCGAATGCCGCGCGATGAAAAAAGTGCGCGACGAGATGGGACTGACCAACGTCGAAATCATGGTGCCATTCGTGCGCACGGTGACCGAAGCCAAACAGGTGCTAGATCTGCTCGCGGCCAACGGCTTACAGCGCAGCGGTAACGGCCTGCGCATTATTATGATGTGCGAGATTCCGTCCAATGCGGTGCTGGCCGATCAGTTTCTCGAACACTTCGACGGCTTTTCCATCGGTTCCAACGACATGACGCAAATGACCCTGGCACTGGATCGCGATTCAAGCCTGATCGCCGAAGGCTTTGATGAACGTGACCCGGCGGTGAAACACATGCTGCACCTCGCGATTCAGGCTTGCCGCAAAGCAGGCAAGTACGTGGGCATCTGCGGGCAAGGACCGTCGGATCATCCGGATCTTGCGCAGTGGCTGGTGGAGGAGGGCATCGAGAGTTTGTCGCTCAACCCGGATACCGTGGTGGAGACCTGGCTGTATCTTGCGCGTGAGGCCAAGGTGTAAATTCAGCGTGCAGTGGCTTGCTGCTCCACTGCAAGTGTTTTCTGGTGTTGCTGTTTAAAAGTTGCGGCAAGCCGCCACACCCTAAAAAGGCAACAGAGTCCGAGAGAATGAGTGTTGACGCGTCAGCCCGCAATGACTATCATTTTACTACCAGTTACATAGTATCGAGGATGCCATGCCGGGCTTATTGATTAAAGACTTCCCACCTGAATTGCACCGCAGGCTTAAAGCAGAAGCGGCACACTATCATCGCTCCATGACTAGGCAAGCTCTGGCGTTGCTGGAGCAGGCACTGACTGCTCCAGCAAGAGATGCAGCCGATCTGCTGCCCGATCCGCTCAAACCGGTAAAGCCGCTTACACGCGCTAATGTTGTTTCTGTCATCCGCAAGACCCGGGATTTGGACAAAACAATCCTGTCGAAATGATCGTCGTTGACGCCAATATCCTGATCTACTCACTGATCAAATGCGATCAGTCACCGCTTATTCAGAAGCTGCGCGGAAAAGATGCGGATTGGCGTACCGCGGCACTGTGTCTGCATGAAACAGTGAATGTGCTGACAACCTATCAACGGCGCGAAGTGCTGACACTCGCGCAGTGCCGGACCTTGCTAAGCCACGTTGAGCGCTTCATCAAAGTTGCGCAATGCGAAGTAGTGATGGATACGGCACTTGCCGTAGCGGCGGAATACGTTATAACGGGCTACGACGCGCAATACGTTGCGCTGGCGCAAAGCCTGAATGTCCCGTTGATTACGGAAGACCGTAAGCTGCAAAAGGCAGTGCCCGCAATTGCATTGTCTATGCAGGAATTTCTTGCTGGTTAATTCTGCAGCAACGCCCAAGGCTTTAGCTTGCTCACAAGGGTGCGCTGTGATGGCGATCAACACAGTGAGCTTGAACAACTGTGCCGCTACGTCACCCGCCCGGCGATTGTTAACGACAGGCCAACGAACGGTTGAGCTTGCGGTGGCGCTCAAATGCGGCGCCACCAAGGCGCAGTTCGATGCGACAATAGGTATTCATCCCAGGGGGGCGGAGGAATTCGTGACCAAGCGCACCCCGCGTAGCGCGGCCTCCTGAATCGGCACGCGTGCCCGCCATCCCGGCTTGCTTATTTGCAAGGAACCCGCGGGGGAACGACGTATTAAAAATAGGAGCACAGCATGAGTATGAAAATTTCTGGTATCGACAAAAACAAGATGGTAAAGAGCATGGCTGCCATGAAAGGCGACGTACCAGCCCATCGCTACGGTCAGGCTAACGCCACTGCGGATCGGCGCGAGCAACGCAAGGCCGATCAAGCTGCAGGGCTGGTGCCGTTTGCATGCAAACTGCCGCTCGAACTGGTGAACGCGTTGCGTGACGCGGCGACCACGCGCGGGGTAGGCCTGAATGAAGTGGTCGCGGCGTTGTTGCACAAAAGTCTGGCGTGATCGCATCAGAACTGGTGGTGTTCGATTTAACGGTAAAGGATCCCCTTGTTGGCGGCGGTGTTAAATCCGCAGCGGCTTAGCATAACCGGTCAATTCCCAATAGCCGCGCCCGACGCGTTTTGCGTTGGCGCCTACACCCTCATGTGCGGTGACCGCGCCTTCCCAGTAAGTGTTGCCCATGGTCTGCGCGTGCAATTCCTGCGCGTCAAATAGCGGCTGCAGATGCAACGTGCGCGCCCCCAGTGTGATGCGGGTTTCGACTGGATAGCGGCCCCCTTGCGGCGATGTCCAGGAGCGTATAGGCGCGAAGCGGAGCGTGTCGCGCGCAGGCTGCACCACCGCGCCACCAGCGTGGCGCAAGGTTGCTGCCGACCACACGGCTGCTACGGCCGGGTTGCTGTCGCGTAGTTGAAACGCCATCAGTGCGCCGCCATCATCGAGGTTCAAGCCCAGCCAGTCCCAGCCGATGGCGCCGGGCGGTAGCGGGGCGCTGGACCATTCGTGGTCGAGCCAGGCCGTGCCGCGCACCGGCTCGCGTTTGCCGCGCACGGTGAGTTCACCGCTGATGGTGAGTTGCACTTCGCTGTAATAGTAGCTGGCGTTTTCGACGGCGGGGCCTTTTTGGCTGTAGCCCTCGCGTCCTTGCAGCAGCAGTGGCTGGGTCGGCTGAAAATTCAGGCGCAAGGCAAACTCACGCGCCTGTATCGCCGTGTGATAAGTGCCTGACGCGTCGCGCTGCAAACGCCAGTCGCGTATCCATACTTCGGTATCGGTGGTGCTCGCTGCGGCAAGGCCGAAGCCTGCACGTGCGGCGCCTTCCTGATGCAGGATATGCCCGATACGCGGATCGCTGACGGCGACATGCGCGAACAGCAATTGCGTCGCGGCGAAGCGATTGGCGGTGGCTGGTACAGGTGTGCGTAGACGGAAAAAAGTCACCTGAAAACCGCACGCTGGCGCATCGCCGCTGCGATCCAGCCAGCCCGTGACATACCACCATTCAATGCGGTGATTGGGATGTGCGGCGTAATCCCGCGGAAACAGCAAGGCGACGCCGGGCGTTACCGGCGCATAGGCGAATGCGGCGCTGTGCGCCGGCTGCAGCCCTCCGCCACTGCCCCCTGCCAGCAGTAATGCGCGCTGGATGAATGTACGCCGCTGCATGTTTACCCATCCTCGCGCACTGACAACAGCAGATTCTGTGTGCCGAGCACATGGCGCGCGCTCAGCCAGGTGGCAAGTGCTGCTGCTGCAATCAGCGTGGCGGAAAAAACGGCCAGTTGCACAACAGGAATATGAAAATCCATGCTCCAGCCAAACGACTGCGGGTTGATGACGAAGACCAGAATCGCCGCCAGTATCACGCCCACCGCGAGTCCCAGCAGCGCACCCAGCGCGGCCAGCGCCGCACCTTCGAGCGTGAGCATGCGCGTCAGCTCGCGCCGCGTCTGTCCCAAGTGACGCAGCATGCCGAGCTCCTTGGTTCGTGCCACGATAAGGCCCATGAATGCGGCCACCATGCCTGCCAGGCCGATCAACACGGCGACCGCTTCCAGTGCGTAGGTAATGGCAAAGGTGCGGTCAAATATTTTCAACGTCAATGCGCGTACCTCGGCGCTGTCAGCAAGGTCAAGGTCGATGCCGGGCAGACGCGACTGGAGCGTCGCCAGCAGCGCCGGCGCGCTGATGCCGGTGTTTATCCATATAGCGGCATCGCGCGCGCGCGCGTCAGCGGTGACGCGCGCATAGTCTGCCAAAGACACGACGATGGCGCCGTGCTGGCGCGCGTAGTCGCGCCACACGCCCGCCACGCGCACGCGCAAGGCTGCGGCGCCGTTTGGGTTGAGCGGTAGCGGCAACGCGAAAGTGCCACTGTCATCGAGATGCAGGGCGCCACGGTATAAATCGAAAAAAGATTCCGACACCCATACCAGCGGTAGCGTGTCGCCTGTCGTGGCAAAACGCCTGACCAACGGCAGGCGTTGGTCGGGCTGGTTCTCGGCAGTGGTGCCCAATTCCCGGATGATCAGCGTCACCGGCGGACGCGCCGGATCCAGGGTCAGCGCTTCGCTGCGCACAAACTCCGCGCGCAGCACGCCCGGCGTTGCGCGAATTACGGCTTGCGTAGTGGTGTCAAAATAACCCTGTGATTTGGCTTGCGCCGCAGTCTTCTGCCGCAAGTAGGCGGCTGCGGGCAGCACTTGTTCGAGCCAGTTTTCGACCGAGTGGCGGAACGAGGTCACCATGATGGCCATGGCGACGGCGAGGCTTACGGCGGCGAGTATAGCCGCGAGACTGATGCCGGCGGGTGCCGGTGCATGGGCGAGCCGCGTGATGGCGAGCAGCAGTGCGGGAGAGGTGGCACGAGAGGTTTTGATGCAGCGCTCGGCGCAGCGAAATGTCCACGCGCAAATGACGGGCGTGAGCAGCAGGGCGCCGATCAGCATGCCGCTGATCGCGAGATAGCCGAATAGCGGTATACCCTGAATCGCGGGAGCCAAGGCCAGCAGCGCGCTGGCCGCGCACAAGCTGCCGCCCCACGCTGGCGGCAGCACGGCACCCAGGGTGTCCTGCGCTACGCCGCTTTTCAGGGCCTGCGCCGGGTGTGAGCGCGCTGCGCCGAGAGCGGGTATCAGGGCGCCCAGCAGCGCCGCAGCGCCGCCCAGCAGAACGAACAGCAAAGTGCTCCACGGCGCGAACACCAGAGCGGGGCGCATGCCCTGAAAAAAGCCTGCGCCCAGATCACCGCCCAACACCTGCAGCGCGCCCCATGCCAGCGCATAGCCGAGTGCCGCACCGCCGAGCGCACCGGCGGCGCCCAACAGCGCCGCCTCAAACAGCATCAGAGCCACCGTACCGCGCGCGGTGAGGCCGATGACGCGCAGCAATGCGAGCTCGCCGACGCGCTCCGCGACACTCAGCATTTGGGTTGAAAAAACCAGCAGCGCGCCGGAAAAGAGGGCGATCAGCGCCAGCATCGTGAGATTGACACGATAGGCGCGTGACAGGGCGGCGGCCTGCTGCTCGCGCACTTCCGGCGCCACCGCATGCGCGCCTGGCGGCAACGCGTGCGCAATGTCGCGTAGGAATGCACCGCGATCCACGCCCGCCACCAGGCGCAAATCCAGCCGCGTGATGTGGCCTTGCAGCGCGAAAAGTTCCTGCGCCACGGCGATGTCGAGCACTGCCACGCGCTGGCGGCTTTCGACGCTCGCCAGCACGCCGGCAATTTCGAGTTTGCGCTGTCCACTGGGCGTGGCTAGCAGCACATGGGTTGCGGCGTCACTGCCCTCCTGCAACCACGCCACTACGGCAGGCGACACCTGCAGGCGGGTGCTGCCGAAAAATGCCAAGGGATCCTGTGCTGGGTCGCGCGGTGCGAGCAATTGTGGCGTGAATTGCGCCGAGGCAAAGGGGTCGAGTCCTACCACTCTAAGCGGCTCGCGCCTGCCGGCTACAGCCACTTCGAGCTCGATGATCGGTGCAATCGCTGCCACCTGCGGGTGCCTGCCGATGGTGCCGTAGAGCGTTTCGCTGATGCTGCGATTGACGCCTTCGATGCGCACATCAGCTACACCCGCCACGGCGCGGAATGCCTGCTGCATTTCCGCCAGCGCCGCTTGGTTGACCAGGTTGACCGCGAGCCCCAACGCCACGCCCACGGCAATCGCCAGCATCGCTAGCACGTTGCGGCGCGCACGTGCCCGCAGCGGCGCCAGCGCCAGCGCGCGCAGCAATGCGATCATGGCGCTGCCGCGGTTGCGCTGTGCAGTCCGGCGGGCGTCAGTCGCAGGATGCGCTGCGTGGTGGAGGCGGCGGCCTGCGAATGCGTGACCAGAATGCCGATGGCGTTGTTGCGCACTATCGCGTCTCTGAGCAACTGCAGAATCCCGGCAGCACGTTGCGGATCGAGGTTGCCGGTGGGTTCATCGGCCAAGACCAGTTGCGGGCGATGGATCAGTGCACGCGCCACTGCGATACGCTGCAATTCGCCGCCCGAGAGTTCGCGCGGAAAGCTCGCACCGCGGTCGGCCAGGCCCACCGCCGTCAGCAGCGCCTGCGTACGACGGCGGCGCTCGTCTGCTGCAACCCGCAGCAGCAGCAACGGCAGCGCAATATTGTCGGCGACATTCAGATGCGGCAGCACATGACATGCCTGAAATACAAAACCCATACGCGCGCGACGGATGCGGGTACGCGCGTCATCGCTTTGTGTGGTCAGCTCCGCACCATCGAGGACAATACTGCCGCCATCCGGCACGTCCAATCCGGCCAGCAAATTGAGCAGCGTTGATTTTCCGATGCCCGATTCGCCAGTGATGGCGACATACTCGCCCGGCTGGAGGGTCAGGTTGAGGTTTTCAAACACCGTGCGCGCAGCAAAGCGCTTGGTGAGATTGGCGACGGCGAGCATGGGTGCAGTATAGAGGCTGTGCTGGCGCAGTAGTGCGATTGGCGGTGGGTGCGTAGAATCGGCCGGATTACCGGATTACCATACTATGGAGAACACAAGTTGATGCATAAACCCAAGGCAGTTGTTTTGATTGTGGCGCTGGCCGTAGCCCCGAGCCTGGGCAATCAGGCTGTGGCGCAACCCGCACCGACCTATCCCACCAAGTCGGTCCGTCTTATAGTGCCGCTTGCGCCGGGCGGCGGCAACGACACCATCGCGCGCCTGATCGGGCAAAAAATTACACCAGCGCTGGGCCAGCAAATCGTGGTGGATAACCGCGCTGGCGCCGGCGGTATTATCGCGGCAGAAATGGTGGCAAGATCACCTGCTGACGGTTACACCTTGCTGCTGGGCAATGTCGCGGTGCTGACGATTATTCCCAATGCGCAGAAAAAAGTGCCCTATGATGCTTTGAAGGACTTTGCACCGGTCAGTCTGATTGCGTCTGCGCCGCTGCTGGTGGTGGTGCATCCGTCGCTGCCGGTGAGTTCGATCCGCCAATTGGTGATATTGGCGAAGGCCAGGCCGGAGGCGATTAATTATGCGTCCAACGGTATGGGTTCTTCTACGCATCTGGCGACGGCAATGTTTGCCATGATGACGGGTGTGAGCATGGTGCATGTGCCGTACAAGGGATTGGCGCTGGCGATGACGGATTTGTTGAGTGGCCAGGTGCCGTTGATGTTTTCGAGTGCGGTGGCGATGCTGCCCCATGTGAAAAACGGCAAGCTGCGTGCTATCGCGATGACCGGCGCAAAACGTACACCCGCACTGGCCGAGGTGCCGACAGTAGCCGAAGCGGGCGTGCCAGGTTATGAATCAGGCTCGTGGTACGGCATCGTGGTCCCGGCGCACACACCGCGCGCGATTGTTGAGCGGCTCAACAAGGAGATCGTTGCCGCGGTGAGATCTCAGGAGATTCAGGAGCGCCTGGGCAAGGAAGCGGTGACGCCGGTGGGCAACTCGCCTGAGGAATTTTCCGCGCACATCAGCGCCGAGTTTGTGCGTATGGCGCGCGTGATGCGCGAGGCGAAGATCGTGCTGGAGTGAAGCAGTAGTATCATAACTAATTGTTTTTAAAGGAATACGCAATCCTATGCGGCTTGCCAGACAGGTGCTCAGCGCGCTCACGTTGGTGCTGCTGAGCAGCATTGCCGCTGCGCAACAGCGATCACTACCGCTGCCGGTGCTGCCCGATGGCGTGATTGAATTGCGTGTGGCTTACGTGCGTAATCCGCGCTTGCCGGAAATGTCCGATGCGCAACTGCAACTGCTGATGGAGAGCGCACGTGTGGGCGTGCGCGAGCACTTTGGCCGCGACATCCAATTCACCGCGCCCGTGCGGTTGGGCGTGCAAGAACTGTTTCAGCGTTTTACCGCGGCAGACGTCAGGAATCTGCATCGCGGCATCTACGATTTCAAGACGGGTCGGGGTAACGATGCCCGCTTGCGCACAGCGTTTGTGCAAGACCTAGGCCGCCACCAAGACAACCTTGATGACCAAATCAACTATGTGCGGCCTTACCTGTTGGCGCCGTTAGCGGGCCGTAGCTATGAAGCGCTGGGTGATGCGTTGATGCAGACACAGCTTGCGCGGTTGCGTCAGTTCACGGCGCAACGGCTGTCCGATGGCGGCTTGTTGATGGATGGACATCCTTACAATGAATATGCGTTTTGGGGCAGCCTGGATTTCATACGACTGCCGTACGAGGTGGTGATTACCAATCAGTTGATTGCCAGCGTGGAATATTATGATGTCGAAGTGCATAGCGCGATTCGCGGCGGCATCAGCAATGGCATTACCGCGCAAAACGGCGCCGCGCGATTTTTGTCAACGTCGGTGGTGTCCACCTACCCTTTTATCGCTGAAGATGCCGCAACCAGGGCATTGCGCGGGAATGAAAGTTATAGCGGCGACGATGCGGCCCAGTACGCAGCCTACTTATTGGTGCATGAACTCGGTCATCAGTTGTGGCATTTGGGCCACCCCTTTGGAAAAAAAGCATGCGTGATGAATCCAACGCAATTACTGCACTTTCGCGTGTGGGTTAGCCAGCTCTCGGCAACGGATTGTCCTGTTACTCTCAGCGGCGACAATGGCGCAATGAAGCCCGGGTTTGTCAAGATGCCGATGCCGAGGGTGGTTAAACCCTAACGCGTTGTTTTTTAAACCTTCATTTTTTCATAGCGCTCAGCGGAGGCATGCCACATGACAGCAGATATCCAACACGGTAGCCGGGTCGCGATCACGGTGCTGACACTGGCCGCGTGCGTTGCGGCCAGCGCACAAGAGTACCCGTCACGCCCCATCCGCATGATCGTTCCACAAGCGTCGGGCAGCGCGTCCGATACCGTGGCGCGCATCATCGCTGCTGAGCTTACGGCACGGCTCAAGCAGCAGGTGATCGTGGACAATCGTCCCGGCGGTGCGCTGCTGCTAGGGCTGGAGATCGCGTCGAAAGCGCCGCCCGATGGGTACACCATTGCGTATGCCATGATAGGCGCGCTGGCGATCAGTCCGAACATGTTGCAAAAGCCGCCGCTGGATGTGCAAAAAGACCTGGCGCCCATAGGCCAGACCACCACCGGTCAAATGATGCTTGCGGTCAGTACCACGACGCCGTTCAAGAACGTGCGCGAGGTCATCACCTATGCCAAGCAAAATCCGCACAAGCTGAATTACGCCTCCTCCGGCAACGGCACGCCGGGGCATGTCGGCTTCGAATTGTTCAAGACCATGACCGGCACGCAGGCCGTGCATGTGCCATACAAGGGCGGGGCTGCGGCAATCACCGAACTGATGGCCGGCCAGGTGCAGATCATGCTGGAGAGCACCAACTCGATTACGCCTCACGCCAAAGGCGGGCGCGTGCGCGGGCTGGCGGTGAGCGGGTCCAAGCGCGTCGAGGCGCTGCCGGAGTTGCCGACCATCGCGGAAGCGGGCGTGCCGGGCTACGAGGCAACCACCTGGACCGGGGTGGTGGGGCCGGCGGCAATGCCGCGCGCCATCATCGTGCGGCTAAACGCCGAATTAAACCGCATGGTCGCAGCAGACGGCTACCGCGAGAAAGTCATGCTGATCGGCTCGGTGCCGGCGGGCGGGACGCCGCAACAGTTCGGTCAATTCATCCGCAGCGAGCATGCCAAGTGGGGTGATATTGTGAAGCGCGCCGGCGCGCGCATCGACTGAACATCGGCTGCCGTGCATGTCAGTCCACTTTATAAATAAATAAATAAAAACATGGCGTTACGCTTATGTCGCGCGGCGTAAAGGTTTCCCACGGGCACGCTTTCCGTTAAAATACGCCGCGTTCCAGCGTCAATCTCGAGCAGGTTTCCATCCGTTCCTTCCAAAGGAGTAGCAATGAAAGTTCTGGTCACGGCCAAGCGTGTGATCGACCCGTATGTGAAGGTGCGCGTCAAATCCGACGGCACCGGGGTCGAGACGGCCAATATCAAAATGACGATCAATCCGTTTTGCGAAATCGCGGTCGAGCAGGCCGTGCGCATGAAGGAAGCCGGTATCGTCACCGAAATCGTAGTGGTATCCATCGGCGCGCTGCAATGTCAGGAAACCATACGCACTGCCATGGCGATGGGTGCCGACCGCGGCATCCTGGTCGAAACCAGCGAAGAAGTTCAGCCGCTGGCCGTGGCCAAGGTGCTGAAGGCCATTGTCGACAAAGAGCAGCCGCGCCTGGTCATCATGGGTAAGCAGGCGATCGATGATGACTCCAATCAATGCGGTCAGATGCTTGCCGCGTTGCTGGGTTGGCCGCAGGCGACGCATATTTCCACCGTGACGATCAACGGCGACAGCGCCGCGATCACGCGCGAAATTGATGGCGGTCTGGAAAAACTCACCGTCAACCTGCCGGCCGTGGTGACTGCTGATCTGCGCCTGAACGAGCCGCGCTATGTCACGCTGCCCAACATCATGAAGGCGAAGAAAAAGCCGCTGGAAAATATCAAGCCCGACGCACTGGGTGTGGATATGAAGCCGCGTTTGCAAACGCTCAAGGTGGAAGAGCCTGCCAAGCGCAGCTCCGGCGTCAAGGTGGCCGACGTCAAGGAACTCGTGCATAAACTGAAAACTGAAGCGAGGGTAATCTGATGGCAGTTCTGGTCATAGCCGAACACGACGGCACGCAATTAAAGCCGGGTACGAGCAACACTATTACCGCAGCGGGCAAGCTGGGCGGCGATGTCACAGTGCTGGTTGCCGGGCATCAGTGCGCGGCGGCGGGTGCGGCCGCGGCAAAAGTCGCTGGCGTCGCCAAAGTGCTGGTAGCGGACGCGCCGCAGTACGAGGGTTTTCTCGCAGAAAATATGACGGCGCTGGTGTTGAGTGTCGCCAAAAACTACAGCCACATAGTTGCGCCGGCCACTGGTATGGGCAAGAACTTCATGCCGCGCGTGGCAGCACTGCTGGATGTGCAGCAAATTTCCGATATCAGTGGCGTGGTTGCGGCAGATACGTTTGTGCGCCCCACGTATGCGGGTAATGTGATGGTCACGGTGCAATCGAGTGATGCGATCAAAGTCATCACGGTGCGCGCCACAGCGTTTGATCCGGCGGGTGATACAGGTTCTGCTCCGGTGGAGGCGCTGGCTGCGGCGGCAGATGCGGGCCTGTCCCAATTCAACGGCCAGGAACTCACCAAGTCCGCGCGCCCTGAATTGACGGCAGCGCGCATTATCGTATCCGGCGGCCGCGGCATGGGCAGCGCGGAGAACTTCAAAATACTCGAACCTCTCGCGGATAAACTCGGCGCGGCGGTGGGTGCCTCACGCGCGGCGGTGGATTCGGGTTTTGTGCCCAACGATTATCAGGTGGGGCAGACCGGTAAAATCGTCGCGCCGGAGTTATACATCGCAGTGGGAATTTCTGGCGCGATTCAGCATCTGGCGGGCATGAAGGACAGCAAAGTCATCATCGCTATCAACAAAGACGAGGAAGCGCCGATTTTCTCGGTGGCGAGTTACTGGATTGTTGACGATCTGTTCAAGGTGGTGCCTGCGTTGGTTGCCGAATTGGGCTGATTGAGCAGGATCCACCCTCGGTACCGCATGGCGCACAGGAAGCGCAACGTTGGCCTGCATTTCCTGTGCGCCTCTTTGCATGGCGCTAAGCGCAGGCGCATGCGGAGGGGGCTGGCGCAGCCCGTATTCCCTATGCTTCGGTTTCGCCGTAACAAGGGGTGCTCCATCCCGCGCGCCTACCACTCCCGCATGCCACGTTGCCTAACCCTCATCGGCCTACTGCCGTCTCTTGCTCGCAGGAGGCGGTCGTGAGCTTGCATGTGCTGATGATTGATGACGCGGAGGATTTCAGGCTGCTGGTGAGCCGTTACATAGCCGTGGAATGGCCCGACGCGCGGGTCACCGAGTGGGACCCGGTGACGCAAGGCGACATTGATGATAATCACGATCTGGCCCAGTACCAGGTGCTGCTGCTCGATTACGTACTGGGTGTGGCAGACGGACTGGACTGGCTGAAGCGTCTGAAGCGCAGAGCAGATTGCCCGCCGGTGATTTTTCTGACCGGTGCGGGCAACGAAGATGTCGCGGTGCAGGCACTGAAGAACGGCGCTGTGGATTATCTGCGCAAGCACGATTTATCGAAGGGGCGCCTGCTCGAGGCCATTCGTGCGGCCACGGATGTACGCAAGGCACAAGAGATCACGCAGCGCAGGGTGCGCGCCGCCGCATTGAGCGAGCTGCAGGCGACGCCGCTGGTGGCGCGCATGGCAGACAGCGATAAGCCCGGCGCGCAGGTGGTCGAAATCAACGGCTACCGGGTGTTGCGCCACATCGGCTCTGGCGGCATGTCCAGCGTTTATCTGGTCGAGCGCATACGGGATCAGCAGCAGGTGGTGATGAAAATTCTCGATTCCCGATTGTGCGAGGACGATGAATTCCTGATACGTTTCATTCAGGAATTCGGCATCATCGCCAAGATCGAGAGCCGGCACATCGTGAAAATTTTCGATCAGGGTTGCACGGATCGTCACGTTTATATTGCGATGGAATATTTTGCCAACGGCGATCTGCGCCAGCGCATCCAACAAGGCCTGAGCGTGGCGCAGGCGCTGGCGCTGCTGACGCAAGTGGCGCTGGCGTTAAAAGCCATCCACGATATTGGTATTGTGCATCGCGATCTGAAGCCCGAAAACATCATGTTTCGCGCCGACGACAGCCTGGCGATTGTCGATTTCGGCATAGCCAAAATGATGAGCGATATGAACAACCTGACGCAGACCGGGCACATACTCGGCACGCCCTATTATCTCAGCCCCGAACAGGCGCAGGGCGACACCCTCGATGGACGTTCCGATGTCTACAGCGCGGGCGTGATCGCTTTTGAAATGCTCGCCCGGCGCAGGCCGTATACCGCAACCACGCCGATCGCGCTGGTCAATAAACACATGCACGAAGCCATCCCGCGCCTGCCGCTGGCGCTGCAGCCTTATCAGGAACTGATCGACAGCATGCTGGCCAAAAGTGCCGCTGCGCGTTTTGGCAGCGCACAGGAACTGCTGGATTACCTGGCGCAACTGCGCGTGTAAATGCACCGCACACCGCGCTGCCGAAAAATGCAGCATCAGGACGGACACGCATCATGAGCGACAAAATACGGGTTGCGGTCAGCCAGGACCTTGAAGTGCTGATCCCGCGTTACCTCGCACGGCGGCGCACGGAAATCGAGGCGTTTCGCACGCAGTTGGCCGCGGCAGATTTCGAAGCGCTGCGCATCGGCGGCCACAGCCTGAAAGGCAGCGGTGGCGGTTATGGTTTTCACTGGCTCACCACGCTCGGCGGGAAGATCGAGAGCGCGGCCCAGCGCAAAGACACGCCCGCCATCGAAGCTGCACTGGTGGAATACGCCGATTACATACAGCGGGTGGAGGTGTTTTATGTCTGAGGCCTAGTGCCTGTTAACAATTAATTCATCTCACGAATTAATTGTTAACAGGCACTAACGGCGCGGGGTGTCGCCGGGGCATAGCGGGTGATACGCCAGTCGATAGCCTTTGTGATACACCGTGGACAGTTCAAAACCGTGTTCGGGCGTGAGCCCGAGTTTTGCGCGCAGGCGACTGACATGGGTATCGATGGTGCGGGTGACGATGCGGGTGCTGGTATGCCACACATTTTGGAGGAGTTCGTGCCGCGTCAGCAGCCGGCCGTGATGGCGCAGCAGGTAGACGGCGAGTTGCAATTCGCGGTCGGTGAGAGCCACCGCCGCACCGTGGCTGGTGACGCGATTTTGATCCACGTCGATATGCACGCCACCCAGCGTCACCGTTGACTCGGGTCTGGCATTGACGCCCCGGCGCAACAGGGCATGGACACGAGCAACGGTTTCGGATTGCCGCAGGGGTTTGATTAAATAGTCGTCGGCGCCTTTGTCGAGCGCGGTCACCAGTGATTTTTCCTCGGCGCGAGTGGTGGCAAACATCACCGGCAAGCGGCTGCCGAGCGTGCCGCGCAACCAATCCAGCACTGCCAGTCCATCGTCGTCCGGGAGCAACCAGTCGATGATCATGAGATCGACATGTTCCCGCGCTATGCCGGAACGAAAAGCCGTGCCGGTGTTATAGAGCAGGCAGGTCAGACCTGCCTGCGTGAGCCAATGTTGCAATAATTCGGCTTGAGCCTGGTCGTCTTCAAGGATGGCAATGCGCATGGGAAGGGCGGGTCGAAGGCCGGGTCGCTCGATCATCGCACAGGCGCGTAATTCCGGCAAAAGCGAGCGGGAAACGCCGCTGCCACGGGGATTAAAACGGGGAGCCTGAAATTTTTACCATCGCGCCCCGTAGCGCGATAACATAAGCGCAGCCTTGCACATGCCCTGCCGGGTCGTGCTGTTGGAACGCGAAATTTTACCGGCCGCTGCGGTCTTGAAACTATGAGCGAAGAATTAAGTCTTGCGGGCGTCAAGGTGATGGTGATTGATGACAGCAACACCGTACGCCGCAGCGCGGAAATTTTTTTAACGCAGGCCGGCTGCGAGGTGGTACTGGCTGAAGACGGTTTTGATGCGCTGTCTAAAATTGTTGAGCATGCGCCTGACATTATCTTCTGCGACATCATGATGCCGCGTCTGGACGGCTATCAGACCTGTGCGCTGTTGCGGCAAAACGAAATCTGGCGCCATGTGCCGTTTGTCATGCTGTCGAGCAAAGACGGCCTGTTTGAGCGCGCGCGCGGCGCGATGGCCGGCACCAGCGCATATCTGATCAAGCCCTTCACGCGCCAGGGTCTGTTGCAGGCGGTGTATACGCATCGCCTGCAACGAAGCGCCTGATGCCTCACTGAATGGCTCACCAAACGCACGCTGCATGCCTGGGGATAGCTGACGAATGCCGATTAAAAACCTAGCACTGCCCGATTGACATGGCACGCAGCGCCCGACGCCGTGAATTTCAGGAAAACCTCGCGCGCCGGCTTGCCCATGCTGTGGCCCACGATACGCTACCTTCACGGTTGGCGTTTGAGAGCGGTGAACTGCTGTGGCTGCTGCCTTTACCCGATGCCGGCGAGGTGATGCCGGTGCCGTGGCCATGTAGGGTGCCGCTGACCCGACGCTGGTACCGGGGTCTGGTCAATGTGCGCGGCACGCTGCATGGCATGGTGGATTTGGCGGATTTCTGTGGTTACGGCGTGACGCCGTGCGACGCGCAAAGCGCGCTGTTGCTGTGTGGATCGCGCCACGGGGTGAATGCCGGTCTGTTGGTGCGCCGCGTGCTCGGCTTGCGCAATACGCAGGCGTTCCGCACCGTGGCCGGCGCGCGTCCCGAGCCGCCGTGGGTATCCGCTGTCGTCGCGGATCATGAGGGTCGCCAATACCGGGAAATCAGCGTAGCGGCCTTGGTGCGAGACCCCGCATTCATCGATATAGCGGTGGCAACCGCGACGGGATGAACTACGCCGGATGCCACAGCTTGCCCGCCTTGAGCGGATTGCAGAAATCAGCGCGAACGGGACATCCAGGAAATTGACGCGGTACGGAGAATAACCATGAACGCTCTACAGGGTACAGGACTTGCGGCAGGTTCACCACGCACACGCACGCATGCCGTGCGCGCAGCGCAACGCGGTGTGGCGGATTTGCATATACTGATCCTGCTGGGCGTGATATTTCTGCTGCCGGTGGCAGTGAGCACCTGGTTTTTGCTGCAACAGCAGCGTGAGGAAATTGCGTTGGCGGAACGCGAGCTGGTCGGCGCGCAATACGCTGGCGCCCTGCGCGCACTGGAGCACAGCAGCGGACGCTATCGGGCCGCGGCGCGTGCCGGCACCGCGGCCAAGCTGGCGGCCGAGGTCAACGGCCGCGTGAGCGCGGTGGAAGCCCTGGAGACGCGTCACAGCGCGCTGCTGCATTCCGCTGCCGGTTGGGGGCGCGTCAAGGCGGCGTGGGCGCGCATTGAAGCGGGCGCTGAGAAAATGGATGCCCGTGATGGCTATCGCGCGCTCGACGCCGCGCTCACTGTGCACTTGGCGGATGTGGTGGCGCGTTCCCATCTGCTGCTGGATCCGCAGATTGAAGCCAACAGCCTCGCGCGCCTGATGACGGTGGAGGTGCCCGCGCTGGCGGCGGCCAGCGCGCAAGTGCGCGATGCAGTGGACATGCAGGCACCGAGCGAAATAGGGCAGCAACTGCTGCAACGCAGCGCCGCGATACGGCTGGCGTTCGACACTCTGTTTGAGGCGAGTGCTGCTGTGCGCACTGCACTGCACTCGCCTGCCGCCGCTGCGCTGAATAGCGCCCTCGAGCTTAATGCACTGTTGCGCGCGAGCACGCCAGCCGCGGTTGCCGATGCGCAGGCGGCCGCCAACCGCGCACTGACAGCGATCGAAACGCTGAGCCTAGCCCTGGCTGTCGAGCACCGTAAAGTGATCGAAGCGCGGCTCCAGGTGCTCAAGGATTTTCAGTGGCACATGCTGGGGTTGATCGCAATGTGTGTCAGCGGCGCGCTGCTGGGATTTATTTTGCTTGGCCGTGTATGGCTGACCACCACCCGCGCGCGTGAGGTTGCAGCGCGGCGCGATGCCGACGAGAACCAGCGTAACCAGGCGGCCCTGTTGCGCTTAATGAACGAAATGGATGTGCTCATCGCCGGCGACTTGAGCGCCAAGGCAACGGTGTCTGAAGACATCACCGGCGCGATTGCGGACTCGGTGAACCTGACGGTGGGTGAATTACGCAACCTGGTAGCTGGCGTCAATGCAACGGCGGATCAGGTGACTACCGGCGCAGCGGACGCGAGCGTGGTGTCACAGCGCCTGCTGAGCAGCGCCAGCCATCAGGGCGAAGAACTGCGCAAGGCCGGCGATACGGTAGAGCGGATGACGCAATCCATCGGCGAGGTGTCAAAAAGTGCTGCCCACGCCGCCGCAGTGGCGCGTTTATCCCTGGTCACCGCTGCGCGTGGTTCGCAGGCGCTGCAAAATTCCCTCAAGGCTATGCACCAGATGCATGCTCGGATGCAGGAGACGTCCCAGCGCATCCAACGTGTGGGCGCATCGTCGCAGGAGATAGGCGAGATCGCTGAACGCATAGCGGACATGAGCGAGCAGGCCAACCTGCTGGCATTGAACGCCGCGATTCAGGCGGCGACAGCGGGCGCGGCCGGCCGCGGATTCGCGGTGGTGGCGGAAGAGGTGCAGCGCCTGGGGGAACGAGCGAGCGTAGCGACCCAGCACATCGGCGCCATCGTCAAGGCCATTCAGGCCGAAGCGCAGGACGCGGTGGCAGCGATGGAGAAAATTACGCAGGGTGCGGTAGAAGGCGTGCAGTTGTCGGATAGCGCAGGCGGCGCGCTGTCGGAGATCGACACCGTGACCCAGGAACTGGCCGGGCTTATGCAGAACATTGCGCTGAGTAGCGAGAGGCAGGTGGATAGTGCGCGCGAGGTCGCCAACAGCATGCACAATGCGCTGACGCTAAGCAGCGAGGCGACTCAGGGCACTCATGAAACTACCGCCACGATGCAACAACTGGCGCTGCGTGCGTGCCAGCTCAAAGCGTCGGTAGCACGCTTCAAGGCATGAGGTGATGGCTAATAATTATAAATAAAAACAATGGGTTATGATTAATTCTGTCTCTCCTTCGATGGTCCAGTCGCTGGCGGCAGTGCGCTTCGCGGTAGGCGCTGCATTAAGTGCCGCAGCGCAGGCGCTGGCCAGCGGTGGTGATGCAGCCACAGGCAACGCGCAACGCGAGTGGCGCTTGGCGCATGCCGCGATGCAAATAGTGAATCATCGCGCGCTGTTGCAGTTCAGCACGGAATTGGGCGCGCTGATTGCGGCAACGGGTATTGATGCACCCGCCCAGGCTGCCGCGTTTAGCGCCGGTGCCGCCGCGTTGACGGTTTTTGTGGAGACGCTAAGCACCAGCGGACGCGCGCATGTGATGCGTTTGTGGCCGGCCTATGCAGAGTTGCAGCGTGTGCGTGGCATTGCCGAACCCCATCAGGGCGAACTGTTTTTTCCCGCTGTGAATCTGCATCCGGGTGAGCGCGCTGAAGCCACTGTGCTCAGTGCCAACGCATTGCGTAGTGTGCGCCGCGAGTTGGAAGCGGGACTGTTGCAGTGGCTACGCAACGATGACATGGCCGGGATCCATCAAATCGCGGGCGCCGTCAGGCGCGTCGAAGAGGCGCAACGCAGTGGCAGCGCGCGGCGCCTGTGGTGGATCGCCAGCGGCGTGCTGGAGGCCGTGCAGCAGGGCGGGCTGAGCGCGGATCTGCAGCTGCGCCATTGGTTGACGCAACTTGATTTGCAGTTGGGGCGATTGGTGCAGGGTGCGCCGGATGTGCCCGATGCGCCGGAGGCCCTGTTGCGCGAGTCCTTGTATCTGGCAGCACGGGCGCAGCCGCAAGTGGAGATGCAGATGCTGCATGCGGTGCGGCGGCTGTACCGCCTGGATGGCGCGCTGGACGTCGCAGCGGAGGATGCAGCGGCCGCTGCTACAAGCTGCGCCGAAACCGTTGCCGCGGCGCGGCGCGACGCCGTAAGCTTGCAAGCGCTGTGGAGTGCTTGCGCGCAGGGCAGCGGTGTCCTCGCGGAGTTTGAGCAGCGCGTGCGCGCGCTTGCCGACACCTGTGTAGCCTTGGCGCAACCCGCGCTTACCGCACTGATTGCGCAGTTGGCTGAACATGCCCACGCCCTCGCGCAGCCCGGCCCAGAGGTCTGCGCGTTATCAGAGGCGGCTGCGCTGGAAGGCGCCTGCGCTCTGCTGATGATCGAAAGCGCGCTGGCGGATCACACGCCTGCTGCACAAGAGTCCGCAGGAAATTTTACCCTGAGCGCCGGCTTCGCGGAAAAGTTTACCCTGAGCGCCGGCTTCGCGGCGCGTGCGCACCATATGGCGGCGCGGCTGAAGCTGAGCGTGCTGGCGCCACAGGCGCTAGGTGAGGTGCCGCCCGCGCAGTTGCTGGATGAAGCCGCGCAGCCGGTGCAAGCGGCGGCGCTGCGTGGTCTGGCGCATGCCGAGATCACGCGCAACTTTGCCGCTATAGAACGTACACTCAACCGCGGGTTGCGCGAGCCTGCTGACCTGCAACAGATCGCCGTAATCGACCAGTCCCTGCGGCAGGCTGGCGGTGTGTTGAGCTTACTGGGGCACACCGCTGCCGCGGCACTGACGGCACAATGCCGTGCCGATGTAGCGCGTTATGCGCACGGCGCGCGCGCTGATGAAACGCAACAGCGCGCGCTCACCGCGCGGCTGGCGGCGCTGTCTGCCTTTGTGGTGGTAGCACAACACGGTCCGGCGCAACTGGCGGAACCTTTGACGGGTGTGACGCCTGTGCTTGTGCCGGCCACGGCGCCTGCAGCATTGCCGCTTGAAGTTGTTGTGGATACCACGAGCGCAACCCTCGCGGAGTCGCCGCTGGCGGATGCCGCAGGTGCGGCAGGTGGTGTAGGCGCTGCAGGCGCTGCAGAAACAGCGCGGCCGTTGCTACGCGTGCGCACCGATCTGATCGAGCGCATCGCCAAGCAGGCGGGCGAGATGCGTATTGCGGGTGCCCGTGCGTCCGCGGAATTGCGTAGTGCACGCGCTACGCTGCACGATTTCAGCGACACCATCGGCCGTCAGCGCGCGCAGTGGTGCGCACTCGAAATGCAGGCTGAAACGCAGATGCCATCGCGCTTAACGCGCCAGATGGTCGAGAGTGTCAACGACTTGGCCACGGTGCAGCACAGTCTGGCGCGCGCGCTCGACGAAGGTGAAAAAGCGCTGGCCTCGCAGGCGCAGATGGCACGCGATGTGCAGCGGGATTTGATGGCGATCCGTATGGCGCCGTTTGCGAGCATCTCCGGCCGCCTGTTGCGGGTGGTACGGCTGTCAGCGCAGGAAAACAGCAAGCGTGTCGAGCTCGACATCAGTGGCGGGAGCGTTGAAGTCGAGCACAGTGTGCTTGAGCGTATCGTTGCGCCGATTGAACACCTGCTGCGCAATGCAGTGGTGCATGGCATAGAAGCACTGCCGGAGCGCCTCGCGGCGGGCAAGCCGCCAGTGGCTGTGTTGCGCATAGCGGTGCGTCAGGAGGGCAACGCAGTGGTGTTGACGCTGGCCGACGATGGCGCCGGCCTGAATCTCGCGCGTATACGCGAACTAGCCATCGCTCTGGGATGGATGCGCGAGAACGAGCAGCTGAGCGATCAGCAGATCGGCCATTTTATTTTTCGCTCAGGCTTGAGCACTGCCCACGCCGTTACCGCGGATGGCGAGCGCGGCATCGGCATGGCTGAGGTGATGAGCGAGATTAGCGCGCTCGGCGGGCGTGTCGGCACCACTACCCTGCCTGGCAAAGGCACCACCTTCAGCGTGCATCTGCCGCTCACCTGGTCGCTGCTGCAAGCCGTGGTGATGCGTGTGGGCGGCAACGCCTTTGCCGTGCCGACGATGATGGTGGAACAGGTGCAGCGCTTGAAGGCCGAGGTGCTGGGTGCAGCGCATGCCGCCGGCGTGATCGAATGGCAAAACGCGCGTTACGCATTTCATCATCTGAGCGTATTGCTCGATAGGGATGAGAGCACGGCGGCGCAAGCCGCACCCGACGGCTGGGTGCTACTGTTGCGCAGTGGTGCCGAGCGGGCCGCGATACAAGTCGATGCCCTGGCCGGCAGGCAGGCGCTTGTGATCCAAAACCTCGGACCGCAACTGGCGCGCGTGCCCGGCGTAAGCGGCGCCGCGCTATTGGATGGCGGCGAGACCGTGCTGGTTTTGAATCCGCTGCTGCTGTCGCAGCGCCATAGTGCACAACTGGTGCGACGGAAAGTGGTGGTTTAGTTTTAAAAACAATGGGTTATGTGAATTATCCGCTGCGCCTTGAATCCCCGCATGCGGTCCCCATCTTTGCAGGCATAGAGACACACAGGGCAGGACGCTATGCGATTTGACAAATTCACCACCAAGTTTCAGCAGGCTTTCGCCGACGCGCAAAGCACGGCGGTGCGACATGACAATCCGTACATCGAGCCGCAGCATCTGCTGCACGCCTTGCTACAGCAACAGGAGGGTGGCACGGTGTCGCTGCTGGGCCGTGCCGGCGCCAATGTGCCTGCGTTACGCGGCGCGCTGACGAAGGCGATTGAGCGCCTGCCCAAGGTGCAGGGCGCGGGCGGCGAAGTCCATGTGTCGCGCGATCTGGGCAATCTGCTGAATGTGAGCGACAAGGAAGCGCAAAAACGCGACGACCAATTCGTCGCCTCCGAGATGTTCTTACTGGCGCTCATAGAGGACAAAGGCGAGACCAGCCGTTTGTTAAAGCAAAGCGGTGTGACGCGCGCGCCCCTGGAGCAGGCGATCCATGCCGTGCGCGGCGGCGAAGGCGTGCAAAGCGCGGAAGCCGAAGGCAGCCGCGAGGCGCTGAAAAAATACACCATGGACCTCACCGAGCGCGCGGGCGCGGGCAAGCTCGATCCGGTGATCGGACGCGACGATGAAATCCGCCGCGTAATTCAGATACTGCAACGGCGCACCAAAAACAATCCGGTGCTGATCGGTGAACCCGGCGTGGGCAAAACCGCCATAGTCGAAGGCCTGGCGCAACGCATCGTCAATGGCGAAGTGCCGGAAACGCTGAAGCACAAGCGGGTATTGTCGCTGGATATGGCGTCGCTGCTGGCAGGCGCAAAATACCGCGGCGAGTTTGAAGAGCGACTGAAGTCCGTGCTCAAGGAAATAGCGCAGGACGAAGGCCAAACCATCGTCTTTATTGATGAACTGCACACCATGGTGGGCGCGGGCAAGGCTGAGGGTGCGATAGACGCCGGCAACATGTTAAAGCCCGCGCTGGCGCGCGGTGAGTTGCACTGCGTGGGCGCGACCACGCTGGATGAGTATCGCAAATACGTTGAGAAGGATGCGGCTCTGGAACGCCGCTTTCAAAAGGTGCTGGTGGATGAACCCAGCGTGGAGAGCACTATCGCCATTTTGCGGGGACTGCAAGAAAAGTACGAATTGCATCATGGCGTGGATATCACCGATCCGGCCATCGTGGCAGCGGCGGAATTGTCGCAGCGCTACATTACCGACCGCTTTTTGCCGGACAAGGCGATCGATCTTATCGACGAGGCGGCGTCGCGCGTCAAAATGGAAATTGATTCCAAACCGGAGGCTATGGATAAACTCGACCGCCGTCTGATTCAGCTCAAAATAGAACGCGAGGCCATCAAGCGCGAAAAAGATGAGGCCTCGAAAAAGCGGCTGGAACTGATTGAAACGGAAATCACGATACTGTCGCGTGAGTATGCTGACCTCGATGAAATCTGGAAAGCGGAAAAAGCGCAGGTGCAGGGCAGCGCGCAGGTGAAAGAGGCCATCGAGCGCGCACGCGCCGACATCGTAAAGCTGCAACGCGAAGGCAAGCTTGACAAGGTGGCTGAGCTGCAATACGGCAGGCTGCCGCAGCTAGAAGCGCAACTGAAGCAGGCGGAAAAAGCGGGTGCCGGTGAGGTGAAACACAAGCTGTTGCGCACGCAGGTGGGGGCCGAAGAAATCGCCGAAGTGGTGTCGCGCGCTACCGGCATTCCGGTGTCGCGCATGATGCAGGGCGAGCGTGAAAAGCTGCTCCAAATGGAAGCGCGGCTGCACGCGCGTGTGGTGGGGCAGGACGAGGCGACGCGACTGGTGGCGGATGCGATACGCCGCTCGCGCGCGGGACTGGGCGACCCCAAGCGGCCGTACGGCTCATTCCTGTTTCTGGGTCCCACCGGCGTGGGCAAGACGGAATTGTGCAAAGCGCTGGCGGCGTTTTTGTTCGATGCCGAAGATCACTTGATACGCATCGACATGTCGGAATTCATGGAAAAACATTCAGTGGCGCGCCTGATCGGCGCGCCGCCCGGCTATGTCGGTTACGAGGAAGGCGGCTATTTGACCGAGGCGGTGCGGCGCAAGCCGTACTCGGTGATTCTGCTCGATGAGATCGAAAAGGCGCACCCCGATGTGTTCAATGTACTGCTGCAAGTGCTCGACGATGGACGCATGACCGATGGCCAGGGCCGCACCGTGGATTTTAAAAATACAGTGATCGTGATGACCTCCAATATGGGTTCGCACATGATTCAGCAAATGCAGGGCGACGATTATCAGGTGATCAAGCTCGCGGTGCTGGGCGAGGTGAAGGCGCATTTCCGGCCCGAGTTCATCAATCGCATAGACGAGATCGTGGTGTTCCACGGCCTGGATGAGAGCCACATACAGTCGATCGCGAAAATACAACTCGCCGATCTCGAACAACGGCTGGCGGCGCTGGACATGAAAATAGAGGTCAGCGATGCGGCGTTGCACGAATTGGCGGCGGCGGGGTTCGACCCGGTGTATGGTGCGCGGCCGTTGAAGCGTGCCATCCAGGCGCAGCTCGAAAATCCGCTGGCCAAAGCGATTTTAGAAGGCCGATTCGCAGCCCAGGATGCAATCTGCGTGGACCTCAGCAAGGGCGGTGCGATCACTTTCGCCAAGCGCGCATTGCACTGAGGGGGAGCGCCACAGTGATATGGCGCGACTTTACGTGGTTACGGACGGCCAGTAAGCTCCCTGCTTATGAACATTCACCAGATACAGATGGCGTACAACGCGCAGGAAGATCGCATCCTGCTGCGCATTTTGTCCACCGAGCGCGCCGAGTTCCGCTTTTGGCTGACGCGCCGTTATGTGAAGCTGTTGTGGACCATGCTGCTGCAGATGCTGGAGCGTGATCCGGCCTCGGCGCAGCACGCCGACAAGAATGTACGGCGCGCGATCATCGATCTGCAGCACGCCAACGCGGTGCGCAGCGGCGAATTCACCCAGCCGTTCGATGAAGGCGTGAGCTTGTTGCCGTTGGGGACGGCACCGGTGCTGCTGTCGCGCATTACCGGCAAACAGCCGCATCTAAAGCAACAACTGCTGAGCTTGCATCCGGAGCAGGGGCAGGGCGTCGACCTTGGCGTGGATGCCGGGCTGCTGCACATGATGTCCAAGCTGTTGCTGGATGCCGTGGCGCAATCCGATTGGAATCTCAAACTAGCCATCGACCCCGATGCTGTGCTGCCGCCACAAACGCAGGGCATACCGCCGCATAAATTGAACTGAGATCAGCCGGGTCCGCGCAAATCAATGTTCAGCATGACAAACGACAAGCTCTTGCCGTGCATGTCCTGCGCCAGCGAAACGGTAACGCCGCCGCCCAGTGCATTCTCGATAACAAAATTAAGCGCCCTGAGCTTGGGTAGTTCGTAGCGCGTCACCGGGCCTTTTGCAATCTCGGCATAGGCGTGCATCACGCGTTCGACGGTCAATTGCTCGCGCAGGATGTGCCATGCGCGCTCGTCATAGGCAGTGACCGAAACGTTCGATGTATTGCCCTTGTCGCCCGCGCGGGCGTGGCCCAGGTCATAGACTTTCACGCTCACAGCGTGCCCTCCACCGAAACTTCGGTTTTCACCAGTGCGCGCGGTATCAGCAGCGATTTGACCGCGAGCACTTCGCGAATGGCGTTCGAGCCGCCGCCGCCGCCGGACGGCCCGTTGACGTGCAGGGTGCGTACCTCGAAGCCCACCGCCAGCGCGGCCTTGCGCTCAGGGCTGCGTGCCGCAATGCGTAGCCGCACTTCGTACGGCTCGGGTCTGCCGTCTCCCCACCCGTGCAGACTGGAGATGCCGATGTAATCTGCGCGAATTTCGGGATAGCTGAAGCCGCGCTGGCGCAGCCGCTCGCGCACAATTTTTTCGGCCAATTGCGCCCGCGCCAGTGCATTGGGGCCGGCGTAGCCGACTTCGCCTTCGCCGATGTAACCGTCGTGATAACCCACCACCACTTTGTAGGTCGGCGTGCGCGGGCGCGCCTTGGCGCCCATGGCGCGCACCCGGTGCTGACTGTCCTGCGCGAATTCGACATCTGTAATGTCGAGTATGCAGTCCGGCGTGATGTAGCTGGTCGGGTCATGCATTTCATACAACACCTGTTCGGTGCAGGTCATGCGGTCCAGGCGGCCGCCGGAATCCTCCAGCTTACCCAGCACCAGGCTGCCATCCTGCTGAATGTCGGCATAGGGAAAGCCGATGTTGACCGGGTCGTCGCAGTCCTTCTTGCCGGGGTCGATAAAGCAACCGCCGGTGAGTTGTGCCGCGCACTCCATCATATGTCCCGCAAGCGTGCCGACGGCCAGCTTGGGATAATCGCTGTAGCTCCAACCCAGGCCATGCAGCATGGTACCGAGGAACAGCGACGGATCGGCGACGCGCCCGGTCATCACTACCGCCGCGCCAGTGGCGAGGCCTTCACAGATGACATCCGCGCCGAGGTAGGCGTTGGCAGATGCCATGCGCGGCAACAGCGATTCAACGGGTTCGCCGTTTTCCATCAGCGCAAGCTGCGGATTCCTGCGCACGATTTCTGCCACGTCGTCACCGCTCACCACAGCCACCGGCAGGTCAGCGATGCCCAACGCCTTGGCTTCGCGCCGCACGGCGCGCGCGGCGCCCAGTGGGTTGGCCGCGCCCATGTTGGTGACTATGCGGATGCCATTCTTGGTGCAGGCGGGCAGCACCGCCTGAAAACGTTCGACCAGATACGGCGTGTATCCCAGTTCGGGGTTTTTGAGCCGTGTGAGGTTCTCGCGGGCAATGGTGCGTTCGGCGAGACACTCGAATACGAGGTAGTCGAGTTTGCCGCGCTCGGCCAGATCGACGGCCGGTTCGATGCGGTCGTCGGAGAAGCCTGCGCCGGTGCCGACGCGGATGGCGCTTTTGGAAGTTCGCATGTGTTTCTACTTCAGTCTAGAAAAAGCATTGAGCCACAGAGTTTCCCCATCCCCCTCCCGACCTCCCCCTTGAAGGGGGAGGAGTTTCGCTGATTCGCAGCTCTCACTAAAACCACCTCGTCATGCTGGCGTAGGCCAGCATCCAGTACGTTGCTGGACTCCGGCGTGCACCGGGGTGACGAGCGTTGTTGGTATCAGTAATCCTAGAAAAAGCATTGAGCCACAGCGTTTCCGGTAACGTAGGGCTGTGGGTGCGTGCGCTTCTAGCGCCCCGTCCACACCGGCTTGCGCTTGTCCATGAACGCACGCCGGCCTTCGACGTAATCCTGACTGGCAAAACAATCGGCCACGGCTTTGTCGGCCGCTGCTTGATCGCGTTGGCTCGGATCCTTCACATATTCGTCGATCACCCGTTTGGCCGAGACGATGGACAGCGGAGCGTTGTCGGCCATGGTCGCGGCATACTGCTGGACAAAGGCCTCGAGCATGCCGGCCTGCAACACATGATTGACGAGGCCGATGCGATGCGCCTCGTAGGCGGTATAGCGGCGCGCGGTAAACAGAATTTCCTTGGCCACCGAAGGGCCGACCAGCTCTACCAGTTGACCCAGCGAGTCGGCGCCGTAGCCGATACCCAGCCGCGCGGCCGGTACGCTGAATTGTGCATCTTCTGAGCAGATGCGCATATCGCAACGCAGCGCGATGGCGAGTCCGCCGCCGAGGCACCAGCCACGGATCATGGCGATGGTCGGCTTGGCGATCTGGACGAGAGCATCGCGAAAGCCTGACGACATCTGGGTATAGGCGGCGACTTGCTCTGCCGTGGCACGGTTTTTTTCGTATTGGGAAATGTCGCCACCCGACACAAAGGCCTTGCTGCCTGCGCCACGCAGCACCACCACGCGCACCGCGGGATCGGCTGCGAAATCGTTGATGACGGCCGCCGCGGCTTGCGCCATCTCCGGCGACATGGCGTTGTGCTTTTCCGGGTAATTAAAGGTCAGCGTGCCTATAGCGCCCTGTTTGCTGGCGAGTATTTTGTCTGTGCTGATGGAATCCATGTTGTGTGCCCTGTTTTTTTAAAACACTTCAAAACCTTCGACACAGATTTCGCAGATGAACGCAGATTGACGCTAAAAGAATCCGCGTAAATCTGCGTAAATCTGTGTCTAAAAAGGCTTTTGCTGTTAGATCACGCCCTTGGCGCGCAAGTCCGCCAACTGCTCTTTGGTATAACCCACTGACGCCAGAATTTCATCGCTGTCGTGACCCAAATCCTGCGTGGCACGACGTATTTTCTTGCTGGTGCCGACCATATTGATCGCCGAACTCACCAGCGTGAGGTCGCCGAGTTTCTCGCTCTTGACGGTCTGGGCTATGCCTAGATGCTGCACCTGCGGATCGGCAAAAGTCTTGTCAATGGTGTTGATCGGGCCGCACGGTACACCGGCGGCTTCCATCACTTCTACCCAATGCGCGGTGGGCTTGTGTTTGGTGACTTCCGAGATGGCGGCGTTGATTGCAACTCGATCCTTGCTGCGCTTGCCCTGGGTGTTCCATTCTTCGCGGTCTTTCCATTCGGGCTTGCCCAGCGCCTCGGCGAAGCGCGCAAACACACGCGCCGAGGAGGCTGCAATGTTAAACAGGCCGTCGCTCGCGGGAAACACGCCGGTGGGCACGCCCGTGGGGTGATCGTTGCCTGCCTGCCCTGCAACTTCACCCGCGATCAAATAGCGCGTGGCCTGGAAGTCGAGCATGAAAATAATCGATTCCAGCAAACTGGTGTTGACCCAGCGGCCGACGCCGGTGACTTCGCGGTCGAACAACGCGGTCATCACACCCAGTGCCAGCAGATTGCCTGCGGTGAGATCGGCAATCGCCACACCCACACGCACGGGACCCTGGCCGGGCAGGCCGGTGATGCTCATCAGGCCACCCATGCCTTGCACGATTTGATCGACACCGGCGCGTTTGCCGTAGGGGCCGGTTTGACCAAAACCGCTGATGCTGCCGTAGACGATGCGCGGATTCACTTTCTTCACGTCGTCATACGATACTTTCAGCCGATGCTTGACCTCGGCACGCATGTTTTCGATCACCACGTCGGCTTTTTCGGCGAGCTTCATGAACGCGGCGTGGCCTTCGGGCGTTTTCAGATTGAGCTTTAAAAACTTTTTGTTACGGTGCAGATTCTGAAAATCGAAACCGTCACGCCTGCCGGAGACATCCTCGCCGCCGGTGTCAGGCGGTTCGATGCGGATGATGGTGGCGCCCCAATCGGCGAGATGGCGCACGCAGGTAGGGCCGGCGCGCGCCAGCGTGAGATCAAGCACGGTGATGCGCGACAGGGGAAGAGCTTGCGCCTGGGTTGCGGCTGCTTCTGCGGGATGATTCATGCTGAAACCTCGAGTTCGTATTGTGAGTTTTGCTGCGCCGGTGTTACGAAAAAGCCAACCCCAAACGTAGCACAGTGCGCGCCGTTGCTGCAATCGCCGCGTGACCCCGCGCATCGCGCTAACGTGGAAATAAAACTCTCATATAAAACAATCGGTTATAATTTTTCGTCGCTGCCCCCGAAAAATCTTGTGACTGCGGCTACAATTTCGCTCATCACCGCCCGTAGTCCTTACGTCCACCCATTGTTCAAGCTGCTCACCCAGGAAGTCGTCATGGCCAACCCCAACATTAGCTTCGACCACGTGCACCTGATCAGCAAAGATCCGCAGGCTGCTGCACGCTGGTATGTCGATAAGCTCGGCGGCGAGATTGTGCGTACGGGTGAAGTCAGAGGCGCACCGCAGTTGTACGTGGAGATCGGCGGCGGCGCCATGCTCATTGTGCGCGGTGAGCGCCCCGGCGAATCTACAGGCAGCAAAGCAGGCCTGGAATGGGGCGTCGATCATTTTGGCGTGCGTATCAAAGGCGATTTTTTGGCATTTTGCGACGGACTTAAGGCCCAGGGCGTGGTGTTCAGCGTGGAACCCAAGGACTTTAACCCAACCACCCAACTGGCTTTTATCAATGCACCCGACGGGGTAAGTGTGGAACTGCTGAACCGCAAAGATGCCGCATAGCCGCAAGGCATAGACCTCACTTAGGCGCAAGATGCGCTACGCTACGCGCCACTATCCGTATTTCACTCATCACGCTTTACGTTCTTAAATCAACCGCAGGAGGAAAGTCATGGCAAAACTGAATATCAACGGCAAGGTACACGAGGTGCAGGCGGAGGCCGATACGCCGCTGTTGTGGGTAATACGCGAACAGGTCGGACTCACCGGCACCAAGTTCGGCTGCGGCGTGGCGCAGTGCGGCGCGTGCTCGGTGCACATCAACGGCAACGTGGTGCGCTCATGCGTGATGCCCCTATCCGCAGTGCAGGAGAGTGACCGCATCACCACCATCGAAGGCTTGTCGCGCGACAGCTCGCACCCGGTGCAAAAAGCGTGGTTGCAGATCGACGTGCCGCAATGCGGCTACTGCCAATCGGGGCAGATCATGACCGCGGTAGCGCTGCTGGCCAAGAACCCGCGTCCGAGCAATGCCGATATCGACACAGCGATGACCAACATCTGCCGCTGTGGCACCTATCAGCGTGTGCGCGCAGCGATACATACGGCAGCGGGCAACACCGCCGCCGCCGCCGAGGTGATGGCCAACGAATACACCGTGGTGTGAGAAAGCGGAGACAGAACATGACAACGATCAACGATACGAGTATCGACTCAAACATCGACAATCCCGCGCGCCGCGACTTTATGGTGAAATCTGCCGTTGCGAGCAGCGGACTGGTGCTGGGCTTCGGCATTTCCGGCTGTGTCACCAGCGGCGGCAGCGCCAGCCTGCCTTCAACTGAAGTTAACACCTGGGTGGCGATCAAGTCCGATGACACCGTGGTGGTGCGCATTGCGCGTTCCGAGATGGGGCAGGGCACCTTGACCGGCCTCGCGCAGTTGGTGGCCGAAGAGCTCGATTGCGACTGGAACAAAGTGACTACCGAGCATATCCTGCCGGGACAAAATCTCGCGCGCAAACGCGCCTGGGGCGATATGTCCACCGGCGGCAGCCGCGGCATACGCGGCTCGCACGACTACGTGCGTCGTGGCGGCGCTGCCGCGCGCATCATGCTGATGCAGGCAGCCGCAAATGAATGGAAAGTGCCCGCCGCTGAATTGACGGTGGATAAGGGCGTCATCACGCACCGTGCTTCGGGACGCAGCACCTCGTATGGCAAGGTTGCCGATGCGGCGGCGAAACTGACTCCGCCCGATCTCAAGGCGATCAAACTGCGCGATCCGCGGCAGTGGAAAATCGCCGGCAAGCCGGTAAAGCGACTGGACACCGCCGACAAACTGGACGGCAGCAAGCTGTATGCGGTGGATGTGAAATTGCCCGGCATGCTGCATGCGGCGATCATAAATTGCCCGGTGTTCGGCGGCAAGCTGGTCAGTTTTGATCAGAGCCGGATCGCCGGCCTGCCTGGCAAGCCGCAGGCGCTGCGCGTCAACGAAACCACCGTCGCCGTGGTCGCTGACACCTGGTGGCGCGCGAAAAAAGCGCTGGATGCGCTGCCCAAGGTGTGGGATGAAGGTCCCAACGCAGCGGTGTCGCAGGCCGGGATACTCAAGCATCTGAGCACCGGGCTTAATTCCACCGACGCGTTTGCGGATATCAACGATGGGGATGCGCTCAAGGCCATCGCCGGCGCCGCCAAAAAAGTGGAGGCGGTTTACACCGCACCGTTTGTGCCGCACGCCTGTATGGAGCCGATGAACGCCACCGTGCGCCTGACAGCCGACAAGGCAGAAGCTTGGGTGGCGACACAAAATGCCGAAGCCTCAATGGCGGCACTGTCGCAAACCTCGGGCCTGCCATTGAGTGCATGCGAAGTGTACAAAATGGATTTGGGCGGCGGATTCGGGCGCCGCGGCGGTAACCAGGACTATACCCGTCAAGCGACATTGATTGCCATGCAATTGCCGCCGGGAACGCCGGTGAAAATGATCTGGTCACGCGAAGAAGACCTCGCCCATAGTTTCTTCCGCCCGATCGCGCAGTGCAAACTGACTGCGGGCCTGGATGCGCAAGGCAACCTTACCGGCCTGCATGTACGCGTATCAGGCCAATCGATCAACGCCTTTGCCAATCCGGCAGCGATCAAGGATGGCAAAGACGTGCGTCAGTTGCAGGGCCTGTGGAAAGCGGCCGGCGACGCGCAGATCGGTTATGCACCGGCGAATCTGCGCACCGAATACGCCATGCGCAACACCCACGTGCCGGTGGGCCCGTGGCGCGGCGTGAACACCAACCAGAACGGCTACTTTCTGGAGTGTTTCATGGAGGAAGTGGCGAAGGCCGCAGGCCGCGACCCGCTGGAGTTTCGTCAGGCGCTGATGCAAAAACATCCCAAGCACCTGGCGGTGCTCAATGCCGCCGCCGACAAGGCGGGCTGGGGCACGCCGCTGCCCGCAGGCCGCCATCGCGGTATCGCGCAGTTCATGGGTTACGGCAGCTATTCAGCCGCGGTGGCCGAAGTGTCGGTGAACAATGGCAACATCAAGGTGCATCGCATGGTGCTCTCCACCAACTGCGGGCATGCAGTCAGCCTTGAGCAGATCGCCACCCAGGTGCAAGGCGGCGTGGTGTACGGCATGAGCGGCCTGATGAGTCAAAGCTCGGTGGCGAAAGGGCGTATCGTGGAAACCAATTTCGACACCTTGCACATGCCGAAGATCGTGCACATGCCCAAAGTGGAAACGGTGATCGCACCGACTTTCGACTTCTGGGGCGGTGTGGGCGAGCCGACTATTTGCGTGGTGGTGCCGGCGATCCTCAACGCGGTGTTTGCAGCGACCGGCAAACCGGTGCGTAGCGCGCCGCTGTCGGGCGGGCTCAGATTGGTTTAAGGCCGGTGTAGCGCGGGCCTAACCGCTGCAATCGTTGTCAATCGCAACCGCCGCTGTCGTAAAAGACGCGGCGGTTTTTCTTGCAGACTCTCTTGCCTTCACCGCATGACATCACTTGAGCGTGGCGGCAATTTTCCGTATATCTTCCGCCGGCCGTTCGCCCGCCAAGGGTGTGCCCGGTATCAGGTGTTTGCCCATGGTGGCCAGCGGGCCTACCAGCACCGGCTCGTAGCCGACATCGCGAATCAGGGCTGACGCCACCGCGATGGCATTGGGGTCGTCGCCCGCGATCGGCATGCCCATGCGCTCGCTCCGCTTTGCAGCCTCCGCCATGCGAGAGTAGCCGACTGCATTGAAGGCGCGCACGATACGCGCGCCCGGCAGGAACGCCATCGACGCCAGTCCCGCGCCTTTTTCACGTGCCGCAACTGCCATATCACCATCGCGCGCCAGGATCGGATTGGAGGTGTCGATGATGATCTTGCCCTTGATCAGATCGGCCAAGTCCTGGCCGACGCTGGGCAGCGCGCTGTAGGGCACCGAGATCAGCAGCACCGTGCCAAAGCCAGCCGCTTCGCGCGGCGTACCCGCGCGCGCACCGCCACCGAGGCTTGCCGCCAGCTTTTTGTCGTCTTCGAGATTGAGCGATGAGAACATGACTTGGTGTCCTGCCTTGACCCACGCGCCACCGACGGCGCCGCCGACTCTGCCAGAACCCACGATGCCGATTTGCATTTTTGCGCCCGCGGCAGTTTGCGCGCGTGCCGCCAACGGCAGGCTCACCATGGCCACACCCGCTGCCGCGGCCCGCAGTAACGCCCGGCGCCCACTATCGGTATAAGTATTTGATTTCATTAACGTGCTCCCGTTCGAGTGATTGCGGCATGCAAGCCTTGCTTTGATGCGCAGCCACCTTTATACACCGTGCCTGATGCACATTCCAAGCGGCGTTTAGACTGAAAGCCACAAATTCAGGTACGCTGTGGGTTGCCCATTAGCGCTAAGAGTGGAGGAAATACGTGAAGCATCTGTCAAAAGTTTTCATCGTCGGCGTTGTGCTCTGCGGCTGCGTCATGGCTGCGCATGCGCAGCCCTACCCGGTCAGACCGATGCGCCTGATTGTGTCGGTGCAGCCGGGGGGCAATCTGGATTTGATCGGGCGCGCGGTCGCGGATAAGGTGAGTGTAGGGCTAGGGCAGCGCATGTTTGTCGAGAACCGCCCGGGTGCCAACAGTACTATTGGTCTTGCCAGTGTTGCGCGCGCGGCCCCCGACGGATACACGTTGGTCATGGTGGCGCAAAGCGTGGTGGTGGCGGCGAAAATGATGCGTCATCCGCCTTACGATCCGGTGCGCGACTTCGCCGGGGTAAGCCATATCGCGACGCTGCCGCAAATGCTGGTGGTGCATCCGTCGCTGCCGGTGAAGAGCGTCAAGGCATTCATTGCGTTTGCCAAAGCACGTCCGGGCGAGCTCAATTGCAGTTCATCGGGCAATGGATCAGGCTCGCATCTTGCGTTGGAGCTCTTCAAGCGCCTGGCCGGTGTGCAGATTATGCGCATACCGTACAACGGCGATGGCCCCGCCATTATCGATTTGCTGAGTGGGCAGGTACCGGTGAAATTCGACAATCTGAGTACCGCGTTGTCGCATGTGCGTGGCGCCAAGTTGCGTGCCTTGGGCATCACCAGCGCGGTGCGCAGCGCACTGCTGCCCGAGGTCCCTGCCATCAGCGAAACAGTGCCCGGTTTTCAGGCGAGCATATTCAACGGCATGATGGCGCCAGCGGCTACGCCGCCGGAAATCCTCAGCCGAGTGCACGCGGAGATCGTGAAATTTGTGCAGGCGCCGGAGATCCGCAGCCGCTTTGCAAGCCAGGGTGTGGAGTTGCAGGCCAGCACCGCGCCCGCTGAATTTACCGCCTACATCAAATCCGAAACGGCGCGCTGGGCCAAGGTGCTGGACGAGGCGGGGATCAAGGCGGAGTGACCTAAAACCACCACCTCCTCATGCTGGCGTAGGCCAGCATCCAGTACGTTTCTGGACCCCGGCGTACGCCTGGGTGACGAGCGCGTTCGTAACAACCGATCGGGTCGGACTGACGGGCGAAATCCCGTCA